>CAZLWV010000106.1:0-20673 GCA_964563135.1 uncultured Planctomycetaceae bacterium
TTCCTCTTCTGCCCGATGAAGATCCGACGAGAAAGGGACGCCCTGCCAAGCGGCGGGCGTCCCTTTCTCGTCGGATCTTCATCGGGCAGAAGAGGCCCTCTCGGAAGTGCGGGGCCGCAGGCCCTCGCCACCGATACTACTTCTTCTTCCGGGCGGCTTTCTTCTTGGCTGCCTTCTTGGGAGCGGCCTTCTTCTTGGCTGCCTTCTTGGGAGCAGCTTTCTTCTTGGCCGCCTTCTTGGGAGCAGCCTTCTTGGCTGCCGCTTTCGTTGCCTTCTTCTTGGCCACCTTACGTCCTCCTAACTAAGTTACGGGCGAGCCACTTGCCTACGATCGGGCTGGGGGCCGATAACCGACAGGTCACTCGCCGCAGAAATAAGACAGCAAGTCTCTACACCTCCCATCGCAACAACCGTCTGACAGAGCGATGGGTCAAGGTCTCGGCTGGTCGGAAGCAGAAGAGTCAATCTGAATCGTCGGTGTCCGTCAACCTAAGCTTCCGAGCTGATCGAATCTCTGAATGAATCCTTCTTCGCTAAGAACTCGCAGTGAAGTCGTCTTTCGTTTCCCGCTTCATGTATTCGGTTGAAAGCGACAATCGAAAGGCCAGCATCGCTAGCACCTTGATTTGCAGATATCCTACCTTCTTTACTGAATCTTGCAAGCACAATTTTCGCTGCGCGGACAAAAAACGTGCACTGCAACGACCTGAACAACGTCGCGCGGCGACCTCGGCGATACTGTTGCAGCCAGCGCAGTGCAGTCATCAGCGCAGCGCATTGCCGTGCACGTCGTCGTTGCTCTGCCTGTCGTGTCGCATGATATGTGCACACTACATTCGGCATTTCGAGGCATAGAAGTGAAACAACTGCAATTAAATCTGGATCGTGATGCGCGGCCGCGCCGATTGAGCGCCGATTCAGGCTGTCGATGCCAATGTCCGGCTCAGCCACGCAGCGCCGCTGCGCCCGCGTCCACGGCCACGCGGCGCCGAAGCGGTAGCGCAGCACGACCGGTACCGCGGGCAGGTTTTGTGTCGCCGCAAGTCATTGATAATTCATGACTTGCTTGCGCTGCTCTTCTCCTGCTTGTTGTCGTCGATCACTGCGGCCAGCGGCAATGGGCGATCCTCGTCTGAGCGTGCGACGGCAGCCAATCGCCATGGCGGACCATCCGCCTCGCGGCTTGAGCCGGGATCGTGATCTCGATGATAGAAAGACATTGACCACTTCGAGACCATGATATGGCCAGTAGTGTGTTGTTAGTATGCAGCCGCTGCTGGTAGCGGGCGAGTTGCCGGCGTGCGCGAGTGCGAGGCAAGGAACCGATACGCGGTCGAGTTGGCAGGTCGACGACCTGGGAGAAGATCTCGCTTACAGGCGCGAGACCATGCGGAGAAAAATTTCTGAAAAATTTTTCTGTGGACTCGCCGGATACCCGCGCGAAACAAGAATTCCACTTTCGCATCCGGTCATGATGAAGCCATCCGCGCGATTCGTGAAGCAACTTGCCGGATGTTTGAGGCACCTGTCCGGCAGACATCACGCGTGCATCCGTCAGCATCCTGCGGCGCTGCGACCGATACGGGTCCGGCACGCTCGCCGAGTGATCGACACCGAAAGGATCGCTGCTGATGACGCAGCGCATCGCGAGGGCCTCTCGGCATACCGACACGCGGGGCTCTGTGCGCCATCGGCCGGGCCGCAGCGTTTGCAGGCACCGGCAATCGGAGTTCTGCAAGCGAACGTTGTACGGCAATCGTGTGACCGGCGATCCGGCAGTGGTTGCGGCACACTCAGACCAGGACCGACGGCATACGAATCCGACGAAGTCGACTGCGGGAAATCCGTCGCCGATCGGAGAGATCCTTGCCGGCGAGCAGAACGGAAACGCCTGCAACAAGGCCAGCATGATCGGCCGGCTGCGGACTGGCGCAAACTTCACGGGACGGTCCTCTTGGGCTGAAAGGTTTTCCTGGTTCGCCCATCTACTCAAAGGATACGGCGTTCGAGACGGAAGATCCTCTTTCGTCGTTCCAGGGCGTACTCCGAATGGTTTGCGCCAACCGCGGCGGTAAGACCCTGCGTCAGGCGAGCGGAACCTGCGGGACCGTTGCGCTCACCGAGTCGTGCCTGCGATCGGATCGAGTTCTGCTTTCCTGCAGATTCACCTTGTGAACGTGTTGCCCGGCAGAAGAGAGCACGCAGATGGCGCGCATTGAAGCCGAGGACTCTGGCAGCCGACTGGATGACTGCTGCTACAGCTTGTGGTCTCTGCCCTTGGGACGCCTCCGGGGCGGTTTCGGGACAGGCGAGGTTTCAGAATGCCTGCCAGGCTTGATATCACTCGAGCGGACGAAAGTCACATGCACCCGGAATGGGGGCTAATTCCTGCAGGTGTCGGTTTGCGTGACGGCATGAACCCGGTTATTATCAATGTCTGCTGTCTTTATTGAAGGGGCAGGAACGGAACAGACGCTTTCTCGGCGGGATATCAGCGGTTGTGCAGCGCCGGGGGAGCCTCGAATAGGCAGATCGCGAGCCGGAATCGGAGCATCTCCCTCCTCAGGCGGGCAAAGTGGATGCCAAGAGCAAGAGAGTGCCACCATGGCGGAATCGGCAACGTTGGATCAGGCAAGCGTCAGCGCGGCGGGCATGCGTATTGTTCGGCTTCTTGTCGGAATGCCGCCCCAAACGGTTGCCGACCTGATCGAGGCGACGGGAGTCACGCGAACGGCCGTCGCCGAGCAGCTCAACGAACTGGTCGGGGCGGGGTACCTGGAGCGCCGGGTTGAGCGATTGTCGGGACGCGGTCGGCCGCGGCACGTGTACTCGGCGACGGATGCTGCCCTGATGCTGTTGTTTGCCAGCAATCAGCGTCTGTTGGTGCCTGCCATCTGGCAGGCGGTCAGTTCGGTTTGCGACCGCAGAACCATCGACCGCATCCTTGTCGAGGTCAGTCGCAGCCTGGCGGCCCATTACCGATCGAAGATCACGACCAGGCGACCGGAAGCCCGGCTGAAGCAGATGATGGAGCTGCTCCAGAACGAGGGAGTCCTCTTGAATCTCGACGAGGACGAGCATGGCGCGCTGGTTCTGCACAAGCGGAGTTGCCCGTTCATCAGCATGTACGAGAAGACGGGTGCGGTGTGCTGCGTCGACCTTCAGATGATGAAGGAAGTCGTCGGCGCCAACGTCGTGCAGACCGCGTGCCGGCACCAAGGTGCTCCGTGTTGTTCGTTCGCGATCGCCCCGACCAACGGTCGCAATTCCTGAACCGCCCCTGCGTCCGCCCTTCCGAGCCGCCCGCTGTCTGATCATGCCGCGTCCCCATCGTCGCCTTCTGGTGTTTGCCGTGTTGCTTCTCGGGAGCCTTGGGGTTCTCGTGGGGGGCATCTACCTCCTCGACCGGCACACGGACTTGCCGGCCGGGCGCGAGGCATCCTATGTGGGACGAGAAAAGTGCGCCGAGTGCCACCCGAAGGAAATGGAACTCTGGCACGGCTCCGACCACGACCTGGCGATGGATCACGCCACACCGCAGACCGTATTGGGCGATTTCGAGGGAGCGGAGTTCACGCACATCGCCTTCGACGATCTCGTCAGATTGCGCGATGCCGAACTGGGGGAACTCGTGCACGCAGTGGCCCGCCAGGTGTGGATCGTCGCCCTGACCGATGCCCAGGCCGAGCTGCGACGCCGGGTGCTGGAGGCTTTCGGCGAACGCGAGCGGAAGGAAGTCGCGGCGGGGCTGGCGTGGCTGGAAGGAAAGCCGGAACCGGCGCCGCCCGAGGCGACGGCAGCCGCTTCCGGCGAGTTGCAGGGCGGCCGGGTCCCGTTCCTCGCAGCAGGGCACAAGCTGGTCCGGCCCTGCGATGTCGCCGATGCCCAGCAACAGATCGGCGATGTGGCAAGGCGTCTGGCGAGGGAGAGACGCATCGCGGTCGGTTTTGCCGTGACTTCGAAAATGAGCCGCGAGGGTGATCGCTTCTATGTCACAACCGACAATCGCTCCGGGGAGATGGAGAAATTTCTCGTCAAGTACGTCTTCGGAGTCCGGCCGCTCCAGCAGTACCTGGTTGAGTTTCCGGACGGCCGCATCCAGTGCCTGCCGATCACCTGGGATACGGAGCGGCGGCAATGGTATCATCTTTACCCGAAGGAGCCGATTCCCCACGACGATCCGCTGCACTGGACTCGCCGGCTGCAGAACTGGAACTACATGTGCGCCGAGTGCCACACGACGAATCTGAAGAAGAATTTCGATCTCGCCGCCGATACGTATCGGACCACGTGGTCCGAAATCGACGTGAGTTGCGAGACCTGCCACGGCCCTGGCAGCCTGCACGTGGAACTGGCCGAAGGCAGCGGCAAGTTCGGATTCTGGGATCGGCGCTACGGGTTCGGGTTGCCGAATCTGAAGGACGCGAATTCCCGCATCGAGATCGAGGACTGCGCCCCCTGCCATTCCCGCCGCAGGATCGTCTACCCCGGCTATACCAGTGAGCGGTCCCGTTCGTCGTACTATGACCATTATCTGCCGGAGATCATCGACAATAACCTCTACTACGCCGACGGCCAGATTCTCGAAGAAGACTATGAGTACGGTTCGTTCATCCAGAGCCGGATGTACGACAACAAGGTCCGCTGCTCGAACTGCCACGATCCGCATTCGGTCAGAGTGAAGTTCAACGACAACCGGCTCTGCACGCAGTGCCATACCAAGGCCCAATACGATACGCCGCTCCATCATTTCCATCCCGACTGGACGAAGGCGGGGACCCTCTGCGTGGAGTGCCACATGCCCGACACGAAGTACATGGTGGCCGATCCACGTCGCGACCACAGCCTGCGGATCCCGCGTCCCGACCTGACCGTGGACCTGGGGATTCCCAATGCCTGTAACGGCTGCCACAACGATCCAGCCAAGGGGGAAACGGCTGGGTGGGCGGCTGCCCAGGTGCGGACCTGGTATGGAGAGAAACGAAACCAGAACGAGCATTTCGCCCACGGGATCGCAGCCGGACGACAGACGGCCCCGGGGGGCGAGGAGAGGCTTCTGAAGACGGCCCGCGATCCGAACGTGCGCGCGGCGATCCGCGCCAGCGCTGTCTCCCTTCTGTCGGGCTACGGGGGCGATCGAGGCCTGGCCGAAGCGGTGCGGGCCCTGGAGGACCAGGATCCGCTCGTGCGGGCGACGGCTGTCCGCAGCCTGCAGTACGAGCCGGCCGCAACGACCTACCGCTGGCTTGCTCCCCTGCTGCGCGATCCGGTGCGGGCCGTCCGCGTCGAAACGGCCCGTCTGCTTGCACGCACTGCGCGGTCGGGGTTCACCCAGAAGGACCTCACCGCCTTCGATCGGGCGATCGACGAGTATTTTGTCGGCCAGCAAGCGGTCGCCGATCAGGGCGCGGCCCATCTGAATGCGGCCGTCGTCTATACCAGCCTGGCCGAGGCCCACTTCGGCGCGCCGGGCCGGCCTGATCCGGACTACCTCGCCCGAGCCGAGGCCGAGTACCGCACGGCGATCCGGATCGAGCCCGACTTCATTCCCGCCCGTGTCAATCTCGCCATGCTCTGTGACATGCAGGGGCGCAAGGGTGAGGCCGAGGCTCTCTTCCGCGAGGTCGTTGAACTGGATGCAAACATGGCCGAGGCTCACTACTCCCTGGGATTGCTGCTGGCGGAAGACGAGAGCCGGATGGAGGAGGCGGTCGAGTCGCTCCGCCGCGCCGCCGAACTGTCGCCGGAGAATGCGAGAATCCACTACAACTTCGGTCTGGCCCTGCAGAAGCTGCAACGCTGGGCGGAGTCGGAAGAGCCGCTCAGACAGTCGCTGCGGATTTCAGGAGCCGGTGCCGAGAGCGTCGACACGATGCATGCCCTGGCGATCCTCTACGGCCGGCAGAAGCGGTGGGACGAGGCGATCGCATTGGCACAGAATCTTGTCCGGTTCGATCCGGGCGACGGCCGATGGCAGGAACTCCTGGAGAAGCTGCGGCGAGCACGGTCGACGGAGAACCACGAGCGATAGCAGGCTGGACGCCAGCAAATGCGGCACGCGGTGTCTCAGCAAGGAAGACACCGCGTGCCGGCGAGAAAAGCATCGATCACGTCAGACGGCTGTTTTCTCCCTGCGATCGCGAGTCGCCTGGCGAAGGTTGTCGTCGATTTTGAACCGGGACACCAGTTCGCGGAGAGTCGTCGCCTGGGCGCCGAGCTCTTCGCTGCTGGAAGCCATCTCCTCGCTGCCGGCGGCCGCCTGCTCGGTCACCTCGGCGATGCCATGAATGGCCGCTGAGACTTCTCGGGCGTTGCCGGCCTGCTCCACGGTGGCTGTGGCGATCTCGGCGATCATGGCGGCGGTCGCCTCGACTCCGCTGACGATCTGGGTGAGAGCGTTGCCTGTCTCTTCGCTGAGCCGGGCTCCTTCGGCCACCCGCTGGGAGGATTCCTTGATCAGTTCGGAGATCTCCTTGGCCGCCCGATTGGACCTTTCGGCCAGCTTGCGCACCTCGTCGGCGACCACGGCGAAGCCCATTCCATGTTCGCCGGCCCGCGCCGCTTCGATCGCCGCGTTCAGGGCCAGCAGGTTGGTCTGGCTGGCGATTTCCGAGATGACCTGGATGATCTCGCTGATCTGCTCGGAACTGGTGCGGATCAGTTCCATGGCTTCGATCGATTTGGTCACCGCCGATCCGCCCGCTTTGGCGAGCTGGTTCGTGTCGTCCGCTGTCTTGTTGGCGTTTTCGGCGTGGTTCTTGACCGAATCGATGCTGCGCGTCAGCTCCTCGATGGAGGCGCTCATTTCTTCCACCGACGCGCTCTGGTTCTGGGCGCCGGTTGCCAGGCTCTGGGAGCTTTCGGCAATGACACGGCTTCCCTCGCTGAACTGGCCGGCACTCTCCGTGACCTGGCCGATGATCGTCGACAGATCCTGGAGCATGCGGTCGATTCCCGCTGCAAGCTCGTCGATGGCAGCATGCCCCTCGATGTTGATGCGATGCGACAGGTCGCCTTCGGCGGCAGCGGCAACGATCTGGAGAAGGCAATCGACTTTGCGGCGCATCTCTTCGGCCTCGCGCCGGACGATCTCGGCCTGGCGGTGTTCCTGCTCGGCCTGTTCGTCTTTGAGCCTCTGCTGCTCTTCCGCCCGCCGTCGTTCGCTTTCGGCCATTTCGGCCTGGCGCCGTTGCTCTTCCTCGGCAGCTTTCCGTTCCGCCTTGGCCTTTTCTTCCTGAGCCTTCTTCTCCCGCTCAGCCGCTTCGCGAATACCGTCGAAAGCCTTCTGGGTGTTGGCAATCGACGTGTTGATGGCCTGGGCCATCTGGCCCAGTTCGTCCTTGCTCCGGACGTTGGCCGGCTTGCTGAAATCCTGTTCGGCCAGAGCCGTCACGCTGGTTACGCACTCGGCAATCGGCCGGGTGATCCGGCGAGAGACCGACATGCCGACCACAACCAGTGCGATGGCGGCCCCGATACCGATTGCCAGAAACAGTACGGTTCTGTGGAACGCCGCGGTCTTGATCTCGTCGGTCACCTGGAGCACGGCCTGCTTCTTCTCCGCCATTCGCGTCTGCTGCTCGTTGACGCGACCCTTCTTCTTCTCCACGTCCGCCAGGGCCACCTGGATTGCCGAGTCCTGGGCCTGCTGGAGCTGGTCGATGACCTCCCGCATGCTGTTGAACGACTTGTAGGCAGAGCCGGTATCGCTTGCCTTGCGGGCGAACCGGAGTTTCTCCGGGTCTTTGCTGTTCTCGATCACCTTCCGTGTGGCTTCCTGCCAGGTGTCGATGGCCGGGGTCAAGGTGGCGTAGAGCTTCTTCGGCTCCTCCGTGTCGAAGAACTCCGAAGCCGCCTGGAGCCGTTTCCTCGCCTGCTCGATGTTCTCCAGGTTCGCCGCATCGGTGGCCGCGGTTTCCTCATCGGTCGATGCCACCAGCGCCTGCTTCTCGGCGATCACTGCCTGGTGAACATCGCGGTCGGCTTCGAGCATGAGCTCGATGCTCTTCTGCAGGTTCTGCAGGCGTGCGATATCGGCATTGATCAGGGGGAGCATGTCGTCTTCGATCAGGGGCGCGATTTCGTCGTCGATCAGGACGAGGAATTCGTCGTTGACGATCATGTCCAGGTTCTGGGTCAGCCTCCGCAGCGCATCCCACCCTGCCACGATCAGCAAGGTCGATGCAACAACGGAAACTCCCACTATCGCAAGGATCTTGTGTTTGACGCTCATGGGTATCTCGTTCCTCAGACTGTGTCGGAGGCGTTGCGACCAACGGCCCGCAGACCGAAGTCGCTCCCGCCGGGGTTGAAATCGGGGTGTGAACTAGTGCTTTGTCACACCTTGGTTTTGGGATCCGTGGCGCAGAATCTTGCGACAATCGCCCAGCCGTTCCGCAGTCTCGATCCCGATTCTCAGCTGTAACAGGACACTAGAGACTATCGACGGCTATCCCGTAGGTCACCGCACCGATCACCTGGCCGTTTTCGTCAATAACCGGCAGCGAAATCTGCTGCATCGTCCGGTTCGACGACTTGTCCAGCTTGTTCTTGGCGATGTCCACTCCGCCCCGGCCTCCCTTGTAGGAGTTCTGCCATTTGGGCTCATCTCCCTGCCAGTAGTCGCTGGTCAGCTCGTTCTGGCCAACGTTGGCACCCTGGTTGTCCATGACAAAGGTCTCGCAAATGGCCGGCTTGGCCGAGGAGACCGAGCGGATCTCGTCCGCGCAGGCGTTGTGGGTGAGTTCCTTCTGAACCGGCAGTTCTTCCTCGGCATCGGCCCAGGCCTGATCCGTCTTCTTGATCTCGTCGAGTGTCAGGTGCCTGGCATTCTGCGCCTGCACCGCCGCCACGAATGCGGGATTGTTGCACAGCGGCAGCAACGTTTCCTTGGCAAACGCCTTGACCTCGGGCGAGGCGTCGGCGCTGGCATCGATCTCGGTGGCCAGCTTCTGCTTCAACTGGGAAACCGCGTCGCTTTCCGCCAGCGCCTGAGAGGCGATGCCCAACACGGCAAGGGCGATCCAACCGATAACCAGGGGTTTTTTCATGGTAATTCTCCTGTTCCGCATGTTTCGATTCTGTGGGATTTGAGGCGCACCCGTCCGGCGGCCGGTCTGTCTGAAGCAGACCAAGGAGCAACTTGTGCTGCGGGAGGGAGAGATCACTGCCTGGCAAAGGCTTGCCATGGGTTCTCCTCTGGTCCCTGCACGCCGCGCCGCTGGTATCGAATCGAGGGGCGGGCGTCAGCGATTCCTCCGCTGGTCGGGCTAAAAAACTGTAGGTCAACAGGTCGCGGCGGCCGGATGCCCCTGCCTCCATTTGGAGAAACTCTTTCTTCAAGGGTTGATAATGTCGCCGCCACTAGCATAAACCGTCCGATTACGTGGCAAAGCAGGGGGCGATTCGTAGAAACCACGTCTAATCGATGTTCTGGATTTCTCTTGCTCGCCGAAATCCGTTGTTAAGGGAATTGCCGACGAAGGCGGCGTGGACCCGTACGACTGGGTTGCCCCCTCGCCGGCTTCCTGGCTCAGGCCTCTGCTCGCCTGGCAAATAACCCCCATGTGACAGATGTGGTTCAAGGAGACGAATCCCATGAACGGAATAATCTGCAGAACAGGAGCGATCGGAATCGCCGCTGCGGTGTTGACTGCGGGCATCATGCCCGCCGGCGCCCAGGTGCCGACGCCGTTTCCCCCGACCGGTTCCCAGTCCGGCTACTACTCGGCGCCTCTCTGCCTTCCGCCACAGGACCGGCCGGTGGAGATCCAGCTCGCCTCGGCCAATGCGTTCGCCGAGCCCGAGGCCAGCCTGGCGGAGCAGGTTGCCGAACTGAAGGCATGGAAAGAGAAGGTCGAGGCCACCCAGGCCGCCGACAAGAAGAAGGCAGCGGCCGCCCCGACCGTCAAAATCGGGGGTCGGATTTTCGCCGATACCTCTATGTTCTCCCAAAACGCCGCCAGCGTTACTCAGGTTGGTGACGCGGAGAATGGCGTGGAAATGCGCGCGGCATGGCTGAGTGCGACGGGTACCGCCTTCAACATCATTGGATACAAGCTCGAGTTTGATCTGGCCGGCCAGACTTCCTTCAAGGACATGTTCGTGGAAGTCCAAGAACTGCCAGTCATCAATGCCATTCGGATCGGCCACTTCAAGGAGCCGTTCGGCCTGGAGCAGCTGACTGCAACAAAGTACACCACGTTCATGGAGCGATCCCTTTGCGACGCGGGCGTATTCGTTCCGGCCTACAACGTCGGCGTGATGGCTCGTGACTGGACCGAAGACGAGCGGGTGACGTGGGCTGTCGGTGCCTTCGCCAGCGAGCAGGGCGATGATCCACCACAGACCTCGGAAGACCATGCCGGAACCGCACTAACCATGCGCACCACGTTCCTTCCCTGGTACGACGAAGCGACCGAGGGTCGGGGGCTGCTGCACACAGGCATCGCCTACAGTTACCGTGCTATCGGCGATCAAGACTTGCGTCTCCGGACTCGCCCTGAATCGCATCTTGGTCCGTACATCCTCGACACCGGGACCATGGCCGTGGACAACCTTCAGCTCCTTGGTGCCGAGTTGGCGTATGTCTACGGGCCATTCTCGGCCCAGTCGGAACTCTTTCACGCCAACCTCAACATGATCGGCGCGTCGAACGTTGACTTGAACGGCTGCTATGTGTTCTGCAGTTACTTTCTTACCGGCGAAACACGTCCGTACGTGCGGACGGCCGGTGCATTCAACGATCGCGTCAGGCCGCACGAGAACTTCTTCCGCGTTCGCGGCGAGGATGGCTGCGCGATCACCGGCAAAGGTGCATGGGAAGTCGCCTACCGTTTCTCCTACGTCGACCTGGATGACGGAATCGTGGCCGGCGGCCAGGCCGGCGATCACACGATCGGCGTCAACTGGTATCTCACCCCGTACACCCGAATGATGTTCAACTTCATCCACTCCGAGGCCGACACGGCGGTTGCCGACGACGGCAAGATGGACATCTTCGAGATGCGGGCGCAAGTTGACTTCTGAACAAGTCGCTACACGATTCCCAAGGAACGAATCCCCATGAAAACGTTCTTGCTGACAACCACTCTCAGCCTTTTCCTGGCCGGCAGCCTGGCTGCGGCCGATTGTTCTTCCGATCCCGCCTGCGGCGGCAGCCAGTGCCGGTGCTGCCAGAAATGCGGCGGCGCCGCGACCTGCCAGATCGTGTGCGAAATGAAGAAGGTCAAGAAAACCGTCTGGACCGTGGAGTGCGAAGAGTTCTGTCCCATGCTGCCCGGCTGCGGTCTGCTGGGCAGCCTGTGCTGCAAGGACTGCGGCCGCGGTTGCGACTGCGGGGAGTGCGGTGTGTGCAGCCAGGCCGATTGCCGCAAGGACTCGTGCGATGCGTGTGCCTCCTTGCATCGCCCCATACACGAGCCGAAATGCGGGAAGGTCCGCACCCGGAAGACCCTGGTCAAGAAGGAGATCACCTGCGAGGTGCCGTCCTACAAGACCGTGGTCGTGTGCTGCGGCGGTTGCGGGGCCTCGGACTCGCTTCCGTCGGGCCAGGAAGCGGCACCGCTTCCCGCCCGGCAGGCGGCAGTCCCGGCACCACTTCCCCCGCTTGTCCCAAGTGCAGCAATTCGCTGATGCCCCTGTAAGCGCGGAAGAAATGGCCGTCCGGTTCCCCTCCGGCGGCCATTTCTGTTGCGCCCCTCACCAGGGCTGGTTTCCTTCCAGCTTCGCCTGCCAGTGGGCAATCAGGCGATGGGCTTCCATCGGCGTCATCTCGTTGAGATTGAGCTGGCAGACCTCGGCCAGGAGCGGATGATCGACGGGTCCGAAGAGGCTGAGCTGGATCTCGCTCCCCCGGCGTTTCTTCTCCTTGCGGGCGATTTTCGGCCGTCCTGCGGCATCGATGTGCTCGTCTTCCAGTTGAGCCAGGATCTCCTTGCTGCGTTCGATCACGGTTCGAGGCACCCCCGCCAGCCGCGCGACGTGGATCCCATAGCTTTTGTCGGCCGCCCCTGCGACGATCTTGTGGAGGAATACCACCTCATCCTGCCATTCCCGAACGGCGACATTCAGATTGCCGATCCGGTCCAGCGTGCGTGCCAGATCCGTCAGCTCATGGTAGTGGGTTGCGAAGAACGTGCGACAGTTCAGATGGTCATGCAGGTACTCGACGACCGACCATGCCAGCGAGATCCCATCGTAGGTGCTCGTCCCGCGTCCGATCTCGTCCAGGATGACCAGGCTCCGCTCCGTGGCCGTGTTGAGGATCCTTGCCGTTTCGGTCATCTCGACCATGAATGTGCTCTGCCCGCGAGACAGTTCGTCGCTTGCGCCCACCCGGGCAAAGATGCGGTCGGCAATTCCCACCGTCCCCGACGTGGCCGGAATGAAGCTCCCGATCTGGGCCATCAAGGTGAGCAGGGCCACCTGGCGGATGTAGGTGCTCTTTCCCGCCATGTTCGGACCGGTGATCAGGAGGATGTTGCCCCCGTCGGCGCCGGCGCGAATGTCGTTGGGCACGAAGGTGCCGTCCGGTTCGAGGATGTCGAGCACCGGATGGCGGCCGTCGCGTATGTCCAGCACCGGTTCGTCGACAACCCTGGGGCGGCAGTAATTGCGTCCCCGAGCCAGTTCCGCCAGAGAGGCGAGAACGTCGATCTGGGCCAGCACGGCCGCGTTGGTCTGCATCGGCCGGCGCTGGGCCACCACGGCGTCGCGAATCTCCACGAACAGCTCATACTCGAGGGTTTTCGCCTTGTCGTCGGCCGTCAGGACCTTTTCCTCGTACTCCTTCAGTTCCGGAGTGACGTAGCGTTCGGCATTCTTCAGCGTTTGCTTGCGGATATAGCTGTCGGGTATCTTCTCCCGGTGGGCGTTGGTGATCTCGAGGTAGTAGCCGAAGACCTTGTTGAACCCGATCTTGAGACTCGGGATCCCCGTGCGCTGCGTTTCTTCCGCCTGGTAGCGGGCGATCCACTGCTTGCCGCCCCGCTGAAGCTCCCGCAGCGAGTCCAGCTCGGCATGGTAGCCGTCGCGGATGAAGCCCCCTTCCCGGCAGTTCAGAGGACACTGGTCGGCCAGGGCGCTCTCGATCCGGTGCCGCAACGGCTCGCACAAATCGATACGGCCTTCGAGCTGGCTGAGAAGCCCGCTCTTGCAGGCCGACAGTCGCGATTTCACTGCCGGAAGGCACGCCAGCGTGCGTCCCAGAAACGCCAGATCTCGAGGCGACGCGCGCCCGGTCGTCACTCGTGTGAGCAGCCGTTCCACATCGTAGACGTGCTTGAGCGCCTGCCGCAGGTCTTCCGTCAGGGCGGCGTCGCCCTTGAGCTCTTCGACGGCATCGAGCCGCGACTGGATCGCTACCAGGTCGGTCAAGGGATTGGCGATCCACTCACCCAGGAGCCGCGATCCCATGGCGGTGATGCAGCGATCGAGCACGGCCAGCAGAGAGCCCCCGCGCCGCCCTTCCCGGATGGTGCGCGAGATCTCCAGGCTGCGGCGGCTCGCTTCGTCGATTTCCAGCGTCTGTCCGCTCCGGTAGGGAAAGAGCGAGTCGATGTGTTCCAGGGAACTCTTCTGAGTTTCCGAGAGGTAGTCCAGCACGGCTCCAGCGGCCCGCACCGCGGCCCGGTCCTCCGCAGAGTCGGTGAAACCGAACCCTTCGAGGTTCCTGGTGCCGAAATGTCTGACGAGCGTCTCCTCCGCCGTAGCCTGCGCGAACGCCCACGCGGGCCGTCGGGTGATCATGGTTCGCTCGCCGACGAGTTCCGGCAAGGCCTCCATCTCCTCGGACAGGAGGCATTCGGAAGGTGCGATCCGGGCGAGTTGATCGGCCAGCGCCTTGGCCGACACACCCGCCGCTACAAACCGCCCTGTCGACAGCTCGATCCACGCCAGGCCCATGGCTTCGCCGGGGCAGACCGCCGCCAGGAAGTTGCTCTCCCGGGGATCCAGCAGCGCCTCGTCGGTGACGGTTCCCGGCGTGACGATCCGTGTGATCTCCCGGCGAACGAGCCCCTTGGCTTCCTTGGGATCCTCCACCTGATCGCAGACCGCAGCCCGCAGTCCGGCCGCGATCAGCTTGCCCAGATAGCTTTCCAGTTGATGGTGCGGGAACCCCGCCATGGGAGCCGCATTCTCACCCTTGTCGCGGCTGGTGAGCGTCAACCCGAGCGTCTTCGCCGCAACCCGCGCGTCGTCGTGGAACATCTCGTAGAAGTCGCCCATGCGAAACAACAGCAGCGCATCGGGGCACGCCTTCTTGGCCTCGCAGTACTGCTTCATCATGGGCGTGATGTTCTCAGGCATCATGCCATGCTAGCAAACCGGCGCTGAAACTCTCAAGGGGGGCTGCTCGCTTCCGGCAAGCGCCGCTGCACACACGGGCATGCCGCGGGCCGGCCGGCCGGAAGGGGGCCGGCGATCGCCCAGGGTCGAGTTCTTCCCGGCATGCTACTGGATGAACCGTTCCTCTTCCTCGCCGCCCTGGATCGTGATCTCGCCGGTGTCTTCGAGCCGCCGGATGATGTCGACGATCTGCTGTTGGGTTTGCTCCACGTTCGAGGCCCGCACCGGTCCCAGATAGTCCATCTCTTCCTGGAGCAGGCCCGCGGCACGCTTGGACATGTTGCTGAGAATCTTGTTCTTCAGATCCTCGCTCGCACCCTTCAACGCCATCGCCCACTGGGAGCTTTCCACGTTCTTGAGAACCGTTTGAATGTCGCGGTGGGAGAACTTGGTGATGTCCTCGAAAACGAACATCAGCCGCCGGATCTCGTCGACCAACTCCGGATCTTCCTGGGCCAGGTTCTCCATGATGCTGCGCTCCGTGGCACGGTCGATGACGTTGAGGATCCCGGCCACGGCCGGAATGCCCCCCGCATTCTCGAACGACTGGCTCATCACACTGGCCATGCGGCGTTCAAGACCGGTTTCCACCGCGTGGATGATCTCGGGGCTTGTCTGCTGCATCATCGCGATGCGGCGGATGACGGAGAGCTGACGTTCGGCAGGCAACCCGCTGATGATGTCGGCGGCCTGGCTTGCCGACACATGCGAGAGAATCAACGCAATCGTCTGGGGATGCTCGTCGATGATGAACGTGAGCAGGTTCTGGCTATCGACCTTCTGCAGAAATCCGAACGGCAACGCTTCGATCGACTGACGTACGTTGTCGATCGTGCTGGCAGCTCCTTTTCCCAGGGCCTGCTCCAGCAACGTCCGGGCCACGTCCAGGCCCCCACTGCTGCCGGTCAAGGCGTTGGGGTTGGCTTCGGCGAAGCTCTGGATGACCTGCGCCTGCTCCTCCGGCGGCACCATGCTGGTCTTGGCAATCTCGATCGAGACCGCTTCGACCTGAGCCGGGCTCAGCATCGCCATCAGTTGGGCGCCCTGCTCCTGCGGCAGGCTCATCAGAAGAACCGCAGCCTTGTGGACGTCGTTGGCCATCTCGAATCCTGCAACAACCTGTTTGGGCGATCTCGTTCTGCCCTGGAGATCCCATCTCCCGGAGAATGGATGCGGGATCAGATTACTGAAGAAAGCGCCTCCGAGGAAACACCAGAATTCTCGGCGCTGTCTTCTCTAGGTGTCGCAGATTGCCTGGATTGACGCGGGCTTGGCCCCCACGGGTGGCCAGAGGTGTCGGTTTACCGGTGACAGAGACTTCCCGCTGTCGGACTCAGACGCTGACTTCCGACTCAAGGGCCTTCAGACCCACCTCCAGGGAGAGCGGCCCCCAGTCGGTATCGAACGCGATGGCGATCGGCGTGACTTCCGAGGGGAAGTGGACCTCGTGGGCCGGTCCGGTGATCACGTTGGGGAGGCTGACCGCCAGATTGTACTCTTCCAGTTCCGCTTTGGCTGCTCCCGCCACCATGTTGGTCAGCTCCCCGACCGCGTCGAGAACCTCGTCATCTACCCTGGTGGCTTCTGCCATCAGCATCGTGGATGCGGCCTTGATCGCGACCTGGGCTGAAAAGCTTACCACGACCGTTCCCACGGCCTTTCCCGACAACCCGATGACGCCGCTCACCTCGTGGGCTGCCCGGGAGTCCTGTTTGATGGCCACCTGGCCCCGCCGTGCTTCGCACGAGAGCATCGTCCGGAAGGTGTTCTTCAGGGCGGCGATGAAGGGGTTGATGTATTCCACTTGCATGGTGGTCATCCTTGGACTCGTCAGTATCTCGTTTTCCTTGCGCGCGGCTCTCGGCAACGCGATTGGCATCGGCACTCGCTTCCCGGAAGGAAGAAGCTGCGACCCCCATTCCGCAACCTTATCGATCGCATTCTGTCCCGCGGGGGAATATCTAGCCAAAGAGTAGGTTCCGGCAGACGTACGTCAAACCCTCCGGAACATATCGTCTGCGCACAACCGTCATATTCCTCCCTCGGGGTAGCGGCTGCCGGGGGTAGACCGGTTCTTCCGGATCTGCCGATCAGAGTGTCGGCCAGAAGGGGAGGAGGAGCCTTCTTGGCTGATTGTCAGCGGCCGGCACATTTTCCGCTTCCGGTCGACAGGGAGCACGCCGCCGACCAGCCAGGCGATTCCTCCACCTCCACCGTCACCCGGAATCCCTGCACATCCATGCGCTCCGCCAGCCGATCGAGAAGGCTTTGGGCCAGATGGCGAGCCAGCAGTTCGACGGTCGTGTTGGCCAGGGGCAACAGGGCGCATTCGCTCCGTGGAAAGACCCACCGCCGCCCGGGAAACCGGACCTCGACCTCATCACCTTGCACGTCGATACGGATCTGATCGTGCTCCATCGGCAGGAGCACGCGGTGGTCCACATGCGCCAGCAGCTCGCCCACCAGTTTCTTCATCGCAACGAAATCGACCACGTAGTGGCTCCGGTTGAGAGGACCTTCGACTGTGACTGCCGCGGCGAAATTGTGCCCGTGGAGCGCCTCGCATACGTCGCGTTCGCTGGTGATGAAGTGCGCGGCGGCGAAAACCGTGGAATCATCGCCAACGCGGACGCGGTACTGCTCGGTCATGTCTTGGTTCCTGTCATGGTCGTCTGCGTCGGATCGCCGATTTCCCGGTCGAGCGCGCGTGCGGCGTTACCACCTTCGAATTGGGACAGATTCTGCGTTCACGCCCCGCTGCGTGCGAGGAATTCGTCGACCAGGGGGACGATCTCCTCGTATGCATCCTCAACCACGTAGTGTCCCGCCTGGTCCAGCCGGTGGACGGCAGCGTCGGGAAAGAAATCGAGGAATCTCTCCAGGTAGTCCGGCGTGAAACACCAGTCGCGCATTCCCCAGATCAGGCAGACGGGATGGCTGCGGAACTGCACCAGGCCGTCCTCGATCTGGCAGAGTGTCGCATAAGTGGGATGGGACGTCGAAAGCGGAATGTCCACGACGAATCGGTGGACCGCAAGCCGATGGGCCCAGGAGTCATAGGGAGCCAGAAGCCCGCCCCGCACCTGCGGCGTCATCCGCTCGTGCCGGCAGACGGCCATCCTGACCGCCGCTCCGGCGAACAGGTTCAATCCCTGAACGCCCAGCTCGCCCAACCATGGGATCCGGCAGAGGCGAATCCGCAGCGGGCAGCGCCCCCCTCGAAACGCAGCCGTGTTGAACAGCACGAAGCGACGAAATCGTTCCGGCATCCTCGAGGCCGTTCCCATCCCGATCGCGCCCCCCCAGTCGTGACCCAGCAACGTCACCTCCTCCAGTTCCAACTGCTCAACAAGGGACTGGAGGTCTGCCATCCGGCTGGCCAGGCGGAAATCGTACTCTCCCGCCGCGGGCATCTCAGAAAGCCCGCACCCGATGTGGTCCGGCACGATCACCCGATAGCGACCGCGAAATGCCGTCACCAGATTCCGCCAGTAGAACGACCATGTGGGGTTGCCGTGTACCATGAGCAGCGTCGGTCCGCTCCCCTCGTCCAGGTAGTGCATCCGCCGCCCCGACACGTTGGCGTAGTGCGAATCAAAGGGGTACAGCTCTCGCCAGTTGACAGCAGACATGGGATCCAGGAGCAGAAAACGGCATGGGATAGGACATGAGAATCCGCATTCCCCACTATACCGGCCGGGAGGGACCGTCGGTAGGCAGGCGTTTTCTCGGCAGAACCCCTCTCTTGGACCGCGTGTGCTGTCTCCGCTCCAACGGTCATTCCGCATTGGCCTGGTCGACCATTTTTTGCCAGAAGTCGCGCGCCTGGCGGTGGGCTGCGATCACCTGGCCCTGTTGCTCCGGATCGGCGAGCCGGATCTGACGGGCGCGCTCGTAGACCCAGTCGAGAAAGAATTGCGCCGACTGCCGGCTCACCCGCCGCTTGCCACCGATCTCGACGTAGTACGGCGCGGTCATCGTGAAACGGCAGGTGTGCTGAACCTCGCTGACCGCACGGATCAGGAACCAGCCACTCTCTTCGAACTTCAAAGGGAGGAGTCTGCCTTGGCGCTCGATGTAGTCTTCGAGCTTCAGGGTGTAGGCGACCTGCCCGTTGCGGACCACCTCCAGATACCGGATCGCCTCCTGCCCGCGATAAGAAAGGGAGAGCACCGGCTGCAGTTCGAGGGCGGTTCCTTCGGCAGAACAGAACACATGGCCGGGGCGCTGCCCATCCACCCACGGCTGGAAAAGCGGCCCGTTTCCAGCCGTGGCCTGCCCTGCCCGCAAACCCGCCCACCAGGCTTCGGCCGTGAACGGCCCCTCGAGAAATACGTAAACGCGGTTGTAGCCGACCGGATTGGGCGCCAAGCCGGACAGACTCGCTGCCGTCGGCGGAATCCGCAGACCGCAGTTGAGCAGATGGAAATAGATGTCCTGCGCCCAACGCATAGCGCCGTCGGCGTCCGGGTATCGCAATCGGTCGCGCGGCTTCAGGCCGGTCTCCAAGTCCTGGACCTCGTCGCGGCAGAACCCCTGGTGAACGACACGAAGCGAATCCAGCCCCCCGTGGGCGACCAACAGCGGCAGGTCCCAGGAGGCGGGGTGCGTCAGATCGATCCATGCTTCCGGTTGCTGGCGGAGGATGGCGGTGATGTCGCTGAGTGCCGGCAACTCGCCGCTGCCGGAAGGCAGACGCGGCGGTTCGCGCAAACCGTAGACGGCGAGCGTTGCGCCGGGATGGCGGATCTGGCCGGCGGCCAACTGGCAGACAAAATGGTCGCCCAGAGATAGTGTCGATTCCTCAGACGCACCTTTTACCAGTTCTCCGTCGCGCCCGTCCCAGGCCAGGACCTGGGCCACGTGGAGTTCCTCGGCCTTCATCAGCAGGCCTATTTCGTCGAGGGGACGGCGAATGTCCAGATCCCCCGCAAACCAACCCTGGGCGGCCATGTCGACCCCACGCAGGAGTTCGATGGTCTTGGATCCCTGCGAGTTCTTCTCGATGTCGAAGTGTCCGGTATTCCACGTGTACTCCGGGCCGTGTTCGACCGTGAAGAAGTAGTGACCGCGCGGCAGTTCGAGGGTGATCTGCCCTGAGAACACGACGTGATCATGCCAGAACGGCAGTCCGGGTATCTTGCGGGGCTTCCCGTTCTCTTGTCCCTGCCGCAGGTGCATGCGGCAGGGGAGGGGGGCTCCCGTGGCCTTATCGACCACGGTCATCTGCACCGTCCCATCAGCAGCCCAGGAGGAGCTGGCATCGCTGCTGACCCAAAGAGCCATCAGCAGCAACCAGACCACGCTCTGCACGAAACTGGCCGCAATCATTCTGGCTGGATGTGGCATTCGTCTTCCGGTTCCAGTCTGCCTGCCCGGTGCTGGCATTCCGGCAGGCACGCAGGCTTCGTCCCTGTCCGGCCGGGCAACTCGGCCATTTCGGCCGGCCTCCCGGTGCTTCCGATCCGGCCCGCACGATTCCGTTTCCTGTTGGGCACCGCGGTCGTCGAGGGCTGGCCCCGTGTTGGGGGGCACCCGATCAAGTCTAGCATCCTGATCCCGAACGCCTTGCTGGGTTGCCCGTTGCGCTCCTACAATGGCCGGGAGAGCAACGGCCGGAAAGGGATTATTGAGACACAGCAGATGGGCAAGGACTACTACAAAGTGCTGGGGGTGGATCGGAACGCTTCCCAGGAGGAGATCAATAAGGCTTACCGAAATCTTGCGCGAAAGTACCACCCCGACCTCAACCCGGAGGACAAGACGGCGAAACAGAAGTTTCAGCAGGTGCAAGCGGCCTACGACGTCCTCGGCGATCAGCAGAAGCGGGAGATGTACGATCGCTACGGCAGTTCCTTTGAAACAGCCGGAGGAGGCCCCCGACCTGGAGGGGCATGGTCCGCCGGTCCGGGAGGAGGCTTCTCGTTCGAGGACGTCGATTTCAGCCAGTTCTTCGGCGACCGATTCGGCACGGGTGGGGGTGCCGGGGGATTCGAGGATATCTTCAGCCAGTTCACGCAAGGGGCAGCTCGCGGGCGAAAGGCGCAGGGGGGGGCTCGCCGCCGGGGGGCTGATCTTCGGCATGAGATCACGGTCCCCTTCACCACGGCGATCCTGGGGGGCGAGGTGCAGCTCTCCGTGGCCCGCGCAACAGGTCAGAACGAGACCATTTCCGTAAAAATCCCTCCGGGCATCGATGACGGCAAGAAGATCCGCCTCCGAGGCCAGGGCGAACCGGCCCCTCGTGGCGGTCCGGCTGGCGACCTGCTGCTGACGGTCCATGTTGCCTCGCACCCGTATTTCCGGCGCCACGGCAAGCATCTC
>CAZLWV010000106.1:20683-27791 GCA_964563135.1 uncultured Planctomycetaceae bacterium
CCGGCGGGCGTGGCTTTACCGCGTGGCCACCAACGTGGCACTGAACGCCATCAAGCGCCGCAACCGCTTTGCCTGGCTGCCCTGGCGGGCGGCGGGCGAGCGGGCGTCGCCTGAACCCGACCTCGCCGAGGCCGCCCTCGGCGCCAAAGTGGACATTCCGACTCCCAAGGGGATCGTGACCCTCAAGATCCCGCCCTGCACCTCGGGTGGAGCGAAACTCCGGGTCAAATCCCATGGCGTGGTGACCAAAGACGGGCCGGGCGATCTCATTGCGGAAGTCCAGATCATCATGCCCAAGAAACTGGACGACGCGGCTCGCTCCGTGTTCGAACGGTTGGCACAGCAGGGAGGCGAGAATCCCAGAGTCAAGCTGCAATGGTAGGCGATTCCCGCAGAACACAGCGGTTCTTGCGGCAATACCGCATCTTGAGATCGGCGGAGTTTCGCGCCGTTTATGACCGCAAGGCGAGGGCATCGGACAGGTTCCTTCTCATTTACGCCTGCGAGAACCAGTTCAGCCATCCGCGACTGGGGCTCTCCGTTTCCCGCAAGGTCGGTGGTGCAGTGATCCGCAATCGCTGGAAACGCTTGATCCGCGAAGCCTTTCGCCTCAATATCGCCCGGCTGCCTCAAGCGGTAGATCTCGTCGTGATTCCCAAGCAGGGCGCGCCCCCTCCACTTTGCCAGGTGGAAGCTTCGCTGTGCACCTCGGCTCGCCGTGCGGCCCGTCGTCTGGCGGATGTACCTCAAAATCCCCGCTCCAGTGCGGCCTCCCGATGAACGCCCTTCGATCGGCAATCCGCCTCCCAGGTCGAATCCTCAGCGGTGTTCTCATCGGCTTAGTACGAATCTATCAGAGACTGATCAGTCCGTTGATCGGACCCCACTGCCGCTATCACCCAACGTGCAGCCAATACTTCATCCAGGCCGTTGCCAAGTACGGCCCTTTCCTCGGAGCCTGGAAAGGAGTCTGCCGGATTCTCCGCTGCCATCCCTGGCACCCGGGGGGCTACGATCCCCCGTAACACTCCTCGATTCGAGATCTGGAACTCCGCCCTTGCCGGGAGCCATCGACCCGTGTTAAGGGATGACTCAGAAATGACTTCCAGTTCTTCTGCCCCCTCACCCTGCCCTCTCCCACAAGGGGAGAGGGGTAGTGGCGAAGTTATTTCTGAGTCATCCCTAAGTGCATCCGCAGCCATCACTTGCGCGATTGGCCCCTCACCTCATGAACAGTCCGGCTCTGGCGGCTTCCCGTGGGGCGGAGAATCCGGGGTTCTGCCGGTCGCCCCGGCTTCTCTTCAAGCCCAGCCTCGGAAGAGCTGCTGGCAAAGCCACCGACCCCTGGCCGTGCCTCGGTTCTTGACCTGGCCGAGCTGAAGCCCAGGCAATGCAATTCACCTATCCTTCCTGGATGCCCAGGGCGATAGGCAAGGTTGCCAGCCTATCCCCATCAATCTCCCCTTGACCGCCCGTCCGCAAATACCTATTGTCCCCCCCGCGACAGCTCTCCCAGCCGGCGGTCGCCCTGCGCAGCATTCGGGCAGGAGCCTTCTTCCCGACGCCGCCAAATGGCCGGGGATGGACCAGCGGCATTTGCGATGGAGCCTGGTGACCGATGAAAACCGTTTGGGCGTTCGGGTTAAGCGCTGTCTTATTCCTTGGTGGATGCTCCGTCTGGAACCCGCTCTCGGTCCGTTCGCAGAGCCCCGATACCGACGAATCGCCTACACCTTCGACCCGGCTGGTCGGCGACCTGGCGGTTCCCTACGGCACCCATTCCATCGTCGTTGAGGCCGTCGGGTTCGTCAGTGGGCTGAAAGACACCGGGTGCGATCCGGAACCCTCTCCGCAGCGATCGCTCATCCTGCAGGAAATGCAGCGGCGGGGCGTCGAATCGCCCAATGCTCTCCTCGCCTCGCCGAGCACCACGATCGTGATGGTCCGCGGCGCGCTGCGTCCCGGAATCCAGAAAGGTGACCGGTTCGACCTCGAAGTCCGCACGATGGACCGCAGCGAGACCACCAGCCTCCGCGGCGGGACGCTCTGGACCACCGAACTGAAACAGATGGCTCTCATGCCCGACAACCGCATTCACGGCGGCCATATCCTGGCCACCGGCAAGGGCGACATTCTCGTCGATCCTGCTACCGGTTCCGAGGCCAACAAGGTGCTCCAGTGCCGCGGTCGGATTCTCAGCGGCGGGTTTGCCCACCAGTCGCGGCCGCTCATGCTCGTTCTCAAACCCGAAGATCAATCGGTTCGCAACAGCGCTCGCATCCAAGACGTCATCAATCGCCGCTTCCACATCTTCGACGGTGGCAACAAGGTCGGCGTCGCCAAGGCGAAGACCGACGAGACCATCGAACTGCTCATGCACCCTCGCTACTTCGACAACGTCGATCGTTACCTGCGGGTCATCCGCAGCCTCCCCATGCGGGAAACGGAACGGGAACTCTCGCAGCGCCTGGTCGTGTTGGAGAAGCAACTGCTGGATCCGATCTCCTCGTCACGGGCGGCCCTGCAATTGGAGGCCATCGGCAACCGGGGTGTCGAAACCCTCCGCAAGGGCCTCAATTCCAGCGATCCGGAGGTGCGGTTCTACTCCGCCGAGGCGCTCGCCTATCTCGACCAGAGCGGGGTGGCCGAGGCGCTGGCGCAGGCTGCCGCCAAGGAACCCGCCTTCCGCGTCTTCGCCCTGGCCGCTCTCAGCGCCATGGAAGACTACGATTCCCAGGACCAGCTCCACGCTCTGCTTGACTCTGCGAGCGTCGAAACCCGCTACGGTGCCTTCCGGGCGCTCACGGCACGGCGCAGTCCCGATCCGGTCGTCCGGGGTCAAAACATGAAGAATCAGTTCACCCTCCATGTGCTGCCCACTTCGGGGACACCGATGGTCCACGTTGCCCGCAGCCGGCGTCCGGAAATCGTTCTCTTCGGCCAGAACCAGTTGCTCAACCTGCCGCTCAGCATCGACGCCGGCAACGAAATCATGATCAACAGTTCCCCCGAGGGGCAGGTCATCCTGGCCAAGTACACCGTGGGCGAGCCCGACCAGCGGCGAACCGTTTCGCCGCGAATCGAGGAGGTCATTGGAGCGATAGTAGATTTGGGGGGTGGTTACCCGGATGTTGTCCAGGCGCTCCAGGAGGCCAAGGCGACCGGATCGCTCGCCGGCCGCCTCGAGGTCGACGCACTGCCTGAGGCAGGAAGGACTTACGATCGCGAGCCGAACTCGGAGGAAGACAGCGGGGCCCCCCAGCTCCGTGCCAATAGCCCCCTGCCCGATCTCTTCACCGGCGGCCAGCCGCAACGGGAGGCGACCCCTCCCAGTCAAGACGCCGCGAAAGCCGAATCGGACGAATCCAGCGAAAAATCGGAACCGTCAGGCTCCGTTTTTGCTAAAATACTAGGTTCCCACCGCTCCTGATCGCACCCTGGTGCGGCAGCGCCGGGACGCTTCGGCCATGCGTTCTTGCCGGAGAGCCCTGGCGGGCGTATGAGCACGGGTTCCCTTTCTCGGTCGACCGGCGGCCGGGGAAGGGAACCCGTGCTGTTGTGAAAACCGTAGTGATTCAGCCAGACGAAGTAGCCGGTCAGGTCGGCAGGCGGGCAGAACGCGGCCCGTCGAAGAAGCGCCCCAGTGTCCGCAGTGGCTTGACGGGTCAGGCCGGATCGGCTCGCCTTCCGACCGAGAGTCCTGCTGTTTCAGATGGCTGAATAGATACCAAGACCTTGGCACCGGCTTCCGTCGACCATGCTCAAAGCCCTCGAGTTATTCGGATTCAAGAGCTTTGCCGGCAAGACCCGGTTCGAGTTCCCGCCGGGCGTCACCGCGGTCGTCGGCCCCAACGGGTCCGGAAAGTCCAATATCGTCGACGCCGTCAAGTGGGTCCTTGGAGAGCAGAGTGTCAAGAGTCTTCGCGGCAAGGAGATGGCCGACGTCATCTTCAACGGGTCGGGAACGCGACGGCCGATGAACTCGGCCGAGATCACGCTCACGTTCGACAATTCGACGCAGCTACTGGATGTCGATACGCCCGAAGTCCACATCACCCGCCGCATCTACCGCAGCGGAGAAGGGGAATACCTGATCAACCGCCAGCCGTGCCGGTTGCGCGATATTCGCGATCTTCTCTCGGGCACCGGTATGGGGACGCAAGCCTACAGCATCATCGAGCAAGGTAAGGTCGATGTGCTGCTGCAGGCTTCGGCCAAGGACCGCCGCATGATCTTCGAGGAGGCGGCCGGCATCAGCCGTTTCAAGGCCAAGAAGGTCGAAGCCCTCCGCCGCCTCGACCGGGTTGAGCAGAACCTGCTCAGGCTCTCCGACATTGTGGACGAGGTTGACAACCGGTTGCGAAGCGTTCGCGCCCAGGCGGGCAAGGCGCGGCGCTACCGCGAGCATACCAGCCGGCTGCAGGAGCTGCGCACCCAGGTCGGACTGGTCGACTGGCGTCGCCTGACCGAGAAGCTCGATCGCTTCGAACAGCAGATTGCCGGTCTCGGCGAGCAGCGCCAGACAGCCGTCGCGGAAGCCGAGTCCACCGAGGCACGCCTTCTTGAGGCCGAAACGTGCGCCGGCGAGATTCACGAGGAGATCCGGGCCGCCGAGGCGAGAATCAGTGCCAACCGCGAGCGGATCGCCGCCCACGAATCGACCATCGAACACGAGCGTGAACGATGCAGCGACCTGGAGACTGAGCTGCTCCAGCAGCGCAAGCAGGCGGCCGCCATGAGCCACCGGGCGGGAGATCTGGAGCAGCAGCTCCGCGAGACCGGTATCCAGGTTGACCAGGCCCAGCAGCAGCACCGGCAGGTTGCCCGGGCTTTTGCCGAAGGAGAACGCGTCCTCACGGAGCTGACCGCGCGTCTCGACCAGGTCCGCAGCCAGTCGCAACAGTGCCGCACGGTCTTGATGGAAAAGATGCGCGCCACGGCAGTCCTGGGCAACCAGATCAGCGGCCTGGAAAGCCGTGTTGTTGCCACCGCGGAGTCGCAGCTTCGCTGCAACCGGCGTCTGTCCGAACTCGGGGAGCACCTGGAACGTCTGGGTGCGGAATCGGCCGCCCTCGAACGCCGCCGGCTGGAACTGGAAACCATCGCCGCCCAATGGCATGAGAAGCTTGCCACGGCCGAGGCCCGTGTGGACCAGTTGCGCAACGAACTGGAAGGCCGGCGATCCGACCTGATCCGCCTGCGGCAGCGCCGAAGTGCCGTTGCGGAACGGGCGTCGGTTCTCGACGAACTCGTCCGGCGTCACGAGGGGCTCAGCCCCGGTGTCAAAGAAGTCCTGCAGAAGACTCGCGAGGCCACTGACGGCCCCTTCTGCCACGTGCGGGGCCTGGTGGCCGATCTGTTCGATGTGAGCGTCGAGGCGGCGCATCTGGTGGAAGTCGCCCTCGGCGAGAAGGCCCAGCATGTGGCCGTCGCCGGTGGCCGCGACCTGCTGGCCTACCTCCAATCCGAGGCCGCCCAGTTCTCCGGCCGAGTGGGATTCCTGTGGCTCGACGACGCGGAACTGGCGTCGCCCCCGGAAACGCTGGACCTGGAGCGGCGGGCCGGCGTGCTGGGCCGGGCCGACCGTTTCGTCCAGACCTCGGCCGAGTATCGCCCCCTCGCACGCCGCCTTCTCAGTCACATCTGGATCGTCGAAAAGCTCTCCGACGCCGTCGCGCTCGCCCAGGCGGCAGGACCCGGTACCGGGTTTGTGACCCTCAAGGGAGAGGCCCTTACCCCCGACGGTTCGTTGATGGTCGGCCCGCGGCACGGCGCCGCCGGCCAGATTTCCCGTCGGAGCGAACTCCGCGCCCTCAAACAGCAGGTCGAGCAACTCGACGGCGAAATCGCCGACGCCGAGGCCTTCACCGCTACGGTCGAATCGCAGATTGCCGACCAGCGGCGGAAGACAGCCGATCTGGCCGAGCGCCGGCGCGTGGCCGAGGCCGACGTCGTCGAACACCGGCACGAGATCACCGCCAACCACGAACGTCTGCGGCAGATCCAACGGCAGCTCGAAGATACCCGCCAGGAGCAGGAGACGGTGTCCCGGGGCCACGACGAGGCCCAGGAGTCGCTGGAGAAGTGTCGGCTCCAACTGCGGCAGGCCGAGGACGAGGTGGCCGAGACGGAGAACCACCTGTCCGCCCTGGGCGAACAGATCCCCCTGCTGGAGGCGGACCGGGCCGTTCGCAGCCGTGACACCACGGAGATCAAGGTCTCGCTTGCCAAGAGCGAAGAACACCTGCGCAATCTCCGCGTCTCGATGCAGCAGTTCCTCGAAAACAAGGAAGAACGGCTGCGGGCGATCGCGGAGAACCAGCAGCAGCTCCAGCAGTGCCTGCAGAAACTCAGCCTCTCAGGACGCAGGATCCTGCAGGCCGAGTCGGAGGTCGCCGAGTTGTACCTCCGCAAGGAAGATTTCGAGCGGCAGACCCTCGCCCTGATGCAGCGCCGCGAGAGCATTCAGCAGGATCGATCCGCCCTGAAAGCCCAGGCGCAGCACACCCGCAAGCAGGCCCAGCAGCTCGAGGAGAGAATCCACGGCGAACAGCTCAAAGCCAACGAGGTCCGCCTCGAACGAACGGCCCTTGCCGATCGTCTCCGCGAGGACTACCAGATCGAGCTGGCCGAGCTTGAACACAAACCCACGGAAGAAGAGCAGCATCAGCGCGAGGAGGTGCAGAAGGAAATCGAGGAACTCCGCCGCAAGATCAACAACCTCGGCAATGTGAATCTCGAAGCCCTCGAAGAGCTGGAACAGCTCGAGCACCGATTCGAGACCCTGTCGACCCAATTCAAGGACCTCACCTCGGCCAAGAACTCGCTGCAGCGGATCATCGAGAAGATCAATATCGACAGCCGGCGTCTGTTCTCCGAGACGCTCGAAACGGTCCGCGGCCACTTCCGCTCCCTCTTCCGGGACGTGTTTGGCGGCGGCCAGGCCGATATCGTCGTCGAGGCCGAGGAAGACATCCTGGAGTGCGGCATCGAGATCATCGCCCGCCCTCCGGGCAAGGAGCCCCGCAATATCTCGCTCCTCAGCGGCGGTGAGAAGACCATGACCTGCGTGGCCCTGCTCCTGGCCCTCTTCCGCAGCCGTCCCAGC
>CAZLWV010000106.1:27908-29409 GCA_964563135.1 uncultured Planctomycetaceae bacterium
CAACGTGCTGCGCGACTTCCTCTCGATGACCCAGTTCATCATCGTCACCCACTCCAAGAAGACGATGACCTGCGCCGATACGATCTACGGCGTCACGATGCAGGAATCAGGGGTCTCCAAGCCGGTTTCGGTGCGTTTCGAAGACGTCAGCGAGGACGGGCACATCTGCATCCCTCCCGCGGAGGAGGCTATCGACGAACCGTCCGAGGCTTCCGAAGACGAGACGCAAGCTGCCTGACCCCGCACGCAGCCCGTCCGCAGGCAATGACCGGATAGAGATGGCACGTGCCCCGCAGCGAAGCGATCGGTAAGGTGCGTCGTGCGGGCCTCCAACGAGCCTCCCGCTGCATGGCATGTGCCACGGTGGTCGCGGCGGGTTCGGGGCTTGTGCCCAACCGTGCCGGTCCGGTGGACTGCGGTGAAGGCGGGAATTGGACTTCCTTTGCCTTCTCCGCCCAAAGCCGTTCTCTTCGTCGAACCTTGGCAGCTCCCGCGATCGGCAGAGTCAGTCCCGAGTCTCTATTTCCTACGATTCCCGTTTGCCGGACCAGGCTTCCCCGATCGACTGTTCGGCAGACTCTTCCTCCCCGACGCAGCCATCGGATTCGATCCGTCGCTTCCCTGCGCCCTGGGCCGCATTTCCGGCAATTTCGGTGGTCTCGATACGACCGCCACCACTGCCATCACCGTTGCGATCGGTGAAAGTTTCTAAAGTCGATGCCCCACTTGAATCGAAACTAATCATCGGATGGCTTCTCCTGCCGATAGGCCGAGTGTGGTCTCAACCCGACGGCAGGAAGTCGGAGTTCAGGGGGGAACATGTCTGAAAGGCTTTGCCTAACGAGGTCGTCGGCCCTCTGGGATACGAATGCGCCTCTTCTGCAGGTTTCTCCAAGCGTTGTGGGACAGTTACGGTCACTCTGCGTCCCAAGCCGGTGATTCCCAATAGGGTGGTCGAAAGATGCCTTCTCTATTTTACGGATTTTCACTGACTTCCGGATGCCAGGGTTGCCGATGAGGTAAGTACGGCGCGGATCAGAGGGAGCTGAACCACAGCCAGAAAACTGGAAGCGAGTAACGTTAGGCCCCGACCCAGCTGTTTGCAGATGGTCGGTCGGTTTCACCAACCGACACGAAGGAACGCCACACGACCGTTTGTCTGCAGGCATGGGGCTTGAAAGCCTCGGGCGACTCAGAGTCGCGCCGATCGCGCTACGAAACTTAGCGAGTGAGATATCGGAGAGCCTGCAATGAAGGTTTTCACTACAGGTCAGGTTGCCAAGATCTGCAAGGTGGCCCCGCGCACCGTCAGCAAGTGGTTCGACTCGGGACGTCTGAAGGGCTATAGGATTCCCGGTTCCCAGGATCGTCGCATTCCGCGAGAGTATCTGATCAAGTTCCTCAAGGAACATGGAATGCCCCTGGGCGATCTCGAAGACGAAGCGATGGCGAAAGTGCTCATCGTCGCTCAGGATCAGGTTCTCACCGAGAACCTGAAACG
>CAZLWV010000107.1:0-29290 GCA_964563135.1 uncultured Planctomycetaceae bacterium
TCCGGGGGCGGCGGCTACGACGCTCTCGGCGCCGGGACCGGCGGTGCCGGCGGCGGGGCAATCCGCCTCGATGTGTCCGGCACCCTCACCCTCAACGGCGAGATCACCGCCAACGGCCAGAGCATCGGCACCACCCGCGGTGAAGGTGGCGGCTCCGGCGGCAGCATCTACGTGACCACCGAGGTCCTCGCCGGCGCCGGCGCCTTCAGCGCCGACGGCGGTAGCAGCCTCACCAATCGAGGCGGCGGAGGTGGCGGCGGACGAGTCGTCGTCTACTACACCGACGGCGACGCGTTCAGCGGCTATTCCACCTCGACGGCCACCGGCGGCACCGGCCTGCAATCCGGCAGCAACGGTTCCGTGGCCTTCCTCGACACTTCCAGCGGATACCCCAACCTCTTCGTCGATCAGAACATGGTTCTGTCCGCCGACGAAACCTATCGGTTCGGCGACATCACCGTGCGAAGCGGAGCCAACCTCACCATCGGCGGCGGCTCGACCGTGACCGCCACGGGTACCATCCGCGTGCTCGAAAACTCGCAGATCGTCGTGGAAGCCCTCCACACGAACGGGCAGGTCGATGGCCAGTGGGCTGGCGAAGGCGCGACCATCTGTGCGGAGAACGTCGTCGTCGAGGCCGGATCCGTCATCACCGCCGACTCGCAGGGCTACCTCGGGGGCAACAACGGTGCGGGACGGGGACCTGGCGCGTCCGGCGGAAACACCGGCGCTACCCACGCGGGAATCGGCGGCGACGGGGCCTGGGGTGATCCGAATACGACGGCCTACGGCGATGCGCTCGCGCCCAGCGATCTCGGCTCCGGCGGCAACGGCTACGACGGCCTCGGCGCCGGCACCGGCGGGGCCGGCGGCGGCGCAATCCATCTCGACGTGAGCGCTACCCTGACGCTCGACGGTGAAATCACCGCCGACGGCCAGAGCATCGGCACCACCCGCGGCGAAGGCGGCGGCTCCGGCGGCAGCCTCTACGTCGTCGCCGAAACCTTGACCGGCTCCGGCACCTTCAGCGCCGACGGCGGAAGCAGCCTCACCAATCGGGGCGGCGGAGGCGGCGGCGGACGCGTGGTCGTCTACTACCTCGACGGCGACGGCTACAACGGTTATGCCACCTCAACCGCCAGCGGCGGCACGGGAGTGCAATCGGGCAGCGATGGCTCCGTGGGCTTCTTTCAGGTGACAGATCTGGTCAATCATCTGACCGATCCCGCCAAAGACCTGTTCGTCTACAAGACATACCGGTACGACAAGGAAAACTCGAACCTGGAACTCGGCCGGGTTACAGTCGGAGACACCTCCGCGCCAGGCGCGGTGTTTGCCGTCGGTGGCGGAGTGACGCTCGAGGCAAGCCAGTTCATTCACGTCACCAACAATTCGACGCTCCTGGCCCAGGCGACGAACACCACAGCAACCGTCGACGGCCAGTGGACGGGCGAGGGCGTGCGGATCAACGCCGCCACGGTGACGATCGACGCCGGTTCGGCAATCTCTGCCGGCGGGCAGGGCTATGTCGCCACACGAGGCCCGGCACGGGGCGGTAGTGCCGGATACGGAAACGCCGGCGGTGCACATGCCGGTTCCGGCGGGCACGGTGCGGCTGGAGCTCCGGCGCAAACGGCAACGTACGGCTCGGCCGTCCACCCCACCACGCTCGGCTCGGGTGGCGGTAATCCGACCGAAGGTGGTGCGGGCGGCGGCGCCATCTGGCTCGAAGTCAGCGGAACCCTGACCGTCGACGGAACCCTGAACGCCGACGGTGAAGACGCCGTCGGACGCGGCGGCGGCGGTGCCGGAGGCTCTCTCTTCGTCTCGGCCGATACCCTCACCGGCAGCGGTGCTATCTCCGCAGACGGCGGCAGTTTTGGCAACGACTACGGCGGCGGCGGTGGCGCAGGCCGGCTCGTCGTCAACGCGGGGGACCTGTCCGGCACGCTCACGATCACCGCCAGCGGCGGCCAGGCCATCGGCGGCGGAGGTGGCGGGGGCGGCGGATCCGTCTATGTCTATCCCTGGGGCACTATGACGGTTCCCGAAGCGAACCTGACCGCCTCGGGTGGCATCGGCAGCCAGGCCACCGGCAGCAATGGCCAGGTCGTTCTGAGCAGCGAACCTCACTTCCAGTGGCTCGACGAAAGTGGCAGCCTGTTCCACGACAGCGAAACACTTGCCTGGTTGGGGCTTGGATTCGATCCCTCCACGACAACCGTCACCCTCCTGGCCGCCAGCGACACCCATGCCTACACGATCGCAACCGGCCTGCCCTACGCCGATTCGTACACCTGGGATACCACCGCCGTGAGCGACGGCCGGTACGACATTCGAGCCGTCTTCCGCAGCAATGGCGCCGTCATCGAAGAACTCACCCGGGAGGTCCTCGTCAACAACGCGGCCCAGTGGCACTCGGAGACTATTGCAGCCGACGAAACCTGGGACGCCGACACGGTTCACGTGGTAGAGGGAGAACTCTCCGTCGCCGCCAGCGTCACGGTCACCATCGAGGCCGGAGCCGTCGTCAAGTTCACGTCCGGCGCCTCAATTGAGGTCCAGGATGGCGCCACGCTCGACGCCAGTGCGGCGACCGAGACGGACGCAATCGTATTTACCGCCCTGGCCGACGATTCAGCCGGCGGCGACACGAATCTCGACGGCGGCGACAGTGTCGCCCTGCCCGGCAGTTGGAATGGTGTCACGCCCAGCGGAGCGGGCCAGTTTCTTGCCTCAGTCTTCACCGATCTTCGCTACGCCGTCGCCGAACACAGCGGCACACTCAGCAGCGATGAGATCTGGCTGGGGACCTTTCTCCATCGCATCGTGGGCAACGTAACCGTTCCCAACGGTGTGACCCTGACTATCGAACCGGGGGCGGTCGTCAAGTTCGGCAACAAGCTGGAACTGATCGTCCAGGGCACGCTTGACGCTCAGGGAACCGTGGCCGAACCGATCTCCTTCACCTCGATCTACGACGACAGCATCGCGGGCGATTCCAACAGCGACGGCGACACCACGTCGGCGTCCGCCGGCGATTGGCGATGGATCCTGCTCGACGGCGGCACGGCCACCCTCGACCACGTGGCGATCTTGTACGGCGGCGGAACGACGTCCGGAAGTTGGGACGCTACCGGTGCCCTGCGCACCACCGGGCTGGCCAGCCTCACCCTCACCAACAGCACCATCTGCGACGCCTACTTCGACGGCGTGCTCAACTGGGGCGGCCAGACCACCATCGAGAACACGGTGATCACCGGGGCCGATCGGGCCATCACCGCCCACGCCGGATCGACCGTAACCGTTACGAATTGCACCCTCGACGACAACCGCATCGGCCTCTTGGCCCACGGCGGCACGATGTCCGTCCGCAACACGATCGTGGCCGGCAGCCTCGAATACGGAATCCTCCACGACATGGGCGATGCGCCGACCCTGGCCTATTCGAACGTCTGGTCGTCCGTCAACGGCTCAGTCAACTTCAGCGGAATGGACGATCCCACCGGCACCAACGGCAACCTGTCCGTCGATCCCGAGTTCAAGAATGCGTCGCTGGGCAACTACCGCCTGGCCTACGGCTCGCCCATGATCGATGCGGCCGATGGTACAACAGCCACCACAACCGACAAAATGGGGGCGCCCCGTTACGACGATCCGCGAACGATCAACACGGGCGTTGCCATGAATGACGGCTCGGTGCCGGACATCGGGGCCTTCGAGTTCGTCGAATCGGCCGAATCCGACGTGGACCTGGTGGTAACCTCGATTCGAGGACCGGTCGATGCGACCGCCGGCCAGGTGGTCACCGTTTCCTGGACCGTTACGAATCTGGGGACCGGCACCGCCATCGGTCCGTGGCACGACGCGATCCAACTTACGGGCGTCGATACCGACGGCGTGATCCGGACCCATGAGGCGGGTGAAGCCGTCTCCCAGGCCACCTTGGGACCCGGCGAGAGCGCGCAATTCAGCGCCACGATCGAAGTTCCCGGAGCCTCGGATGGTGTCTATGTCTGGCAGGTTCACGCCAACTATCGGGGCGAAGTCTTCGAAGGGCTGAACTGGGACAACAACACGCAGAAAAGTCCCGCCAACACGCTCCTCACCGTGCAAGAGATCCCTGTCGGGGCATCGGTCGCCGGCACGTTCGACGCGATCACCGACGCCAAGTACTTCAAGATCCGGCCGAACCCGGGCGAGGACGTGCTGCTCACTCTCGACCGATCCGACCTGTCCGGTTCGTCCCAAATCCTGGTGCAACGCGGCCGGCTGGCAACGCAAGAAGCGTACGATTTCCGCAGCAGCCAGTGGAACCAGCCGGATGTCACGGCGGCGATCGTCGACTCGCAAGCCGACTGGTACTACATCACGCTGCTCCCCAAATCGCTTCCCGGCGGATCGGCAACCTTCACGCTCTCGGCCGACGCCCTTGTCTTCACCCTCGATTCGATCGACGTCACCGAAGGCGGAAACGACGGCACCGTCACGATTCCCATGTGGGGTAGCCGATTCGGGACCGACCTTTCGGCCGTTCTCGTGGCTTCCGACCTGACGACACACTCGGCCAGCTCGGTTCGCGTGGAGTCCTCCACGTTGGCCTACGCCACCTTCGACCTGACCGGCCTCGAGACCGGAGCCTATGACGTTCGCGTCGCGCAGGATTCGCAACAACAGATCCTGCTGGACGCATTCGAAGTGATTGAGTCGGATCCGGGACGCCTGCAAACGCAGGTCATCGTGCCGCCTGTGGTCCGCGTGGGACGCCCTTTCACCGTGTGGATCGAGTACACCAACGTCGGCAACACCGACCTGGCGTCGCCCTTGGTGATTGTCGAAAGTACCACGGGCAATCTCCTCAAGTTGAGTTGCGACGACGAATTCGTCGACGGCGTCACGACGACTCAGTTCCTGGCCATCAGTTCGTCCGGGTCGGCGGGCGTGCTTCGGCCCAACCAGACCGAACGCGTAGCCGTCTACGCGATGGCAAACGCCGGTAGCAACACGATTCGCACGCTGATCGCGGAGACGAGCATCGACGTTGCAATGAACTGGGATGAAACTCGCGATAGCGTCCGCCCCGAAGATGCCTCGGCGGAGTGGGATGACGCATGGGATCAGATTGTGGCCGACGCGGGACCGACCATCGGCGACTATGTCGCGGCCCTCGCTGATGCCGCCACGGACCGGGCACAATACGCGGGCGTTCGCAGCCACGATGTTCATGAGAATCTCAGTTACTTGCATTTCCGCACGTTCATCGACCGCCACACGAACCTCAGCGGCACCCTCTACGTCGGCGACCAGATGCACCCGGCGGCCGGAGTCCTGGCTCGCGCGATCGACGACGTCACGGGAGAGACCGCCGCCGTGTCGAAATCAGGTGCTGACGGCCGCGTCTTCTTCCTCGACGTCCCGGCCGGCCAATACACCTTCGTTTTCGAGGGTTACCTTCCGCCCGAGACGCAAACCGTCGTCGAGTTCGGTGCGGGCGAGACAGTGGATGGTCTCAGCTGGATCGTCGAGGAAAGCGGCAAGATCTTCGGTAGCATCGAGTGCCCGGCGGGGGTCGACCTGACAGCCGAAGGCGAAGCGGCCATCGTGGCCGTCGATGCCTCCGGCAATCAGTACTTCGGCACGATTCAGACAAGCGGCAGCTTCGAGATCAGAGGACTTCCCTCCGGCACCTACCAGGTCCTCTTCAGCGGCCTCTCCGTCACTCCGGTCACGGTCGCAGCGGTCGAGGTGACGGCCGGCCAGCGCACGGCGATCGGGTCGCTCGTGACGACTGAGGGCGGTTCCGTCACCGGCACCGTACGCAGCGATTCCGACGGGCAGCCGATCGCAGGTGTGACCGTCACGATCGAACATACCGATGGATATTGCCGTCTGGCGACGACCGACGCCAACGGGTTCTATCAACTCGAGCATGTCGTGGCCGGAACCCACACGGTCCGCGTTGACGACGCTTCGCACGAGCGTTCCCAGCAGGCAAATGTCCTCGTGAGCAATGGCTCTGTCACCGCCAATATCGACTTCATGCTGGCTCCTTCCTCCAGCCTGAGTGGAACGGTCACGGCGTCGGGCCTGCCCGTGGCCGATGCCATCCTGTCGCTTCTCGACGGAGAGGTCACCGTCGCCCAAGGGCTGACCGGCGAGGATGGAACTTATCAACTGGGAGACGTGGCCGCCGGTGCATACACGCTCCGCGTGGACCATTCCAGCTACGCCCTGTTTGAGCAGGTCGTCACGCTGACCTCCGCTAGCGTGTCCCAGGCCGACGTGGCCCTGGCGCCCACTTCGAGCATTTCCGGCACGGTTCGTCAGGCAGTCTCGGCGGAGCCGTTTGCGGGGGTTGTCGTCTTGCTGGTCGACGAAGCAAACGAAGAGGTATGGAATTATGTCACCGACGCGGACGGGGAGTTTTTCTTCACGAGACTCGCCGCCGGAACCTACCAGGTGATGCTCGCCGACGGTTCGCATCGCCAGTCGATTACGATTGCCGGACCGGAGACGGATGCCACGGCGAATCTCGATCTGACGGTCGGACGCATCACCGGTCGCGTCTTGCAGTCGGATGCGGAAACGCCCGTGCGGGAAGGCACGGTGTGGCTGTTGGCCGACGATCAGCCCGTGTTTCAGATGTATCTCGACGGCGAGGGCGCGTTTACCATCCCGCTGGTCGCGCCCGGAACCTACGACCTCGTCGTCACCTCGGACGACCACTTCCTGCCGCGAGTCGAGAATGTCGTCGTCACCGAAAACGCCGTGACCGAGCTCGGCGAAATCCTCGTGGGTACCTCGTCGCTGGAGGTCACGATCCGAGACGCCGACAACGGCCAGATTCTCTCGCAAACCGGCGGATTGTTCCTTCGTCGAACCGATGTTCCCGCAGCCGTTTCCACATTGTATGGCCGGGAGATCGACGAGGCCGGGACGATCACGCTGACGGACCTCGCGCCGGGCGACTATCAGTTGTGGGTGAGCATTCCCGACAAGGGCGTGACCATCTCCTCGGTCACAATCGCCCAGGGCACGCAATCGGCGGACGTGTCCGTCGCCGACGCGGCCACTCTCTCCGGCTGGGTCGTGGACGATCAGACCCGCGTAGCGCTCGGGGGGATCACGGTCGTCGTCTACGACCCGGCCGATCCCGAGATTCGCGTCACGGTGACCACGGATGATCTGGGGCAGTACGACTTCGGAAGCTTGCCCCCTGGCGATTACATCTTGCTCGCTGGCGACTTGCGGACCGACGGGACGGGCTCTTCCTACGCGGCGTGGAAGGAGGACAACTTCAGCTTGACGGCGGGAGCCGAGGTGACGCAAACGATCCGGATGTCGGCCGCCACCGCCGCGGTCTCCGGCACCTTGAGCGTTGCCTTCGGCGATCCTCCTCTTTCAGGGCAGATTGCCGTTTACAACACCGACGGCATCCAGGTGGCCGCCGCGATCTCCGAGCTTGACGGGAGTTACACCGTCGCCGCCCTGGATGCGGGCACGTATACGATTGCGGCAACCGCCAATGGCTACACCTTCGCTTCCCGCGAGCTGACGCTCACCAGCGGGCAATCCCTGGCCGCATTCGATCTGATTGGACTGTGGCACGTCGATCCGGCCGGTGAGGGACAGGACTACTTGACCGACTGGAGCGAGTCGGTGGTGTTCAACAACCGATTCTCTTCCTGGATACGCAGCGTGTTGGCCGACGTCCTGCAGGAACCTGTGGACAACAACGTGACGCCCGATCGCCCCGAGAACCTGGGCAAATGCCCCCTGGCCCTGGATTGGTGGCGCGAAGCCATGTACTGGAAATGGGTGAAGGATCAGCGGTTCGACGAGTGGCGCAACCTCTGGCAGTCCCACCAGGAACAGCTTTGGGCCAATATCGGACTGGTGGGAATCGCGGCGGCCAAGATGTTTGCCAACATGGCCTACGCCTCGGCGTCGAATGTGGCCACCGGCGCAATCGAAGATTTCTCGGCGGAACTGCCCCGCTTGTACAAGGAATGCCCGGAATACGCGTGGGAGCTTGAACAGTTTCTCGCCCAGTCCAAGCATCTCATGGGAATGTGGCAAGAGGGCCAGATCATCACCGGCTTTACCGAGACGATGATGAACATCCCCAAGTTCATCGACAAGTGGACAAAGTTCAACAAATGGAACGGTTCCGAGTCGTACTGGCAGATGCTGGCCGATGCGAGTGAAGTGGGGTCGGAAATCACCAGTCTCTTCGGCACTCTATCGACCCTGCTTAAAGCGGCCGACAAGATACCGGGCCTTGGCAAGGCGTTGGACCTCCTCGGCCCTCTCAGCGATATCCTGAGTACGCTCCAGGCCACGATCCAAACCTTCACGGATGCCTCGGCGAGTCTCAAGGCGGTCGAAGACGCCAAACAGGGTTACGACGAAGCCGTGCGGAACATGAACCGTGCGGCGTCCAATGCCGAAATGGCGTTGCTGCTCTGCGATTTGAAGCCCGAAGAACTCGAAGAGACCGTGGGAACTCCCCCCGAGCGCTATTTCCGCCAAGGCGGAATCGGCAGCGGCAACGGCGCCGGCTCCAAGGACCCCAACGACAAGGCCACCATCGGCTACGGCGCCGAAGGCTGGATAGCCGAGGGCACCGCCATCGAGTACACGATCCGCTTCGAGAATATGGAAACCGCCGAACTGGCCGCCCAGGAAGTCGTCGTCACCGATACCCTCGACGCCGGGCTCGACTGGTCCACCTTCGAACTGGCACAGATCGGCTTCAACAACGTGGTCATCAACGTGCCTGCCGGATTGCAGGAGTACACCACCCAGGTCGACGTATCGACCGATTCCAACCCGGTCGAGGTGACCGTCTCTTTCGATGCCGATACGGGCGTGATCACCTGGCGGATGCGGTCGATCGATCCGGTCACCGGCGAGCTCCCCGAAGACCCGCTGGCCGGGTTCCTGCCGCCCAACGACGACAATCACAGCGGCGAAGGCTTCCTCACCTTCACCGTTTCCGCCGACGCCGGTCTGGCCGCCGGAACCACCATCGTCAACCAGGCCCGAATCGTCTTCGACGTCAACGACCCGATCGATACCAACGAGGTCGTCAACACGATCGACGCCGGCGCTCCGACCAGCCAGGTGGCCGCCCTGCCCACCGAGGGACTCGCTTCCTCCGTGCTCGTCTCCTGGAGCGGCGCGGATGAAGAAGGCAACGGTTCCGGCATCGCCGGCTACGATATCTACGTTTCCAAGGACGGCGCCGCCTACACGCGGTGGCTGACCAATACCCAGGAAACGTCGGCCCTCTACAGCGGTTCGGGAATCAGTACCTATCGGTTCTACAGCGTGGCCGTCGACAATGTGGGCAACCGTGAGGCCGCCCCGGCCACCGCCGACGCCGAAGCGACCGTCCTCGAGCAGTGGTTCACCGGTACGGCCGGCGACGACACCTTCGAGTTCATCGCGGGAGCAACCAACGACGCCTGGATCGTGCGGATCAACGATGTCGTGCAAACTGTCGATTCCCGGGCGATCGGGGTCTATTTCGACGGGCTGGATGGCAACGACACGGTGTCGCTCACGGGTACCGCGTCGACACGGCCGATCTCACCCCGACCGAGGCCCGCATGGTCGGCGACACCTACACGGTGACCGCCGTCCAGATCGAAACTTCGTACGTCGACGGCGTGGCAGGAGACGACGTGGCCTCCCTCGTCGACTCGGCCGGCGACGATACGGCGGTCTTCAACGTCGGCGAAACCACGCTTTCCGGAACCGGCTTCGAGCAAACGGTGGTCAACTTCCCGACGGTACACGCATACGCCCGAAACGGCGGAACCGACACGGCCTCGTTCTACGATTCGGCCGGGGACGACACCTTCAAGGCGGACCCGGCAGTCTCCAAGCTCTACGGCAGCGGCTTCTACCACCGGGTCAAATTCTTCGACGTGGTCCACGCCTATGCCAAGGCCGGGGGCAACGATACGGCGAGGTTCTTCGACTCCGAAGGCCGCGACACCTTCATCGCCTATCCCGATTTCCAGAAGATGTTCAGCGCCGACTACTACTGCCGGGCGAAGTTCTTTGAGACGGCCGTTGGCTATTCGACCGAGGGAGGCTCCGACGTGGCCCGGCTCTACGACTCGGCAGGCGACGATCGACTGATCATGACCCCCGAGAAGGCCCGGCTTTACGATACCGAAGAAACCCACGACGTGACGGCACGCTGGTTCGAGACCGTCGTGGCCTACGCCACCGACGGAAACGACACGGCCCGACTCTTCGGCAAGGCCGGCGAGCAGGATGTGTACCGCGGACGCTCCCACAAGTCCACTTTCTACGGAACCGGCTACGAGTATACGATCCGCCTCTTCGACAAGGTGACGGTTACTGCCAACGGCGATGCCGGCGATGTCGCCAAGCTGCACGACACCGCGGGCGACGACCATCTGGCCGCGGCCGGCAACGAAGTGACCCTGTCTCGCAGCAACGGCACCCGAACCCTTTATGAAGCGATCAATTTCCCCACGGTCCGAGCCTACTCCACTACCGGCAACGATACGAAGCAGATCGAGGCAGCCGTCGACTTCCTGATGCTGGAGGGCGGTTGGCAATAGCAGCATCCGCGGCAGGATCGGTTCTGCCCCCACAAACAGCCCCCTTCCCGCAGAACGAAGAGCAACTGTCGTTGTCCTTTCCAGCATCGTCCGGCTTGAGGTCGTCCCTCCAGGCGGATATCCTATGGGCAGTCCAGCAACCGGCCGATAGGAGGAGCGACGCCATGTCGATGCTGCAAGTGGGACCGTATATCGATGGCCGCCAACTGGCGGACGGCGGAGGGGGAACGTACTATGTGATCGATCCGGCCACCGGCCAGACCGTGGCGGCGGAGGCATGCTGCGATACGGCGGCCGTCGACCAGGCGGTGGAAAGCAGCGCCCGGGCCTTTGCCAGCCCCGCGTGGCAGGCCACGGTCGCCTCGGCCCGCGGCCAGCTCCTGCTGAAGCTCGCCGACCTCGTCGAGAAACACGCCGAGGAACTGATCGAACTGGAACTGGCAGACGTGGGCAAGCCAATCTCGCAACTGCGAGGCGGAGAAATCCCGCTCACGGCCGCCATCCTCCGCTACTATGCCGGCGCGGCCGACAAGATCGAAGGATCGGTCAAGTCGGCCGAAGGGGGCAGCTTTGCCCTGACTCTCTACGAGCCCTATGGCGTGGTCGCCGGCATCCTCCCCTGGAACTATCCGCTCGTCAACGCGGCCATGAAAGTCGCCCCGGCCATCGCGGCCGGCAACGCCATCGTGCTGAAACCGTCGATCGAGACCCCTTTGAGCACGGTGGCCTTCGCCCGGCTGTGCTCCGAGGCCGGAATGCCGCCGGGCATCGTCAATGTGGTTCTCGGTGCCGGCGGCAAGGTAGGCCATCATCTGGTCCTCCACCCGGCGGTCAAGAAGGTCTCGTTCACCGGTTCCACGACCGTCGGCCAGGCCATCCAGAAACAGGCCACCGGCCTCATGAAAAAGGTGAATCTCGAGTGCGGCGGCAAAAACGCGATCCTGGTCTTCGCCGATGCCGACCTCGAGCGGGCGGCCCAGGCGGCCCTCGTGAGCGCTTTTGTCAACTGCGGGCAGTTGTGCGTCTCCTGCTCGCGGCTCCTGGTTGAAACGTCCATCGCCGACGATTTCGTTGCGGTTCTGGCGGCCAAGCTGGCCCGGGCCAAGGTGGGCAACCCGCGCGACGAAGACACGCTCATCGGCCCCATGATCACCCGCGCCCAGTACGACGCGGTTCTCGACTACCTGCGAATCGCCCGCGAGGAAGGCTGCAACGTCGTCTGCGGTGGCGGGCCCCTCAAAATGGCCGACCCGCTGGCCGGCGGATTGTGGATCCAGCCCACGATCCTCACCGGCGTCAAGCCCGGAATGTGCGTCCACGACGAGGAGATTTTTGGCCCCGTCCTCTCGGTGGTGACTTTCGAAACGGAAGCCGAGGCGCTCGAGATCAGCAACCGCGTGGAGTACGGGCTGTCGGGGTCGATCTGGACCGGCGATGCCCAGCGCGGACTCCGCGTGGCCCGGGCGCTCGATACCGGCATCCTCTGGATCAACACCATGCTCAACGGCTATCCGCAGATCTCCGTCCCCCCGCACAAGATGAGCGGAACCGGCGTGGAACTCGGCATGGAAGGGCTCATGGCCTACTGCAAACAGAAGAGCCTCGTCGTCGGCTACGATCCAACCGTTCCCGTAGGCTGGGGACTCTAACCGTCGCCGGCCTCCGTCCGTAAACGGTTCTGGAGTCGCAATCCTGCTCTCACTCTTGTTCTGGTATTGCCAGCAAGACGCTGGGGATGAGCCCGCAACAGGTGATGGGGTGGAAGCCTCCGGAAAAAGTGCGGAAGGGGAAGAGGTAGTTGTCATTGGTCATTTGTCATTTGGCTGGGGCGGAGAGGGCGGGTGAGGGATGGGAAGTGGCGGGTTTGAGAAGTTGCGGGTGTATCTGCTTGCCGAAGAGCTGGCCAACGAAGTGTGGCACGCGGTACGCAGGTGGGAGAAGTTGGCGCAGGATACGCTCGGAAAGCAGTTGATCCGCGCAGCGGACAGCATCGGCGCAAACATCGCCGAAGGATACGGGCGTGGAAGTTACCAAGACAACCGCCGGTTCGTGCGGATCGGCTATATGTCTCAGGACCAATCCAGCCTCAACCCGGACCTGACGCCTGTACGAGGCCCGCCATTGGCTCCGCCTCGCCTTCCGGCGCAAGCTCCTGGACACGGCCCTCGTCGCCAGACTCAAGTCCCTGACCAGCGAACTCGGCCCCAGACTAAACGCCTACCTCACCTCCATCGGCCCCAAAACCAAGGACAAAGGACCAACAACAAATGACCAATGACCAATGACCACCAACCACTGACCACCAACCACTGACCACCGACCAAGGCCAATAACCAATAACCAATAACCAAGGACCAATAACCAAGGACCAAGGACCAAGGACCAAGGACCAAGGACCACTGACCAATGACCAATGACCAATGACCACTGACCACCGACCAATGACCAATGACCACCGACCACCGACCAACGACCAATAACCAATGACAAACAACCAATGACCAATGACCAATGACCAATGACCAATGACCACCGACCAATGACCAAGAACCAATGACCACTGACCAATGACCACTGACCAATGACCACCGATCACCGACCACCGACCAATGACCAACAACCAATGACCAATGACCAATGACCAATGACCAATGACCAAGAACCACCGACCACTGACCACTGACCACTGACCAATGACCAATGACCAATGACCAATGACCAACCACTGCCCCCGAATTTGGCAGATCCGCTTCCCTGTTGACCAATCCCCCCGGATGCACGAAACCGGCAAAACGCCAGCCCTGCTGCCCAACTGCCCGCCTGTCGCACAGCGATACTGTCCGTTCTCCATCCCTGTTGCCCAACTCCCCGCCTCCTGTTCCGCTCACCTGGATCGGAGCACGAGGGCCTTGAACCACGCCTGGCACGAAATCGTCGGACATGGAAGCATGCCCCCTTCAGTGGCCGGCTTGCCCCCACCGCCGTACTGTGCCTCGCCCGCAGAGAAAGCCTCCGCCTCGAGGCGGCGCAGAATCGACCGCCCCCATGGCACAACACGATGGCACGCTTGCTCGCGATTGCGCCGGACAAGGCCCGCCGAAGAAGCTTGGCAGCTTGCTCGCCATCGCTGATAATGGGCCGGATTCCACCGCGGTGCGGTCCGCCGGCAGGCTGCTGTTGTTCGCTGTCCGTCGGGCGAGAAGTCTTGACGCCGGGTGGGAGATTGCGGCGGAAACGGACTCGCATCGTCGGTGGTTCTGGCTCCAGACAAGGGGCTTTCCGGAAAAGTCGTCGAAATCGAGGTACCTGCCATCATGAGATGCTCCGCCCCACGAGTCCTTGGCTGTCTGGTCCACGCCATTCTCTGCCCGGCGGCTCTCGTGCCGGTCGCCTGGGCTGCCGACTGGCCCACGGCCGGAGGCGACGTGCGCCGCAGCCACGTTTCCACGGAACAATTCGACTTCCCCCTGGTCGAAAGCTGGCGCCACACGCCGGTCCACGCCCCCAGGCCGGCCTGGCCCGAGGAACCCGCCAGGCAGGACGTCTACCGCAAGGTCTATGGCCTCAGCCCCACGGTCACCTTCGACCGCGCGTTTCAGCCGGTTGTGGCCGAAGGTCGCCTCTACTACGGCTCCTCGGCAGACGATGCCCTCCGCTGCCTCGACGCCGCCACAGGCAAGTTCCTCTGGGGCTACGGCACGGAAGGCCCGATCCGCCTGGCCCCGACGATCGCTGGCGGCAAGGTCTACTTCGGCTCCGACGATGGCTGCGTCTACTGCCTGAGCGCCGAGACCGGCAGCCTCGTCTGGAAATATCGCCCCGTCGAGCCCGACCGCCGACTCCCCGGCAATGGGCGGATGATCTCGCTCTGGCCCATCCGCAGCGGCGTGCTCGTCGACTCCGGCACGGCCTACTTCACCGCGGGGCTGTTCCCCTCCCAGGGAGCCTGGCTCTGCGCTGTCCAGGCCGATACCGGCACGCCCGTCTGGAAACACGAGGTCGACATCTCCCCCCAGGGCTACCTGCTCGCCTCCACCAACCGCCTCTTCGTTCCCACCGGACGCGCCGCGCCGCATATCTATCTGCGTGGCGACGGTCAGCAGGTGGCCCCCTTCACCGGCAGCGGGGAGCAACGGGCTGGTTTTCCTGACGGCGGCGGTGCATACGCCCTCGTTGTCGACGATGTGCTGGTCCACGCCGGCGGCGAAAAACGAGGCCTCCAGTTCACCGCCACGGAAACACGCGAGAAGATCATCACCGCCCCCGGTATCCGCCTGGTGGCCCAGGGCGACAGGGCCTATATCGTCGACATGGATCGGTTGCAGGCCATCCATCGCGCCCGCTATGTCGAGCTGCTGCGTCTGGAAGGCAAGAAGGAGAAGACGCCGGCCGATACCGAGCGGATCGCCCGTCTCCGCGGTCCGGAGGAGCCGGCCGTGCTCTGGAATGTGCCCTGCTCGGCTCCCTACTGCATGGTGCTGGCCGGCAACCACGTGGTCTGCGGGGGTGAAGGAACGGTCGTGGCCTTCGACACAGAAAGGGGCAAGCAGGCCTGGCAGGCCCCGGTCGAGGGCAAGGCCTATGCCCTCGCCACGGCAGAAGAACGTGTTTACGTGGGCACCGATCGCGGAACGATCTACTGCTTCGGAAAGGAGCCGGCCGTCACACTGCAGACCGATAAGACCGATAAGACCGATAAGACCGATTGGGCAGAATTTGCTCTTTCGGATTGGGATCGCGATACCACCTGGTACCATGGGCCTGCACCTGACGCGGGTTACTGTCTCGTCTTGGGACCGGAGAGCATCATGTGGGTCCCCGCCATCCTGACAAGTACGAAGATGAGTGTTGTCTGCGTCTTGCCTGAGGAGGAGCAAGCGGCCGAGCTTCGTGGCTCCAAGGTCAAAAGCCCCGCATCGTGGAGCGATCGAATTACGTTTCAAGTCGGTCCGCTCCAGAAACTCCCCTACCAGGGTCGTTCCTTCGATCTGATCCTCGCCGGGGTCGACTCCCATGGTCAGGAACCTCCCACGCCCGCCGGCGAAATACTGCGTCTCCTGCGTCCCAGCGGAGGAGCCTTGGCTGTGAGTGTCGCGGCCAAGCGCGATGTCCAGGAGGTGCAGGCCGGGCTGAAGGCTTGGGCAGGCGAGGCGTTTCCCAATCTGGCATTCGGTGACAGCCAGTCCGCACTGCCATGGCTCGCCACAGCCTCGCGGGGCCCACTGGAGGGCGCCGGCCAGTGGACGCACTTCTACGCCGATCCGGGCAACTCCGCCTGCAGCGGCGATACGCTTCAGTTCGGACCCGTCGACATCCAGTGGTTCGGCCGCCCCGGACCCAGCCGCATGGTCGATCGCCACGAGAAGAATATGGCCCCCCTGTGCAAGGACGGCCGTCTGTTCATCACCGGCAACAACTACCTTGTCGCCGTCGACGCCTACAACGGCACCATCCTCTGGGAACGCGACTTGCCCGAATCGATCCGCCTCGGCGCGTTCAAGAACTGCGGCTCCATGGCCGTCGACGACCAATTCCTGTATGTCGCCGCGGCCGACAAGTGCCTGGCCCTCGAGGTTCGCACCGGCAAGACAGCGCGGACCTTCACTGCCCCGCCTGCCTCCGACGGCAAGCCCGGCGAGTGGGGCTACGTGGCCACGCTCGACGGTCGGCTCCTCGGCTCCACGACCAAACCCGGCGCCAACTGGCGGATCGAGGATGTCGACACCCAGACCCTCATCTGGCGAGACAATCAGCCCCTCGTGACCAGCCACATTCTCTTCGCTCAGGATCTGACCGCCGGCGGCGAGCCCTGGACCTACCGCCCCAGCGTCGGAGTGATTGTGAATCCGACCCTTGCCGCGGGCGCCGGTCGCGTGTACTTCGTCGAGAGCGGCAATCCCCACACCTTCGCCGTCTCCGACGGCCGCGTCAAGCTCGACGCGCTTTTCGACCAGGGTGCACGCCTCGTGGCCCTCGATCTCAAAACCGGCCAGCCCCTCTGGCAAACCCCCGTCGATCTTTCCCAACTCGAACATATGGTCTTCATGAGCCATGCCGACGATACGCTCGTGATCACCGGAACAAAGAACGCAAAGGTCCAAGGAAGCGACAAGCCCCGGGGCCGCTACGACCTCTGGGCCTTCGACGCCCCGAGCGGCAAACCCCTGTGGAACTCGACTCAGGTGCCCGTCCCGGACCACATCCTCGAAGGCCCCCACGGCGAACAGGTCCAGCACTCGGCGATCGTGGGCGGGGTGGTCTACAACACGGGCTTTGCCTGCCACCTCCGTACCGGCCAGCCCTGCGCCGGCTGGAAATGGCAGAAGAGCGACAAGTGCGGAACCCTCTCCGCCTCCGCCTCCTGCATCTTCAGCCGTTTTGTCACCCCGCGAATGTTTTCAATCCAGTCCGGCGAGTACCTCCCGCTGACCAGCGTCACCCGTCCCGGGTGCTGGATCAACATCCTGCCGGCCGGCGGTCTGGTCCTCATTCCCGAGGCCAGCGCCGGCTGCACCTGCTACTACCCCATTCAGACCTCCATCGCACTGTCGCCGCGGGGAGCCCCGGACTGACCGCCGCTGTCACTTGCGTGATCGACTGCTCAGCTCATGAATAATCCTGGCTGGTAGGTTCCCTCGGCAAAGCCCGCCACACTGCACGGCACCTAAGGCAAACATACGACAAGTTTTACGCCTGTATTCAGCCGATCGAAGCGGCCACTCTTGCCGGTCGGAAGGCGGGCAGGACGGGCTGGATCCGCAATGCGGACTAGCGCGTCCAACCCGTCTTTCGATGGCCCGCGTCTTCCCCGCCAAACGACCTTGTCGGGTACATCACCCGGCCGATGTGTTACCGGTTCCGAAAGCCTCGCACCGCTACGGAGATACTGTTCATGAAACGACGCCACTTTTTCGCCGCCTCGGCGGCTGCCGGAATACTGGTCGTTGCCGCGGGTTCTGCACTGGCCGAGCCGCCCAAGGTCGTTCATGAGTGGGTTTTCAACCAGCCGGGACAGTTCCTCGGCTGGACATCCGGCGGCCACATTGAGGGAGCACGCGTCGACGAAGGCGCCCTGCGAGGCAAGGCGGTCGGCTGGGATCCCATCCTCATCGGGCCCGTTTTCGAGATCCAGGCCATGCCCACCCAGTTTCTCGAAGTGCGCGTGCGCTGCGAAAAGACGGGCAATGCCGAAGTCTTCTGGACCGAGACCCTCGAGGGCAAGTTTGGAGGTTTCGACCAGGAAAAACACGCGTCGTTTTCCGTGGTCGGCGGGCAGGAGTATCGCGACTATCGTGTCTATCCCTTCTGGCATGCCAAAGGCAAGGTGGTCCGTCTGCGGCTCGACGTGCCGACCGACGGCGAGTTTGCCATCCAGTCGATCCGTATCCTCGACATTCCCACGGCAGCGCCCCCTGCGCAGACCGCTTGGCTCTCGCCACACGCGCTCGCCGCCTGGCAATCGATGCAGGAGACGGGCCCGATCAGCAGCTCGGGCAGCCAGCTCCGGTTTCAGGCGGAAGGCAAATGCCCCATCCTCCTCAGCCCCTCGCTGCGATTCGACGGCGCGAAGACGCCGATCGTTGCCGTTCGCATGGCGGTTTCCGCGGGCATGCTGGGCCGGATCTACGCGGTCAATCGCACACAGATCGGCTGGGAAGACCTCACCTTCCGGTTGAAACCGGATGGCCGCATGCACACCTACAACATCGACATGGGAGGACTCGGCCGGTGGCAGGGTGAAGTGATCCTCGTCGGCCTCCAGCCAACCGACTCGCCTGCTGCCGATGTCGCGATCCAGTCGATCGAGATCGCCGACGCTCTGCGCGGTCCCGTGGATCTGGAAATCGCCCATTTCGGCAAGGCCGAAGGTGTGAACCGCGCCGGCCGGCCCTCGCGGATCATCTGCACCCTGCAAAACTCGGGCGGAGCCACCGCCGAGAATGTCGCCGCCTGCCTCGAAGTTCCCGAAGGAATGCAGGTGCTCGGCGACTCTCGGCAAGCCTTCAGCCCCATTTCCCTGAATCTGCCCAAGAGCGTCCAGTGGCAGGTCCAGGCCGATTCGCCCGGCATGTTTCCCGTCAAGGTCCGGATCGAGGCGGCCGGGCATCCTGCGGTTTCTTCCCAGGCGGTTGTCGAGCTGACCCCGCGGCCGCAGCTGAAGGCCGGCGGCTATGTCCCCGAACCGCAGCCGGTCCGCGGCGATCTCGAGGTCGGAGCCTTCTACTTTCCCGGCTGGAAAACTGCCAATCGCTGGACGCCCATTCTCGACTTCCCCATGCGCCGGCCGGTTCTCGGCTGGTACGACGAGGGCAATCCTGAATGCGCCGATTGGCAAATCAAGTGGGCGGTGGAACACGGCCTCACCTTCTTCATGGTCGACTGGTACTGGTCGCAGGGAAGCCGCCAACTGGAGCACTGGCTCCACGATGCCTACGCAAAGTCCCGCTACAAGGACCATCTCAAGTGGGCCATCATGTGGGCCAATCACAACCAGCCCGGCACCCACAGCCTCGAGGACTGGCGGCAGGTGACCCAGTACTGGCTCGATCACTACCTGAAGACCGACCAGTACTACCGCATCGAGGGGCGTCCCGCCGTGTTCATCTGGGCTCCCCAGAACATCCGCAACGACCTGGGGGGAAGTGACAAGGCCAAGGAACTCTACGATCTGGCGCAAAAAATGGCCCGCGATGCCGGCCTGCCCGGCATCTACTTCGTGGCCATGAGCAGCCACAACAGTGCCGCTGGCTGCCGCGAGCTCAAGGCCGAAGGGTATGAAGCCTTCACCTCCTATCACGGATTCCAGTTGGCCGAGCAGGAACTCGGGACCCAGTACTTCTCGTTCGAGGAGGTCGTGCGAACCAGCCCGCAAGTCTGGAAGGACTGCGACCAGCGCGCTTCCGGCCTGGAGTACTTCCCCATCGTCGACACCGGTTGGGCCTCCGAACCGTGGCATGGCAATGCCGCCCGCGTGATCCACCAGCGCACCCCTGAACGGTTCGGCCGCCTGTGCGAGTTGGCCAGGGACTACGCCCGCCAGAACGGCAAGAAGATCGTTTGCCTCGGCCCCTGGAACGAATGGGGCGAGGGCAGCTATATCGAACCGTACGCCCAGTACGGTTTCGGCGATCTCGAAGCCGTCCGAAAAGCCTTCTGCCCGCCAGGCCCGTATCCGCCAAGCGTGATCCCGTCCGACGTGGGCCTGGGCCCCTACGACATCCAGTTTGCCGCCGAAAACACCAAATGGGAGTTCGACACCCAGGAAGACGTGAAGGCCTGGGCACCCAGCGCTTCCCTCAGCGTACAGCAATCCGGCGGCGCTCTGACGGGCCATACTACCGGCACCGACCCCATCCTCTACGGCCCGTCCGTTCGCATCGACACCAGCCAGGTTCACCACCTTGCCGTTCGGATGCGCGCCGATCGGGCCACCCATGCCCAACTGTTCTGGGGCACCGCCACCCTGCAGCAAAGCGAAGCGACCGCCGTCCACTTCGAGCTGCCCGGCGACAACCAGTGGCACGAATTCCGGCTCGACCTGCGGGAGCAACCTACCTGGCGAGGAATCGTCACCTCGCTGCGGTTCGACCCAGCCTACGGTCCAGACACCGACTTCGCCCTGGACTACCTGCGCCTGGAATGAACGTTGCCGTTCACCCTGCAAACCAAGGTCTCTGCGGATGCCAGACCCCGCTCTGCCCCGGAATGACCTGACACAACCCGACCGCCGGCGAGCACTCCTGGCGATCGTCAGTGCCCTGAGAAGCCCCGGCCAGACCGGGCCGGAGAAACTCTTCACGGGCGCCCATGCGCACAGGGGAGGTGAGCCCTGCTGCTAACAGATAGTGGAGGCGCCGCCGGAGAAGAAATCGCCCGACGTTCCGGCCTCGGCCGTCAGGGGCCGCCGCCCCTGGAAGCCGCCGTTGATTTCGTGCCAGTAGAGCACCTCCGGCTCCCCCAGCTTCCAGCACAGGTAGATATCGCGACCGTCCAGCCGCGACGGGAAGTCGACCACGCCGTCGACCGCGCTTTTGGGCTCGATGCCCAGTTGGCGCAGTTCCTCGACATACCTGCGAAGCTCGATTGCGTCCTCGTCGAGAGAGGCTTCCATCGCGGCCAGTTCCTGCCAGTACGGATCGCTCTCGTTCCGCACCCGGTTGTTGAGAAGATAGCTCACTCGTTGCCGACGTTCCGTCACCTCCTGAGAAAGGTGTACCAGGTCGGAAACAATGGCACGAACAAGCGGTAAGGCAGCGTTTGCCTGTTCGATGGTGAACGTTTTCATACCTCTGTCCCGCATAGGAAGCAAACCCGACTCCGCCCAGGCATCACCCGCACACCAGTGCTTCGTCACAGCTCGATTCGGGGATCAATGGCGTCGAATCAGGCGACAATCGCCGTGTCGTTCCGCAGTCTCGATCCCAATTCTCAGCTGTGACAGAGCGCTAGTTCGGACCCTGGTGGACCGGCTCGGTAATCTGTTTTGACAAGGCGACAGCCGTTGGATTCAACGTTGCCTTCCCCCACGCAATCTCCAGCGGTAACCTCGCGAAATCAACGATACATCCGTCACGACTGTAACAACTCAAATCGTGGGTCGAACCCATAAAAATGCAGTCCACCGGACAGTTTTCAGTACACATTCCGCAGAACATGCATTTTGTGTAGTCAATCACATAAGATGTAACCCGGAACCCTTTGCGGCCTTCCACCTTTTCTTTGCCGATGTAGATGCAGTCGACCGGGCAGTCGCGGGCGCAACGCTCGCAGGCTATGCACGATGTCAGATCGAACCGGTGAAAGCCGCGATAGCGGGGTGCCACCGTCACGGGCAGCTCAGGATACTCGTATCTCTCGGTGAACGTCCTCCGGTCCGGGTCGTAGGTTCGGATCCAGTAGCGCATGGTCACGTACAGTGCCTTGGCCACCGTGGTCACCGCCACGACAACATTGCGGCACCAGCCCACGAATCCACCGACCGGCTGAGCTTGGCCTGCTGACATGGAACCCTCAGACGAAACAGTGAAGCAACGATCCAGTGCCACCCGAAAAGGGGTTTGCGATCGTTTTCGCCATCCTTATTGGATTATAGAAGGATCGTGAATCAAGTCATAGGGTGACCTCAATCCCCCCCGACGCAACTTCTTTGTCGCTGCCCAGTTTGCGGCCCAGCCCCCCCCTTCTCATTGAGCGGATCCCGGGACCGATTCTCATCTTCAGGGTCTACACAACACCATCCGCCGGGGGGATTTTGAGGAACCCAGAATCCCTTCAGGCTGCCCATGCGGCAAAATCCGTACCGAGAGCAAGCAGAATTCTCCAGACGCACGAACTTTCCTTGACTTGGCACTTTTGGCGGCGTATGCTGAAACAAAGGCGGTCCCGGTACGTACGCCCGTGCAGTGCCCTTTTCGGAGGACCTGCCGCCTGGGCAAGGAACGATAGGATGTTGGTACTATCCCGAAAGAAGAACGAGAGTATTGTCATCGCGGATGACATTACAATCGTCGTCGTCGAGATCCGAGGAGACAAGGTCCGCCTCGGGGTGGAAGCCCCGAAGGAGGTACCGGTGCACCGTCGCGAGGTCTTCGATGCGATCCGTCGCAACGAAGCGGCCGCCAACGAAGGGAAGGCGGACGCCGCGAAGACCAACGAACCCTGACCCGGATCCTGGGATTCGCCCCCCCAATCGTTTCCCTTTCTTGGGAGGCCCCCATTCCTGCTTGAGCGCAGGCTCCGCCGGGCCTCTCCTCCAACGCTGAATCCGGCGGTTGAGGATCGTTGTTTCTTGCCGATATCGAACTTGTCGGCCCCACTTCCCGATCCTGGAACGTGTTGGCGCTGTCGAACTGCGGCGTCTTCGGACGATCGGCCCTGAACCATCGGGGACCCCTTCCCAAGCCCCTGCGTAGCGTTTAGAATCGACCGTTTCCGATTCTCCGGCCCCGTCGTCTAGCCCGGTCAGGACACAGGCCTTTCAAGCCTGTAGCACGGGTTCAAATCCCGTCGGGGTCACTTCGAGCCGTTCACAAGGCCACGGATTACCAGCCTTCCTCTCCGTGGACTCTGTGAGGACTTTGCGTCGATGCTCCGCTGTCTCCGCCACCGGCGGCAGATTTGCGGACACACCTGCGTCTGGTGAGTCGATGGGAAGCAGCGGCCCTCCACAACCGACGGGAGGGGCTCTTCCTTTTCTTATGCGCTTCGAGGGCACTCGGCAAATGCCACTTCCCTACGATGCCGTGCTCCTGCTTTCCTTCGGCGGGCCCGAAGGAATCGATGATGTCCTCCCCTTCCTGGAAAACGTGCTCCGCGGCAAGCAGGTTCCACAAGAACGGATGCTTGAAGTTGCCGAGCACTACTATCTTTTCGACGGGGTGAGTCCGATCAATGCCCAGAATCGGGCACTGCTGGCCGCCCTGATCTCGGAACTGCGGGCGCATGGGATCGACATCCCCGTCTACTGGGGAAACCGGAACTGGCATCCGCTGCTCGCCGATACGGTACGCCAGATGGCGGATGACGGCGTGCAACGGGCGCTGGCGTTCGTGACGTCGGCTTTCGCCTCCTACTCGGGCTGCCGGCAGTACCTCGAGGACATCGAAAAGGCCAGGCTCGAGATCGGGCCAGGCGCTCCGGCAATCGACAAACTGAGGCTCTTCCACAACCATCCCGGCTTCGTCGAGCCCATGGCCGAGCGCGTCGCCCGTGCGTTTGAGTCGATCGCTCCGGCGGCTCGAGCGGCCGCCAGGCTGGTCTTCTCGGCCCATAGCCTGCCCCAGGCCATGTCGGATGCCTGTGCCTACGTTGCCCAGCTTCGGGATACATGCCGCCTCGTGGCAGAGCGAACAGGCCACGCGGACTGGGACCTTGTGTATCAGAGCCGCAGCGGCCCTCCTTCACAGGCCTGGCTCGAGCCCGATGTGCTCTGCCATCTGAAAGGCCTGCGTCAGGCGGGTTGCAGCGACGTCGTTCTTGTTCCGATCGGTTTCCTGTCGGAACACATGGAGGTGATCTACGATCTGGACGTCGAGGCTGCCTCGCTTTGTGCGGAGATCGGGATCAACCTGGTCCGCGGCGCCGTGGTGGGCTGCCATCCGCGTTTCGTGGCCATGATTCGGGAGTTGATCCAGGAACGGCTGGACGAGAATGCTGAACGCCGCTTCCTGGGGCCGCTCGGGCTCTCTCCCGACACTTGTTCGGGCAGCTGCTGCCGATGGCAAACTGGGCGTCCTACATGAAGCTCTGGAGGATCTCCGGCGGCGCCGGCCTGTAGGTAAACGGCTCCATCGAGCAGGTCGCTCGCCCCTGGCTGAGGCCGCGCATGGCGTTGGCGAAACCGAACAGGTTGGCCAGCGGCGCCTCGGCATCGATGACCGTATTGCGGCCGCGAGTCTGGGTTCGGGTGATGACCGCGCGGCGCTGTTGAAGGTCGCTGACGAAATCGCCCAGGTTCTCCTCCGGCGTGGTGACCTCCAGTCGCATGATCGGTTCCAGCAGCACCGTCCCCGCCTCGGTCAGCGCCTTGCGGAAGGCATCGGCCGCGGCCATCCGGAAGGCCGTCTCGTTGCTTTCGGTGTCGTGAATGCTGCCGCCGAGAACGGTGGTCTTGACGTTCATCAGCGGGAACCCGAACATGCCGCCCCCTTCCCCCTCGCCGGTCAGAACTTCCATGGCGGCGGCGAGGAACTCGCCGGGCAACTGGTCGCCGCATCGGCTGAGCACGGTGACGGGCTTTTCTCCCTTCTCATAGCGTTCCATGCCGATGGTCAGCTCAGCGAACAGCCGCTGCCCGCCGACCGTCCTGTGGCAATGACCTGTTACCTCGACGGATCGTTCGATCGTCTCGCGGTAGCTGACCCGGGGATTGTGGACGCGGACATTGAGACGATGCTCCCGCAGCAACTGGTGCGTGATGAACTCCAGGTGCAGCTCGCCCATGCCGCTGATCAGCGTCTGCCCGGTCTCTTCGCTTTCCTTGGCGCGGAACGTCGGATCCTGGCGGCGCATCATATCGAGGACGGCTGCCAGCTTCTTGCGGTCCTCAGAACTCTCCGGCTCGATGGCCATCGAGATTACCGTTTCCGGGAAAACGATCGACTCCAGCAGGATCGGCTCCTTCGTGTCGCACAGCGTGTCGCCGGTGATGCTGTGTCGGAGGCCGATGATGCCCACGATGTCGCCGGCTTCCACGGAACTGATCTGTTCGCGGCGGCCCGCCTGCAACCGCCAGAGCTGTGGGACGTTCTCCTTCTGGTTCTTTCCCGGATTGAGCACGCGGCTGTTGGCTTTCAGGCGTCCGGAATAGACCCGCACATAGTGCAAGTCGCCGTGCCGGTCAGCCTGGATTTTGAACAGCAACCCGCAGAAGGGCTCTTCCGGGTCGGGCTTGCGCTGGAGCTTCTTGCCGGGATCGGCCGGATCGGTGCCTTCCACCGGCGGGATGTCCGACGGGCTGGGAAGAAAGTGCGTCACCGCGTCTAGCAGGGGCTGGATCCCGATTCCGTCGAGCGCCGATCCGCAGAACACGGGAACCGCCATATTGTGGATCACGACCTCTCTGACGACCTTTCGAATCAGTTGCGGAGAAACCGCCTCCTCGCCCAGAAGCCGTTCCGCCAACTCGTCGCTGTACAGCGACAACTCGTCGAGCAGGCTGGCCCGCCACATCTCGGCATCGTCGACCATGTCGGCAGGGATGTCGTCGACGTAGACTTCGGTGCCGTCCCTTTCGACCGGAAAGGTGAGTAGCTTCATGTCGACAAGATCGACGATGCCGCGAAATGCGCCCTCCACATGAGGCGGCCCGCTCCCGACGGGAATATTGAGGGGCAGCGGCTTGCACTCCAGACGTTTCTCGATCTCAGAGAGGGTCCCGTAGAAGTCGGCCCCCTCACGATCCATCTTGTTGATGAATGCCAGCCGCGGGACGCGGTACTTGTCGGCCTGCCGCCACACGGTCTCGCTCTGGGCCTCGACACCCTCCCTGGCACTGAACACCACGACGGCTCCATCGAGCACGCGCAGGCTTCGTTCCACCTCGGCGGTAAAGTCGACGTGCCCGGGGGTGTCGATCAGGTTGATCCGCTTGTCCAGCCAGGGAAAGGTAACACATGCGGCTACGATTGTGATCCCGCGTTCCTGTTCCTCGGCGAGATAGTCGGTCACCGTGGTTCCATCGTCAACGCGCCCGATCCGGTGGCTGGCGTGGGCATAGAAGAGCATTCGCTCGGTAACGGTTGTCTTGCCGGCGTCGATATGGGCGATGATCCCAATGTTGCGGAGCTGTTCCAGTTGCCAAGCCATTGCCTTCGTCCCGCGTCATCGCTGAAGTTGCCGGGAATTGCACGACGGAAAATTCTCCGAGTGTTGCCCGGGAAAGTTACGATGCATCGTGATGGCACCGTGATAACTTGACTGCCATGTTGGTCGATTGCCCCCCGCTCCGTTTCTTGCCAACCGCGCAAAAGAAACGCCGCGCACGTTGGGGACCGGCGCGGCGAACTTCGCGTGAGCCGCTAACAAGACTCGTGCTCGTGCCAAATCACGCCCGCAGGGCTATCCCACGTCTTGTCAGTGCCTCGGGCCACATCACCAGGCGAAATGGGCAAATGCCTTGTTCGCCTCGGCCATGCGGTGGACGTTTTCGCGGCGAGTCATGGCCGCACCCTCGCGTTTGTAGGCGGCGACCAGTTCGTCGGCCAGCTTCAAATGCGTCGGACGACCTTTCTTCTCCCGCAATGCCATCAGGACCCAGCGGATCGCCAGGGATTGCTGGCGAATCCGGTTCACCTGCATCGGCACCTGGTAGGACGCACCGCCAACACGCTTCGACCGGACCTCGATGTTGGGCTTCACGTTTTCCAGGGCCTGGGTAAACACATCGATCGGCTCGACATCGGGAATCTTCTTCTTGATCACGCCGAGCGCGCCGTAGAAGACACGCTGGGCCGTGCTCTTCTTGCCATCCCACATAAGACAATTGATGAACTTGCTGGCCAAAAGAGAACCGTGCACCGGGTCCCCTTTGAGTTGCTTTCTGCTGGCTGTAATTCGACCCATCGAATGAGTTCCCAATTAGAATGCTTCTGGAGCCGATCCCAAAACGATCGCCGGGTCCACTGGTTTCCCGCCCGCGGGAGACTCCGGACTTCCTGGCGGTCCCGGGACGGGTTTCTATTTCTTCTTGGCGCCGTACCGGCTGCGCGCTTGCTTGCGATTCTCGACGCCCAGGGCGTCAAGAGTCCCTCGAACCACCTGATATCGAACACCCGGAAGATCGCGAACGCGTCCGCCGCGAACAAGCACAATCGAGTGCTCCTGCAGGCTGTGGCCTTCGCCCGGAATATAGACGGTGACTTCCTTCCCGTTCGAGAGGCGGACACGCGTGATCTTGCGCAGTGCGGAGTTTGGCTTCTTGGGGGTCATCGTCTTGACCTGCAAACATACACCCCTCTTCTGGGGGCATCGCTCCAGGACCGGCGACTTGCTCATCTTCCGCTTCATGACACGGCGCTTCCGCACCAGTTGGTTGATTGTCGGCATGTGTCAACTCAAATTCTTAAACGGTAGAGTGCTTCGTCCCCTCCCGAGGGGAGGAAGACTCCGGAGGAGGGACGCCCTCTCCGCACTTCTAGTTCAGGCCTGTCAGTTTGGAATCACTCAGCCTATCGCAACCACGGCGGCTGTCAAGGCATGCAATCGGTTGGAGAACGCCGATCGACCCAAGATTTCGCCCGCAATTCGAAAAATCGTCGTTTCCAGGCGGATGTCTACGGTCAATCGTTGTCCGAATCATCCATGTCCGAGTGGCCGTCCAGGTCGGGCCACGTGTCCTCGTCCTCTACCTCGTCCTCATCCTCAGGAGGGGAGAGGTATTGTTCCGTTTCCGAGTCGAGCATGTCATCGGCATCGACCGAGGAATCGGGGGGGGAATCGATCGCCGCCGAAGGACGGGCGACATCGCCCAGGAGCCGATCCAGCTCACTCGGCTTGCCGGACGGGCCGGAGAACCCGCCTGCAGGCTCCCCCGGTCTTCCGCCATCTTCCAGCAGCGGGAAGATCGGTTCAGGACCGCCCGTCTTCTCCCGAACGATCTGGCTGAGAGCTTCCGGACGCAGACGAACCTCCGATTCCTGGTACCAGCGGAAACCGGTGCCGGCGGGAACCAGGTGGCCCAGGATGACGTTTTCCTTCAGGCCAACGAGATTGTCGATCTTTCCGGCCAGAGCCGCTTCGGTGAGCACTTTGGTCGTTTCCTGGAAGCTGGCCGCCGAGAGGAAGCTCCAGCTCTGGACGGCGGCCTTCGTGATGCCGAGCAACTGGGTGGACGCGGTTGCGAAGGCGGGCTTCGACCCCTTGGCGGGAACACCGCCGTCGGCCTCGAACTGGGCGTTCTGCTGCTCGAAGATCTCGACCGGAACGATGTCCCCTTCCTGGAACTTGGTGTCACCGGTGTCGTCGATCTTGACGCAGCCGACCAGTTCCTCGTTCTTGGAGCGGAACTCGAACTTGTCGATGACACTCCCTTCCAGCAGGCCCGTATTGCCGCCCGACTCGATCCGCACTTTCCGCAGCATCTGGGCGACGATGATCTCGATGTGCTTGTCGTTGATATCGACGCGCTGGCTGCGGTAGACGTTCTGGATTTCGCGGACCAGGTACTGTTGGAGGGCTTCCTCGCCGGAGATCCGCAGGATGTCGTGGGGCACGAGCGGTCCGTCGACGAGGGCCTCGCCGGCACGGACAAAATCGCCCGTATGGACTCGCAGGTGTTTGCCGTGGGAGACGAGGTGTTCTCGTTCGATACCGGTTTCGCTGCGGACGACGATGGTACGCTTGCCGCGTCGCTTCTCTCCCAGGATTTCCACGCGCCCGTCGATCTCGGCGATGACCGCGGGATCCTTGGGTTTTCGAGCCTCGAAGATTTCGGTCACCCGGGGCAGACCGCCTGTGATGTCCTGGGTACCGGAGACTTCACGGGGTGTTTTTGCCAGCAGGGTACCCGGGGTAATCTGCCGGCCCTCTTCGACTTCGATGTGGGCTTTTTCCGGCATGTAGTAGAAGTCGAGGATTTTGCCGTCGGCGTCTTCGAGCACGATCTGCGGGTGCAGGTCGCCCTTGTGCTCCATGATCAACCGGCGAATGGTTCCGCTGACGTCCTTCTCGAGACGGACGGTTTCACCCTCGATGATGTCCTCAAAACGGACCCTGCCGCCGACTTCGGCGAGGATCGGAATCGCGTGCGGGTCCCATTGGCAGAGGGTCCCTCCGGCTTCGATTCTCTGATCCTCGTTGACGGTCAGGTAGGCGCCGGCGGGGATGTCGAATTTTTCCATCTCGCGGCCTCGTTCGTCGACGATGGCGATCTCGCCGTTTCGAGCGAGGACCACTTGCTGTCCTTCGTCGTTCCGCACCGCCTTGAGCCGGGCGAACTTGACGATACCGGCCCTCTTGCAGCGGATCTCGCTCTCTTCAACGGCACGAGCCGCCGTACCGCCGATATGGAAGGTACGCATCGTCAATTGGGTTCCCGGCTCGCCGATGCTTTGGGCGGCAATGATCCCCACGGCCATTCCCTCCTCAACCGAATGGCCCATGGAGAGATCCATGCCGTAGCAGCCCGCACAAATGCCGAGCGGAGCGTCGCAGGTCATCGGGCTTCGCACCTGGATCTTCTCCAGTCC
>CAZLWV010000108.1:0-29122 GCA_964563135.1 uncultured Planctomycetaceae bacterium
CGCTCCTGCCGGGTGCGACTTGCGACATCACTCGCCAGACATGACTCACGCGGGATCCATCCGCTTGTACCTTTCGTGTGCCACTTGCCATCTCGCCAGTGCCTCAGGGAGCCGTCGATACCCAAAAAGGGAACTCCACCGGTCGCGCGGCACGCCCTCGGCATCGAAGGTCGTGGCTAATGCGCCCCAGGTGCTCACCACGCCCTCCGCATCGGCCCGTGGGCATGCCACTCAACCGTGTCCTCGCATCCGTCGTTCATCCGTGAATCGTCTCGTCCATCGCGATCCGGCCCGGCCGTATTCCGGCGTACCACGCGCACTCGACCACTCGCGATCCCCCGCACGCTCGGTCAATCCGCGCCACTCCCCCTTCCACTTGGCGATCCTCGGGCCGGCGAGGCAGAACAACTGCGGGGCTTCGCCCCTGCGGTTGTCAGGCCGTCTCTGATTGCTCGTCCCGTTCAGACCAGCACTTGGGATCCGATGCGGCGTGGAACAATCCGACAAAGAATATCGTCTGGTTAACCAGCCGATAGAGAATCACATACGGGAAGCTTCGAACCATCGCCGCACGCAGACGTCCGGAAACAAAGCCGAACGACTCCGGGCGTTCGCAAATCGTTTTCAGCATCTGTTCTACGCTGTCACGAAATCGATCACCCAAGCGATACGAGATGTTATCATAGTATTCTGTGGCCGCAGCCAGATCGAGTGGAAAGCCCCGATGAAATCTACTTGCGTTGCTCATTCGCCCGTTGCCACATCTCGTCTTCGGTGATTCCCAGCGAAGGATCGGCGATCATCTCTTCCATTCGGCGCTCACCCTCAGCGATCACAGAATCTGGTAGCGAGACCGGCTGACCAGACCTCGCAATCTGGTCCCATAGCTGCGTGACAAGTTCTATCTTCTCGGCAACGGTAAGATGCTCAAATTCCACGGCATTCGGCATCGCAACCTCGCGTTTCTATCGTTCGCAACGATCGGGACTAACCAATTATGGCAGCCGCGCTGGCCAGGATCATCGGGAGCTGGTGATTCACGATTGCCAGAATACCGGATGGCCCGCTCCGGTTCAATACGTACGGTCGATGATTGTCGTGCCAGCACCGTTGTGACCCAGGCCGCCCGTTTCGTACGACGACAGCGATTCTCAATCCATTGCCACCCGATCAAGGGAGGACTATCGGCACCGGCTCGTGTTAAAAACAGGGCCGCTTTCTGACGTGTCTCATGCGGTACCGTCGGGCGACTCGCCCCGATGCCATGCAGGAACTCTGTTTCAGGAAACGGGCCGTTTGCGGGACAGCGCCAGAACAACAACGATCGAGCAGCCAAGCGGTTGGGCTCCCCATCATCGAAGGCTGAAAGCCCACCTCACTAACACCGCCACGTCATGACTCCCGTTGCGCGGTCCAGAAGGCCTTCTCGCCGCAGAACGGGCACTCAAACGCAGTTTCCCCTACTCGTCCCTCCACAACCGACACACTGGCCGAGCAGCGAGGGCACCTCGTTTCCAACTCACCATCCGCGTTCCTCCTTATGACCAGCGGGAGCCGACCAGTCACAACGGACTTCAGGTACAGCCAGATCACTCTTCGCAGAAGGAACGCGGGCACCAGCAGAACAGCGCCCACCAAGACCAGAGGCAAAATCCATCCGAGACTCGGAACGTCACGCCCGTATGCAACACAAAGCACGATTACCGGGGCTACCACGAGGATGCCGATCAACTGTCCCACACCTGATCTGGGGGAAGACTTCTCTGATTTCCTTTGCGTTTCCTTCGGCTTGGTCATGTCGTTGAGGACCACAATCACCAGAGCCACCAGGCACAGACCGATTACCCAGGACAACTGATTGACAATCATGGGACCCCTTCACGGACGCGAGTCACGACTTCTTGTTCTACGCTGATTACTCTTGCCGAGTGCCATCGCAATCCGACGACAGCAAACTACTCTGTCCTGCCAGGACAAACAACCAGCGCGGGGCCCCGTCAAACCTCCCCTTGATCACCCGCTCCGAATGCTCCATTCTGACAATCCGTCTACGCTGTGTCAAAACCGGCCGCGTCCTGGCAGCTCCGATGCGAGACGCCCGTCTGGGACAGTAGCACCCGTCTCATCGAGGTGTTCGCTGGGCTAGACAATGCCCGCCTTGCGAGCCGCTTGTCTGAACAGGTCGGCGATTGCCGTCGCTCCTTTCAGACTGGGCTCGATATCGTAGCACAAGTATTCCTGTTCATTTCCGCGAAAGGTTTCCCGAATATCTGCCAGGTGTGCACCTACGGAACGCACATTTGCCGCAATGGCATGGTTGGCAGTATCAAGGGCTCGAACGAGGTCTTCCGTTAGCGGAGTCTGGGGAGCATAGATGTTGCCCACGATGAATGGTGAATCCGGGTTCGTCCGACGAATTGCCTGCAACAAGGCAAGATGCTCTGCAGAGAAGTTGGCGAGTCCCTCTGCGATATACTGTTGTTGGTCTGCAAGCAGGTCATTACCACCAATTGTCATTGTAATCAAGTCCCCTTGCGCGTCGGCCGGAACATAGCGCATGCGACACATGTCGGCCGTTCTGTCATCCAGTGTCCACGAGTCGCCGAGCCATCCGTGAAACTGGCTGACAGCGCCGCCACCTTTAACACCGGTGTATTGGTCGATGCTCATGCTATCGCCAAGGGCAAGATACCTTGCTGTTTCAGAATGCATAAGAGCCTCGTTTTCCAACGAAATTCACTGATTACACTATGGTATCTCAATGGTTCGCTTCTTGACGTATCCCGCCGGTAAGCATGGATTTGCAGTGTTTCCCGCGTCTGGAGGTCCGAGATTGCCATCTCGTGATTCAAACCTGTGCGAAAGTCGTCGCGAGCGACGCAGATGAGACACGCCCCAAAACGTACTATACCCCCCCGCGAAGGTGCAATAGACTCGAGAATGTGCGCGGTCCGGCCGGAAAATGGACGAGTTCCACGAGCGAATTCATGGCAGCAGAATTGGCGCATCTTCGGGCAATTCGATATACCGCATGTTGCCACACATGTCTTGTACTCGGAGTTTGAGCGTCTTCTCCTGGCCGGGAGCGGGATCGCCGAACAGGTCTGCATACTTCCCCAGATCGGTCCTGAACCTGCCCTGAAACACCGACTGCACCTTTTCGGTAACGTCCACTCCCGGCGTTTCATACCGCTCGTCGCTCGCGTAAACGCGGAGCCTCAACGCCGTCGCATCGCAGATATAGCTCCCGTTGTTACCGATGGCAATCTCGACCAGTTTGCCCAGATCGCCGGGATTGATGTGAACGGCAAACTCGGATTCGATGGCACCGGTTCCTTTTCGTCCTTGCTCCAGATACAGAACATCGAGAGCTACCGGTGTTTTCTCATCTTTCCAGTTCACAAGCTTGAGTGAAACCCCGTTGCCGCCAGGGTTGCTCAGCAGTTTTCCCGAAATGCCAATGCTCTTGCCGGCAAGCTCCGAGCCGGGAGTCCAGCGGATCAGGTTGTAGCTGTCGACATCGGCGATCGGGTGGGTGATGAGGAATTGCCTTCGCTGGTCCGCCGGAATAATCCGGTCGAACATGTCTCTCGAAAAATGCCGTCCCCAGCCCTCCTCCATGTTCTGCGCCGGCAGGTAATCGGCGAAGAAGCCCAGGTTCTCGCCTCCTTCCAGACCGTAGGCATATCCAAGCGGGCAGCCCTCCACCTTAAAGCTTGAGCTCAGTTGCTTCCTGTCGGCCTCATTCGCGCCAGACGCGAGAGTGTCCTTCTTGCCGTTCAGCAGCGACCAGGAACCGGTTTTCGATTGGTCGGGAAACACGGCAGGCACATCCTGTTTGCCCTGCGGGTTCACGTAGTCGGCAGCCAGGTCGGCAACCAATTGGCCCTTAGGGGCGAGAAGATCCTTCCAGTCCCCACTGCCCTTCGGGCCGTACCAGGCCATGGTAATCTTCCCATTGGCCGACCGGCGCGGTTCCGAGAACAATTCGTCGTCGACCACACGAATCGGTTGAGCGTCTTGGAGATTCGGAATCTTGAAATACACCTCGATGCCGTTCGGATCGACGAACTCGGTCAAGACCACATCGACCGGCTCACCCGTGCGATCAGGGTTCGTCCAGGCCTTGACCAGAACCTTCTGTCCGTTGGGGCGGACAGAATCGTCCGGGATCGGGTCGCCGATGCTGGCAGGGTCGAGAACCAAGTCCCGCGGTGCCGGGCACTCTTTGAGCAATTCCGCGTTCGCAGTCTCGCTGAACGAAAACAGAACCGGCCCCCGCATCAGGGCCACGCGGCCGTCCTGCAGCATCCGGCCGCGAACGAACCGCCAGTTCATCGGCATGGAGACGGTCAGCCTGTCGCCGGTCTTCCACACCCGTTCGATTTCCGCGTAGCCGAGGTCCAACCTGGTTGGGACGCACGGCACATCGCCCACGGAGCACTGGATTTCCTCTGCCCAGCGCGGAGTGCGGAATCGGAAGCCGAACTGCACCGGTTCTGGGCAGGCAAACGTCAGTCGCACGTCGCCTGAGTTCGGATACTCGGTTTCCTCCTTGATTTCCACGGCCTTGCCGTTGACATCGAACGTCTTGTCGGAGCTGGTGAACAGGTTCAGGGCGATACGGCCGTCCTCTGTGCGGTAGTAGACCTTCTGCGGCAGTTCGGCAACCGCGCGTCGAAAGTTGCCGTTGCAGCAGAAGGTATCGCCGCTCTGAAAACCTCTTCTCCCGGCAAACGGCGTGAAGTAGCAGATATGGCGACCGTCCGGGGACTGCGCCCCGAACAGGGCGTTGTAGATCGTCCGTTCCATGATGTCCCCATACCGCATATCGCCTTCCAATCGCATGAGGCTGTCGATCCAGCGGAGCAAATAGGCGGTCACGCAGGACTCCTGGATACTTCCTGAACCATTTTGATTGTAGGTGAAATGTTCTCCCTCGGAGGTCGAACCGGTAATCAGCAAGCCGCCACGTCCTTGTTCGAGCAATTCCTGTTTCATCCACAGGCTCTTCTTGAGGTAATCGTCGCCGCCGATCAATCGATACAGCTCCGTGTCGGGGTACATGTGGGACAGCATCACGTAGACGTGGTAGTATGCCTCTGAGATGTTCTTCTCCCACGCCTCGTACGGTTTCAGGTAATACCAGTGCGGCTCGTATTGCAGGTTCCTGGCAAAGTCCAGGTACTTCTTGTCGCCGCTCACACGATACAGTTCCACGAAGCCTTCCGTGATTCCCGCAATCGACGTTCCAGCGGGAATCGTGTGCTCCCCCTGATCGTTCGCGGGGAACATCCGCATGATGTAGTCGGCCATGACCCTTGCGTCGGCCAGGGATTGGGGATTCCCCGTCGTGCGGTAGTTCCGCACCAAGGCCAGATTCAAGTACTCCTGCTCGTGCAGAATCCAGTTGACAATGTTTTGATAGTTGTTCGGCTCGACATTCCAGAACCCCAGGTATCCGTCCGGATCGCGGCAGGCCCGCAATTGATCCATGATGTACTGCGTTCGCTGGGCGACTTTCGGGTCGCCCGTGTATTGGGCAAACAGACTGCCGGCGTCCAGGACCTTGCCGATCCCGTAATACACATTGCGTGTGTCTACGCGGTCCGTGCGGTTCTTGAACTTGTCCAGCCAGTCCCGGTCGAGGTCAAGAACCATGTAGTTTTTGTAGATCAAGTCCATGATCCGCCGGTCGATTTCGCCGCCCGTCATCTCCTCGTGAGTGAGCCTTTCCGCAAGCAGCTTGTCGCCAATGAGCGGTTTGACGACATCCCGTTCACCCGCCGCCGCTGCGACTGGCCAGGCAACGAGCACTGCAATCATGAGCAGTTGTTTCATGCCGTAAAAGACAAAACTTGTGTTCCTCGCCGCCTGAAGAAATGCTGCCGCTTTGCGATCTCCCGTCGCGGGCAGAGCGTAGACCGGAGTGTTGCACTCGGTGGAGGGCTCGGTCGGCACGGCTGCCAGCCTCGGGCCCTGCATGCCTGACCGATCCTGCGCGCCTGATTGAATCTGGCTGTTCATTGTGTCGATTCCTCAATGAGCGATCGCGATTCTGGGTAACTTGATATCTGCCTGCCCTCTCTGAGAAAGCGGCCGCAGGCCGTCTTCTCAGAAAGGGCAGCTCATGGACAAGCGGCGAAGTAGTGGTTCTTGAAATCCCATCGACGCTCGGCATCCGATATTCTGTCTGAACGAACACAGGACCGCAACAACGTATCCAGCACGCGGCGGGGATCGCACGCGTAGATCCCTGAGGCCCAACATTCGTTGAATTCAACGACCGCCCAACCCCGCCCAGCGATGATACCTACGTCAAGGACAAAGGCGGGGGGACAGTCAACGGCCGATGATTCCAGCACGGACCGGGCACACTGCTCTGCGTCATCCGTTTCCGACCGCGTTGCCCCGAGCAGATCTGCATGATCTTGAATGATCTTGCCGTGCCGTCTGTACGGGCTGATCGCGACGACCCTGCGATCAATGACAAAACAGCGGTACTCGACGGACCATTCCACCGGTTCGCCAACGTGAACCAAGGCATTCGGCGGCACCTTGGACGTAGCATTTGCCAGGGACGGGTATGATTACACTGTGCTCCATTCTGACAATCCGTCAACGCTCTGTCAAAACCGGCCGTTTCCTGGTAGGTCCGATGCGAGACGCCCGTCTGGGACGAACAGTCGCTTGTCAGCAGGCCCTCATCTGTTCCGCATCCTCGCACACTCCTGGTTCAGCAATTCTGACTTGCCCTTGTGGTCGCGCCAATTGCTGGTCCAAAGGGCCCGACACATCTTCACGCGATGCCAGGTTGTCCAGTCCGTCTCTCTCTTCTGCTTGAAACAGACCGAAGGAAAGAATCATCGCGTCAGCCCATGCCTCGACTCGGTGGGAGACAGTTCGCGCAACCACGACAACTCCAACACCAACCACAACCAAGACCGTGAGGATCAGAGCGTTCATAGCGCCCCCTTGAACTGGTGAACTGAGTGTGGAGATCTTTGTCCGAGAGGTATGTCCTCTTGTCGGCTCTGACCACGTAAGCCTCATCCAGTGCCGCCTTGGTACAAGAAAGTTGGGGATTCTCGCCAGTTCTTTGGAAAAAACGTCGGTTCGCTCCTCCTCTGACAGCCACCGTCCACTCAAGTATCCGCAATCGAACGCCTCCTCGCTCGCAAGACACGCAAACCGGCGTCCACCTGCGGCCGCTACCATTCCGTAGGGGGGTCTCTCGCCTTTTTTAGGGGGGGCACATATACTGGCAGGCCAAGCTTGACATGTTCGGGGAGAATCCAGACGAACACGCTCTCATAACGTCCTGCGCATCGGAGGTACCCTGTGCCTGACTCGACGGATTCCAGTGGCGACGGCCTGGACCGACTCTTCGAGCAAGTGCGGAACGGCAACGAGGATGCTGCACGCGACTTGTACATCCGTTTGAAAAGTTGTCTGGAGGCGTACCTCCGCAAGAACCGCGTCATCGGTAAGCATCTTCGCCCGGACCTGCGCACGACGGAAGTCGCTCACGATGCTCTCGTACGACTGTTCGATGCGGTGGATCGAGAGAAGTTCACCTATCGAGGTAAGCGAAGCCTTCTGGCTTGGCTGATCACCGTGATGTCGCACTCGATCGCTGACTCCTCACACGTTTGTCACCCCTTCCCCTTGCCACCCGGAGAGATCCTGGAGGACAGGCATTCTCTGGAACAGATCGCCATTCTTGCAGACATCCTCGAAGATACACGTACCATCTTTGATGAACTGGCGATGGAAGTTCTCCAACTTTGGTTGCAGGGGTATTCCCAACGCGAGATTGCCGATCACTTCAAGCACCTCAAGTGCGATCGTCGAAGAGTCCGTCGGATTCTCGAAGAGATAGCCCTTCGCCTCACGAGTCGAGTTTTCGCCGACGACCAGGATGGCAATATTGCATGAGTACTTCGTCCGATAATCCTCTCTCGCCACTCGCACGAAAGCGTATTCACCAGCGATGCTGCAAGTTCGAAGAGGCCTGGAAATCTGACCAGAGGCCCTTGATCGAAGAGTATCTCGACAGTATCAGCGGAGCCGAACTCCTCGTCTTGTTTCGAACGCTGCTCGGCGCCGAACTCGATTCTCGACTCGAACGAGGCGAGAGTCCTGCAACAGAAGAATATGAACAGCGATTCTCGCACGACAAGCGACTGCTCAAGCTGATAAACGATGAGTTCTCCCGCCGCAACGGTGATCCCGATGAGAAGCGCCCCGGCGACATGATCGGCCATTTCAAGATCGGGCGTGTCCTTGGGAAAGGTGGCTTCGGGATCGTGTATCTGGCGCAGGACTCGAATTCCCATCGACTGGTGGCGGTCAAGACACTCCGTCGCGCCGGGAGAGTCGATTATTGCAGGCTGTTCGAAGAAGCAGAGTGCGCAGCGAAACTGGAGCATCCGGGCGTTGTGCCAATACACCATGTCGATCGCGATGCGACCGGCACACCGTACATCGTGATGAAGTACTACGAAGGTGGCTCTCTGCGCGATCGACTGAAAAAAGAAGGACGCCTTAGGCACACAGACGCAGTAGAGATTCTTCAGTCTGTTGCGGAAGCCGTCCAGTTCCTCCACGAACATGGCTACTACCACCGCGACCTCAAACCGGAGAACATTCTTTTCGACGAGGAACGGAAGACACATGTTGCCGACTTCGGTCTGGCGATCCATAAAGACCAACTGCACAGACAAATATCCGCTTGTTCCGGCACCCTTCCCTATATGGCTCCAGAACTGTTCCGAGGCGAGATTCCGGACGAGGGGACTGATATCTGGGCGATGGGAGTCATTCTCTACGAGATGCTCGCGGGAACCCAACCGTTCAAGGCGGAATCCGCGGACGGGCTTATTGACAGGATTCAGCGTGCCGCCCCAGACACATTTCCTCCGAACGATCCTCCTGTCCCCTTGAGACTCGTTTCCATCTGTCTGAAGTGCCTTCAGAAGAACCGCCGCCAGCGTTTCCTTCAAGTTGCCGATCTGCTGATTGAGTTGGCAAACCGGAGGCTTCTTGAGCACTGGGCCCACGAAACGACCGAGGACGAACACTACGTCGAACCCCAACAGGCTGTTGTACAACTGAATCGCTGTCTCAGCAACCGGAATATTCGTATCTGCACCGTGACCGGCCTCGCCGGATCCGGGAAGACTGCTTTCCTGGCCCACATTCTCAAAGGTAGGGCCGACCAACTCCTTCGCACCATCAGCGGCATCTTCTACTGGAGCTTCGCCGCAGAACCGCAATTCGATAGGTTCCTCGAGTCAGTGCTGCGCTTTGCTGGACACGGAGCCTTCTTCGAACAGGAACATCCTACCGATGAAGTCCTGGAAGAGTTGATCACCTTGCTCAACCGCTTGCCCCTGGTCGTTATCCTCGATAGTCTGGAAGTCTGTCAGCAGTTGCCTTCCGCGACCGGGTTCCATAGTCGGGCAAGAGTGCAACCACGGAGCTTGGGGGGTGACGATCGTCTTTCGCGACTCTTAGCGGCCTCCGCCAACTTCGCGCCCGGCTCGCTTGTGTGTCTGGTTAGCCGGTTCCCGATTCATGCCCTATCGGATACTTACAGCGGCGTCGTGTGTCGTTTCGGTTTCAACGACCTCAGGCTCACGGATACCCAAGGTGCGACCCTTCTCCGGAATTGTGGAGCGGTCGGATCGGACCATCACGATTTCCTCATCGCATGCAGACAATGGGATGGTCATCCGCTGGGACTTCGTTACTTTGCGCAGATGACGAAGCCAACACCAGACGGCGCACCACTGCTCAGCAACTCCGACCTTCCTCAACAGAGTCACGATCCGGCATCATTGCTGAAAGAGATCGGGCGGTTCTACGAAGAAAACCTCCCGCCGGAACACTCCATGTTGCTGACGATGATTGCCCTGTTCTGGCGCCCGGTGTCAGTCGATGTCGTCAGACGCCTCGCAAGTGCAGTTCCCGGATTCAACGCAGTCCTGGGGAGTCTTACGGAGAACAAGCTGTCGTTGGAATTGCGAGCTCTTTGCCAGGAAGACATGCTCCGGCGCGTGGATACTCATCCCAGTGGCGGAGCTTACCTGTGCCATCCGGCTCTGCGCGACCATTTTGGCCGAAGTTGCCGGTGCAAGGGGTATCTCGCAGATATCCGCCAGACGCCGGACCCGTTGGAACCCTGCGATGATGTTGACCGCCTGGCTATTCAGTTGGCCGTTGTCCAGACGCACCTGGAGAGCGGCAGTTTTGTTCGCGCGGATGATGTATTTCGAAACCAACTGAAAGATGGACGGGCATTTCTCGATGCCGACGGGGCGATTGGGGCAGGCCGTGCCTCCGTGTGTGAATTCGTTCGTGATCAACAGCGCCGGCAACTCTGCCGGGACCAGCTATCGGAGGAACGCCTGATCCATTACCTGCGAATGGCGGGAGTATTCAGTCTCTTGACTGGCCGTGTTGAAGAAGTCAAGCACTATCACAGCCTGATTTTGCAGCAGGGCTCGGTCACGCAGACCCTGGAAGTCCTCCTGAACCATTCACTGGTATGGATCCTGACTGGATATCCCGATGAGGGAGAACGACTCGCCAATGAAAGTCTGGTTATTGCCCGGCAGGATCGGGATGACAACGGGCAACGGCACGCGCTGGCATGCCGCGCCTTTGCCCAGTTCCTCCGCGGCGATGCCAGGGCGGCAGAAGCAGACTTCTGTCTTGCGACCAACTTGAGTCGCCAGCTGGGTGCGAATGTCCTGCCGGGGACAGACGGAATTCTGCATGCGATGTTCTTGCTCCGCGTGGGAAAGACCAAGGTGGCCGCCCAGATTGTCAGACGTGCCCTCGCACAATCCCGATCCGATCAAGTCCCTGGAAATGACTTCGCCGGTTCCGCCTTCTACTTCTGGCTCTATGGGTGCATCCGGTCACGCGCGGGGTACCACGAAGAAGCTTTGGAGTATCTCGGAAAAGCAGAGCGGGCCGCACGAATGCAGGGCCTGTTTCTGCTCCTTCCGTTTGTCCTCTATACCGAAGCGGACGTGTACCGACAGCAGAAGGCCTGGAAGGAGGCGATCGCCTGCTGCACAAGCGCAAATGACATATCTGCCAGTTACTGTCTGGCATTCATGCGTATCGAATCCTTGATCCTGGCAGCTCGCATTCGCTTGGAACGCCTGCTGGATGCGGTGGAACACGCCGCCGAGAAGACCGACGACTGCCTCCCAGTCGAAGTCACGGAACAGTACCGGACCATCGAGGAACAGGTAAGAGACCGTGACACAGAATTCGGCTTCGAATACGCCTGTCTCACAGAGCAAACCGAGACTGCCCTGGTGCAGGCCAGAAGCTCTCATTATCGCTGGCAAGAAATGGACGCACTATGCCTCCTGGCCGACATCGAGAATGCCGCAGCAAGGCATTACGGAACGGCTGGCCGTCTATTTCGAAATGAGGCCGAGTCTCTTAGAAAGGACCTCCTGGGTTGAACCTCGCTTCGATGATAGGATGTAGCTCCTCCACCGTCACCTTCGACGCGACTGTGTACCTCAATAGCCAGTCGAAACGGAACAGAGCTATGACAGAATGGGGCAAGAACCACGCAGATTTCCCTCCCCTACAATAACCCTCGCAACACACAAGTAACCTATCCCATGTCAGCTTGCCCACAGGGAGCCAGTTCGATGATACCCAAAGCAGCCAAGAATTGCGGGTACAAATTCGTTCGTCTGGTAGCAGCAGCGCTCGCCCTGGTGGTCCTCGTGACCCTCCAGACGAGCCTGGCCCAGGATCCCGCCAGCCCGGCCAAGGCCTGGGAGACGATCGCCCCCTTCTTCTCGCCTCCCCCCGAATTCGAGGACCAGTTGGGCGACTATCGATCGCCCCTCCTGTTCGCCGACGGACGACCCGTCAAGACCGCCGAAGACTGGGCCCGCCGACGGGCAGAGATCCTCCACCAGTGGACCGGCCTCATGGGCCAGTGGCCCCCCTTGATCACCGATCCCAAGGTCGAGATCCTTGAAACCACACGCCGCGACAACTTCCAGCAACTCAAGATTCGCTTCCACTGGACACCCAACGAACTGACCACCGGCTACTTGCTCATCCCCGATGGCGATGGCCCCAGGCCCGCCGTGGTCACCGTCTTCTACGAGCCGGAGACGGCCGTCGGCTTGGCGGGAAAAGAGTATCGCGATTTCGCCTACCAGTTGGCCCGGCGCGGCTTCATCGCCCTTTCGCTCGGCACCACCGAGGCAACCGAGGCCAAGACCTATGCCCTCTACTATCCCGATATCGACCATGCCGAGGTCCAGCCCCTCTCGATGCTCGCCTGTGCGGCCGCCAACGCCTGGTACGTCCTGGCCCAGCGTCCCGAGGTCGATTCCAGCCGCATCGGCATCGTCGGCCACTCCTTCGGCGGCAAGTGGGCCATGTTCGCCTCCTGCCTGTTCGACAAGTTCGCCTGCGCCGTCTGGTCCGACCCTGGCATCGTCTTCGACACTCGCCCCAGCGTCAACTACTGGGAGCCCTGGTACCTCGGCTACCATCCACGCCCCTGGCGCACTCGGGGCATGATCACCCCAGAAAATCCCGCCCACGGGCTGTATCTCCAGCTCCTGGTCGACGGCCGCGACCTGCACGAGCTGCACGCCCTCATGGCACCTCGCCCCTTCCTGGTCTCCGGCGGCTCGGAAGATTCACCCAAGCGTTGGATCCCGCTCAATCACACGATTGCCGTCAATCGCCTCCTGGGCTACTCCAACCGGGTTGCCATGACGAACCGGCCGGACCACTCGCCCAACGCGGAATCGAACGAACAGATTTATGCCTTCTTCCAGCATTTCCTGATAGACCAGTGAGCCGCCCACGATGACGCCTCGCGATCGGATCCTGGCCGTCTACCGCGGCGACACTCCCGACCTGGTTCCCTACATGCTGGATCTCTCGCACTGGTTCTACCACAAGCACCATTTGCCCTGGGATCTGAGCCAGGCCTATGAACAGCCCGAAACCGATCTGATCCGCTATCACCAGCAACTTGGCGTAGGGTTCTATCTTCCCAACCTTGCTTCCTTCTATTCGGTGACGTTTCCTCCTGACGTTCGCGTTGAGACGCACAAACTCGGAGCCGACGGCGTTCGCGAAATCATCTGGCAGATCCGCACGCCCCTGGGCTCGATCCAGCGCCGCCGCCGCTGGGAAGAAACGACCTACGCCTGGGGCATCAGCCACTGGGGCATTCGTGGCGAGCACGACCTCCGCGTCTTCGGCTATGCCATGAGCGGCCGCCGGTACTCGCCCAAGTGGGAGAACTACCAGGCGTGGTTCAGCGAGGTCGGCGATACCGGCGTCGTCTACCTGCCCGCCGGCTACAGCGCCATGGGCCACCTCCTCCACTACTGGATGGGCGTCGAAGGGGTCGCCTATGCCCTGGTCGACTATCCCCAGGCCCTCCGGGAGGTCGTCGATGCGGTCAATGTCAACAACCTCCAGCTCATCGAACTGCTCGCCCAGTCGCCGGCCGAAATCATCATCATGGGCGACAATTTCTCCAGCGATGTCCAGCCTCCGGCATTCTTCCAGCGATGGTCTGCGGAATATTATGAAAAGGCCATCCGCCGCCTCCACGAGGCCGGCAAGTTCGTGGCCGTCCACATCGACGGGCGGCTGCACGGGGCCCTCCGCATGATCGCCGCCAGCGGCGCCGATTGCGGCGACGCCATCACCCCCGCTCCCCTCGGCGATCTCACCGCCGCCCAGTGCCGCCAGGAGGCCGGCCCCCACTTCATCCTCTCCGGCGGCGTCTCCCCCGACCTCTGGCTACCGCATACACCCCTGGACGCCTTTCAGAGCAAGGTCCGCCAGTGGCTGGAATTGCGGAAGTCCAGCCCGCGCTTGATCGCCAATGCCGGCGACCAGGTCCCCCCCGGCGCCGACGAGGATCGCATCAAGCTCATGGCGGACTTAGTCGAGAAACACGGACGCTACGGTTGAGCCCTTTCCGACCGGATAACCGATAATGTCCCGTTCCTGTTCTGATGATCGTCGTCGGAATGGCAGATCAGCCAGGGTTCTATCCTGCCACGTAGGGCCATTGCCTGTGACGACCACCTGGGCCACGTCACGCGCGAGCCTGTCGCAAATTGCCGTGGGAGCTGCCGGCTCGCAGACGGGAGTGGCACGCTGGAGCAAGGCGGTGAGCTCTTGCTGTCCGGCCAGCCAAGGAATAGGCGACTGAGGAAGCCTTTCCATGAGCATACCAGAATTGCACCTGTAGGTGGTGCAGATCTTGGGCGACAGGCCCGCCAGCGGGCACCGACCGAAGGTTGGTCGCGAGCTGCAGCTCGAGCCGGCATGGCCTGCTCCCGTTGGTCGCGGATCTTCGTGAAAAACTTCACGATCTGTGAGGATAGGAGTAGAGGGCGACAGGCCCGCCAACTGGTCAAGGCAGTTCACCGCCAGTCCGTCCAACGGGCCGCCGGCGGCCTTGGCGGCGTAGCGCAGGAGCACCAGATCGAGCCAGCCGCGGCGGATCGTGCCTTGCCAGGCGTTTGTCGGGTTGCCAGGGTCCAAGAGCCTTGCATCGAGTTCAGGGTCCCAGGTCGGAAGCGGGCCGGCGCCGTGGCGGGTCATGTAGGCTCGCGTGACGCCCAAGGTGCAGAGTTCCTCCGCCTGGCTCTCTTCCACCATGGCGAGGGCGTGCTGCAGGGTCACCGTGCTCCAGGTGGTGTACGGGTGGAACCCCCGCCACTCGTCCAAGAGCACACCCTGCGCCCCCTCGAAGATGGCCGTGGTGTATTCAGGCACCACGGCCTGAAACTGGAGCGGGGCGGCCATCTGCCAAAGCTGCCGGGCGATCTGGCCGGCCGGCTCCATCAAGAGTTCCAGGCGCCACCGCTGGTCTTCCGGAATACGCTCCACGAGATCCTGGGCCTCGAGTAAGGCTCGCTGCCGCAGGAGTTCCAACTTGCCGGCAAGTGTCTGGCGATCCTTGAGGTCGGCGGCGAAGATCGCATCCTGGCCGTGCTTGAGCCAGTAGCTGCGCGTCTCTCCGATGCCGTGGCCGCAAGAACCGTGGCGAGCGGCGCCGCGGGCCACCTCGCGCAGCCGGTTGAGCTGCTGGTGGTAAGCGGTCGATACCAGGGCACGCGGGTGGATGAGCAGCTTGAGGAACGGGTCGTCGCCGGTGATTTCCAGCAAGTGCCGGGCCTCGTTGTGCATGGCCGGCGGGTTGATAACCATCTGCTCGCCGAGGTAGGTTGCCGCGCCGGCCAGCGTGCCGGCGCCAAACTGGGCAAAGGCGTGTCGGCGCCCATCGGGGAGCACGACATTGTGCCCGGCCTGGGAGCCGCCGCAGTAGCGCACGACCAGGTCGGCTCGGAGCTCCCTCGCGAGGAAGTCGACGGTTGCGCCTTTGCCTTCGTCGCCGAATCCCAATCCTTGAACAATCACCGCTCGCTTCATGGGTCCGATCCTTCACCAGGACGGGGCCGGCGGCGGGCGCCGACCCCATTCTTGGAGTCTGCATGGCAAATGAGCCCTGGCATTCGGCAGCGGCCGGCAAAAAACCGGGCTTCCGCTGGTCGCCCTCGCTCATTGGGTAGGTGACGATCTATGGAACAGCCAACACGTACTGCTAAAGCCGGGTCAGGCCGGTTCCCGTCCCCAGCGACGGCAAAGCCAGCGACCTCTGCCGCGGGCCTGCTTGCACCACGGGCACCAGGGCGCGGGAGACCGCATCCCTCACGCATCCGTGTCCGGTATCCGTGAGGTCGCGGCACACCCCGTCCAGGTCGACGACGCCTTCGGCCAGGCCGATCGTCGACGCGATCAGTTCGGAGATCCCGTTGGGATCGTCCAGCCGGATCATGTTCTGGCCCAGCAGTTCCACCCAGCGACCGTGGATCTTGGGATCGTCGTAGTAGCTGGTCAGGTTGGGAAGGATGAAGTAGGTGTCGTACCTTGCTTCCAGCTCGCACACCATCTGGTCCAGGGGGATATCCTCGCCGAGTCGATCGCCGATGACCTTGGCAACTTCCTTCCGCTTGACGCGGCCATAGGGCATCTCGTCGCCAACGAGGAACAGGTATCCCCGCTGTCCCCGCTGCTCCAGGCAGTCGATCGAGGTGTGTCGGGCCATGAAGTACATGGCCAACTCGTAGGACTCGGTCTGCTGCCCGCCGCCACCGCCCTCGAGCCAGAGCTTGGCCAGGTCGTGGTCGATCTCGATGCCCGACTCGAACTGTCCGACTTGCAGGGGCGCTCGGTCGCAGGTTGCATCGCCGATCCCGCCGATGAGAATCTGCGGATGGGCCAGGTACCCCTTGCGGAGCACGAGGCCCATCAGTTGGCAGAGATTCTCCTGCAGGATACGCGGTACACGGCCCATTGAGCCGGTCACGTCGAACAGCACGGCAACGGCTCTCGATTCGGGGTGGGCCTGGCTGTCGCGGCACTCCCGGCTCTTGACCCCATAGGGGTTCATCTGGTCGTGGACCCGGCGGTCGCGAGGCGGCAAGCGCATGTTGTGATCGTGATACTCGAACGCGCTCTTGCCCGCACGCCGCAGGAAGGAAGCCCGCTCCCGGTAGTGGTCGTCGCTCCAGTAAGTTCCACCCATAACAGTCGCTCCTTTCAAAGAAGCCCTCACAAAACGTACGAGTTTCCCACGGGCATGGATGTGCATAGCCGGTGGTTTTGTTAACGGCTCAAAGAATCAGGCCATCACCAGGCGGTGATACTTCGGGGGCCCAAACAGTCGCACCAACAACTCGTCAAACTCCTCATGCAGATCCCAGGCATCCTGCGGCCGCATCCGCGGGGCCGTGAACAAGCACGTTCGATATCAAGGCCGAAGACGTCGACCGCGCTTGCGGCCCGATCCAGCAAGGCCGCCAGCTCGTCGAGCGTGCCTGGAAAAGCGGCGGACATGGTTTGCTCCTTTCTCCCGTTCGATCGATACACGGCGTCGTAGGTGTGCTTAATACACTAAGCATAGTGTGCTTGAGACACGATGTCAATGGGCGTGGGTCGATTTTCTTCTTTTTCTTGCGTGGAAGGGCAAACGGCCGAGGGCGGGACCAAGGGGAACAGGGAAAGGAACGCTGATCGACACGAATTGGGCAGCGCCACTTTCATCAGTCGCCAGCAATCACAACTTCCTGAGGGCTCTTCGTTGAACGCCCAGCCGAAGGCGCCGGCCGCACTACGGAAGCCCGCGCCTTCGGCTGGGCGTCAAACAACCGCACTCCAGTGCGTTCAGGTTCTCAGACTGCACCAAAGTGGCGCTGCCCAACTAATCCACGGAAAGGGTATTACTCCTGGCTGGAAGGGGAACAGGAGAGATCCGGCTCCGTATGGCTGCCCCCTCGGCTCAGTAAGGTGGAGCCAGCCGCCGGAAGCCGTGGAGAAGCACGAGCAGGAGAAAGAAGACATTTCGCGGGAGGACGGCCGGCCAGGGATAGGACACCTCGCCGAGCGGATGGCCTCGACGAAGTTGATCCGCAAGCCGATCGGCGACGGCACGCAGCAGACGCACCGAGCGGGGCCAGTCGACGATCCCTTGGAGCCACGATTCGGGGATCCGCGCAGCGCCCACCGTCGCTCCGGCCAGGGCGCCGGCGATCGCCCCGACCGTGTCGGTGTCGCCGCCGCAGTCCAAGGCCGCCTCCACCGTCGCACGGAAATCGCCGTGATGCCGGAGCCAGGCGTAGACGGCCACGGGGACCGTGTGGTAGACGTAGCCGGTCACGCCGCGGGCCAGTCCGAGGGCACCGGCAAATTCCACGACGGAAGCTTTGGATGCAAAGGCCGTCTGCATTTGTTCGATCCAGCGGCACCAGTCGGGATCCTGGGGGGCCAGTTCGACCAGCATCCGGGCGATCGCCTGGCCCGTGGGCGGTGATGCCGGGTCGTGCTCGACGGCCCAGGCCGCCAGCCGGGCAACCGCCTCGGCGCCGACCGCCGCCTTGGGATCGGTATGGGTCAGTTGCGTGGAGGCCATGGCAAACTGCCGCAGCATCTCCGGCTGGTCATGGAAGTAGCCTCCGATGATTGCGCTGCGCATGGCAGGACCGTTGCCGGCGGAAAAGACCCCGCTTCGCCGGGGCGGGAAACCGAGCCACAACTTCATCGAGGCCCTGGCCGTCGCCATCCCGATCCCTGCGGGCAGGCCGGCAAACCACCACCGCAGGTGCCAGGCCAACCGGCGTTGGAAGGCCGCGGGGTCGACCGGATGCCGCAGGAGCGACTGGGCGACAAATAGGGTGTGCTCCGTGTCGTCGCTCACCATGCCCTGGCCGAAGAGCAGCCGGTGCCGCCAAGGACCCGGGAGCAACCGCTGCCGCCGCGCTGGCGAAAGGCCTTCGGCCTGCCGGCCAAGGGCGTCACCCACGGCGGTTCCCAACAGGATTCCGGCCAGGCGGTCGTTCATGGTGCGGGTGGACTATTCCAAGCACGATCGTCTGGAAACTGCAGGTAGCCGGCGGGAACGCTCTCAGTGAGCCAGACCCCGTTGTCGGACCGGAAGAACTGGTGACCGTCACGCTGCATCTGTCCCGCCTCAACCACCAGCACGACGGGACGACCGCGGCGCTGGCCGACGCGAGCGGCCGTTTCACGGTCGGCCGACAGGTGGACGTGATGCCGACTGCCGCGCACCAGGCCCTCCTGGCGGATGGACTCGAGGAAACGTTCCACGGTGCCGTGGTAGAGCAGCTCGGGCGGCCGGGCGGGCACCAGTCCCAGTTCCACCTCAACGCTGTGCCCCTGGCTGGCCCGGATCCGCCGGCCGTCCGGGGAGAAGGCGAACCGCTTCTTGTCGTTGGTGGCGACCACTTCGGCCAACTGCTCGCCAGTGATGGGCCGCCCGTAGCGTGCGGCCGCCGCCAGCAACTGGTCAACCGGCACCCAGCCCTCGGCGTCAAGGGTGATGCCGATCTCCTGCGGCTTGTGGCGGAGCACAAGGCTCAAATACTTACTGATGGCGATGAGTTGCTTTGTCATGCTAATCCAAGGCCTCCTGTCGCAGTTCTTCCCGGACCCGCATCAAGGTCTTCCCGAGCTGGTTTCTGCCATGGCCGTCGCCACCGTCAGCCCAGTAGGAATCGTTGCCAGTGTGCTCGACGATCTCCGCGCTGCCGGTTGCCAGAAGCAGATCGCGCAGCTTGGCGTACTGGGTGAACTTGGCCATGACCGCATGGTACATGATCTCATCCTTGACCTGCTCCCAGTCGCGGCGCAGCGGAAACCTGCGACTGCGGCCCATCTTGGCGGCAATCGAAGGCGAAGCGGCCAGCCGGATGGCCTCTTCCCGGTCGGTCCCGTGGAACTTCTGGGCCTGGAAGTAGTGTTCCGTGGTCGGCCAGTACTTTCCGTCGATCTGAACCGGAAAGGAAGCGAAGTTCGAGAATTCGCCGTACCCATCCCGTTCCCGATAGAACTCAATGCGATCCATTCGTCTTCTCCTCCACGGTCGTCTCCCGAAGGACGACGACTCCCTGCCCGCGCATCCGTTCGACGGCCTCCTCAACATCACCGGGGTGCAGCTCCACTCCGCGGCAGGCGCTTTCGAGCAGGTGGGTCCTGAACCCCAATCCCACGGCATCCAGCGCCGTAAACATCACGCAGTAGTCGGTCGCCAGGCCGCAAATGTAGACCTCGGTCACGCCTTGCCCCCGCAGGTACTCAGCCAACCCGGTGGCATGGCGATGGCCGTTGTCAAAAAACCCGCTATAGCTGTCGACCGTCGAATCGGCGCCTTTCTGGAAGACACGGGCGATCCGCGAGCGGTTCAGCTCCGGGTGCAGCTCCGCGCCCGCGGTGCCCTGCACACAGTGCACCGGCCAGAGGATCTGCGCCAGGCCGTCCAGATCGATCTGGTCGCCCACGCGGCGGCCCGGGTGATTGGCGGCAAAGCTGCCGTGCTCGGCCGGGTGCCAGTCCTGGGTGGCTACCACCAGGTCGAACTTGGGCTGGAGGCGGTTGATGATGTCGACAACCTGGTCCCCCTCCGGCACAACGAGCGCGCCGCCCGGGCAAAAGTCGTTCTGAACATCCACGATCACCAGCGCTTTCATGCAAATCTCCAATCACAACTCAAACAGGAAACCTTGTTTCACCAGTTTCCGGTACTTGGCCTCGTTGAAACGGTACAGCCGTGCCGCCCGGTGAGCCACGTCCTGCTCGATCTCGTCGGTCTCCTCCAGAAAACCCATCGCCAGGACCTTGCGGCGGAAGTTCCGTTTGTCGAGAGCCCGTTCCAGGATCGTCTCATAGAGGTGCTGAAGCTGGGTGAGTGTGAACCGCGCCGGCAGCAGCTCGAAGCCGATCGGCTGGTAGCGGACCTTACCTTTGAGCCGTTCCAGGGCCACGCGGAGGATCTTCTGGTGGTCGAAGGCCAGCGAGGGGGTATCGGACACGGCGAACCAGGCCGCGTTGCGGGCGTCGGTGGCCGCCTGAACTCGGTGGTCGCGAATGTTGACCAGCGCGTAGTAGGCCACGGTGACGATCCGTTCCCGCGGGTCGCGCCTGACGTCGCCGAAGGTGAAAAGTTGCTCGAGGAACACCTTCGACAGGCCGGCCTCCTCCTGCAGCTCGCGGCGGGCGGCCTCTTCGAGCGACTCCTCGACATGGACGAATCCCCCGGGCAGCGCCCACTTACCGGCAAAGGGTTCCAGGTTGCGCTGGATCAGAGCCACCTTGAGGTCTTCTTCATCCAGCCCGAAGACCACGCAATCGACAGTCAGCGCGGGTCGGGGATATTCGTAGGAATAGGGCATGGAACCTCTCCGTGTGTTGTGGTTACACGAAGTATAGTGTTCCTCGGACACTATGTCAAGGGGCGTTAATTGGGCAGCGCCACTTTCAGCAGTCGCTGGCAACCACAACTTCCTGGGGCTCTTCGTTTGACGCCCAGCCGCGCAGGCGCCGGCTTCCGTAGTGCGGCCGGCGCCTTCGGCTGGGCGTCAAGCGACCGCACTCCAGTGCGTTCAGGTTCTCAGACTGCACCAGAGTGGCGCCGCCCAACTAACCTTGTCTTGCGCTTTTTTCCGCGTGTCGATTGGGGGGGGCGGGACTGGCTGGAGGCCATGCGCGTCTGCGCGGCCGTCGCTCCGTTGCCTGCCCAATCCAAGCCCGTTGGGTGGAGAAGGGCTGCGGCGACCCGGATCCGCGTCATGGCTCGAAACCCCGCGCTTTCAGGATGAGCCTGGTCTTCCGCTCGTGGACCCCGAGTTCCAGGCCCACGGAATACTGGTGGGGATTCACGAACCGCTTGACGCCCGCGTGGAACAGCCCCAGTTGCTCCTGAACTCGTCGGCGGGAATCGGCCAGGCACGGCACGTCGTAAACACGGCTTCCCACACGGAAGACGGGCACCAGTAAATCTTCGCTCGCCGCAGTCGCCGACATGTTGCGGCGCCGCGTCGCGTCCATCGGATCGACCATCGTGCAATCGCCTTCGATCGGGTACTGCTCGTCGAAGAGCACGTCGCCGATCGCTTCGCCCCCCTCGAAGTAGCGGCGCACCTGCAGGATGCCCGGGTTAGAGACCTTGATCGCCTGCTCCGACAGCTTCAGCTTGTGCTGCCATGCGCCGTGTTCATCGCGGATGGCCGAGAGCTTGTAGACACCGCCCAGGGCGGGCTGGTCGTAGGCGGTGACCAGCCGCGTGCCCACGCCCCAGACGCCGATCGTTGCGCCCTGCTCCTTGAGGCTGGCGATGATCTGCTCGTCAAGATCGTTGGAGGCCACAATGGTCGCCTTGGGGAAACCCGCCTCGTCGAGCATCTTCCGGGCCTCGATGCTCAGCCAGGCGAGGTCGCCCGAGTCCAGACGGATGCCGATCATCTCATGCCCCTGGCGGCGCATCTCCCGGCCGACCTCGATCGCGTGACGCACACCGTCCAGGGTGTTGTAGGTATCGACAAGGAACACACAGTTGTTGGGCATCGCCCGGGCGTAGGCACGAAAGGCCTCCGGTTCGTCGTCGAAGCTCATGACCCACGAGTGGGCGTGCGTGCCCCGGACCGGGATGCCGAACAGCCGGCCGGCCAGGACATTCGACGTCGCCGAGCAGCCGCCCAGGTACGCGGCCCGGCTGGCTGCCAAGGCCCCGTCGATTCCCTGGGCGCGGCGCAGACCGAACTCCAGAACCGGCTCGCCCCGCGCCGCCAGAGCCACCCGAGCGGCCTTCGTGGCCACGAGCGTCTGGAAGTTGACGAGGGTCAGGAGAGCCGATTCCAAGAGTTGTGCCTGGAGCAGCGGCCCGCTCACCCGCAACAGCGGTTCGTGCGGGAAGACGATCGTCCCCTCGGGGATGCCGTCAACGTCGCACGCCAGCTCGATCCGGGCCAGGTAGTCGAGAAACGCTGCCTCGAAGAGCGGCTCCTGGTCGTTGCCCCGCAGATCGGCCAGGTAGCTGAGATCGTCGGGGTCGAACCGCAGTCCTTCAAGGTACTCCACGACCGTTGCCAGGCCGCCGGCCACCGTGAAACCGCCCCCGAACGGCGCCTGGCGGAAGAACAGGTGAAAGACAGACTCCCGGTCCTGGCAGCCCGTCTTCCAGTAGCCAAAGGCCATGGTGAGCTGATACAGGTCCGTCAGCAGACCCAGCGACGATCGATACAAGCTGCCCAGAGTGTTCATGTTGACCTCCCTTCTTAGTGTTTAGGATACACTAAGAACAGTGGCCTGTCAAGAAGCCCTTTCGGCCCTGACTGTTCTTAATCGTAATCTTACTCTTCATCTTAATCCTGAATCTTCAGGCAGCGTGGGATGCGACAAAAGAAAGAGGGCCCTCTCCGCCGCTTTAGCCGTTCACGGCCTCCGGCCACACACGATTCTTAATCGTAATCTTACTCTTCATCTTAATCCTGAATCTTCAGGCAGCGTGGGATGCGACAAAAAAAAAGAGGGCCCTCTCCGCCGCCTTAACCGTTCACGGCCTCCGGCCACACACGTTTCTTAATCGCAATCTTACTCTTCATCTTAATCCTGAATCTTCAGGCAGCGTGGGATGCGATAAGAAAAAGAGGGCCCTCTCCGCCGCCTTAACCCTTCACGGCCTCCGGCCACACACGTTTCTTAATCGTAATCTTACTCTTCATCTTAATCCTGAATCTTCCCGGAAATGCTCTACCTCATAGGCGGTATTGCGCCATCGGATCGAATTGCGAAAATGGTCTGCATGGACGCGAAAGACCGGAGTAGGCGCAAGATTAGGAACCGTTCACGGCCGGAGGCAGTAAACGGTTGCCCGCCGGGACTGTCCTGGACCTGGGCGGCGCAGTAACCTGAATCGTTTCGGTCAACCATCCTTCAGGAGATGCCCCATGGAACTGGGAAGTCTGATCTGGTTTTCTTCTCGCGAGCATCCGTTTGCCGTGCGCGAGCGGCACTGCCTGGACCTGGACTGCCGCTGCACGGACGTGTGGCTGACGTTTTCGGAGGTGGACCTGGAGGGGAAGGAGTTGCGGGAGCCGCTGAGCTTCGAGATCCGGGTGAATCTTCGCAACGGGCGGGAGCGGCGCCCGCCGAAGCGTTCGGCTGAGATCCACGCGCTCGTGCGCGAGTTCCTGGCTCGGTTCCCGACGGAGCGTTTCCAGGAAATGATCCATCGCCGCGCCGAGCAGCGGACGGCCAACCGGCGGCTGGAGACCTATAAGATCGCCCCGGCAATGGTGGGCGAGTTGCTTGCCTATTCGGACGTTGTCTACGAGGAGGGAGGCACCGCGAAGAACGGGAATCGATTCAGCTTTTTCTTCGTGTTCGACGGACGCGACTACCTGATCGAGGACTACTACTGTGCGAATCCGGCGTGCAATTGTCGGCTGGTCCACGCGGAGTTCTGGGAGCGGCGTGAATTGGCAGGCTCCCCTCCCAAAGTGGACATTGCCCAGCAACTAGTCGCCGCCTTCACCCTTGAAGGGCAATTCAAGGAGCTCAGCTTCTGCCTCGGAGATGAAGAAGCGGGCGAGAAACTCGCGCGGGCGTGGCGAGAGCAGATGGGGGACCGGTTCGAGGTGTTTCGCGGCCGCTATGAGCAGATGAGGGCGGTCGGGAAACGCAGCCTGCCGGCGCCAGCGCCCACACCCCTTCCGCCCGAGGCCGCCAGGCCGGTGCGGTACGAGCCCGTGGGGGCTCCGCCGGTTGCAGCCCGTGGGGCAAGCAAGGATCTTCGCCAGGCGTCGCCGGGTCGATCGCCGACTGGTAATCGCGCAGGACGGAACGATCCGTGCCCTTGCGGCAGCGGACGCAAGTTCAAGCGCTGCTGCGGGGGGAAGGGGTAGCAAGGCCAGTCATCGTCGGTCTCGATCTTGGGGACCTGCGATTGCAGAACGACGTTCTGGAGAATCGAGTGGCGACTATCGCATGAAACTGAAAACAAGGGCTGACGCCTAGGTCGCCCCGGCGCCTGCGGCTGGGCGTTGAACGGTTTTCATTCTACTGCGTGGTACGACGTTGCTGGCAGATGGAAGGTGGGGCGGCCTGGGTACAGGCGGCCGGGCCAGTGGGTTTGCTCGGCCTGGGCGCCGTCGCCTGAGAGGCGAAAGCCGGGCCGGTGACGCAGGCCGATCACGGAGACGTCTCCCTCCCGGCGGATCTCCTGGACTGCCAGGCCGTACGTCATGCCGTCTGGAAAGCGCACGACGACGCACTCGCCCGTTTTCCCCGGTCGGGCAGGCAATTCGGCCGCGACAACCAGCGCGTTTTCGGTGTCGCCCGCTTCGCAATTCCGTACGGCAACCACTTCGCCCGATGCTCCGGGCTCGGCATCCAGTCGGATTTCCTGGTACTCCAGCCGGCTGCCGTCGCAGATTCCCATGGAGACTGGTTGCCCGTCGCGCGTGCGGATGAAGGCGTAGCGGCCCAGAGCGCGGATCGGCGGGGCGGCGGCGCAAACGCCCGAGTCCGGCTCGGCGCCGGAAAGGTGGTAATCGGTGAAGCCGCGGCCGCGGACCACCAGGCCCACGGCGCCGGCAGGCGGGTTTTCCAGGGCCAGGCGCGATACCTGGTAGCGCTGGGTGCCCGGTGCGTAAGCCTGGTGCACCGCCGCAAACGTGCTCGCCAGGTCCTTCCCTTCGCGACGGGCCAGAAGGCAGGGCATCCAGTAGTCGTAGACCCGCGAGCTGTCTTCCTGCGCCCGGCGCACCGAGGGGATGCGGCCCAGAAACACTTCCGTCCCCGGCTGGTCGAGAACAGTTGCCTGCACGCCGATGCCTTCCGTGCCTTCCATCGATGCCGACCAGGTATGATCGCCCCCGGCGCGGCGCACGTCGCGAAAGAGGCCGTAGGAGTTGTTGACGCCGCCCAGGATGTTCCGGCCGTACTCGTCCTTCCAGGGGCGAAACTCCGTGCCCTCGGGAAGAAGGTTGGGCCGAAAGGTTTCCCTGGCCAGGGAGGTCAAGAGTTCCATGTCTTCATCGGCCGAGCCGTGCAGCACCCAGTCATGCCGCGTCCCCCCGGCCACCCGATAGATGTCGACCGCGTAGGCGCCGCCGTCGGGCGCGGCCACCAGGACCAGTGCCCGTCGATAGAGGCGGGCCAGGCCCGGATAGGCGCCCTCGCCGCGGGCCTCCACGTACTGGACATCCGGCCCCAGGCGGGCGGAGGCCACCAGCGCCCCGTCGGCGGGCGGCTCGGTGCCGGAGGTGCGCTGGTCCTGCCCGTCGACGACCACCAGGTTGTGGGCCAGGCTGTTTCGCGAGTAGCCGGACACGACGGTGTGGGTGTAGCCGATGTCGGAAACGAGCTCGCGCCCCTGGCCAAACAGGATCAGGTTGAGCGTGTCGGCGTGCTGATGCCCGTAGCCGCCGCTGAAGTGGAGATGTGCCTGGAGACCCGTATCCTGCCGGCCCGTGCCGAGAATTGCGTGGCCCATGCCCCAATGCAGGCAGGACGGCATGGGGTCCGGCTTCGGGCGCGCCAGCCGCCGGCCGTGGGTGGTGGGCGACCAGGTGTCGTGAATGCAGGCCTGCGAACCGTTGGGCAGTTCCAGGGCCGCCAGAGCGTCGAACGACTCGCCCAAGAGGGGCAGAGCTGCCGACAAATCAAGGTTCTCCAGGTGAAGTCCGTCCTCACGGCCCATGTAGCAGGGCGGATCGCAGTAGCCCTTGAGCGGACCGGCGGCCGCGCTGCGGAGCCCGCTGATGGTTTGCGAGTGGTATGAGGCGGCGCCCTCCCGCCAATTGCCGTCGGGAAAGAATCGCCGCTCGAGGATCAGCTTCAGCCGCCGGAGGGCGTCGTGGACGAATTCCGGCTCGCCGATGACCCGGCCGATAACCGCCAGGCCGCGGATCAGGGTCGGGTCCATGTTCCCCAGATAGAGAGGATAGCTTCGGACGTAGTTGGCCGTGTCGCGGAAGAAGCTGCAGATCCGCGAGCGCACGTCATGGCCCAACTCGGCGCTCAGGCGGTCCAGATCGTCGCAGTCGGCAACGAGGTCATAGGCATAGACCAGCTCGGTGGGCATTTCGGAGTAGTACCAACCGTTCCAGCCATCGCCTCGGCGGTTCGACCAGTAAGGATAATGGGCGCCCTCGTCCCGGCCGGCGGTCCCCAGGCCAGGCGGGGGCACCTTGACCAGCCCGTCGGGAGCCTCCAGGATCGGGGTTTGCAGCAGCAACGGGCTGCCCTCGCGGCGGCAGACCTGAACATTGTAGTGCGGGTAGGCTTCCGCCAGCCGGTCGAGGATGAGGGCGGCCTGGCGAGCGTAGCGTGACTGGCGCGTCGCCGCGTAAAGGTCCGCCAGGATGGGCACCATGCGCTCCATGTATTGCTTGCGGGCGTTGTCGAGCTTGCCAGCCAGGTAGTACTTGTAGCCGTCTTTGGCGGGGTAGTAGGGGAATTCCTGCACTCTTCCGGTCGGGTCGGCAATCCGGTCGATTGCCGACAGGGGATAACGCGGGTTGGGATGCTCCATGCCGCAGTGGGTGCAACGGATGCGGTCGGGGTCGTCGGCCGACCACTGCCAGTAATCCTTCCGGTCGCGCCGTCCGCCAGGCCACTCGCAGTTCGGGCAGGCCACCATCTCGAAACTGCTCTTGGCCACGATCCAGCGGTCGATCTGGTCGGGAGAGAAGTCCATCACCCTCTTTGCCTGAGCCTCGAGCCTCGCGACTTGACCGCGGTCCACCACGGTTGCGAAGACCGGGTGCCGCACTTCCGCGGCGGTTGCTGCAAACGACGCCCGTACGAGGAGAACAGCCGGCACCAGGAAGAATTGAACAGAATGCATCAGACATCCTACGTAATGATTTTGCCAGACACCTCTTGGAGCCGGGTTTCGCAGGACGCAGGCCGATGGTAATACCGCTACCCGGCATGGCCACGGGACTTTGACTCAGCCCATGGCTCGACCGTTGCGCATCGAACACCAGAATATCCGTGGTTATCCATCCGGTGTCAAGCTGCGTCTCTCCCCTGCCGGCGGGGTTTATGCCTCAAACCACTTGGCCAGGCCCACACATCGTGGTAGCGTAACCTGTGCTGGCCCGGCAAAAGGGGATTTCTGTAGAAAAACAAGTTAGGCGTTTGGAAGGGGACACCAAGCCGGAACAGGTCGACCTTTCGGAGGAGGTCGAGCGGCGTTGGCTCGACGTTCCCGAGCTGAGCGGACCGGATCGCAACAAGATCGCTGGAAGCGCCTTGGCCCGCACCTACGTGGTTTTCGGACCGAAGTCCTTTTTTTGCAAGAAGATACGGCGCACGGCGTAGCCGTCTTTGGGCTTGCGCCGACTCTTCGCCCGGCTTCGCTGGCCGCCGTTTCGCGGCAAATCGATGCAGATTGGGCAACTGCGCGGCGAGGTTTGGGACACTTGACTTGCGTCGGGGCTTGCAAGTCGCCCGATATCCGTTGCCGCTTGCCAAGTGATCAACTGGGAAGCTGCCACCGGGCATGGCGCGCGTGGCAGAGTTGGAGTAAAATGGCGACCAGGCGTGACACTGGCTCCGTCACTCGGCGATAGTGCCGCGGGCCTGCGGGCAAATCGGCAGGAGGATCGGCTATGCAGAAGGCAAGAAGGGGCCAGATGGCCCTGGTGATGGTGCTCTGGTGCTCAGCCGTGCCACTGGACGCGGCACTACCCCCGCTGCACGTCGAAGGTAACAAGATCAAGGATCCTCGCGGCCATGAGGTCGTGCTCCGGGGGATTTCCCTGATTGATCTGGGCTATACGGAGTGGCGGCACGGCGGCGTTATCCGAATGATCGACCGGATCACCGATCCGAATGATCGCCAAGGCAACTCGCCCGCCTGGCACACGAGGATCGTGCGCCTTCCGATCTGTCCTCCCGACGCCGGCACCGGCGCCCCTCTGCAGTGGAAGCCCAACGACGACAGCTTCTACACGAACCTGCTGCGGCCGGTGGTGGACTACTGTGCGAAAAAGAACCTCTACGTCATCCTCGACTGGCACTATGTCAGCGACACGGGGCCCAAAGTGCCCCAGACCAGCGCGTTCTGGCGCTACATGGCGCCGCGTTTCGCCCACGATTCCCATGTCTGTTTTGAGCTTTTCAACGAACCGATGAACAATGTCGGCAGTGAACGCGAGCGCTGGTTGAGCGTCAAGGCGGACATGCAGACGTGGGTCGATATCGTGCGCACGTATGCCCCCGACAACCTGATCCTCGTCGGCGGAGCGCGGTGGTGTCAGATCCTGGCTCCCATCGCAACCGATCCCGTCATCGGAAGCAATATCGTCTATGTGTCCCATTACTACCCCTTGCATTGGATCGGGGACGACAAGCGAGCATGGGTCACCAGTCAGCTCCAGACGTGCGCCGCGGTTCATCCCATCCTGATGACGGAATGGGGCTTCACGACGACCGATGAGAAACTGCTCAACGGGACCATCAGCAACTACGGCCGGCCCTTGACGGACCTGATGGAGAAGCTGGGGATCGGCAATACCGCCTGGTGCGCCAGTTGCGAGTGGGGCCCCCCAATGTTCCGGAAAGACTGGACGCTGCGATGCGGCGAGGGCGAAATGGGTGGTTTCGTCAAGGACACGCTCTGTCAGAGAAAGGACGAGTGGCAGCCGCACGGCAGTACCGGCGACCCACGCTAAGGCAGAGCGAAAGAATAACCTTTACAGTTCATCGCACTGCTTGCGAGCAA
>CAZLWV010000109.1:0-28974 GCA_964563135.1 uncultured Planctomycetaceae bacterium
TCGATCATTCCGAACATGCCCACGAAGATCAAATCGCGTTCCACTTCGCTCGCGTAGTCGCTGGAAGGGATCACATCCATCGGCCGCAGACCGACCGCCAGTACACGCATCCCCTGGGCCGCCAGTTCGTCGTGGGCCGTATCAATCCGCTTGCGCCAGGCGTCGTTTAGCGGCTCACAGCGTCCTTCCGCCCACACCTCGCGACTGGCCTCCAGCACACCGTTCATGGCGCCCTTGGTGAAGGCCACATAGGAGGGCGTGTCGGCCCCGCTCGCCTCCCGATCGAACACCTTTCGCAGGCTGGCAGGAAGAGTTCCCGTCTCCGAGGGAACTCGATGGATCGTGGTCATCCGTTTGCGCTGGGAATCGAAGGGAACCTCGCTTGTTCGTGGCAGCAATTGCTCCAACGGATCCTTCAGCGTCCCGAAACTCGCACCGGCCAACACCAGGGCGTTCTCCGTCGGATCGCCGATCGCCCGGTAGGTCCTTGGACCCTCCTCCTCTTTTCGCAACACCGCGTCGTTGCACAGGGCCCCGGCGATCAGCAGCAGGTCGAGCGTGGGACGCACACCCTCGTCAACCGGTTCACCCTCCTCGGCCAGCAGTTCGCCCGGCGTGGTCCCGGGTCTCGGACCAACCTGCAACTGGTGGTTGGCCACGTCGATGACCGTCACCGTCATGCGGTTCTCCGTCAACGTGCCGGTCTTGTCCGTGCAGATCACGCTGACCGACCCCAGCGTTTCAACCGCCGGCAGCTTCCGGATCAGAGCGTTGCGTTTCAACATCCGCTGGGCGCCCAACGACAGGGCGATGGTGACGATGGCTGTCATCGCCTCCGGTACGGCGGCCACGGCCAGGCTCACCGCCGTCATGAATAACTCGACGAATTCGGTTCCCTGCAACCAGCCGACGGCAATGATCAAGGCGACGATCGCCAGCGCCGCCACGGCCAGCACTTTGCCCAGTTGCTCCAGACGGCGCCCGAGCGGCGTCGTCTCGACACCGACCGACTGGATCATCTCGGCAATCTGGCCCAATTGGGTCTCCATTCCGGTGGCGGTGACGACGATCTCACCGTGCCCGTACGTGACCGTGGTCCCCAGGTAGCACATATTCCGGCGGTCGGCCAGCGGCTTCTCCGACTCGAAAACGACGTCCGCTTGCTTCTCGACCGCCACCGATTCGCCGGTCAACGCCGACTCTTGAATCCGCAGGTTCACTCCTTTGACGATCCGCCCGTCGCCCGGAACGACGTTTCCCGTCTCCAACAGCACAATGTCGCCGGGGATCAACTCCCGGGCGGATATCTCCCGCACATCACCCTCGCGCCGCACACGCACTCGCGGAACCGACATCCGTTTTAACGCGGCCATCGACCGCTCTGCCTTGGACTCCTGGCAGAACCCGAGCGCCGCGTTCAAGACCACGATCGCCAGGATGACCACCGCGTCGATCGGCTCCTGCAAGAAGATGGAGATAACCGCCGCCACCAGCAGAATCACCGTCATCACGCCCGAAACCTGCTCCCACAGAATCTGCCAAGGTGATCGCCCGCCCCGTTCCACCAGTTCATTGGGACCGTGTCGTTCGGCCCGCTCCTCGACCTGCTCCGCCGTCAGACCCCGGGCGGCATCCGTTTCCAGTCGCCGGCACGCATCATCGACGCCCAGTTGATACCAAGGTTTGTCCATCTGAGAAACCACCTTTTGGCTCGGTTCACCCGTCAGTTGCACAAATCCATTGATGTGATCTTGACAAAAGACGGTGAAACTCGATGCTTTCCAGTGTAAGAAAGCATGTCCCCGATGGGAACAATGGAAAACAGGAGTTCACCGCCAGTGAAGTTGAGAAGAAGCGATGTTGTATAGGGCGTTTATCGGATTCCTGAGATTCGTTGTGAGTCTGAAGATCAATCCAGCTTAACATCTTTCGCCGGACTTGTCACCTTCCAGCGGCTATTTGCCCGACTCGGGATTAAGCGGCAGCTTCAGGCTTGCTTTGCGCATCTCCGGCAGAGTGCGACCTATCGTGCCCACAACATCGTTTTCTGGTTGATCATCCATCTCGTCCTCGGTTTTCGCAGGTTGCGAGATCGCGACTACTATCACGACGATCCGATGGTTCGGCGGGTTCTCGGAATGAACCGTTTGCCGGACGTAGCGACCATCAGCCGGACGCTTTCTGCGGTGGACGAAGAGGCTGTCGCCGTTGCAGATATCGTCGATTTCCAGGCTCTTGTCGGCGTGCAGCTTCTTGGCCAGTACAACCGGCGCTTCTTCGGACGTGACCGTCGGTCGCCCAGCGTTGCGGCCAGGTGCCCGGGCGGGCGTCAGGGCCGTCTTGGCTGGCTCGTGGATCAAGCGTCGCGCGAACTGTGCTGCCGAGCGCCTGGGTGCAAATCAACATCGCGCTGCGTCCTGCCGGGAGTCACCATACGGATTGTATGCGCTCAAGAATCCTACGGTGTATCCGGATGGGCATAACACCGGACTATCCGTGGTTATCCATTCGGCGTCAAGCTGCGCCTGTCCCCTGTTGGCGGGACTTGTGCCTCAAACCGCTTGGCAAGGTCCGCACAACTTGGTAGTGTAATCTGTTGCTACGTCCAACATTATTTGCCCCGTGGTCTCCAGCTATTTGGCCGAAAAGGCGGTCGAATGTCCAAGTTGTTTGTCAGCTGAATCGAGACGCCGCACCTGTGCTACCCCGGCAAAAGGGGATTCCTGCAGAGAACAAGTTCGCCGACTGAAGAACCAGCCGCCATGCCAAACTGGACGCATTCGGAACTGGGGAGGTTCAAATACGACTTTACCGGATGGGCGCGCGACGTGGAGTTCCCTGCTTTCACACCGTTCCGCTACCACTGGGGTGGACGGCGAAAGACTCGCGACACAATTCGTCTTGAATTCCACGCCGATGACGAGGCCGAAAAGACGATTCCGGTTCCGTCCAGAGGTGCCATTTCCGTCGCACAACGCACGATCCAGAACCAACTGATCCTGGCTGATCGCATTGTCAAAGCTATGTGGAAGGACCTCAACGGGCTGGGACGCAACTCGGGAATGTGGTGGCATGGTGATCTGCCCACTGCCAACGAGATGATCGCCAACGTCTTCGGCGCTCGCCCGGTCAAGAAACTCGCTGTCCCCGAGGACCTTTACGAGTTCATGGGCACCATACTGGTTCACATCCGGGAATCGACGTACAAATACCAAAGGCCCAGTGCTACAATCTGCTTCGCGGCGGCGTTCGATGACGAACATGGCGTCGGGGTGTTGACAGATGGAACCCGTGTTCTGGGTATCGGCCACCAATCTGATGTCACACCGTTCAAGTCCTGACAGACGTGACGGCGAACCATCGATTGCAGCCGAGCGGCGGATCGGGTCGGTCCTGATGGCAAGGCGTTTTGGCCGCCGCCGGTTGAATCGTGTCGTTCGCTGAAAGGAGAAGAGACCATGAGATTCCTGATGGGCAAGGGACGCATCCTGAAAATTCGCCCCGGGAATATGGCCAACTTCTCCGGGGGCGCTGGGTACATGCCTTTCATTATCATGTTCTCAGTGCCAGCTTCTGTCCTGTTCGGCGTCCTCGGCTCGCTGTTCCTTACGGTTCGTGGGAGACGGCTTCTGGGCGCGGACGGCGACACGAAGACGGGCTTGCATGAGTTTGCCCGATTTGCGCGTTTGCACACCTTGGTGTGTCTCATCGTAGCCGTCGTGGCGGGCGTTGTCCTGTTCTGCTTTGCCAACACAATGGTCTATGGCGACAAAGTGGAGTATGCGGTGGTGACAGCCATTTTCGCGGCAGGACCGCTTGCCGCATGGGTGTTGTCGATGCTTGCCCTGGCTCGGTTGATTGCGTGGCGTGGAGCCAAGTGGACGAACCTCCTTATCGCAGCGGTGATTCATATCTTGCTGGTCGCGGCCTGCATACCACTGATAATACTTGCTTCTGCAATTACAGGGGCGCGTGTGTGAGCACACTTATCAAGAAGAGACGTGAGTGGTTCGGCGGTCTCGTCTACTCGGAGAACCCCGGTTTTACAGCATTTGTGGATTCCCGTCGCGCAGACGCGCTGGGCATCCCTTCCTCCAACAATCTGACAGAGGGGCTCTTCTCCGCGCCATTGGACGTGCACATGAGTATCACCAATCGCTGCAACCTTCGATGTCACGGCTGCTATGCACTGAGCGATACTGAGCCGACAACAGACATGCCGTTGGACTTGGCGGAAACAATTATTGACCGCCTCTCGGATATGGATGTCCTCACAATCGCCCTCGGCGGTGGCGAGCCCTTCCTGCATCCGCACCTGTTCGATATTGCCATGTATTCGAGGCGGGCAGGCGTTGTTCCGAATGTGACGACAAACGGTTTGCTGATAGACGCCGACTCAGCCAGGAAATGCCGGGCATTCGGCAGTGTGCATGTCAGCTGTCATCACCCCTCCGAGTTGCCCCGGCTCGTGGAACCGGTCCGTTTGCTGAAGCATTGCGGCATAGACCTCGGCATGAACGTCTTGGTCTCAGCCGCAACCATCGATGGGCTTCCTCAGATGTGGGATTGGTGTGCAGCACAGGGCGTCTCACGTGTTCTGTTGCTCAAGTTCAAGCTGACCGAGAACAACCATGCGTGCGGAGACATGCTTCTCACTCCGGCTCAGGAGCAGACGCTTCTGGATCGCGTACGCCGGTTGTCACGGCGACACGCCATCCTGCCGATGCTTGACTGCTCGTTCTTTCCGGCGCTGGCCTATGCCCGACCAGCAAAACGTGATCTGGAGTTCTTCGATGTGAACGGCTGCGTAGGCGGCAATGCGATTCTTGCGGTGACAACAGACGGTCAGTTCAAACCCTGTTCTTTTTGCCGCACAAACTGTGGAGACGCGAGGCAATTGAGTCGCTGTGCGTGGAAGGAAAACAGGGGGTTACAGGAGTTCCGCCGGCGGCGCATCCACTCAGGCTGTAACGCTTGCGCCTATGGGGATTTGTGCAATGGCGGTTGTCGAGTTTCAGAAACGGAATGGTGTCAGAATGGACGATTCAGCGAACCGGAGGGTCCAGGTTACGGCTCGCAAGCTCGCCGAACCTGACCATTTTCGTTGCCTCGCGCATTCTGCAACCTCGCCTATTTCGAACTGCATCGCGAAATGCGAGAGACAGGATTTGAACCTGCACCCCTTTCGGGACTGGATCCTAAGTCCAGCGCGTCTGCCAATTCCGCCACTCTCGCAATTGGGACTCGGCCGTCGGGATCTGACGGCCAAGCCCTGGGCTGGTCAGCCGCCCAGATCGATCGGACGGCGCGACAGGTCCGAGATCGAATGGATCCCTGCCTCCAGGTCCGCCTTGGCGCAGTCAAAGCTGTGTGCCGGGCAGTGGGAGCAGTCGCCGTAGCCTCCCTCGTCGCCTCGCACGAGGTGAATCTTGCGGACCTTCACCGTCGTCTCGGTCCCCGAAGGATCGAGAGACACGGTGTGGGAGATAGGTTCGTTTTCAATCGCCATCACCACGTACCAGCGCGCGGCAGCCTGGTTCATTCCTTGATGGTTCAACGACTGTACCGTGGCGAGCGCCTCCTGGTACGTGACCAGGTTGTCCGTCGGTTCCCCCTGCGCCCGCCAAACGCAGTTGGGAACGTCGAGCGGCGATTTCGGCTCCCAGCCCGTCGGCCACCAGATGGCGGCCACCTTGTAGGCCAGCGGAGTGCAAAGCCTTGCTCCAGGCCAAATCCGCCCGAGATTGCCGGGTTCGACCACAACGGCCCATCGCCCGGCCGAACCGGCTGCGTCCGACTCGTTGTAGCCGATCGCCTGCCGAACGGCGGAGAAGACGTCATCCGTGCTGGCCAGCGTGCCGACCGGCCTGCCCGGTTTGGGGGGCACGTCGTCCAGACTTGCCGGCTGCCAACCCGCGGGACGCTCAATCAACGAGACCTGGTATCTTGCCATTCTGGGCACTCCACAACAACCTGGTTTTCGCTAGAACTGCCACTCATCCTAACAGCCCGGGCAGCAGGCGACAACGGTTTGGTGCGCGGGCCGGCGAGGGCGTGGGAACCGACTCGAGGACGAGCGGGGGAGGCTTCCCGCGGCCGGAAACGGCTGATGCCGCCGCGGTTCCGGGGATCGGCGCAGGCCAGTGCTCTGTCAGAGCTTAATTCTGGGATCGATGGCGGAGAATCCTGCGACAGGCGCCCAGTTGTTCTGAAGTTTCGATCCCAATTCTTTGGCTGAGACAAATCACCAGGGATCGAGGCCCCGTTGGCCCAGGGTCAGAGTTCGAACAGTTCCTGTTTGCCCGCCAGTTCGCGATCCAGATCCTGGACGAGGGCCACGAAATCGGCCCGAGTCAACGACAGTCCCTCGATGGCAGCCTGGGGAAAGCGGACGAAATTGCGCCCGATGGACGGAATTCCCTTCACCGAGCAGGCGTAGTTGGCGACTTCGACGCACTGAACGATGGTCGCATTGGCACCACGATGGCGGGTCGAATCGTGGTGGTACAGAATTGCATCGGCCACGGGACGCGGAAAGCGCCACGCCTCCGCCAGCTTTCCTCCCAGCCGCGAATGATCGAATCCGATGACCTCGTTTTCGACCTCGGAGAGGACGGAATCGTTCTGGAGCGACTCCATTACCTCGACGAACTGCTCGTTCAAGTACTGATCTTCCAGGACAATGCCAATGTCGTGAAGCAGGCCGGCGAGGAAGGCCTCCTCCGGCTCTTCGGCCTTGACGCGTGTGGCAATCAGGCGACCGCAGATCCCCACAGAAACCAGGTGTCGCCAGAGGGCACCGCGTCGATAGGTTCCAATGGCCACCTCGCCGGTGAACAACTTGCTCACGCTTGCGGTCATGGCCAGATTGCGGATCTCCTTGAACCCCAGGATGGCGACCGCGTGCTGGAGACTGGTTACCCGCTCGGAAGTGGCGTAGGCGGCGGAGTTGACGCAGCGGAGCACTCGTGAACTCAAGGAGACATCGATCTCCATCGCCTCCTTCAACTCCATGGCCCCCGATTTCGGGTCGGCAGCCACCTCCATCACCCGGGCAGCCACTTGCGGGAGCGTCGAGATTTCGTAGATACGGCTGCAGATGCGTTCCAGGTCGGGACGTTCCATGGGTCGGGCAATCGGCACTGACGGGCGGCACAAGGACCAGGTGTCGGAACCGCTACAATCGTCCCAGCCTCCGCAGCCGGAACGCTCTGGTTGGGCCTGCTGAGACACCTTGCCATACGACACGGCCCTTCAGGTTTCCGGGCAAGCGCAGTTCCGCCAACTGCAGGCATTCTCTCATCGGCAGACGCCGCCCGCAAGCGAGAACAATCCGGCGGCCGCCCGCAGAGCCGGAACCGAGGTTCGCGGCCAGCCCGGCGGCCGCCATGGGCGGGCGGCGTCAGGCGTCGGAATCGGCCAGAGACGGACTCCGCTGTTTACCGGAAGGTTTTGGACCCGCCACCGGGCCAGCCGACGGCCTATTCCTGCGAGTTCCTCCGCCCCGGCAGTCTTGCCGTCCACGGGGGCGCCGGTTATTGTGGGAACGTGTGATGCAGTGATACCGGCAGAGACGAGCGCTGTTGTCTGTGGAGGTCTGGAGCGGGCGCCAAGAGAACCGGCCGGGCAAGCATGGGTCGCCACCCGGTCTTATCCTGCCGCAGACCTGATGACACCGCCCCGCAGGAAGCCCGACACCATGAGAATGGTTCCAGCACAACCGGTAGAGCTATGAGAAGAGTCTCGGACCTCAACGTTGCATCGAACATTCCCCTGCCGGCGCCGGCCCTCATGCTCCATGAGATCCCGCGATCCGAGGCGCAGGAGGAGGTCGTGGCCCAGTCGCGTCAGAACATCCACGACATCATCTTCCACGATGATCCCCGATTCCTGGTGATCGTGGGTCCCTGTTCGATTCACGACGTTCGAGCGGGCCTGGAGTATGCGGCTCGCCTGCGGGAACTCGGCGACCGGGTGGGCGATAGCGTGTACCTGGTCATGCGATGCTACTTCGAGAAACCTCGGACGACGATCGGCTGGAAGGGTCTGATCATGGATCCCCATCTGGATGGCTCCGACGACATCACGGAGGGTTTGCGCATCGCCCGGCGTTTTCTTCGCGATTGCATCGAGCTGGGCGTCCCAACCGCCACGGAATTGCTGGACCCGATCACGCCGCAATACATAGCCGACCTGATTTGCTGGTCGGCCGTGGGTGCGCGGACCACCGAATCGCAGACGCATCGCCAGATGGCCTCGGGCCTGTCGATGCCGCTGGGCTTCAAGAATTCCACCAGCGGCGCGATCGAACCGGCGGTCAACGCCATCAAGGCTGCCCGGCAACCGCAAACCTTTTTTGGCATCAGCGGCGACGGCGTTGCCTCAGCCGTGACCACCAAGGGCAATTCCAACTGCCACCTGATTCTCCGCGGCGGCGATTCGGGCCCGAACTTCTCACCCCAACACATCGCCGAGGCCGAGCGGCAGCTCGACCGCGCCGGTCTTGACCGGGCCATGGTGGTGGACTGCAGCCACGGAAATAGCGGCAAGGATCCAGATCGCCAGCCCGAGGTGCTGCGCGCGGTGGTCTGCCAGCGTGTCGGAGGAACCAGTTCGATCGTGGGCACCATGCTCGAAAGCAATCTCGAGGGGGGGCACCAGCGGTTTCCGCAGCCTCTCGACCGACTGGCCTACGGGAAGTCGATCACGGACGGCTGCCTCGACTGGAAGACGACGGAAGAAGCGATCCTCGAAACCGCCCGTCGGCTGGCCCGGTCGGGGTGAGTCGCCCAGATCGGGCTGCGCGATTCCCAGAATGGGCCATCTTCTTCAGGCCGGCTCCCGAAGGGTGGCGGCGGAGGGCCGGATCTCCTGGAATCGTGCGAGCCGATTGCTGGTTTGCCGCCAACACGTCCGCAAGTCAAGCGGGCATTACCCTCCGGACGGCTGCTGGACGCCTTGGGGTGAGAGTTGCAGCACGGCAAAGATCGGCCGGTGATCCGAGGCAACCGGTTCTTCCACAACTCGAAACTCGAGCGTTTGCCAGCGCCCGGCAGGCCGGTACAGGATGTAGTCGATCTGTCTGGCGGGTTCCCCGGCCGGAAACGTGAACAGGATCTTTTCGTTGGCCCGGGTCCAGGTCTTCTCCAGTTGGCGCAGGGTGTTGCTGTCGGGCAAGGCGTTCAGGTCCCCGGCCAGCAGCACCGGCTGGTCCGTTCTTGCCTCCATCCGCTCCTCGATGAACTGCACTGAAGCAAGCCGCTCCTTGTCGTCCGGGTGGTAGTCTAGATGGGTAGCCAACAGCAGGAACCGCTGCCCGGCCGCGGGCAGTTCCAACTCCACTTCCAGAACCCCTCGCTGCTCTCCGTCGCGAAGCGAGGGCAGGGGGTGATTCTGGTGCCGCACGATCGGCAGCCGCGAGAGGACGGCGTTTCCATAGTCGCCGCCCTGATAGCGAATATTGCCGCCGAATACGGCCTTCATTGCCGTGAGGACTGCAAGTTCCTGAGGTTCGTCCAGCCCTTTCGACCGTGTGACGCCACGATCGACCTCCTGGAGGGCCACCACGTCGGGTCGAACCGACTTGATCACCTCGGCCAGACGATTCAGGTCGAGCTTCCCATCCACGCCTTCACCATGGTGGATATTGTAGCTCATGACCCGCACCTGCAGCGGCTTGCCGGCGTCCTGCGTTTCTCCCGCCCACACGAGCGACGAGACCGCCAACCAGATCCCCATTGCGACGATCGCAGGCCATCTGACTTTGAACATCATTCTGTCACTCCTCATGCCAACCTGAAACGCAGGCGAAGACAGTTCTGCTCTCACTGCGTTGCCAGATACTCAGCGAGCGTCCGAACGCGGCTGACGAACGTGCTGGAGTCGATCACCCGCTGCGTGGGATCGTCATCCCCCTGGTACCTGAGCCCTCCCGGTTCCACCCACCGCCCCTGGGAATCGAGCTGCGAGAGCACGGTTCGAACCTGCTTCTCCATGGCCGCCGAAGCCTTCCTGCTGCCGCGCGACGGCTTGGGGTCGAGTTTGTCCACGGGCAGTTGCTGCAGCCGCTGGTAGTCGCGCTGGATTGCATCGAGCGAGCTGCCGACGATGAACGCGTAGTGCGTCGGCATGTCGGCGTCGCTGTAGGTCAACTGGTAGTCCTTGGTGAAGTACAGCGGGCGGTTTGTCTGGAGTTCGTAGAATCTGGCAAGCCGGCCGTCGGGGCGCAGAGACTTGCGATAATAGGCCAGGGCCCGGGGAATCGGTTCGAGGTACTTCTGGTCGCCGGTTTTCCGGTATACGAGCATCAGGGTCCGCATCACCTCCTGCGACTCTCCGCCGGTGATGGATGGCGGCTCGAATTTGCGGGCCCATGCGGGGTGCATTTCGGCATCGTACTGCTGAGCCCAGCCGGGCTGCGGATCGGGCATCTGGGCCATGATCAGGAAATCGCCGGCCTTTTTCGCCGCTTCCCGGTAGCGCTGATCTCCATAGCGATCGGCTGCCTCGAACATCACTTCGATCACGTCGGCGACGGCATTGTCGTTGAACGTATAGAAACTGCGGTAGTCGGTTTTAGGATACTCCCGTGCCCAGGACTCGGGATAGCTTGCCTTGCGAACGGGATACTGCTGGGCATCGGGGGGGCCTTCGAACCGCTGGGGCCAGGCTCCGATCGGATACTGCACCGCCAGGAGCGAGTCGAGGCCCGTTACGGCGGCTTCATGGATAGCCGCGTCGGACCGGTCGAGGGCTGCATCGAGCGCCATCAGCAGCCGCAGCGCCGCCTGCGTCACGTTGTCGTCGAGAGTGGACGTATTCCGCAGTTTTTTTTCTTCACCCACCTTCTCCACGCGGTAGGCATAGCGGGCGCGCTCCGCCTGGTTGAACGCGATTCGATAGTCCCAGCCTCCGGACCGCAATTGCCCCCGCACCAAGCAGTGCCCGGCAGCCTTGGCAAGAGCCAGGTAGTACTCGTCACCCGTTGCCTGGTAGGCCTGGAGAAACGCAAGCCCGACGGCCGGCGTCCCCGGCGGCTGAACCCACACGGTCTGGTCGTCGGCTTTGCCTTCGCCTTCGCGTGTCTTGAGGTCCTCGCTGTATCGCCACAGGTAGCCCCCCTCGGTGGCCACCTTGGTGGAGAAGAACTCACACGCCCGCTTGAGGCCACTGGCCGCGTCCCGCCGAAGGTCGGCGTCTTCGCCCCGGGCTACGGAAGCCGCCACAAGCAAGGCGGCCAGCAGAGAGAACTGAGTTGTCTGAGTCATGATTGCAGGCCTGATGGGTGAGAACTGGGAAGGAGTGAACCGGGACGGTTGGCCGGACTGCGCGCCATCAGTCCAGTTCCGGCGGCACGTTGCCGTAGGACCAGCCGGTTCCCGAGAACGGTGGAGCGGGCAGCGCGGCAGGCACCTTGCCCGGCGTGAGCTGGTCGGCCAGCCCGATCGCCGCGTCGGCAATCTGCCGCCCCGCCGACGGAACGAGGTTGCTGTAGCTCGTCAGCCGCGTCTCATAGCCGCCCCCGTTGGGCCCGAGCGCCTCTTCGGTGGGCACGTACCCGACGCACCCGTTGGCCAGTTCCACCGGGAACGTGAAGGGAAACTTGCTGCGGGCCTTCATATCCAGTCCGAACTGGCAGAAGTACTCCGCCGGATCGGAAAGAAACACGGCCGGCCCCACCTGGATCGCCTGGACCTCGACATCGACGGCAGGCTGTTTTGCCAAGAGTGCATCGAGAAGCACGATCTCCTTGGCAAAGGTCCACTCAGTCGCCCCGACCTCCTTGGGGTCTTTCTGGACCATCTCCAGGCACGCCTTCACACGCTCGGGCCGAGGCACGCGCCGGGCAACCGCGAAAGTTCTGGTCCTGGCCGCAATCGGCACGAGTGCCCCGCGCTGCATCCCCACGAGCACCTTGACCGCCTCGGCACCGACGCGGCCTCCCACGAACTCTGCACTTTGCTCCCCGCTGGGACGAACCGTGGTGGCCAGGTTGTCTACCTGGGTCACATCGCCACAGGTACCGGGCAGGAAGACGACGATCACCTCCTGGCCAAAACAGCCTCGGATGACCTTTTCGAGGTAGTAGACGTAGTTTGCCGAGATGCCTCCCGGACTGGTCGTGCCATGGCAGGCAAAGTTGACGATGCAGCCGAGCAACTTTCCCTCGCCGCTCCATGCGCCGATCACGCCGACCTCGGGATCTGTCGGACCGGCCGGCTCGACGATATCGGGATTCCCCTGGCCGGGATGGGTGTGGCTGAGCCCGTTATTCATCCGGAAGCGGCGATTGAAGGCGACCGTGTCCTCGATTCCCTTGCCCACGCCGCACTGGGCGGGTTGCCGTTTCTCATTGGCGTCGGCCACCGCCTCGGCGATCGCCTGGGCGACCCTGTTGAGATATGCCCCGTCGGCCGCGGAAGACTTCTTGTAGGCCAGTTCCTGCACCAACGGCGACGCGTGGTCGTACTCCGCGGGCAGCACCATCCCGACCGGTCCCGATGAGTGGGAGTGCGAGGCCCCGATGAGCACGTGGGCTGCTGGGATTCCGCAGCGGTCCTGGACGCTCTTCCTGGCTTCCTCGACCATCATGCGGGGCACGATGAGGGCATCGACTCCCACCAGGGCGACCCTCTGGCTGCCATCGTCGAGCACGACGGCCCGCACCTTGCAGGCATCATGAAACGACTTGTGGAACACCTTGCCATAGCCCCCCGGCTGCTCCGCCCCGATCTCGGGCGTGATGTCGCGTTCCGCAAAGCCGGCCCGCGTGGCGGGTACGGCATCGGCCGCCGAGGCCGTGCCGCTCCACGTGCTCGAGACAACGAACAGACAGAATACCGACGCAAGACTCGCAACGATTCTGAACATCGGCCAATCTCCGGGAAATACGCAACATGGGTCGGGCCGCCACACGGCCAGGGCGGGAACACAACGCCTACCATTGTCTGGAGTTGCTTCTGCCGGTGTCAAGCCTTTTCGGAAATGGCCGAGGAGAACTGCGAAGTGCTGATGTGGCAAGAAAAGCAGCAGGCACTCTCTGAAAGGGCGCGTGCGGGAAATCGGGGTTTCTGGCACTTCTGCGGACGGCACTCGGAAAATGCCTGCTACTTGGCAGTTCTCCTGGGGCCTGGCCACCGGGGGCGGCACGGGGTTGCGAAGCGGCTTGCCAATGGCGATAGTGTATCTGAAGCCAACGGGGTCGGCCGCAGTTTCAAGTTGTTTCACTTCGCGATGACGGAATAGGGTAATCCATGAGAGCCAGAACGTTCCGAAGGGGATTGCCGGGCGTGCTGCTGGCGGTTCTTGCCGCCGGCCTGTGCCGGCCAACCTGCGCCGTAGATCTCCAGAAGGGGCTCGTCGCCCATTGGACGCTCGACGATACGGGAACCGAGCAGGTCGCGGAGGCCACGGACCGGTTTCCTGCGATTGTGCACGGCGCGATGCCCGCGGCCCCGGCGCCGATCGGCACGGGGTTCCGCTTCGACGCGGATCGCGACACGTACATCGAAGTGCCCGGGACGCTGCAGCTCCCGAGCAACCGGATGACCGTTTCGGCGCTGGTCAAGCCGGATCGATTCAGTCCGCCCGACTTCACCAACCAGGCCAACAGCCGCAACGGCATTCTCGGCAGCGCCGATGCCGATTTCATCCTGGCCCTGTCCGGCGCCGGCCACGTCGAATTCGTCTGGGATGCGGGAGAGAATGACTACCAGACGATCATCGCCGACCCGGAAGCGGTGCTGCCGGCGAACGAGTTTTCCCATGTGGCCGTCACCCGCAACGGTGCGACGATGACGATCTACATCAACGGCATCCGCATCGGGCAGGACACGTCCTGTTCGAGCGCCCTGTTCCAGCCTTTCGAACGGATGCAGATCGGGCGGGTGAACGGCACGCCGCAGCGCGACTTCCACGGCACGATCGACGATGTCCGCCTGTATGATCGCGTGCTGCCGGAGGAAGAGATTGCAGCCCTGGCCGATCTGGCCGGTCTGAAGGGCAAGCGACTGCCGGGGCCGCCTCCCGGATCGCAAGCCCTGGCGAGGGTGAAATACAATCATCCCGGCCTGGTGGTCGATCTGGGGGTGGGGCTTTGGGCCTGGCCGCTGCCGATGGATTTTGACGGCGACGGCGACATGGACCTGGTCGTTTCCTGCAGCGACAAACCCTACCACTCAACGGTCCTGTTCGAGAACCCGGGGTTCGGCTCGGCGGCGCAAGACGGCAAGCGTGATCGAGGCGACAGGAGGCTGCCGGTTTTCAGACCCGCACGCAAGCTTGGCGGCCCGCGCGGCAACTGTTGTGTCTCCGTGGTCGACGGCGCCGTGCGGGTCACGACACCCGGCTGCGAACACCCCGACTTCCGCAACTCGGGGCTCGATCGCTCCACGGCCATCCCAATCGATCCGGCGATCCACAAGTTTCCCGGCAAGCTCCGCGCCAACCAGTGGAGCTACGCCGATTACGACGGCGACGGTGCGGCCGACCTCATCGTGGGCACCGGGGACTGGTCCGACTATGGGTGGGACAATGCCTACGACGAGAAGGGCCACTGGAAGAACGGACCGCTCCACGGACGCGTTTATCTCCTGCGCAACGAGGGCACGAACGGGCAACCCAGGTACGCGGCGCCGCAGGAACTGGTGGCCGGGGGCAAACCGGTCGATGTCTACGGCATGCCCTCGCCCAACCTGGCGGATTTCGACGGAGACGGCGATCTGGACCTGATTTGCGGCGAGTTCATTGACAGCTTCACCTGGTTTGAGAACACGGGCACCCGCACCCAGCCCCAGTATGCCGCCGGGCGGCCTTTGAGCGTTTGCGGCCAGCCGCTCCGCATGGAACTGTGCATGATCGTGCCGGTTGCCGTCGATTTTGACCGCGACGGCGACGTGGACCTCGTGGTGGGCCAGGAGGACGGCCGCGTGGCCTTGATCGACAACACCGGACAGACTGCCGACCACATGCCTCAGTTCGCCTGGCCGGAGTTCTTTCGCCAGGAAGCCGATGAACTGAAGTTTGGGGCGCTGGTGACGCCATTCAGCTTCGACTGGGACGGCGACGGCGATGAGGACCTCATTTGCGGCAACACGGCCGGGCACGTGGGTTTCATCGAGAATCTCGACGGCGGCAATCCGCCCCGCTGGTCCGAGCCCAGGCTGCTGGAAGCCGGGGGAGACACCTTGCGGATCATGGCCGGCCCGAACGGCTCGATCCAGGGCCCCTGCGAGGCGAAGTGGGGCTACACGACCCTCTACGTTGCCGACTGGGACCACGACAAGCTCCCGGACCTGGTGGTCAATTCAATCTGGGGCAAGGTGGTCTGGTATCGCAACATTGGCACGCGGCAGGAGCCCAAGCTGTCGGCCGCCCAGCCCGTGGAGGTCGAGTGGAAAGACTCGCCTCCCAAGCCTGCCTGGAACTGGTGGAGCCCCAGCGGCAAGCAGCTCGTCACCCAGTGGCGCACCACGCCGGTGGTCATCGATTTGGACGCTGACGGGCTCAACGACCTGGTGATGCTCGACCACGAAGGCTACCTTGCCTTCTTCCGCCGCCAGCGACAGGGGGACCGGCTCGTATTGCAGCCGCCGGAACGGATCTTCCATGCGGCCGACGCCGCCAAGCCCGAACCGCGGCCGGCTGCGGGGGCCGAGCAGAACAGCCTTCTGCGGCTCAACGCCGGCGAAGCCGGCCGCAGCGGCCGTCGCAAGCTTTGCGCCGTCGACTACGACCTCGACGGCAAGGTCGACCTGCTGGCCAACAGCAGTTCCGTCAACTTCCTCCGAAACGTGTCTGACAACGAGGGCGAGTATGTCTTCAAAGACACCGGCCCCATGGACGCTGCCGTGCTGGCCGGCCACTCGACCAGCCCCACCGTGGTCGATTGGGACCACGACTCGGTGCCCGACCTTCTGGTGGGCGCCGAAGACGGTTACTTCTACTTCAAAAAGAACCCCCTGGACAAGTGAAAGCCCATCCCAGCCATGCTCCACTGCACCTTGACTCGCCTTGCCCTTCCGGTCTGGCTGCTTGCAGTCGGCGTTGCGATCGCAGCCGAAGATTCGCCGCCGCTCCCAAGACAGCCCGGAGTCGTGTCTGCCGAGTTTCTCTACGACGAGGTCTCGTTCCCCCAGTGCCACGCCTCGACGGTCGTCGACACGCCGGCCGGCCTGGTCGCCGCCTGGTTCGGCGGAACGCATGAAAAACACGAGGATGTCGGCATCTGGGCCGCCCGGCACGTGAACGGCAAGTGGACCGATCCTGTCGAGGTGGCCAACGGCATCTGGAGCGACGGAAGGCGGTATCCCTGCTGGAATCCGGTCCTCTTCCAGGTGTCAGGCGGGCCGTTGCTCCTTTTCTACAAGGTCGGGCCCGACCCGAGGACATGGTGGGGCATGCTTACCATGTCGCAGGACGAGGGCAAGACCTGGAGCAAATCGAGCAGGCTACCGGAAGGCTATGTCGGTCCGATCAAGAACAAGCCCGTCATGATCGGCCAGACCCTGCTTTGCCCATCGAGCAGCGAGGATCACGGCTGGCGGGTTCACATGGAACTGTTCAGCCAGCGAGGTCAGCAGCACGAGAAGACGGCGCCCCTGAACGACGGCCAGACCCTCGGAGCCATCCAGCCGGCGATCCTTGTGCACCCCGGTGACAAACTCCAGATCCTCTGCCGCAGCCAGCAGAAGCGGATCGCGGAGTCCTGGTCCGAAGACGGCGGCCACACTTGGAGCGAGATGAAGCTGATCGACCTGCCCAACCCCAACTCGGGGATCGACGCCGTTACCCTCACAGACGGGCGGCACCTGCTGGTCTATAACCACACGGCCAAAGGCCGTTCGCCCCTGAACGTGGCCATTTCCGACGACGGCCGCAACTGGCAGGCCGCCCTGGTGCTCGAGAGCGATCCGGGCGAGTACTCGTACCCGGCCGTGATCCAGACGGCCGACGGCCTGGTCCACATCACCTACACCTGGAAACGCAGCGAGGTGAAACACGTTGCCGTGGACCCCGCCAAGCTCCAACTCCGCCCGATCGCCAGTGGCCAGTGGCCCCAGTAGCGGACAAGGTGGATCGCACCTGCCGCTCCGCTCCAACGATCGATACTCCGGCCGGAAGGGGGACAGCCTCCGCATTCCTCAAGACGCTGCCCACAGGGCCCGGACGGGCAAAGAAGCCAGCACGGCCACTGCCGTTTACGACACGGGCGACCGGCAGTCCGTCGAGGAGAAACCGTGAAGCCGTCGCGATGCCGGTGGATTCTCCGTCGGAACGGCCAGACCCGCACGCAGGGTGCGGGCCTGGATGAAAGCACTGACATGCGAGGGCGGGCGACTACCGGTCAGGGAGTTGGCAGCGCGTAGTCGGCGGGCTTGAGCCCCGGCTTGAACTGGCCGAACCCGTAGAAGGTTGGTTCATACGGACCGACCACCGCCACATCGGCCTTTTCCGGGATGTTGTCTTCCATGCCGACCGCCCAGTAGGCCGCGTTGACGATCAACCGGCGGAGATCCTCGCAGGCAAGATCGACCGATGCGCCCATCGTGGTGCAGAAGATCCTGGCCGGCTTGCCGGAACTGCCGGTGAAGGTCTTTGTCCACGCCAGCGGCATCATCGGCTGGTTTTTCGGTCCGGCGAGCGGCTTGCTGCCGGGCTCCATGCCTTCCAGCACCTGCCCATAGAGAAGAATGGTGGCCGACTGGGGGAGATTCTTCACCGTGTAGACATCGGTCGGCCCCCATACATCGTTGACCCCCTTGAGAACCGGGTTGTCTTTCTGGGCCTGGTTGACCACGCCCCGGGTGCTCTCGAACTTGTGGTGCCCATGATGCGCAACCCAGGTTTCTCCAAGCACCTGCTGGCCGAACCCGCCGGGCCATTCGGTGCTGCGGAAGTCGTACTTCTTGAAACGGCTTTCGGTTGCCTGCTCGAACTTGAACGCGTGGGTCGCCGTCCGCAGGCCAATGATCGGCTTGCCCGAGTTGACGTACTCGTCGACGTACTTCATCTGTTCATCGGGCAGTTCGCGAAACCGCGTGGCGATGATCATCAGGTCGGCCGACTGCAGGTTGTCGAGTCCGGGCAGGTTCTTCTGGTTGACCGGATCGATCGTCCCGTCGTCCGGGTTGAGGGAGAAGAGAACGGTGCACTTGAAGCCGTGGCGGACTGCAAGGAGTTTGCCCAGCATGGGCATCGATTCTTCCGAGCGATACTCTTCATCGCCGGCGACGAGGACAATGTGCTTTCCCTTCCCCGGGCCTTCACCGCCCGGATACACAACCCACGGGTCGGCAGCCAAGGTAAGCGAGGCGCCAACGACCAGAAGTGCAATCGCCAATAGTCCTTGGTTCCAGCGGATCTCTGTCACGGTTCCATTCTCCCGGTAGATAGGACTCGAACTGGTCAAAACGTGCGGATTCCAGATTACCCGGTCCAAGAGGCCGGCGAAAGCCTTGCTGGGCGGATCGGTCGCGTGCCGAACCGCGTTTCGTCGGGCTACCTGGATGCCGGCCGGGCCTCCGCCGCGTGGACTGCTTTCCTTGAGCATCCGTGTGGCGGGCGTGCGACGGGCGGATGCTCTGTAACCAGTCAGGGTGCAGGTGCTGGAGCCGGCGGAGGAGCAGACTCCGGTTTCGGCTCGGGGGCTGGTGCAGGCTGCGGAGCCGGTTGGGGCGCAGGTTGGGGTGCAGGCGGCGATTCCGGTTGGGGTGCTGGCTGCGGAGCAGGTTCCGAGCTGGGCGCTGGAGCGGGTGCCGGCTCAGGCTTTGGCTCCGGCTTCGGCTCGGGGGCCGGTGCAGGCTGGGGCGCGGGTTGAGGGGCTGGCGGCGATTCCGGTTGGGGTGCAGGCTGCGGAGCAGGTTCCGGGCTGGGCGCCGGCTCAGGCTTTGGCTCCGGTTTCGGCTCAGGTTTGGGCTCGGGGGCCGGTGCAGGCTGGGGTGCAGGCGGCGGGGTCGGTGACGCTTCTGCTGCTTTCTTCGCTTCCAGTTCCAGGCGAGCCGCTTCTGCGGCCAGACGGGCCTTGTCCTCAATGGCGTACAGTTCACGGGCGGTGGCAACGTACAGAGTTCCGTTGGCTGCCACGGGGTTCGAGCAGATCGAATCCGACATGGCGATGCGGGCGAGCACTGCCAGCGTCTTGTCGTGCTTCAGGATCCAGAAGGTGCGGCGCTCCGTGCCCACGTAGACCTTGCCATCGGCTACCAGCGTGGAGCCCCAGATCGGCCCCGCGGCGTCGTGGATCCAATAGGCCTTCCCCGTTTCCGCATCCAGGCAATGGAGCCGACCGTCATGGCCTCCCACGTAGACGAGCCCGTCGGCGATCGAGACCGTTGCCGAACATGCCCCCAGATCCGCATACGACCAGAGCAGGCCCGTTCGCGTGACGTCGCCGGTGCCATCGGCTTTGTAGCAGGTGAGGACGCCCTGGCGGTGGTGATGGAACGGATCCTGGGTGATGGCGGTGTAGATGCGGCCGTTGTAGAACACGGGCGTGCCGATCACTTCGAAGCTCTTGCTGCGATGGCCATGCTCGATCGCGACCGCGTCCTGGGTCTGGGCCGCCGGATGGCCGTTGGCCCACCACTGCTTCTCGATCAGCAGCGGCGTCGGGGGCACGGGTCCCGGGGGCAGGGGCTCAGAACCATAGAGCACGCCGTTGCCGGCCCCCTGGAAAACCCGCACAAGATCGCCCATACGTCCAAGCGTGGGGTTGCTCCACTGGCCATGCACGATGTCGCCGCCGATCCCAAAATTGTCCTTCGCCACCAGACTGCCCGTCTTCTTGTCGAGCACAACCAACGTTGGCGCAGCGGGGGCGGCAACCTGGGTGTGGGTACTGTTGACGCCATTGGACGTGCACACGTAGAGATGATCGCCCAGCGACAGGATCGAGCAGTTGGCGGCGTTGTGCGGCTGCACTCCGGCCGAAGCCACCAGGTCGTAAGCCCAGACGATATCGGCTCCCTTTTCGTCCAGTTCGATCGGCTGGTCGCCGGCACGAATGCTCCTTGCCGCCTCATCAAGGACCGGCCCGCCATTTCCATCGGCCAACCCGTCGAGGTCCAGGCAAAGCACCTCGGCCCGGTTCGAAACGACGTATACGAGCCCCCCTTCGACCACGGGGGATGCGGTCAGCCCGATCCGGTAGAAATCGCCGTAGCGGATCTGGGTGAGCTTGGGGACGACAAGCTGCCAGATGAAGTCGCCCGTCTTCTCGTCAAAACACATCAGTACGCCGGCATCGTGCCGGAGCCGGGCGTCGCGGGGATTGTCGTTGTTCGTTCCCACGAGCACCCGCCCTTCGGCAATCACCGGCGTGCCATAGGTCTGGCTTCCAAGCTGGACCACCCACTTGATATTGCTCGTCGCCGCCGGGACGGTCGTGGCGAGTCGCCCACGATAGCCGGGCTCGAACATGTCGGCCAAACCCCGCTCATCGGAGACCATGTTCCGTGTGGACGGTTGCCCCCATTGAGGCTGGTCGGCCGCTTGCGCGAAAAAGCCGCCTGTGGCGAGAATCATGGTTGCCTGAAACAAAAGTTGCCCTGTCGCCGCCATCGGTCGGCTCCTTCGCTGGAAGCTCGTACACACCGGCCAGAGGTGGGATGTTTTGGGCCGGCCTGGTTTGTCCATACGGACGGTAGGGATTTTGGAGGGTCTTCTCCCCGAAACCCTATGATAATGTGCTCAGAACGCCGATTCCACCAAGAGACAGCCGCCCTCCACTTTCGGGGCATTGGCACAGACTGTCGCGATCATGGACTGTCCAGCACAATCGGGGCGCCAAGAGAATCGAACTTGCTGGCTGCCGTGAAAAGCGGGTGGTAATTCAGGAGGCGACGCTTACCTTGCCGCAACTGGCTGTCTAGACTTGAGTATCAGGGATGTCTGCATGGGAAATGTCTGAGGCCACCCAACGGGAGACCGCGAAGAGCCGGGTTTCCGTTGGTCGCCCTCGTGCATTGACTGTGGAGGCGTAAGCAGGAACCGCATTCCCCCTTCAGGCCCAGATTTGCACACAGGCCCCACCTTCTTCCCCCCCCTCCCGAGAGCCGTGAACTGCTCCTCCGATTCCCCCCCGCGCCGAGTGAGTGTGACCGTTCGCGGTGTGGTTCAGGGTGTGGGATTTCGGCCCTTCGTGTTCAATGCGGCTCGCCGGCTCGACCTGGCTGGGTGGGTGCGGAACGAGGCCGATACTGTCCGTATCGAGGTAGCGGGCTCGGCCAGCGGGGTCGAGTCCTTCCTCAGGGTGCTTCGGGAGACGCCACCACCTCAGGCCCGGATAGAAGGGCTGGACGTAGTTGAAGTGGAACCCAAGGGCAATCACTTGCCCGGGCGTTTCGAGATCCGTGCCAGCCAGGGCGTCGCCGCCCCCCGCCCGACAATTCCCGCCGACCTGGCAATCTGTCCCGAATGTCTGGCCGAAATTCGCGGCGAAGGGGGCCGTCGCTACCGCTACCCATTCACCAATTGCACCAACTGCGGTCCACGCTGGACGATCATCGAGCGGCTGCCGTACGACCGGCTGCGAACCTCGATGGCCGGGTTCGAGATGTGCTCGGAGTGCCGCGGCGAGTATGAGGATCCAGGCGACCGGCGATTCCACGCCCAACCGATCGCCTGTCCGGTCTGCGGGCCTCGGTTGGAATTGTGCGACGGCATGGGCCGCCTCCTCAGCACGGGCGACGATGCCCTCTGCCAGTCTGCCGCCGCCGTCGTGGCCGGCCGGATCGTAGCCATCAAGGGGCTGGGCGGTTTCCAGTTGCTTGTGGATGCGACCAGCGACGATGCCGTGCGCCGCCTGCGCGACCGCAAGCGGCGCTACGACAAGCCCCTGGCCGTGATGATCCGCTCGGTGGACGATGTGCTGGATCGCTGTGTGCTGAGTAGCGCGGAGACGGGCGCGCTTCAAGGCTGCGAAGCTCCGATCCTCCTCGTGCGGCGCCGCCAGGATAAAGCGGCGCTGGTCGATATCGCCCCGTCGGTGGCACCCGCCAACCCCTATCTGGGAGTGATGTTGCCGTACACGCCGCTCCACCAGCTCCTGATGGATGCGATCGGCCGGCCGGTTGTGTGCACCAGCGGCAACCTCTCCGAAGAGCCGATGGCCACGACCAACGACGAGGCGGTGAAGCGGCTCGGTTCGATTGCCGACCTGTTTCTCGTTCACGATCGGCCGATCGTCCGGCCGGTGGACGATTCGGTGGTGCGGCTTGGCCCGCAGGGCCGGCAGGTTCTCCGGCGCGCCCGCGGTTACGCCCCGCAGCCCATTCGGCTGGGACGGTCCGGTCCCTGTGTCCTGGCCGTTGGCGGACATCTGAAGAACACGGTGGCCCTGGCACTCGACGACCAGGCCGTTCTCAGCCAGCATGTGGGAGACCTCGACAATCTGGCCAGCATCAACGTGCACCGGCGGGCGATCGCCGACCTGGTGGAGTTTTTCCAATGCCGGCCCGAGGCGGTCGCCTGCGATCTGCATCCCGACTACGCCTCCACCCGGACGGCAGAACAGCTGGCGGCCGAATGGAACGTGCCGCTGATCCGCGTGCAGCATCACCATGCCCATGTGGCCGCCTGCATGGCGGAGCATCGGCTGGACGGTCCGGTTCTTGGTTTCTCCTGGGACGGCACGGGCTATGGCATCGACGGCACCGTCTGGGGAGGCGAGGTTTTCGAGGGCTGTGCCGGCCGCTTCACGCGAGCCGCCCATCTGCGCACGTTCGCCCTTCCCGGCGGCGATCGAGCGAGCCGGGAACCGCGCTGCTCGGCGGCAGGTCTGCTGTTCGAAATTCTTGGCGAAAAGGCCGCAGAAGTGGCCAAATCCTGGTTTCGACCGCTGGAACTGACGAACATGGTCACCCTACTCCAGCGCCGGCTCAACTCACCCCGAACCAGCAGTCTCGGGCGGCTTTTCGACGCGGTCGCCTGCCTGTGCGGACTGGCTCCCGTCATCAGCTTCGAAGGGGAGGCGGCCATGGAACTGGAGTTCGTTGCCGACGACAGCGAACCAGGGGCATATTTACTCCCTGAAAGGTATGGTCCGGAAGGCGCCGTTGCCGATTGGGAACCGCTGGTTCGGGCCGTCCTTGCAGATCGCCAGTCGGGGGTTGGCATCGAGCACATCAGTGCACGCTTCCACAATGCGGTTGTTGACTGGGCAGAGAAGGTATCGGCGCGCACGGCCCCCCGCACCGTTGTTCTTTCCGGCGGCTGTTTTCAGAACCTGCTGCTCTCGAAGCGTATCGTCGAGCGGTTGTCGAAAACGGGCGCCGAAGTATACACTCAAGGGAGCGTTCCACCGGGTGACGGCGGGATCGCCTTGGGTCAATTGCTGATCGCCCGTGAGGTGCTTCAGTCCGGTCCGCACTGACCTGAAGCCCAGGTTTCAGTGCTGCGTCATCACCGCCCTGCAGGGCTCAGCAAGAACGCGCGATTCCGGCATGCGTTGTGCGGCATTTCGCTGCCGCTGCACGCCTGCAGAGAACTGACTTGGAAAGGTATGTCTCATGTGTCTGAGTATCCCCGGCAAGGTGCTCGAGGTTTTCGAGCAGGACAACTTGCCCATGGGCAAGATCGAATTCGGCGGCATCGTCAAGGAAGCCTGCCTTGCCTACACTCCCGAGGCCGAGGTGGGCGACTACGTGCTGGTTCACGTCGGCTTTGCCATCAGCCGCATCGACGAGCAGGAAGCCAGCGAGATCTTCGAGTACCTCGACGCAATCCAGGCTGCTGCCGTGTCGGAGGAGCTGGCCGAAATCGATCCGGCCGCCGAGCGATCCGGGGCTGAGGACAAGCCGTGAAATACGTCGACGAGTACCGCAATCCGGAATTTGCGCAGCGATTGGCCGAATCCATTCGAAAGACGGTGACGCGTCCCTGGTGGATCATGGAGATCTGCGGGGGACAGACCCACTCGATCCTGCGGTTCGGGATCGACGAGGTTCTCCCCCCCGAGTTAACGCTGATTCACGGCCCGGGCTGCCCGGTGTGCGTGACCCCCATCGAGATTCTCGACAAGGCCCTGGCGATCGCGACCCGGCCGGAGGTGACTTTCTGCTCTTTCGGCGATATGTTGCGAGTGCCGGGGAGCAAGAAGGACCTGTTCACCGTCAAGTCGGAAGGCGGGGATGTCCGGATCGTGTATTCACCGATGGACGCGCTGGCCCTGGCCCGGCAGAATCCCGATCGCGAGGTGGTCTTTTTTGCCGTCGGTTTCGAGACAACGGCCCCGGCCAACGCCATGGCCGTTGCCCAGGCGGCCCGGCTGGGGGTCAAGAACTTCTCGGTACTCGTTTCCCATGTCCTCGTTCCCCCGGCGATCGAAGCGATCATGAAGTCGCCCAATTGCCGGGTACAGGGATTCCTGGCGGCAGGGCACGTGTGCACGATCATGGGGACCGCCCAGTATGAGCGGCTGACGAAAGAATTCGGCATACCGATCGTGGTGACCGGATTCGAGCCGGTCGACATTCTCCAGGGAATCGAGATGTGCGTCCGCCAGCTCGAGGAAGGGCGGGCGGAGGTCGAGAACCAGTATTCCCGGTCCGTCCGATCCGAAGGGAACAGGGCGGCGATGAAACAGATTGCCGAGGTGTTCGAGGTCTCTGCCCGGAAGTGGCGAGGCATCGGCGAGATCCCGCACAGCGGATTGCAGTTGCGGAAGCGTTATGAGGTTTACGACGCGGCCCGGCGTTTTGGCGTCGACGACATCACGGCCGACGAGCCGGTCGAGTGCATTGCCGGCGAGGTTCTCCAGGGACACAAGAAGCCCCACGAGTGTTTTGCCTTCGGCTCGCTCTGCACGCCGGAACGGCCGCTGGGCGCCCCCATGGTTTCCTCCGAGGGAGCCTGCGCGGCATACTACCGGTATCGGCGGCACCGTCCTGCTGGGAGCCACGATTGAAACGGGGCAGCCCGAAACGTGAGTGTTTCGGGCAGTTCCAGCACGAGCCGGCCCGGATCGGCAGGCTGTCAGGTCGGCGTTTCCATCCTCCCCGAATCACCCAAGTTGTTTGAAACGGCACGGTCGATGTCCGAAGAATTCAACCTTTCCTGCCCCCGTCCTCTCGACAGGCACCAGACCATCCAGATGGCGCACGGCGGGGGCGGACGCGTGATGCAGCAGCTCATCGACGAGATGTTCGTGGCCGCGTTCTCCCCCCGAACGGGCCCGGCCCGGCGCGCGGCGCTCCACGACAGCACCGTCCTCGAGCCGGGAGGATGCCGTGTGGCCTTCACGACCGATACTTTCGTCGTCAACCCGTTGTTCTTTCCCGGCGGCGACATCGGCAAGCTGGCGGTCTGCGGCACTGTCAACGATCTGGCCATGTCGGGGGCCGATGCCAAGTGGCTGAGCGCCGGGTTCATCCTCGAGGAAGGTTTTTCGATCGCTGCACTCGGCCAGATCGTCGAGTCGATGCAGCGGACGGCCGAGGCGGCCGGGGTGCGCATCGTCACCGGTGACACCAAGGTAGTCGATCGCGGCAAGGGGGATGGCATCTTCATCAATACGTCGGGGATCGGACTGGTTCCCGCGGGCATCGATATCCGCCCGGAGCGGGTCCAGCCGGACGACGTGGTGCTCGTCAGCGGCGACCTGGGACGCCACGGGATTGCCATCATGTCCGTCCGCGAGGGACTCCAGTTCGGAGGCGCCCTGGCAAGCGATTGCGACTGTCTGGGAGGGCTTGTAGCCGCCATGCGCCGCGTCGGGGCCGATCTGCACTGTCTGCGGGATCTGACGCGCGGCGGGCTGGCGGCGGCGCTCAACGAAATTGCGGCCGCCGTGGGTGTTGGTATCGAGCTCGAGGAAGCCAGTGTCCCGGTGGCTCCCCAGGTCGCCGGGGCCTGCGAGATGCTGGGACTCGATCCGCTCCACGCGGCCAACGAGGGACGCCTGGTGGCGATCGTGGCAGAACGTGCCGCCGACGCTGTCCTGCAGATCATGAAAGACCATCCCGCCGCGCCGCAGCCCGCCATCGTGGGCCGCGTCTCGGGCGACTCGGCCGGCTACGTGGAGATGCGCGGCAGACTCGGCGGCCGCCGCATCGTGGATCTTCTGTCCGGCGAGCAGATGCCGCGGATCTGCTAGCCGACTATCGCCCCTCACTCCGCCCCGGCAGCCGCTTGCGCAGGGAGCGGAAGTTTTTCTGGAAGAACCGTGTGACAGGGCGTTTAACCCACAGGAACCAGCGGACTTGCCGCTGGCTGACGCCGCGGCAGCGGCGGCCGGTGATCATCGAGAACAGCTCGTGGTCGTCGAGCGCCAGTTCACGGAAGTCGGCAGGCCTGGTTGCCACAAAGAAGACCCCGGGGGCACTTGGGTCGCGGTCCAGCACCTCCAGGGCCATATCGGCCATGATCGCCTCGACATCTTCCGGCTGATAGCGCCAGAAGTCAAACGGGTAGCCGTGGTAATGAAACCCCACCGACCGGGTGGTCACCAGCAATGTGCCACCCGGGGCCAGGACCCGCTTCAGATTGCTGAGGGCGGCCCTCCAGTGACGCACGTGCTCCATGACTTCGGTGCACAGGACGAGGTCGAATCGGGCCTCACCAAAATGCTCCACCAACCGGTCGACGTCGCAGATTGCGTCGACTCCGGGCCCTTCGAAAATGTCGACCCCCACATACTCGGCCGGCGCGTGCCGCTCGGCCAGGGGGCGTGCGGAGCCGTTCACATTCCGTGCACCGACCTCAAGCACCCGGCGCCCGGCGACCCGCGCTGCGGTCAACTGCCGCTCGGCAAAAGCCAGACAAGCCTGATTACACATCGGGGGATGCTTCTTGTGCGGCCTTGATCGGGGCCTTGCCAATGGCTGCCAGATCTTCGTGACCCGGCGCGTAAGCGAGGCAAGATGTGACCCTCCTCGCTTACGCGCCGGGTTACGAGTGGACCGGCAAGGTTACGATCAAGGCCTTCTTGTACCCAGCCGAGGCCGCCAGGCCCTGGGAATCTGCCCGAGTCCCGGCGACGCCGGCCACGCCTGGAAGGACTGCGCTAGGTTCCCGTGAAGTACACGTAGGCCGCCAGAATCGCTGCCAAGACAAGAGCAGAGGCGATCACATCGGCCGTGCCCCAGGTGCTTCGCGACTGCAGCCGGTGCTCCTGGGTGACGGTGCCGTAGGTCAGGCCGCTGATCCGCTCATAGTCCGGCTGCCGGGTCGCAAAGCTGACCACAACCATGGCCAACGCCGACACGATCAGAATCAGGATGCTGTAGTACTGGAAGAAGGAGTTGTTCACGATCCAGAGCACGGTTCCTTCGGGGTAGCCGATGGCCTTCCCTGCGGCATCGTAGCCGAACCAGCCGAGCTTGACCGGCGTGTCGACGGCAAGGCGGAACAGCCCCATGAGAAAGCCGACGATGAGTGCCGCGAGGCAGCCAACTCCGTTGAGCCGCTTCCAGAACACTCCCAGGAAGAACACGACGAAAATCGGTGGTGCCAGGTAGGCCTGCACGCCCTGCAGATAATCGTAGAGCCCCTTTCCACCGCGAATGACCGGAATCCACGCCAGGCCGATCAGGACCATGACGATGGTGGCCGTACGTCCGATCCAGACAAGCTGGTGTTGCGACGTGCCGGGGCGCAGGCGGGAGTAGAAATCCATCGTGAACAACGTGGCCGAGGCGTTGAACACCCCGGCAAGCGAGCTCATCAGGGCGGCCAAGAGTCCGGCGACCACGATCCCGCGGACGCCCGCCGGAAGAACCGACTTGACCAGGAGCGGAAACGCCGCCTGGGCATTGTCGCGAATGATCTTGCCGTCCGGGCCGACAAGCTGCTGCTGAATGACGCGCACGTTGTCTTGCAGCTCGGGCAGCTTGGTGCCCTTCATGGCCAGGGCAAAGCAGATCATGCCCGGGATAATGAAGATGAAGACCGGAAGCAGCTTGAGGAACGCGGCAAAGATGCTCCCCCGGCGGGCCTCCCGTTCGCTGGGCGCCCCGAGGGCCCGCTGAACAATGTACTGGTCGGTGCACCAGTACCAGAGGCCGATCACCGGTGCGCAGAACAGCATGCTGATCCAGGGGTAGTTGTCGTTGAAGTACCACGCCATGCGGCCCGATTCCTTGACCGGCGCCCAGGTGGCCGCCGTTCCCTCCGGGACCAGCGGCTTCCAGAGATCGAACATCTCCGACCCGCAGACCTCCCTGAGAACCTGCCACCCCCCGAGTGCCCTCAGGCCGAAGAACGTCACCAGGGCGGAGCCGATGATGAAGATCAGTGTCTGCAGGGCTTCCGTGTAGGCCACGGCCCGCAGACCGCCGAGAACCGTATACAGGCCGGTCAAGACAATCACCAGGATCGAGCCCAGCCAGAAGGCGTCGAGCGGACCGAGCCTCATTTCCGGCAGAAGCACGGCGAACACGACTCCGCCGGCAAAGATCCCCACGGCGATCTTGGTCAGCACGTAGGCTACGAGAGAAATCACCGACAGTACCCAGCGGCTGGTCGGATTGAACCGGCGCTCGAGAAACTCGGGCATTGTGAACACCTGAGACCGCATGTAGAACGGCACCAGCACCCACGCCAGCACCAGGAGACACCAGGCGTGCAGCTCATAATGGGCCATGGCCACGCCATCGGTGCAGCCCGACCCGGCCAGCCCCACCAGGTGCTCCGAGCCGATGTTCGAGGCGAAGATCGAGGCCCCGATAACAAACCACCCCAAGTTGCGGCCGGCCAGGAAGTAGTCGTCGGCCGTGTCCTTGTTCTGGAGGATCACCCACCAGGCCAGCCCGAACAAGATGGCAAAATATCCGGCGATCACGATCCAATCTAAGAATTCCATGCGGTGTACCTCCCGTCGTGGGCGTTTGGCTTTGTCGCTCTCGAGCCAATGTGGCCAGACTCTGAAACCTGATCGAAAGTGGTCTCTTGGTTGCGGAAGTCGCCAGACTCCAAGGGCTTATGCTAAATCGGGTTGCGTGATTCCCAGAATGGGCCATCTCCTTGAAGCCGCCTCCC
>CAZLWV010000110.1:0-28565 GCA_964563135.1 uncultured Planctomycetaceae bacterium
ATCAAGCTGAAGTTCCACCTCGGCGACATACTTCCATTCGTTGCGGGCGACGGTCACGGTTGTCTTGATCGCCCGGTTGAGATCCGTGGCAGTCTTCTCGCCCCGGTCCGGATGGGAGAAGGCCTTCATGGCGCAAACGATCCTGGAGACCCGCTGGATGCCTTCAAGCGAGTGATCAATGGCTTTGGGAATCTCTGCCCGCAAAAAGCCGATATCCGCCAGCACCCTGGCCTCCTCGATGTCGTCCAGCAGATGCGGACTGGCATCCCCCTCCCGCACTGCCGTGTCCAACCGGTCGAAACTGTCGATCAGCTTCGTCAGATCGGCAAACGCGTCCCCCAGGAAGCGGACGTTGTCGCCGACGAACTGGGTGGGCGTGTTGATCTCATGCGCGATGCCCGCAGCCAACTGGCCGACCGACTCGAGTTTCTGGGCGTGCAGAAGCTGCAGTTCCAGGCCGAGCCGTTTCTCTTCTGCCCATTTGTTCTCGAAGGCATTCGCAAAGGACCGGCAGGCCGTCCTCAACATTCGTAGCAAATCGTCCGAGCACTGCCATCCCGGGTGCACGGAGTCGAACCCCAGGAATCCCTTCAAGACTCCCCCGCACACGAGCGGAACGACAGTACACGACGTCGGGAACCCGCTGCGGAGGATTTCCTTTTCCTCGATGGCCTCGGCCAGCAGGTCCGTTAAGGTCGTAACCCGGAAAGGCTTGAGCCTCTCGAGTTGCTCCCGCACCCATTCCAGCGCCGGCATCGGCGCGTTGCCGCTCTCCTGGATATGGGAGACAGCGCCCTCGCTGCACCATTCATGGGTGATGGACATATACCCGCCGTCTTCCGTCAGCAGGACAACATAAGCGCGGTCCGCTCCCGCAAAAGTCCCGACCTCCTCCAAGGCCCGTATGATTCCCTGATCGATCTGATCCGTGGCCCGGCTGGCGAAATCACCGGAAATCCCCGCAATCAGATTCTCGAACTTGAGCCGCTGCTTCAGAGCCTCCTCGGCCTGAATGCGTTCGGAAACCTCTTTGGTGAGCGCGCGATTGGCGACTTCCAACTGCGCGGTTCGCTGCACCACGCGATCCTCGAGCTCTTCGTTCAGTCTGTGTATCTCCTCCTCGGCCCGCTTCCGTTCCGTGATGTCGCGATCGAAAGCGCACGCGAGCCAACGACCGGCAAACTCGAAGTAGCTGCTGCTCACTTCTACGGGAAAGACTCGCCCGTCCTTGGTGACGTGACGCCCCTCGAAGAGCATGGTTCCCAGACGCTGCATGTCTTTCTTGTGTTGCCCCCAGTGCTCGGCGGGAAAGTCGGGATCGATGTCAAACACCGTCTTGGCCAGCAATTCCTCGCGAGCATATCCCATGGACGTGCAGGCGGCGTTGTTCGCGTAGACAATCCGGCCATCCTCATCAACCCACAGGACACTGTCCCGCGCCCGATCCACAGCGAACTGGGTTCTCAGCAAGGATTCTCGTTCCTGTTTCCGTTCGGTGATATCCTCGAAGATCCAGATGGAGCCCTCATGGGGACGAGAGGCGTCGAGCGAGCTCCCCGCCAGCCGGCACCAGAACAACGAGCCGTCGGCCCTGGGCATTTGCAGTTCAACGGTAACTCTTCCCTCATGGGCCAGCGTCGCATAGACCTCGATGCCGAAGCGCTCATACCCCGCGTCATCCGCATGCACCATGCGCGTGGAGGCCCCCTGGAACTGCTCCTGGGGAATGCCGAACAACTCGGACAGGCGAGGATTCACCCACTCAAACACCCGGTTCCGCACTAAAGCGATTCCCACGGAACTATTGTTGAGAATCACGGACTGCAGTCGGTTGACCTTTTGGAGTTCTTCCTCGGCCCGCCTGCGCTCGATGAGCCGCAACATCTCCTGCATGAGGAGCGCCAATTGCAGGGCGTCTGACTCGGTATACTCGTCTTCCTTGTTTCCAACTCCGGCAACCAGTACGATCTTGTCGCCGCGAAAGACGGGAACATTCATGTGGCGGAGAACCGGGACGTGCCCTTGCGGAGTACCTCTCTTTGCGGGATTGTCGGCAACGTAATCGTTGGTAATGATCGGCTTGCGCTGGCGGACCGCCTCACCCCAGAGCCCGGTATCGACGACCGGATAAACAATCGGCTTGTCGACGATGGCGCACTGAGCCATGGCAGATCGTGACCAGGAGTGCATCGTCATGACCGTCTCGTCTTCGTTGAGAAAGGCCAGATAACCGATTGTGCTCTGGGTCATCCGGACGGCCTCCTCGAGCGCGAAGTCCGTGATCTCCTGCAGGGTCGCCTCCGTCATCTGGCCGAGTTGCAGGAGCACCTCGGTGCGCCGGGCGTTCAGTTGCAGGGCCTCTTCTGCCCGCTTCCGTTCCGTGATGTCCTCCAGGATCCAAATGGAGCCTTCCTGCGGTCCGGAAGCGTCCAGTGCTCTCCCTTCCAGACGGCCCCAGAACTCGGAGCCGTCTTGTCGTCGCAACTTGAGTTCAGCCGTGGCATTTTTCCCCTGAGCGAGAAAAGGATAGAGATGCGTCATCGTCCGCTCGTACGCCGCGTCATCCGGATAGATGACACGCGTGGAAACGCCGTAGAACTCCTCCTGCGAAACGCCAAACATCTCGTTTACCCGCCGATTCACCCACTTGAAGACCCGGTTGCACACGAAGGCAATGCCCACCGAGCTGTTGTCCAGGATCACAGACTGCAGCTTGCTGAGCTCTCGGAGCTCTTCTTCGGACCGCTTGCGCTTGCTGATGTCGATCGCGAAACCTTGCAGGAAAAGAATCCGGCCCTCATGGTCTCGCACTGCCCGGACGCTGACCGAAACCCATATCACCTGCCCCCCTTTGCGGTACAATTGGAGTTCCCTCTCGATCGCCTGGTCCGATTGAGCCGCCAGAGCGAGAATCGTATCGCAATCTTCCGGACGGACGTACACCTGCTGGATCAGATTGGTGTCTTCAGTTACTATCTCTTCGGGCGAATCATACCCCAACATGCGGGCCATGGCGGGGTTTGCGCTCTGAAGCCGCCCGTCGACGGAAGCCTGGAAATGCCCTTCCGTGGCGTTCTCGAAGATATCCCTGTACTTCTCCTCACTGCTGCGCAGCCCCTCGATGGTCTCAGCCAGTCTGCTGGTCATCTCATTGAAGGCCTGCGCCAGAACGCCCAGTTCGTCACGGGAAGCGACATCCACTCTTTGGTGGAGGTCACCCCGGGTGATGGTTTGCACTGCCTGGGTCAGAGCGCGGAGCGGACGGGTGATCGTCCATGCCATCAGCATGCCGAACAGCCCCACCAGGCACGTCAGCGCCAGCCCCGCCGCGCCCATGATGCGGGTCATGCGGGTCCGCCCGCCGCTTAGCACGGCTCGATAGGCCTGAAGTTCATCCTCGTGGGTGCTCGCGCCGATCACCCGATCCCGCGGCTGATGGTAGGTCCCCTGCGTGATGTGATCCAGGTCGGCCGCGATCAACCTGTCCAGCTCGCCTTGGGCCAGCCGGTTGTATTGACCGCTCTCCCGCACCGCCAGCGCCATAAGCGCGATCGCGGTGATCAAGACGCTCAGGACGCCCAGAAGCGCAACCTTGGCGTTCAGGCCCATTTTCCCCAACCAACGGAACATGTGTATCTCCCTGGCACAGCTAACAGAAGCCAACCCCCGGTCCAGGTAGTCTTCGGGCAGGCAACCGCGATCGGCGTCTCTCCCGCGGTGGACGCCGGCGATGATCCTGCCATCAACTGTGTGTATGGCCGCTCCCGCTGCTGGCCTGGAAAGTATATCTTCTTCTCAGGCTCCTGAGGGCAGTCCTTCGGGAGAGTCGGATTGTGCCGGCAGTGACAGGCGCAGAGAACGTCAACGATAGTGAACGTATCCACAAAGCCCCGCGACCTGCGGGGAGTATCCCATCCCAACCGAACGGTAGCTCCCCTTGGCTCACCGCCCATGAGCGTCCATCAGCGCCGCTGACCCCGATAGCCTGTTAGGCAGGGCGAAAAAATAACCTTTACAGTTCATCGCACTGCTTGCGAGCAAGCAGTGCCTCACACGAGGCCAACGGGTGTGCCACGGCCTACTTGTTGGCCGTGCCGCCGCCAGAGCGCGAATTGTGAGAGTTATTCTTTCGCTCTGCCTTAGCGTTTCGTAGAAGACGCGCCGAGTCAAGAAAGTCATCCCAACGGCAAGAGCCTTGGCAATTGATGTTTGAGACGGATAAAGATCAGTGTTCTCAATATCAACGGCCCGCAGTCCGATGGTCTGACCCCGAACACAGGTTCCCAGCGTTGCGTGGCGCGGGGGCCGCGCCTTTTTGCATCGTTGTGCCGAAGGCACATCCCTATGTGAGCCCAGGGCGGAGTCGGGCGAGTGCAGCGAGTCCGGCGCAACCCTGGGTCAGTGGCCAAATCAAACCCGAATAGCCCCAAGCGTGGCGGTCCTAACAGGGCCGACGTCGCCATTTTCAATCCCAAGCGTAGCGGTCGATCGACTGCGATTGTAACGGTCACCCCTTTGGGGTTTTGGGGGTTGGGGGCGAAAATGGGACTGTCCCCTTCAGCGTCAGCCGCCGCTACCTCTGGGGCCGCCGGCACGACCACCGTCGTCAACCACATCACCTACACCGCCTTCGGCGCGATCCTCGGCCAAACCGGCCCCACCATTACCACCCTCTTCGCGTTCACCGCCCGGCCGTTCGATACCGACACCGGCTTGCAGAACAACCTGAATCGCAGGTACGATGCGGAGACGGGCCGGTGGATCAGCGAAGACCCGAGCGGCTTCACAGTCGCGGATGCGAATTTGTATCGGTATGTGGGGAATGGTCCATCCACTTCTACGGATGCTTGACGCGGCATCATGCAATGCCGAGTTCGCCGGCTGCCCTTCGCCACGCAAACCTGAGAGTCTATGCAGAGGTTGGCACACAACGAGGATCGAGGGTCTTATGAGGAAGAGCATCGGCCCAAAGCTAGTCCCAATTGCCGTAACAGCGGCTATCATTGCCATCATCGCGGCCTTGTTGACGCCGGCGTATCTTGCGTGGAGATTTGCAGGAGATCTCGCTTCGCAGCGTGAGCGGTTTCGAGCCGTGTTGAGAGGGATCCAGGACTGGGACGAAACCCAAGGGAAGATGCCCGAGGCGACCTATCATAATTCCCAGGGAACTCCCTGCTACAGTTGGCGAATGGCAGTGACGCGTTATCTTGAATCGTGGGATTATGACACGGAGTCCCCCTGGAATGTGGGTGCTAACAAGGCCCTCGCAGACGGTCCCAATTTCGCCTTCTGCAGTTCACTCAATTGGAGCAGAAAGGTGACTACCGACACGACCATATACGCTGTTTCGGGACCAGGAACAGCGTTTGACGGGAAGCCGCATCGGCTTGCCGACCTTCCAGGAGATCTTATGCTCCTGATCGAGATCGCAGACTCCGGCACGCACTGGATGGCGCCCGGCGACCTTGACGTACGCAAGATCCCGAACACGATCACCGAAGGAACCAGTGGAAAGGGTGTGATTGTGGCGTTCGCCGACGGGGAGGTGTGGTTTCTGCATCGAGAGGTACCCATCAATCATCTGAGAGAGTTCTTGACGATTGCCGGCGCGCAAAGAAACGACCGCGAACAACTATTGCGACCCTATGCCCTGATCGAACGGTAAACACCCGGATTTGTGGCGACAGCATACCTGACTGTAGACGGATCGCAAGGATCCCAGTGAACTTCCTCTCCTGTCCTCCGCCTCTCTCTTCCTCTGATAACTCTGCTCCCTCCTGTTCAAACCCCTCTGTCCCTCTGCTCCGTCCCCTCTGTCCTCCGTCCCTGTCCCTCTGACTCCTGACTCCTGACCCCTGACCCCTGACCTCTGTCCTCCGTCTCCCGTCTCCTGCTGCTCTGTCCTCTGTTCTCTGTCCTCTCTCCCCCGACTGTCCAGTCTTGCGCTTGACATAAAACGCCTCCTCTGCTACAATTCGCCTGTACACGACATGTTCTATGTACACCCATCAGAGTCCCATGCTCCACCAGTCACCGTTTACCCCCGCTGCGGACTACGAGTAACCGATTTTTGGCACATACCTCTACCGAGTGATGCCATTTTACGTCTGGACAGAACATCCTAATCCCTGACCCTCCAATGTCTTACGCCTTCACTCTCCGCCCAACTTTTTTGCACCCCACGCATACTTGTGCCAAAAATCGTCCACTCCCCATAACACCCCATCCCCCTCGGATCCTCTGTCCTCTCCTGTCCTTCTGTCCTCTGACCTCTGTCCTCTGTCCCCTGTTTTCTCCCTCACCAGATTGTGCGCCATCCCACCAATGGCTGGTGCGACTTTACGTTCCAGACGCAAATTATAAACACCCCAGCCACAACCACTTGCACCACTCCTCGTCGCCCGACTTCTCGCCCAACATGCAAAGGCGTTGCAAAACTCCCCGTTGACCAAACCCGCGCGTTGCAGAACCCCTTGGAAACTCAACTGCCAAGAAACCCCCACCCTCTGCCGCTCTGCTTGTTCTTTCGGCAAGCGTGCATGAGCCGTGCGCAGTGGTGGGATATGTAGGTGGCGTCCTGTCCCCTGCCGTTCTGTCCTCTGTTCCTCTGTTCCTCTGTCCCTCTGTTCTCTGCCACTCTGCCCTCCATCCCCCGCCAGGCCAGAATTTGGCAGGTCCGACTCCCCGTTAACCAGCGTCGCGTCCCAATCCGCTCCCCTCCTTTCCTCTTACCACACCCCGCCTTCCACGCCGACCGTCGGCCACTGACCACTGACCACGGACCACGGACCACTGACCACTGACCACTGACCACTGACCAATGACCAATGACCAATGACCGCGCCCCCGCCCCCAACCCTTTGGCCGAAGGCCATGTTCACCTCCCCATCCAGCCAACCGAGCTCCGCCCAGAATCTTCTCCTGCCCCGAAGGGGCTGCGCCATTCCCCCCGCCAGGCCCGAATTTGGCAAAATCGACCCCCTGTTGACCAATCCCGCGATCCGCCCGGCCGCATCTCGCTGCCGCGATCCGCCCGGCCCTGGCCGCCTGTTTTTTCCGCCGCGCTGGCCGGCCCACCCAATCCACCGGCCGCCGGCGCTCGACACGCCTTTCTTCAGCGGTCTCGAGGGCTTCGCTCATCGATGTCGCCGCTGCCGAGCGATTCTTGCCATCCATGCACGTTGTACCTAAACTAGTAGCTGGGAGGGAGTTCCGTAACGATCCCCCCACAAGCGAGCGGAAGAGTTGAGGTTCTCCATGCGGTTGCCGCGGCTGATCATCTCTGCGTTCCTCACCGCGGTCCTTTTGCCAGCCGCCCAGGCGCAGACTTTCCGGCATGCTGGCACAGAGTTCGAGGCCGTCCGTCAGATTCTCGTGCCCGAGGGCAAACAGTTCGAAATCGGCGCGGCGGAGTTCCACCACCAGGGCCTGATCGCCGATGACGGCAAAAACGTCCTTGTTCTCACCGCTGACCGGAAACCCGTGCCGACTCGCGTGCTCCAGCAGGGGCCCGGCGACTTCTCACGCGTCGCCTTCCAGACCGCCGGCCAAGAGCGGGAGTATCTCCTCTTTTACGGCGGCAAGCCGCCCAAACCCGACGACGTTCCCCAGTGGGCCAGCCGCGCCGGGCTGCTCCTGGAGATCCACGAGTACCGCCAGTGCAATCTCAATAGCTTCGAATCCGTCAAACAAGCCTTCGAAACCTCCAGGCCGATCGGAAGCGGATACGTGGCCTCCGTCGAGCACGGCAGCAATCCCTTCACCCTGACGCCCGCTCCGTTTCTGAGCCGCTACTCGGGCACCCTCAACATTGCGACTTCCGGAAAGTACGGGTTCCTCACCTCGAGCGAGGACTGCAGTTTCCTCCTCGTCGACGATCAGGTTATCGTTGCCGCGCCCGGCCGGCACGGTCCCGAACCCCACGCAAAACCCGGTAACCGCAACGAAGTCGAGCTCCAGGCCGGGGCGCACAAGTTCGAGTATTACCATGCCGCCAGCGGCCCCAGCACCATGATGCTGGCCGTCTGGGAGCCCAGTCCGGCTGGCCAGAAGCCTGCTCCTGTCGCAATCCCCCCCGCTGCTTTCCGGGCCGACTCGGTGGGGCCCGTTCTGGTGGGACCGCCGGAAACCGAGCAGGAAAAGCTCCTCCCCCATTTTGCCTTCGAGATCACCGGCAGCGTGCCGCTCCCCGACAACCCCCAGCACCTGCTGGGCACCCAGTTCCAGAACCTGTCGCCCGCGGCGCTGCAGACCAAGTCAAAAATCCTCTGGGACTTCGGCGACGGGCAGACCAGCGACCAGCCCAGCCCGGAGCACGTCTATCTCCGTCCGGGCCTCTATCCCGTCTCGCTCTCGATCCAGCGGGGTACCAAGAAACTGGAAACGGCCTATACCCTGCAGATCGATCAGCGGCAGGACCGTCCCAAGGATCTCCACCAGCTCGACCGCTACCTGCCGATCCTCCAGACGTATGATCCCGCCAGACTCGACGCGGCGTCTCTCCAGCAGCTCGTGTCGGCCTATCTCTGGAAGGCGGAGCTTGTCGTCAACCCCACCGAAGGCGCGGCGCCGAAGTCTGCCGATGGCAGCGGCGACACGCCCGTGGATCTGGCCGAAGAAACGCGCCAGTTGGCAGAACGCGAGAAGGCGGCTGCGGAGTACCTGATTCGTGCCGTAAACACCGCCAAAGCCGCGTTTGCGGAGAAGTCGGCGGCCGTTGGCGATCAACCGCTGTTCGAACTGGCCCAGCTCGCCGCCCCGATCGCCCGCGATCAATTGGGAGATTCCCGGACGGCCGGACAGATCTGGCACAGCGCCTCCCAGCGGATCTCCCGCCCCGATCTGCGGGCCGCCTGTCAGCTCGAGGCCGCCGACATCGCCTTGAACGACCTCCTCCTGCCCGACTACGCCAAGGGGCTCCTCGACACCGCCACCGCAACGATCGGGCAGGGCGAGACCGGTGTTGTCGTTCCGCGTCTCCATCGCGTCTGGGGCGACTACTACGCCGCCACCGGCGATGCCGCCCGCGCCCGAAAAAGCTACTCCGACGCCGATCGCCTGACCCAGTCGGATCGCAGCCATATGGAACGCATCGCCTGGCAGGGGGCTCACAGCCGTTCCACCGAGCATTGTCTCAAGACCGGCCGCTACGGCCAGGCCGCTCAGCAATTGCGGGCCTGGCAGCGCGACTTTCCTTCCGAAAAACTGGAAGGATACATGCATCTCCTCTTCGCCCGTTACTGGGCCGGGCGCGAGAACTATGCGGCTGCAATCGCCCTGGCCAATCAGATCCTGGTCGTCAACCCCGACTCCCCCTATGCCGATCGGCTGCTGGCCGTTGCCGCCGAGTGCGAGGAGAAACAGGGTCACATGGATCGCGCCTTGGCGACAATCGAGTCGCTGCTCCACGACTACCCCGGCAGTCCGATGGTTCCCGAGGCGCTCCTCATGGCAGCGCAGTACGACGTCAAGAGCGGCCGCGTCGACCGGGCCCTGCCGCGGCTCGAGACGCTGCTCGCCGATTGCCCCGACAGCCCCCGGGTCCCGGATGCCCTTCTCCTGGCGGCAGACTGTGAGGAGAAGAGTGGCCACATCGACCGGGCCCTCGTGCGGCTCCAGACTCTGGTCCGCGATCGTCCTGACAGCAGGCTGGTTCCTGATGCTCAGGCCAGGATGAAGCGGCTCGAGTCGCTCCCCAAGAACTAACCCCGTTGTTTTTACCTTAACCACACTGAGAGACGACTCCATGCACCTGCGAACAATCTCCCTCGCTTGTCTTCCCCTGGCTGCCATGCTCCTCGCCCCTGCATCGGTTATCGCCGCCGAGATCATCGGCCACCGCGGCGCATCGTACGACGCGCCGGAGAATACCCTGGCATCGGTCAGACTGGCCTTCGAGCAGGGAGCCGACGCCTCCGAGATCGACATCTACCTTACGAAGGATAAACGTATCATCGCCCTCCACGACAAAACCACGAAGAAGACAACCGGCAAGGACTGGAAACCCGGCGATCGGACCCTTGCCGAACTGGCCACCCTCGACGCCGGTTCGTGGAAGGACCCCAAATTCGCCGGCGAGAGGATCCCGACCCTCGAGGCCATCCTCGACGTGATTCCGGAGGGCAAGAAGCTGGTCATCGAAATCAAGTCCGGTCCCGAGATCCTCGCCCCCCTCCGGGCCGTTCTCGAAGCGTCTCCCAAGTATCCCGCCCAGATTGTCATCATCGCCTTCGACTGGGAAAACATCGTCGGTGCCAAGCAGTGCCTGCCTCGAGTCCCCTGCTACTGGCTCTACGACACGACCCCGCACGTCGACAAGAAAACCGGCAAGATCAGCGACTACCCCCACGAACTTCTTGCCCGCTGCAAAGCCGCCGGTCTCGACGGGCTGGACATCAAATTCGACAGCCAGATCACGCCCGAGTTCATCAAGCAGATGGGAGACGCCGGGATGGGACTGATCGTCTGGACGGTCAACGACCCCCAGGTGGCTCGCCGGCTTGCCGATCTCGGCGTGATCGGAATCACCACCGATCGCCCGGCGTGGCTCCGCCAGCAGATGCAGGCCATTGCCCAGTAGCGATGGAAGATGGGCGGCCTGTTGCCGGACAGGCCGGTTGCCCGTCCCCATAGGATCCGTTCTCTCCGGCCCGGCTTGGCTGCCCCGCAGGCAGCCAGGCCGGCAGCGTCGACAGGGAGATTTTGCCGTGCTTCTCAACAACCTTCGCTTCACTGGCCTGTTCACCCTCCTGGCCATGTCCCTGGCTCCCGCGATGGCCGCCGATCTGACGATCAACCTCGCCGGTTCAGAGAACATCACCTACGTCGGAGCCTTCCAGCGCTGGGACCTCGACGGCAACCCGACGCGACCGGTTAACCCGAAGGCGAAGATCGACGGGCCCGAGGCCGATGTCGTCGCCGGCCATTCCACTGGCGGCAAGTGGGTTTTCAAGAACCTCGAGCCCGGCAAGTACGACCTGGTGCTGTTGGGCGCCAATCGCCTCCGCATCGAAGGCTGGGAATATGCTCCCGTCCTCGAATTCGATCCCTTCTTCCCGCCCACGGCAACGGTCGCCGACGAGCAGGTTCGCTCATTCATCGTCGGCGATATCCAGAAGGCCCGCCATTACGAGAACCGGGTCGTGCCGCTCAATCTCGGTAGCGACACTGACAGTGTTGCCAAGAGTGTGCGCATCCTGATGATGCTGATCCGCGACCAGCAGACCAGTTACGAAGCCGACTCCCCGGGGGCGGCCACCATGCGGTTCGAAATCTGGCAGTACGATTTCCAGTACGGCGGCTGGACCAAGAACCGGCGCACCCGGGTCATGCACCGGGTGCTCCTCCATCGCGACGAGCTGCGCAAGTGGACCTGGCTCTGGGAGCCGAAACTCGGTGCCATCCAGATCAAATCGCGCGACGTGGTTATCGACTACGAAGTCCCGGATCGCCACGATACGGCGCTGCAGGGCTTGCGCCCCTACTGACAGTCCGGCAGTTCGTATCCCTTTCGACGCGGCCGTGCTCGCAGAGCATTGGCCTCCTCGTCACCGGCAAACTCTTCCTTCACCGGATCCCACTGCAGCCTCCGTCCCAACTGGCGGCAGATGTTGATCAGGTGGCATACCGTCGTGCTGCGATGCCCGATTGCGGCCGAAGCCACCGGCTTCTTCCGCGTCCGCATGCATTCCACCCAATTGCGGATGTGCTCGTGCGAGACGCTCGCATACTCCGATTTGTCGGCGGCCGGCGGAGCGTCCTTGATCAGTTCCGGCGGATTGGAGGCCAGCCGGTTGCGGTTGATCTCGATCTTGCCTTGTTCTCCCGCAAAAACCCCACCCATCTTGGGCCCTTTGTCTTCGGGCAGGTCCAGCTTCAGCAGCGTCCCGCCTGCGTAACGCATCGAAACCCGGCCGTTCGGTCCCGGTTCTTCCGGCCAGATCTCCACCGGCCCCGTGTCGTCCGTCCCCAGGGCCCGTTGAATCTGATCAAACGCGTGCACCCACCCTGTGACCAGCCAACCGCAATACTCCCGATAACGGGCCCAGCGTCCCAGCCCGGGATGAAGCTGGGAACTGTACGTCGTCACCTCGGTCTGGTCGCACCACAGATTCCAATCCATTTCGACAGGCACCGCCTCGACCGGCAGCGGCGGACGCGGAACCGGCCCCGGGAAATTCGGGCACGTCACGACCCCCACTTTGCCGATCGCCCCGCTGCGGATCAGGTCGCTGCCAAAATTGTTGATCGCGATCGAACGCTGCTGCGTCCCCGTCTGAAAGACCGTCCCGTACTTCGCTTCCGCCCGCACCAGGTACTGCCCCTCCTCAATCGTGAGCGTCAGCGGCTTTTCCGCATACACGTCCAGTCCCGCCTCCATGGCACGCGCGCAGGCCAGGATCCGGACATGAGTGGGCGTCGCCACAAACACGCCGTCCAGCTTCTCCTTGGCGATCATCTCCCGGTAGTCCTGATACTGCGAACACTTTTCAGCCACAATCGAGTCGGGCAGTTGTCGCATGGCAGTCAGGTAGTCGGCCATCATCCGCCGGTCGCAGTCGGCCACCGCCACCAGGGCAATGTCGCTGGGGCTCTCTTTGGTAAGGTCCTTCGAGCGGTTCCCCGCCCCGATCAGCCCCACGTGAATTCGATCGTTGGCCCCCGGCCTCCCCGGCCCAGCCAGAGTCGTCGCCGGAATCCAACTGGGAACACTCAAAGCGGCCGCTGCCGTCTTGAGGAACTCGCGCCGTCCGGTTCCCTTGTTTCGCATGACCATCTCCCCTTCAAAGCTTCTGGCAGGTTACCCCGGTCCGGCCAGCACGATTGCCGGCCCTCGTTGGCCCACCATCATATCTCCCCCACTGGCCCGTCACCACACCTGCGCAAAGACCACGACTTCTTCCGTGGCGTCCCTTCTCCGGGGGAGTTTGCCTGTTCAAGATGGGTACTTCAGGTAGGTTTTTCGGCCAAATGCTTGACATGCCCTTGCTTCACCGTCATGATGGGCCCGACCGCGGAGCCAGGAGGCAATGGGCTCGGTCGGGGCGCTCTCCCATGAGAACAGCCCCCGGTTCCTTGGGTGGATCTTCGCTCTCCCGCTGATCGACCAGGAACGGTCGTTCCCCGGAATTGGCACGGATAGAACACCGCTTTTTCTGTTCGGCCTCTCGTTCCGGACATGCCTGGACAAGTCGTCAGTTCATTCAGCCACCTGAAGGAGCAGGACTCTCGGTTGGAATTTGGGCAAAATGGTGCGAACTGGCATGGCGGAGTTGCTGCAGCCTCCTCCAGCCCTCGTGTTCCTGTCCCCGCCGATATCCCCGCTACCGCGTTTGTGTTGTCACACATCCGAGCCGCCAACCCCAGCCCCGCCTGCGGCTCCGCAGCGATTCGATCATCCATCCCGCTACAGGGTGAGACATCATGCGCCGATCAATCTTCGAGCGTCTCCGCAGCTCAATAACCCGCCCCCTCGCGCCTGCTTCCCCTCGCAAATCGCGGCCCCACGTTCGCTCGCTGAACTGCCAGCCGCTCGAGGAGCGGCGATTGCTCAGTGGTGTGACCCTCATAGCCCACGGCGCCCAAGGATTCGGCGACGACCCCCAGTTGCCTGCCTGGGTCGCCGGAATGGCCACCCAGATCGCCACCCGGATCGGCGAAACCCATGGAGGACTGGCCAAAGACGTGGCTCAGTTCAAGATGACGATCGAGGAGGTCGACGACGTTGTCCAGGTCACCGGCTGGGATTTCACGGGCAGCTTCACTCCGGCTGCCGAGGATACAGCCGCTGCCTACGACCTGGCCGACTCGCTTGGCGGCCAGGCAATCATCAGCCTCGACTGGTCGGCAGTTGCCGCGCCTTTGGAAATGATCACCCAAACGGTAGCCGCCACGGCTTCGACCTATCTGTTTTCAAACCTCTCCTCGTTGGGCAACGATCTCCTGGCCTCATCGATCCATCTGATCGGCCACAGCCGCGGAGCTTCGCTCGTCGGGGCCCTGGCAGAGGACCTGGGCAACGCGGGGGTTTGGGTCGACCAGGTCACCTACCTGGATACTCATCCGCTCGAGTTCATTGTTGACCCCGACGATTGGGGCGACAATGGCTTCTCCGTCACCGAGAACGTTGTCTTTGGCGACAGCTACTGGCGAGAGGATCTGGATCCGCTGGACTTCGACGGCGAAACGGTGCCGGGTGCCTACAACGCCAAGCTGAACGAAGAGGTTCTCGATGCCGGTTTGGGCTACTCGAGTGCTCACTCCAACGTCCATCTCTGGTATCACGGCACAATCGACACGACCGAGGGCATCAACGACGGCGAGGTGGAGCTGACCGAGGCCAACCTGGCCACCTGGTACGACAGCAGCCATGAAATGGCAGGTCCGCGTGCTGAAACCGGCTACTACTACAGCCGCACGGGTGGCGGCACTCGTCCCAGTTCCGGGATCGCCGCCTCGCTGGGCGGCGAGGGAGTTCGCTCGAATCTGGTCTGGACAAACGCCGTCTGGCCGAACATCCTCGGGCTTAAGACCGCGTCGGACCGGCGACACTTTTCGCCCGGTGATACGCTCAACGTCGAGTTTCATCACCAGGACTACGACAGCCAGTCGTCGGCTGGATTCTATCTCGATCCTGACCAGAACCCCTACAACGACAACGCGATCCTCATCAGCGATCCCGCGGGGCAGACCCTGGCGAAGACCGATGCGACCCCGGTGGCACAAGTAGGCACGGGCGATCTGACCGGCATCGCGCTGGGCGACTACTACCTTCTGGGCACGATTTCCGATGAGACCGGTCACACACGTTATGCCTACGCCGCCAGCCCGATCACCGTCGGCACCCCCGTTCCGGTCATCACCGACCTGGAAGCCGATCCGGCCTCAATCAACGAAGGCGGAACAACCACGCTCTCCTGTGGGTTCACCGACGCCAGTCTCGTCGACGTCCACACCGTGACGATCAATTGGGGCGACGGGAACAGCGAAACCTTCGACCTGACCGAGGGCGAGCGAGGTTTCGCCCGTCCACACAAGTACCTCGACGAGTATTCGGCCGGCATGACGGGCGATCCCTACACGGTTACCGTTACCATCTCCGATCAGGATGGCGGGACAGACTCCCAGCACACCTCGATCGCGGTGGCCAATGTCGCGCCCGCGGTCGGCACCGTCAGCGCGGTCCTTGTCGACGAAGGAGACCAGTTCACCAGCGACGTGGCTTTCACTGATCCCGGCGCGGATCAGTGGACTGCCGACGTCGACTATGGCGACGGCTCGGGCTGGCAGTCGGCCACGGTGGACGGCAAGACCGTAAAACTCGACCACCACTTCGGCACGGTGGGCACCCATACCGTCTCGGTTCGCGTGCGTGACGACTTGGGTGCGGAAGACACCGACACGTTCACGGTAACTGTCCAGAACGTTGCGCCGAGCCTCTGGGTCCGCGGCCTGCGAGTCGTTGACGAGGGAGCCGAACTCAGCGTTGCGAATCTTGGCATCTTCACCGACCCGGGTTTCCACGACGCTGGACTCGATGTCACCGACTTCACCTACACGATCGACTGGGCCGACGGCTCGACGCCCGACAGCGGCAACGCCGAGATCCTCGTCTCGGGCAGTTCAGGAAAGTTGACCTGGGGAACGTTCGACGGTGCCCACACCTACCAGGCCGACGGTCGATACTCGGTGGCCGTTACCGTGGCAGACGAGGTTGGCGGCACGTCGATTGAGCGCTTCATGACGGTAGTCGTCAACAACGTGGCGCCGCGGACCCTCCAGGTTGATGACATCGCCGCAATCACCGAGGGAGACATCGCCTACGTTCACGGCACGTTCAGCGACGGTGGCATCCTCGACCAGCACACGGTCACGGTCAGTTGGGGCGACGGGACGGCCGATTCCGTCCTGGTTCTCCCGGCCGGGCAGACGGAGTTCACGATCCCCGTGACACCCAGTTCCGATCCGCACCGATACGCCGACGACGGGCCGAATTCCAGCGGGACTCCCTCGGAAACCTATGTTTACACGGTCCGTGTAACCGTTGCTGATGCCGATGGGGGCAGTATCAGCGTCGACAAAACGGTCCAGGTCAACAATGCCGCGCCTCAGGTTACCCCCATCGCGGCCCAGGAGATTGGCGAGGGTAGCCTGTTCAGCCAGGTCCTGGCCAGTTTTGCCGACGCCGGTTCGACCGATGTTCACACCGCCCTGATCGATTGGGGCGACGGCACGCCAGCCGAAGCCGGCGTCGTCGATGCCACCGCCCGTACCATCGCTGCAGCGCACATATACGCCGAGCAGCGCGAGGACGACACGGGCAACGTCATCCCCTACACGGTTACGGTGACGGTAACCGACGACGACGGCGGCTCCGCGACCGGCACCTTCGAGGTCACGGTCACCAACGCCGCCCCGAGTCTCGGCACCGTTCCCGATGCGGCTGCAAACGAAGGCGGGCTCTTCACGCTCGGTCCAGTCAGTTTTGTTGACGCCGGTACGACCGATACCCATACCGTTCTGATCGACTGGGGAGATGGAACAGAAGCGGAAGCAGGGACGATCAATGCGGTCGCCCGCACGATCACCGGAAGCCATGTCTATGCCGATGAGAACGAAGACAAAACGGGGAATGTCATTCCGTATACGGTAACGATCAAGGTCACCGACGACGACGATGCCGTCGGCATTGGGACCGTTGCCGTTGCGGTGGCCAATGTCGCCCCCGTACTGGCCGAGATGACCGCAGCCACGGTCAACAAAGGTGAAGTCTTCTCGCTCGGCCCGGTGAGCTTTGTCGACAAGGGTACCCTCGATACCCACACGGCCGTCATCGATTGGGGCGATGGTAACCAGGGCCCGGCGACGGTCGTCGAGTCGCCGACAGGTCCTCCCGGCAGTATTGGCGGCCTTGCCGGCACGATCACTGCCACCCATACCTACACGAGCGAACGGGTCGATGGCGAGGGAAACGTGATCCCGTACGAGGTCACCGTCACTCTCACCGACGATGACGGCGCATCGCATGCCCGCACGTTCTCCCTCACGGTCGAGGCTGCAGCAGCCATGTCGAGCGTTGCGGCAGCCGAAGCACCGTCCGCCAGGGTGTTCGTCGGCCCCTTGCCGGCCGAGGAGTATCAAGCCCTGTTCCCGGCGCCGACCGCCTCGACGAATGCCGTGGTTGGCAGGTCCATGGTCAAGTCCACCGGTTCAGGCAGAGCTTTCGTGGGACCGCTGGAGGCCGACGCGTATCTGGCGGCAACAGTCGCACTGGCCCAGGCCGAGGCCGAGAATGAACCTCCCATCCTGGCAGTCATCGGCTCCGTCTCGATCCCAGAAGGCACGGTCGATTTCGGGCAGATCGCCACGTTCATCGACATCGACAGCGAAGGCCCTTTCGTCTACAAAATCGACTGGGGGGACGACTCGACCAACACCACCGGCAATGCCGATGTCGAGAACGTAGGGCCTCCTGCGGTTGGATCGATCGCCGCCAGTCATGACTACGGCGACGACGGCTCCTATACCGTGTCGGTGACGCTCAGCGACGAAGATGGTATGTCGACGACCGAAGTATTCACCGTGAGCGTCACCAACGCTGCACCGGTCGCCGATGCCAACGGTCCCTATCAGGTCGAAGAATCCGGATCGGTGCAGTTGGCCGGATCGGCAACGGATGCGGCGGGCGATCAGTCGACTCTTGTCTATGAGTGGGATCTCGACGGCGACGGCATTTTCGGCGAGACGGGCGACACCGCCGCACAAGGCGATGAGAACGTCCAGAACCCCGTCTTTTCCGCCGAGGGAATCAACGGTCCGGCCACATGGACGGTTTTCCTGCGGAGTACGGACGACGGCGGGGCCACGAGCACAGTCTCCCAAGCTGCCATCGAAATCGGCAACGCAGCGCCCATCGTGGCGGCCGACAACGCGTCAGTCACGGTGACGGAAGGAACCACGGCGGAAAACACCGGAACGTACAGCGATCCCGGCGGCGACAGTATTACGCTCTCGGCCTCGGCGGGCACAATTCTGAACAACGGCGATGGCACCTGGAGTTGGTCGTCGGCGACCACCGACGGCCCCGACGATTCGAAGGTCGTGACCATCACCGCGACCGACAGCGACGGTCTGGCGAGCACAGCCACCTTCGAACTCGTCGTGGAAAATGCGGCCCCTGCCGTGAACGTCGACCAGGGATCGGTGACGGTCAGTGAAGGCCAGACGGCTGCCGTCACCGGCAGCTACAGCGATCTGGGCGTCGACACGGTAACCCTTGCCGCCTCCATCGGCACAATCGTCGACAAAGGCAACGGCGTCTGGAACTGGTCGTATGCCGCCACCGACGGCCCGAGCCAGACGCAGGTGGTGACGATTACGGCCACCGACGGCGATGGCGGTTCCGGCGCGGCCACCTTCAACCTTGTTGTCGAGAATGTCGCTCCTACCGCCACGGTCAACTCCGATGCCGTGTCGGTCAACGAGGGGGAACTGGCCGGCAACTCCGGCACCTATCAGGATCCCGGCGACGACACGCTCGCTTTCACCGCTTCCGTCGGCACGGTTGTCGACAACGGCAACGGTACCTGGAACTGGTCACTGCAGGCCGCCGACGGGCCCGATGATTCGGCAATCGTGACGGTCACCATTTCGGACAAGGACGGTGGAGCCGCCGAGGTTACCTTCGAACTTGCGGTGGCCAATGTGGCCCCCACCGTGGAAGTCGATCTTGCGGAGGTCGACGTAGTCGAAGGGCAGACGGCGACGAACACCGGCAGCTACGTCGAGCCCGGCAGCGATGCCGTTTCGTTGGCAGCCTCGATCGGAATGATCGTCGACCATGGCGACGGCACCTGGACCTGGTCGTTCTCGGCCGCCGATGGCCCCGACGAGTCCCAGACCGTCACCATCACCGCTACGGACAGCGACGGTGCGGCCACAACCGCCACCTTCAGTCTCGTTGTGGCCAATGCGCCCCCGGTGGCCAACGATGACTACTACGTGTTCGACGGCATCGGCACCCTCGAAATCGATGCCGCCCGGGGTGTGCTGGCCAACGATTCCGATCCCGGCGGTGACGAGATTGCCGTCGATTCCTGGGGAGAGCCGAGCATTGGCGAGCTGTCCGAGGCGAATTCCGATGGATCGTTCGTCTATGTCGGCCCCGACGGCTACTCCGGCACAGTCACCTTCAACTACACCGTTCGCGACGAAGACGGGGCCCTCTCGGAGCGTCAGGCCATTGTCAAGATCGACGTCGGCACGAACTCTGGCGTGACGGGCAGCGTTTACGCCAAGAACTCCGACAGCCGATTCCAGCCCGCTGCGCTCCCGCTGCCGGGCGTCGTTGTCACCCTCACCGCCATCGACGACACCGACCTGCGCGGCGAGGTTGAGATCAACACCCTTACCGACAACAACGGCCAGTATACCTTCGAGGGCCTGCGGGCCGGCGATTACCAGATTGTCGTGCGGCAACCGGCCGCCTGTTTCGCGGGAAGCAGCCTTACGGCGACAGTCACGCTGGGGGCGAACGACGAGGCCGAAGTCAGTCCGATGTATACCGGTTGGCTTCGCCCCACCTCGATCTCGATCGGCAGCTTCCTCGGTTCCACGATCCGGACCAGCTCTACGACCTACGGCTGGTCCGTGGGGCTTCGGGAACAGATGGCCAAGGCAGAAGAGCGTGCGGGAAACGCCGAACTGGCCGCCTCGATCAGGTTGGGGGAAGTGGTCCAGATCGCTCGGCGAGGCAGTCTGGTCACCATCACCGGCACGAGCCTTGACGAGGCCTTCCAGATGTACTCCGACTCGGAGGGCTACCACGTGAGCCTCGGCGGCTGGAGCACCGTCTATTCAGCCGGCTCCGTCAGCCAGGTGCTGGTGGAATCCGGGGGTGGCAACGACACCGCCGTGCTCCACGACTCCGCGCTCGATGATATCCTCGCGGGCCAGTCGAACTCGCTCACGCTCACGAACGACGAACTGGTGTGGGAACTGCGCGATTTCTCCTCGATCAAGGCCATCGCTGATGCGGGAGGTACCGACACCAAAGCGGCCACCAGCAATATCGACTTTGTGCTTGAAATCTCGGGAGACTGGGACTAGCTCAGAAGCGGTAATCCAGGCCGAAATTGACCCCTTGAATCCATATGTCCGATGTCACGAAGTCGAACTGCGGTTGGGGGGCACCGGCGATCGGCCCGTTGTTAGGAAAATAGGTTGGATTCAGGTTGCGGTCGATCTGGTCGCTCGGACGGGCCACGCGGCTCCAGTAGATGAACGAGTAGCCGGCCGTGGCACGCAGCCGCTCGGTGATGTTGCATCCGACTGTGATCCCTAGTTCGGGAACGGCGGCCAGTTCCTTCTGCGAATACGTTCCGGAATTGGTCGTCAGCGCCAGCAGGCCGCCGTCTGACACTACGGTGGCCCCGCCCGCGGTGGTTGTCGTCGCCCCGTCGATCGCAACGTCGGCGGATGAGTGTCCCAACGCCACCTGCATCAAGAGTTCCAGCGAAAACGCCCAACGGCGTACTTCGGCCGCCAGGCCCAGATTCACGCCGTGGAACGTGTTTTCCGCGGAGAATGAGTCGTAGAGCGAGATCTGTGTGGGGCCGGCGGTCTGGTAAGCCTCGTTGATCAGCAGGCTCTCGTCGAGCTGCATGAACCGGTATCCGACGAGGAAATCCACCCGCGTGCCGGCATAGTCGTACCCTCCGACCCGATTGTCGTTTGTGGCAACCAGGGCCTTGCGTAGCCACAGCCCTCCCCCCTGGAGCCGGCTGTCGGCCGTGATGTCGATCGAGCCGGTTGCAGCATTCGGAAACGCAAACACCTGCGAGTCTTCCGCCCCTGTCTGGATGTTGAAGAATGGCCGGGCCAGCACGGGGGTGCCGTCGCTCGACGCTGAGAACTGCTCAGTTTCTTTGAAGAGGAAGAGATAGTCGGCCTCGATGCCGATCTCACCGGCGTCGTCGAACCAGAACCCCGCATTGCCGCGGATGCCGTGCCGCATATCGGAGTTGAGCAGCGACGTCGGATAGAGGACTTCTGTGCCGGCCTGTCCCAGGATCCCGGTCGATGCGCCGGTCCCGCTCGTGACCAGCGCCGGAGCACGAGTACCTTCGACCCACCAGATCAGATAGCTGGCGTCGACCCACAGGATGGGCCGGCAGGGCTCTGGCTGAGGTAGCGGCAACCCCGTCTGGATGGGCAGGGCGTCTTGGGCAGGGGGCAGCACAACTACCAGATCATTCCCGGGCCCTTCGGTCACCACCGGCTCGGGGATCGCTCCGCGGTTCACTGGACAATGATCCAATAGACCACCCACCTTGGGCGAGACCGGTGCCACCACCCCCGCGCTGGATGACACCGAAGCGTCGTCTGCTGCTGTTTCGGAACTCGCGGTCTCTGTGGAACTTGCGCTTTGCGTCGAGGCCTGCGAGATGGGCTTGGAGTCAGCCCCGGTCGCTTGGGCCAGCTCGTCTTGCCTCGTGGGCCCCCAGAGCGGCAGCCGCTGGGGCGCCCGCGAGACCGTCTTGGCGCCGACTCGGTTTGTCGTCTGCTGGCTGTATGCCGAACGGGCCAGCAGGCCTCCGAACACGCAGAGGGCTGCCACTACAACAAGGTCTCGCCGCAGGCCGTCTCGAGAGTTCATCGCCATGGTGTGGGATTGGACCAGGAACGGAGGACACAGCCGGTGCGGCCCCGCGACCGCAACAAGAATGCGGTGGTTACCGAAAACCCCCGGTGAATGCAATACCACTTGCGGACGCGAGACTCTGCGTCCCCCCTATTCTGCCTACACTAACGCCATGGTTTGCTCGCCGTGTCTGTTGGGGCCAATCTTGGGTGCCGGCGGCAGGCGGAACCCTTACGCGAGAGCGGTCTGCATGTCAGAATGGAGTTGTTACCACCGAAGAGGGGCAGTGTCGACAGGATGCCGACAGGAATCGTCTGACACAACGAGTTGGATCTTTTGGCGGAGATGGAGCAACACATGGGAGCCTATATTGTTTTCACCCGTGAGAGCACCCAGGATCCGGCGGAGCTTGCGGTGTATTCGGAACAGGTTGGTGCCACCCTGGAAGGCCATCCGGTCACGGTGCTGGCCGCCTACGGTCGCCACGAAGTGATTGAAGGTCCCGAGGTGGAAGGAGTGGTCATCCTGGAGTTTCCCTCTTTTGAGGAGGCGAAGGCCTGGTACGACAGTCCTGCCTATCGCCAGGTTCGGGAGCATCGTTTCCGAGGCGCCGAGTACCGCGGCGTGATCATTGAGAGCCTGTAACCGACGCTCGTGGCAGCCCCAGCGGACTGAGAATTGAATCTGTGACGACATCGTACTTCGAACAAGCGGCAGCCAACTGGGACAATGAGCCGAGGCGGGTGGCCCTCATGAAGGCCATTGGCGAGAAGATTCTTGCCGAGGCCCGGCCCGATCGGGAGATGCGGGTCCTGGATTACGGCTGCGGCACAGGACTGGTCAGCCTGTTCCTGGCGCCGCACGTCCGCAGCGTGACCGGGGCGGACAATTCTCCCGGCATGCTCGACGTGCTCCGCCGAAAGATCGCCGAGAGCGGCATCGGGAACATGGACCTGCTCCAACTCGATCTCCAGTACGACCCGGCGCCGGATGCTCAGTACGAGATGATCGTGGTGAGCATGGCCATGCATCACATTGCCGATCTGGATCGCGTTTTGCGAGCGGTTTACGAATTGACGGAACCGGGGGGCATGCTCTGCCTGGCCGACCTCGACTTGGAGCCCGGCACGTTTCACACACGGGAGGCGGCGGAGAGCGTCCATCACCACGGCTTCGACCGGGAGGCACTGAAGGCACGGCTCGCCGCGATCGGCTTTCGCGAGTTGAAGGACGCCACCGTGGCCACGTTCCAGAAGCCGGTCGAAGGGGGTGGCGAGGAAACGTTCTCGATCTTCCTTGTCACCGCTACGCGTTCGTAGCGCTCAGAGAATGACTGTCGCGTGTTTGTTGGGGGAGCATCACGGCGAAGCGTGATGGCTGTGATTTAATAACACTAGTTATGTCTTGAGCGATCGTTGGCAACAGCCCATGTTGTTGTTCGCTCCGCGATCGATTGTGTTTTCGCGAAGCAAGAATCGACGATACCCGATCATCCGTTTTGCTGTGGGGACTTGCCGGTCGCCTGCCCGGCCTCCGGTTTCTCCTGCGGCTCCGAAGCCCATCGCGGCACGGCCGCGCCGTCGGCGGCATCGCAAGCGGGCAGAAACGGCTTGAGATCAAGCACAGGCGTGCCATCGAAGGCGTCGGTCTTCTCGATCTCGATCGTGTTATCCTTCACGGCAATGATCCTGCAGAGCGTCAACCCAATCAGGTTCGGCCGAACGGGGGATCGGGTGGCGAACACGCCGGTCAGCGGGTTGATCGGGTTTCCTCTGGGGTGGCACGAGAGCGAGGGAAGGAGTGCGCATCGTGTGGGGGGCCGTTTGTCAGGGAGGGTCGGGAAGGGATGCGGAAGGGGGGAGGGAACGCAGGTGGGGGAGAGTGTATCTTGACGGATGGGCGAGGCAGATGCAAGAGATGTTCGGTTGTGTGTGGTGTGAGGCGGCGCGAGGGTTAAGGGAAAGCGGCGACGAGTCGCACGCACTCCAAATGGCCCTTACGGGGCAATGGCGGCGGCGACCGCTTCCCAGAGTTCTCGGCCGCTGGTGCTATTGGTCATGATGACCAGGCCGGTACCGGCGGCCGGATCGAACTGGCTGTAGCAGCGGAAGCCGGTGCCGTTGGACCCGCTATGGTAAATCCGCTCGCCCCGCTCCGTCTGGTCGATCGCCCAGCCGAGGCCCCAGGAGACCTTGTCGGAGGCCGTCGCCACGGTGCGCCGGATCGGCTTGCGCGCGGCGGCTTCTGCGGTTGGTGTGAACATGGCAGCGAGCGATGCTTCACTGATCGACTGCGGCCCGCTGCGATCCGGATTGAGATACTCAACGAGATACTGGGCATACTGGCACGGTGTCGTGTAGAGCGAATAGCCGGCATTGGCCTTTGTGAAATGCCGGCGATCCACTTTCACCCGGCCTTCCCCGTCGTGCCCGGCGGCCGCCAGGGTCTCGTAGCGATCCTGCCACTGGTAGCTGGTGATCGTCATGCCGAGCGGCCCGAACAGCTCTCGCTGAACGTACTCTTCAAAAGGCGTGCCGGTGATGTGTTCGACGACTCGCTGCAGGTAGAAATAGCCTTCTCCCGAATAGCCGAACTTGCTGCCGGGCTCAAACTCGACCGAAAGGGGACCGGTCGATTGCGACCCGCCCTTGCGCCAGTTGGGGAAACCGGTGGTGTGCGACAGGGCCATCCGGGCAGTGATCTTCTTGTGCAGCGGCTCGCCGGCCAGGTAGGGCTCATCCAAATATTCCACCAGCGGCCGATCCAGATCGAGCTTGCCCTGTTCGACAAGTTTCATGGCGAGATAGGCCAGCGGCGTCTTGCTCATCGAGCAGGCCTCGAAGACCGTTTCGCGATCGACCTTCTCGGGCGACCCGGCCCGCCGCACCCCGTACTGCCGATTCCAGGCGATACGGCGGTTCTCGATCCCCGCCATAGACACGCCGGGCACATGGTACTTGTCCATCAATTCGGGGACGAGCTTGTCGAGCAGGGCGGCGTGGGGGCAGACGTCAGATCCTGTGTCACGACTGTCTTCGTCGCCATGAACGTTGGCCGAAACGGCGAGGACGGCGAAGATGATGAATGCGAAGGTCACTCGGTATGACATGGCGGGACAGGATCGAGCAGGTTTGTGGAGAGGGTCTCGTTCATGTGGGAACAAGGGCGTGTACGTAGCCCGCGACGACGGCAATCACCCACTCGCGGTTGTATGAGCATTCCCCGGCAAATCGCCCAAAGCGCCACCCGGGTGCATTGCTTCGTTCGGCCTTTGAGTTTCGGGTTGCCTGACCAGCCGGTCACCCAGCGCCCTGTCCCGCCGACACAAGTCGACAAAGATGGCATGAACGTCGAATCCGAACGCGGCAGACAGCTCCTCGCGAATCCTCCGCACCGAGGCAATGATTGGATCATCTTTCATCGTCGGTCTCCCCGAACAATTCCTCGGGAGTGCAAATCACCGGCATGACGAAGCCACAAGGTAGCTGACGAACGAGCTTTCAAGATGCACAGTCTCCAACTCGCCGAAGCGCTGTCTTGTTGCCTGGCTTAACGTTTCGTATCACCTAGCCGCCGTCCGGTACTTTCTTCATTCACGCCCGATCGGCGGCTTAGGTGCACCGCTTCGTTCGTCGACGTCTCTTACGACTGGAGCCCGGCGGGTTGGGTCGAAATAGGTGTATTGTACGCGTTCAAGGTCGCCGCTTTCATACGCATCGTTAATCCATTCAATGACGTCCTGATGGGAGCACTGTATTCCGGTTTCATTGTCGAGTGTGAAGTTGTACAGTCGCCAAGCGTCGAAGCCGTCCGGTTCACCGTTCGGTCCCCAGTCGAAATCAATCGTCAGATTGCCGATCCTCAGTTCAATTCCGTAGCCATGAGCGTAAATTGGAATGCCGTCAAGTTCTCGCAGTGTTTGGATTCCGTTGTCGCAGCAGTATCTCACCCAGTCTGGGCCTGATTTCGGAAATGGCATCTTGAATGTTTCAGTGATTGTCGAGACCGCAACGTCTTGGGCGTCACGGAACTGTCGGACAAGGCTATCAAGTTCAGGTGTCATCAGGCGACCGCGTGGCAGTGTGTTGTTGGCGACACGCACAAGACGTGACGCAACGGAAACCGAACCATTCGCTTGCCCCAAACCGTCCCATTGGATAGCTGGTGATGCCACTGGCGTCTCGGCCAGTGCTCACCCCTTGCCATCGCAAATGGGGTCATTCTTCCGGCACATTACAATCACTCACGCGGTTCTCGTCAGGGCGTCGCGCACGATCTTCCAGACAGCGCACGCGATGCTCAGTTCACCGCGGAACCGTCGTCTGTGAAACCCGCGGTCCGCGAATCGCAATATTCAACGCTTTCCTTGGCGTTTCGTTCCACTGGTTCTTCTCGTAATCATACGGAATCGCAACGAGGCGATCGGTGGTGATGCGGATCACCGTGAATTCGGGCGGGCTGCCCGGGGCTGGGGACGGGAGTTGGATGAAGTTCTGATCGCGGTAGCGGTCGACTTTGGCTTTGTGGTAGTGGCCGCCGAGGATGGCCAGGACGTTGGCCTGGCCGATCGCGTCGACCAGGGCGTCGCGATTCGTCATGGCGTCGTAGCACAGGTGGGCGGCGATGATCGCCGGAGATTCCGGCGGGAGCTTAGCCTGGCTGGTGCGGACGAACTGGAGGGCCTCGTCGCTGAGCGGCTGGGCGGGGTTGTTGAGCGTTTCGTCGTATTTGGAGAAGACGCAGATGAAGTGGACGCCGCCAGCTTCGAAGGTGTAGCTGAGCGACTTGTGACGCGAGAGGATCCAGTTCTTGATGGTCTCGCTGGGCGACTTACCGCCTTCGTCGTGGTTGCCGGGGATGTCGTAGGCCGGGAACTTGAGCCGGCGGGTGATCAGTTCGTCGTAGGTCTTCATGGCGGCATGGGTGGGCCACTCGGAAATGTCGCCGCAGCCGAACACGAAGGCGGGCTCGGCCACCTTGCCGCCGATGCTCTCGGGATAGGGCGTGCCGGGCAGGCCGTTCATGGCGTCGATGGCCGGCAGGAGGTGTTCGCCAGAACCATTGGTCTGGACGTGCTGGTCCGACCAGCCGAAGAAGGTCAGTTCGACGGCCTTGGGTTCTGCAGCCGAGGCCGGTGCCGGCAGAATGCCGGCCGTCAGGATCAGCGACGCGAGAAGACGGCGTGTGAGGGGCTTCATGGGAACAGTCCTGGGTAATTGATGTCAATCGGCCGTTACGTTGTGCTCGACGACTGCTGCTTCCGCGGCGGCCTCCATAAGGCCAGCCACGAGGTTGCCGACCACCATGTTATGCTTTCCGCCGACCACGCGCAAAGCGACGGGCTTCTGGGTCGACGGCCGCTCGTCGTGGAGGATGCAGTCCGAAACACGGCACAGGGTGCAGTCCGAGAGGACGATCTGTGCATTGTCGCAATCCACGACGGAGCAGCCGGTGACGTTGACCCGCCGGCAGCCTTCGAGCACGAGGCCGCCTTCGTGCCGGCGAACCTCGGCGATCTGCACGCCGCTCACGGCGCAGTCGCACGAGTTGCGGAGCAGGACTCCCGCGTTGTCGTCGCCTTCGGCGTCGTAGCGCGGATTCCGATCGAAGACGTTGCCGGAAACGACCACGTCTTTGCAGCCTTCCAGGACCAAGTCGCGCGAAAAGCCCTTCCAGACCGTGTTGCCGGTGATTGCCGCACCGCGCACGTTGCAGAGCTCGATGTTGACCTGGACGTCGCTGAGCACGTTGCCGGTGATGGCGACGTGCCCTTCATAGGTGTCTTCCTTCGAGGCGCCGAGCATGCGGATATTGGCCGAATCGGGGCTGTTGTGGGTGTGCTGGAGCGTGCAGCCGGTGATGGCGATCTCGCCGATGCCCGCCACGCTGTCGCGACAATCGAGCAGGATATTGGCCGTGGCCGCCTCGGGGGGCGTGTCGACGGGGGGGTGGTTGCCTTCGATGTCGCAGGTGCCCACGTGCAGGTTGCGGACATTGCCGTGCCGGAAGACGATGCCGCCGCCGAGGTTGTAGCTGATGTGCGAGCCGAGCACGTTGATTTGATGCAGGTTGACCCCGTCGAGATAGATCCCCACCCCGCGATTCTCGTAGATGTGGCAATTGGCGATGAGCACGTTGCGGTTGCGTACGACCAGGTGGATCCCGTGCAGGACCTTGCGAATGACCACGCGGGAGACGGTCAACTGCATCGTCCCCTGGGCCTCGATGCCGACCGCCTCCTCATGGGCGCCGAGGATCTCGAGCCCGTCGACCATGGGTGTGCGCTGATTTTCCCACACGTTGTCTTTGAAGGTAGCGGGACTGGCGGATCCTTCGTGGGTGCCGACGAACCGGAAGGCTGGACCAGGGCCCGCCATGATGACCTGGGCCGTTGCGCGGCCGGAGATCGCCGTGTAGCCCACGCGATCCAGGTCGATCAGGATGGGGCTGGTGATCCGATATTTTCCTTTTGAGAACTCAAGGTCGCCGGTCCTGGCATCGACCGCCTTCTGAATGGCAGCCGTATCGTCGGCAACGCCATCGCCGACGACGCCGAACTGACGGAGGTCGGCCGCGAGGATCGGACTTCCGGCGAGCGTGCTCAGCGATGCTACCAACAAGACTGCGCGGAGCGACAAGCTGGTCATGGCGAGATATCTCCTGCGAGAGAGGAATCGAGTGGCTCGGGGGATTCGGTTCGGGCGAGGTGTCGTGGTACGGCAGTCTTGCCCCAAGGCTCCATCTGAGCGGAACGGTCGGGTGACATCAATAGCCGGGCGGCAGGGCCGCCGGCCGTTACGAGCTACCGCTCGGTTGGGGTGGTCTGCTCCCGTTGGTCGCGTCTTTGTGAAAAACTCAACGATCATTGTGGTTCGTCGGACAGGGCGGCAGGGGCGGCAGGGCCGCCGGCCGGTACGAGCTACCG
>CAZLWV010000111.1:0-2634 GCA_964563135.1 uncultured Planctomycetaceae bacterium
GTCGCCGTAGACCCAGAAACCGATTGCCTTGAACGGCGACAGATCGACGGGCTGGGGCAGCGGGCCGGGTTTGTGGGACCAGCCGGCGTTGTCGTCGCGGGTGCTTTGGGCCGTGTAGCAGATGCTTGTGCTGCCGTATTTGGCCAGGTCGGTCGAACGGGTCAACCGCTGGGTTACGCCCTGATGGCAGCCGGCCGGGCTGAGTTGCTCGTTGTACGGGTAGGCCGGATCGGTTGCTTCGGTGGCCGGCTCGAAACTGGCGCAGGGTACGGCGCCGGCCGACTCGTAGGCGGTCAACTCGCTTCCGACCTGAGCGACGGTCAATTCGAGATGCACGTCGGCCGCTTTGACTTGGGGCGGGCAGAAGACTTCCCAGCGGTTCTGGCGGTCGTCGAGGGCGCTGATCTGTCGGGCCGGCTCGTATTCGCGGCTCAAGAGTTGCCAGTCGATCTGGTCGTCGGGCATCCGTTCGCCGAGGGGAGCCCCGCTGGTGATCACGGTCACTTCAGCCCGGGACTGGAAACCCTCCCTGGCTACACAGTGGAACGAAAGCTGATTGTCGCCTGCTGCAAAGGCAGGCAACTCTCCCTGGGGCGTGATCCACTGAAGCAGGTTGCCACGCTGGTCGTACAGCCGGCAGTCGTCCATCGACTCGAACTCGATGTACATGCCGCTCTCCAGGTCCACGGGAAAGATCAGCTTTCGGCCGGCGATCTCGAGGGCCGGATGATGGAGGATGTTCTTGCTCGTCCGCAATGCCTTGATGGGGCTGATCGAGCAGGTAACCTCGCCCCCCGGCGGAAGGTTGTTGAGATAGAACGTCATCTGGCTGACCGCCTGCCGCACTAGCGGCGAGCGATGCAGCACGCAGTGCGCGCCGTAGGGCCACCGATAATCGTGATAGGCGGCCGCGTCGCGTTCCCGGAGCAGCAGTTCAAAATAGCGCCAGCCATGAAAATCGATCTTCACGTGATGGTCGTCGTAGGTGTCAAAATACTCCGGCAGGTTGGTGAGCTGCAGGTTGAGCAGCTCTCCCTTGCCGTCGCCGTGCACCCAGAAGCCGATCGCGTCGCAGGCACTCAGATCGAGCACCGGATCGAAGACCTTGACCGCGCGGGCCCAGGCCCCGGCGGATGAGTTGCCCTGGTTGCGAGCCGTGAAAGTGCGGCAGGCTTCGCCGTCTGCTCGCGGATTCTCGCCGACCTGCGTGGCCAGCGACACTCCTGCCGCCGCACCGGCAAGGGCGAAATCATTAGGTCCGGCGAAATCCGAAAGCACCACGCTCTGCTCGTCGTCGTAGGGATGGGCCGAGTACAGCGCCTCGAGGCGGAGTCTGAGCGGTTGCGTCTCATACCTGTTGGTGACGGTCCAGGTGCTGGTGCCGTCTTCCAGGCCGGTCACCTTGTGCTCGAGATAGTCGGTGGGCACGAGCTGCCAGGCACCGTCCGCCCCGTGGCCCAGGCGAAATTCCTGCCGCTCCTGGCGAACACGCTCCTTGACGGCCTCGGAGAAATAGTTGGCCAGACGGAGCCGTTCGTAATTGCCGATCAGGGCAAAGTATTCGTCCTGACGCGCGTTGGACGGAGTGCCGGTGACGGAAACGTCCTGGAACGAGAGCGGGGCGTCGCAGGCAAGGGCCTTCGCGCAGAGATACTCGATCTCGTCCGGCATTTCCATCCGCCAGTCGCGATCCGCGCCCAGAATGACCCACCAGCCGAGCTGGGCCTCCAGGAGGAATGCCCGCCGGTAGTCGTCGACCGCCCGCAGATGATCGTCGGCAAATCGCTTCAAGCCCCACTTGGGATGATCCCAGGCGCCCACGCGGCTGTGAAACGGCCAGGAGTGGTGGTCCCAGCAGCTCGCCTCGACCCGCGCCGGCCGCGTCAGCCGGGTGAAGATCGCCTGACGCATGCGGGCGATGCCGTACCAGCCCCGCATGGCCTCGGCGCCGTCCATGTAGATCTGATCCATCTGGCACTTGTTGAACACCTCGGCAATCCGGTCGGCCACCTCGTCGACGAGTGTCGACTTCTCGTCGGGCACAAAACATCCGTAGCGGACAAACATGTGATGGACCGGTGTGTCCTTCTTATGCGATGCCGGAATGGTGCCCAGTGCGCCTCGCTGGCACTTGAAGAAGCCGAACCCCGGCCGGTTGGAAATCGCCGTGTAGAGGATCAGTTCGTCGTCGATGCGGATGCAGTTGCCCCGGCTTCCATAGGCCCAGATAGTCGGATAGTCGCCGGGGGGCTCGGCAGTGGGCACGTCGACGGCCTTCTCGTCCAGGTCGGCTGTGAGCGTGAACGAACCGTCGGTGGCCAGACGCGGGTCGGGCATAGGGCGGACCCAGGGATCGTTCGGCGCGATGCAGCCGGTGAGGGTGTGGATTCCTGCCTCGAGGCCGGCCTGGTGGATCTTGGCTACTACCTGCTGGAGCCCCTCCATGCCATGAGGGAAGAGGCTCGGCTGAGGCTCATAATGCCCCAGGCTCGTTTCCCAGCCGCTCAGGTGAATGCATCGGATGCCGCCGCGGCGGGCCAGTTCGATCCACCGGTCCACGTTCTGTTCCGATACGCCGGCAAAGACGTAGGAACCGCGGTTCGCCGGGGCGTCGAGGGCAAAAGGGCCGCCCAG
>CAZLWV010000111.1:2644-20020 GCA_964563135.1 uncultured Planctomycetaceae bacterium
CTTCGAGGACCCGCTGAAGTATCGGCCGGAGCTGCGATGTCGGGCATGCCACCAGGGCCGCCGCCGCACCTTCGAGACTGTGCTGCTTGAAGGCGGTGGCCCTCATCACCGGCGGGTTGCGGCCGACGTCAACCAGCGTGTTCAGGTTGAGCGCCCGCAGGCAGACGCCAAACCGGTCGTCGCCGGCAAGGCCCGACATACTGCTGACATCCGGGCACGGCTTGAGGTTGAACTCGACAAATGCCACTTCCTCCGGGTCGGCACCCTCGACCGAATCGAGGCGGAACACGAGGTAGTCGCCCGCCTGATCGGCGGCCACCTCGAGCACGACCTTCGCTCCGCTGCGGGGGAAGCGGAATACGAGCTTGCCACTCTGGAGTGTGCAGGCGGCCCGCCGGTCGGATGAACCACCCTGCCGGACCACCACCAGGGGCGCCGTTCGCAGGATGTGGTTCTCGCCGCTGCTCTTGTCGATCAGTGCCGTGCATCGGCCGGTTGGCCCGATGGCCACCGTCGCATGCCTGGTTTCGTAACGGGCCACGGCTGCAGCCAGTTGCGACTGGGCATGGACGACCTGGTAGAGCGGAACGTCGCCCGGGCTGCCGCTTCGCCCGGCGGCCGTTTCCTGGAAGTTCTGGGCCACTTCCTCGGCCGAGAGGGCCCGGTTGTAGAGTCGCACCTCGTCGATGAGGCCCTTGTGGGTTGCGGTGCCGGCCCACTTGCCGATGACGAGGCTGCCCCGGTAGCCGACCGGGTAGTCCCATCGGGCCGAGCCAACCTGCTTGCCGTCGACGTAGGTGGTGATCGAGGGGCGCTTGAAGGTGGCGGCAAGGTGATACCAACGGCCTTGCTCGAGCGACGAGAGGAACGGCGCGCTCGTCTCGCTCCACTTCCACGCGCTATCGGCCGACGCAGGACCGGGCCGTCCCATGCGGAAGGAACAGTTGCCGTCCTGCACGAAGATCAGGAACCCGCCGGGGCTCCATGTTCCACCCGAGACGATATTGGGATAGCGCCCCGTTGCCTCCCAGAGCACCCAGGCCTCGAGAGTCATTTCGCTGGAGCCGTCCAGTCCGGCGATCTCCGGCACCTCGACGCAGGGGCCGTTGCCGCCGAAGGCGAGCCCCGTTCCGAACGGGCCTTGCACCCACTGGGCGTCGCACACGTCACCATCGTTGCCGCGGCCGGAGCTGTCCAGAGCCATGTCGCCCTGGGCGTCGTCGAACTTCCAGTAGCCAAGAAGGCCCGGCTCTTCCGCTCCGACGGCTGGAGCGATCGAGAGACCCCAGAATCCCAGCAGGGCCGCAAATATCCGCCACACGGTAACACTCCCTGGAAAAGGCAACAGGCCCCGGCGAGACTGATAGGGTGAGTGCTGGAGAATTGCTCGCCGTCCATCCTGCTTATTTGTAACGGTAGATGATGTGGTAGCCGAAGGGGGTCTCGACGATGCCGGTGGTCTCGCCCACCGGGCAGGCAAACGACGCCTCTTCGAAGGCTGCCGTCATCTTCCCCCGTGTGAATGCCCCCAGATCGCCCCCCTTGGCGGCCGACGTGCAGTCGCTGTATTCCGTGGCGAGATCCTCGAACTTCTCACCGTTCTTGACCTTGACGAGGATCTCGTCGATCAGCGCCTTGGCCTCCTCCTTGGTACGCGTGATATCGGGCGATGCCCGCTCGGAACCCTTGTACATGACGAGGATGTGCTTGGCGCTGACCGTTGCACCCTCCGCCGGTTTGGGTCCGTCGTCCTGGAGGGTGTTCTTGGCGCACCCCCCGCAGATCACGGCCATGGCGATGCCGGCAAGCAGAAGGGGCAGCTTGTTCTCAAACAATCTCCGCATGGCGATTCTCTCCCGGTCTTTCCTGTCTGGTTGACGGAACACTGATTGTAGCATGGCCGAATGGCCAGTGACAAGTTACGCTCGCCCGTCCGCTTGCGTCACGAAGGACCTCCGGGACCCACTCGGAGAACGACTGCGGTGATATCGTCCTCGGGATCAGCCCGTCCCGAGAAATCGAGCACTGCTTCGTAAAGACAATCGATGGTCTCCCTCGCGGACCTGCCGCCGCATTGGCGGACGCACTCGATTGCCCTCCCGACGCCGAACAGATCGCCGCTGGGCGACCGGGTCTCGAGGGCGCCGTCGGTCAACATCAGCACGACGTCGCCTTCTTCGAGCGTCAGGCCTTGTCCCATGGGGGTCGTCTCATCGGCGTAGATGCCCAGGGGGATACCCGTGCTCTCCAGCCGCGTTCTGATCCTGCCGCTGCGGTCAAACACGCAGGCCGGCGGATGACCCGCACTGGCATAGTCGAGCCGCCGGGTCTCCGTGTCGACGATCGCAAAGAACACGGTCGCGAAGAACTGGTCATCCGTCTCCTCGCAGAGAAATCGGTTGGCGCGACTGAGGATCTCGGTGACGTTGCAGCACTGTTGCGAAAAAGAGCGAATCAGCGTGTGGACCGAGGCCATGATCAAGGCGGGACCGAAGCCGTGTCCCGTCACGTCGCCGATCACGATTGCCAGAGAACCGTCAGGCATGCGGAAGTAGTCGAAGTGATCACCGGCGGCAAATTCCGCCGGGCGGGAAATTCCCGATACATCGAGTCCCGGAATCATCGGCGGACGCTGGGGCAGCAGGTGTTCCTGGATCTTCTGCGCTGCCGCCAGTTGCACATCGCGATCGTGAAGCACCGCCTGGGTCTGCTTGAGCTCGGTGATATCGATGTGCGACCCGGCCATTCGATAGGGCTGCCCGTCCTCGCCGCGCAGGGCGGCGCCGCGCGCGAGAAACCAGCGATACGATCCAGTCTTGTGTTTCAGCCGGTGCTCAAGGCTGTATTCGGGAATCTCACCGTCCAGGTAGCGCCGGAGCGTTTCCAACGCTCGATTGCGGTCGTCCGGATGGATGCGGCGTTCCCACTCGTCAAAGCGATCGGTGATCTCGTCGTCGTCGTGGCCGAGGATGCCTTTCCATCGCGAGGAGTAACTGACCCGGCCGGTGCGCAGATCCCAATCCCAGATTCCTGCGTCGGTTCCACGAACGGCCAGTTCGAACCGCTCCTGGCTGTCTCGCAGGGCACGTTCGGCAGCTTTGCGTTGCGTTACATCGCGCACGGAGCAGAAAACAAGTACATCGTCTTCGATACGACGCGGACTGAGGCTGATCTCGGCGGGAAACTCGCTGCCGTCGCTCCGCCTGCCGCACAGTTCCAGGTTGGCACCCATCGGGCGAGTGTGCGGACACTGAACATAGGCCCCGCGATGCACAAGGTGAGACTGGCGGAAACGCTCAGGCACAAGGATCTCCACAGGCCGGCCGAGGAGTTCTTCCCGCCCGTACCCGAAAGCCTTCTCGGTCTGTTCGTTGACCAGTACAATCTCGCCCGATTCGTTCACAATGACGACCGCGTCGGGCGCCGCTTCGAGCAGCATGCGAAACTGGGTCTCGACCCGCTGCAACTGGCGAACCTGTGCCTCGAGTTCCGCGATTCGCCGGTCTGCCGACGTGGTTTCCTCTGCCGCGATCGAGCGGTTCCCGTCCATCGGTTGCCCCTTTCTTGCCGCCGGATTTCCTGCCTCGCAATGGGCTGCCGATCCCGAAGGAGTCCGGTTCGAAAGACCATGCGTCGGAACGAACGCCCACACGCGATTCGTCGCCTGCGCAGGAATGCTGTGGATCCAGCCTCCCACTGCTGCCGGGGGCATACTGGGAATTGTAGATCTTGCCCTGCTGCCTGACGTGGACTGGATCCTGTTCTGCAGACGCTCAATGTATTGCCCGTGCCTGGGTCGCGACCACAAACGGCAGCATGCCAACGGGTTATCCACGCTGGCAAGGCACCCACGAATCTCCAGGGCAAGCAGCTTGCCACGGGTAGACATTTGCCCTGAAGCCGACATCGGGCAGCGGAGATGCGACCTGCCGGCATCTTTCGCCGCCGGCAAATCTGCGACTTGACGGACGCTGTCGCCGAGTTCCTAATAACGACGTCAGCATGTTCGCAGGGCTGTCTTTCCGTCCCTGCGGTTCCCAAAGATGAAAGAAAGCGGGGCCGCCATGTGGAGATTTGTTTCTGACTCCGATTGCCGTCACGTGTTCCGCGGCGCCGTTATTGCCTGCCTGTTTCTGCTGGCGGGACTTGTGCACCGCGGCCTTGCCCAGAAACCGGCCGGCGAGAATCTGGCCCTGGGAAAGACGTGCCAGTTCTCTCCGAAGCCGAATTACCGCTACTGCACCGATACGGATGATCCGCGCCAATTGACCGACGGCAAGACGACCAGTGACTACTTCTGGACCCAGCCTGGCACGGTGGGGTGGTCGGGGGCGGCCTTTGCCACGGTGACGGTCGACCTGGGCCAGGTGGAGCCGATCGGCGGGGCTTCGCTGCGGACTGCGGCCGGACGGGCCGACGTGACCTGGCCTGCCGCCCTGTACGTGCTCGTCAGCGAGGACGGCAAGACCTATCGACTGGCCGGCGACCTGGTGGCCGGTCACCTCCAGCAGCACGGCGCTCTGCCGGACGATTATGCCATCCTTCGACTGGCCTGCGATAACCTGGCGGTTCGCGGCCGCTACGTGCAGTTTGTGCTGGTCCCCATGGCCGGCGGAGGCTACCTGTTCACCGACGAGATCGAGGTGCTGCGGGGCAAGGAGCAACTGCCGGCCGGCCCGGCGGGTGGCCAGATTGTCGAGAGCGCCGCAGCCTTGGTTCGCCAGTCGCGCCTGGCGCGGAGCATCGATCGGCGGATGAAAGACGACGTTCGGTCGGTACGGGCGCTGGTGGACAATTCGGGGCTTGACCGCGCGCTGAAACACAAGCTGGCCGCAGAACTGGACGAGCTGGCCAGGGCGCCGGAGACGCCGCAACCCGTCGACGACTCCTCCTTCCGCGCGGTCCTTCCGATGGGCGAGCGGCATGCCCGCGTCTTCGGCGTGCAGGCAGAACTCTGGAAGGCTGCCGGGCATCCGGGGCTAACCGCCTCGGCGGCGTGTCCGTGGGATCCGATCGATCCGTTTGCCTTGCCCCCGGGTGACGTGGGAAAAATCCGTGTGGATGCCATGCTCGGCGAGGCCCGGGCGGCGGCCTTCAACCTGGCCAACTCGGGCGACCGGCCTCGTCGGGTCCAGATCCACCTGGAGGGTCTGCCGGGCGGAGCGACTCCAGACTGGATCGGTCTTCACGAGGTTCCCTGGACCGACACGGCACAGCTCAAGCCCGTGGCCGCAGCCCTCGTGGAAGTGCAGCCCACAGGCGGTACGTGGACGGTCGAGGTTCCCAGCGGACTGGTTCGCCAGGTCTGGATGACCGTACTTCCCCAGGATGTGCCTCCAGGCCAATACGATGGCTGGGTGCGGATCGAAGAGGCCGGCGCTGGGGCCCTGGCGGTGCCGCTGGCGGTGCGGGTATGGCCGATGCGGCTGCCGGAACAAACGTCGCTCTGGCTCGGTGGCTGGTGCTACACCGATGGCGAAGAACGAGGGCTGACGGCCGCGAACCGCAGTGCATTCATCCGGCACCTTCGGCAGCGCCATGTCAACGCCCCATGGGCGTCGGGAGCCGTGCTGCAAGATTTCGAGTTCGTGGGCGGCCGGCCCGACAAGATCCGCCTCCATACGGAGCGGTTGGACCGCTGGATCGCCAACTGGCCCGACGCCAAGGCCTATCTCGTCTTTCTCGCTGTAGCCCACTACTCGGGGGCAATTCAAACGACGCTGGGAGGCGCCCAGGTCGGTTCTCCCGAGTTCGACCAGCGGGTCGGCACATGGATCTCCGCGTGGGTGGAGCATCTGCGGGGCAAGGGAATCGAGCCTGGCCGCCTGGCACTCCTGATTCACGATGAGCCTCACGAAGGATCCCAGATCGGACCGCTCATGGCCTGGGCCCGGGCGATCCGCAAGGCGGAGCCGGAGGTGCTCATCTGGGAAGATCCGACCTACCAGGAACCGGCCAAAGGGCCCGCAGAACTGTTCGAGATCTGCAGCATACTCTGTCCCAACCGTCCCATGTGGCTCGGCCGGCCGGAGGCATTCAGCCAGTTCTATGGCAAGCAGCGCGAGGCGGGCCGAATGCTCCAGCTCTATTCCTGTTCGGGGCCGGCGCGGCTGCTCGACCCCTACAGCTACTATCGGCTCCAGGCCTGGCAGGCCTGGCAGATCGGCGCAACCGGTTCGTTCTTCTGGGCGTTCGGCGACAACAGCGGCACGTCTTCATGGAACGAGTACTATGCGACCGCCGGCCCCTTCACGCCCCTGTTCCTCGACGACCAGAGCGTGACGCCGGGCAAGCAGATGGAGGGTATCCGGGAGAGCGCTCAGGACTACCAGACCCTGGCAATGCTCCGCGACGCGATCGCGGAGGCCAAGAAAGCCGGCCGCAGCGGGGCGCCGCTTGAGCGGGCCGAGTTGCGTCTGGCTGGCGCCGCGGGGCGGGTGCTGCAAGGGGCTTCGCCTGCCGCGCTGACATGGCACACCCCCAAAGACCGCTCCCTGGCCGATACGGTTCGCGCGGAGATACTGGAGTCGCTTGCAGAATTGTCCGAGGAGACAGCGCCCCCGACCCGGTAACGCCCTTCTGCCTGCCGCGATGAGCGTGGTGGCCGCCGCGCCCCTGTCCAGTCCGCTCCGAGCGATGCTGCCCGGCAGCCACGGCTCAGTCGATCTCGCAGAGCCATTGGCGGTTCCAGAGCGGATTACCGCAGTGGGGGCACTCCGCGCCGTCGGCGAGAAGTCTGCCGTGGCACTGCTGGCAGTAGGTGATCGAGGGGAGAATCTTGATCTGCTCAGCCCGGAATTTCTCGGCCCCCTTCGTGTCGCCGAAGGCCAAGGCCGTGGCAACGTGAATGGCGGTGGGAAGGAGGCGGAACAGAACCAGGGGCGCCTGCCGCGCCTCGGGAACGACCTCGACGAGTTGATTGCTGAAGTGCAGCCGGCGTTCGTCGCTCGATTGGGTAAGATACGCGGCAACGCGGCCAGGGACGTCTCTCAATGGGTTCCACGAGTCCCGGCGGATTGCCGAAAGCCAGCCGGCGTACCAGCTCTCGGGCTTCTTGACGAGTTTGAGCGTCTGGGCCGCGTGGGTCGACTCGGCGATCATGAAGGCATCGAGTTCCTCCGATGCGTGCTGCTGGGCCTTCAGCTTCGAGACGGGAAGCATCATCGAGTCCAGGGGAATCACCTTTTCGGGGGCGAGGACTCGTCGAAGGAGCGATTCGCGCAGGGTTGCCAGATTCCTGATCAACTGTCCCGCGATGACATTTCCGTCGGATCGTCCCTCATGCTGATTGAAGTCGACGGCGGCTTTCACTGCTGAGGGAGGGAGATCGCCGGTATTCACTGGGGAGTTCCTCGTTTCAGGACCTGTCGAATGCCTCCGCCACTGCGAGGCGCATTCCGCACCCCACGCGTATTGTAGCGGATTCCTGAAAGGGGGGGAGCATCGGTCCTGCCGCTGCCACTGGAAAACGCTGAAAACGGGGCCAATTGCGTCCCACCCGTATGGAAATTAAGGTAGAAGATCTGCATACCGGTCGGGCAAGGTTTGCAGGTTCCGCCATCGAGGGTGGAACACTTCGGAATGCCGCTTCTCCGCAGTCCGGGTCCCTTCCCGATCACCCTCATTTGACAATCCATGCAGGGCTCAACAGAGCCGATCCGGGGCCGATTCCCGGCTCGCCCGTTTCTCGCCCGTGACAGTATCCCTGTCCCTTCCCGAGGCTTCGGGACGCGCTGGCGACGGCCGGACACTTCACGATCCAACAGTCGCCAGGATTGACCTACCCGATGTCTCGCAAGACCCTCCAGGCCGATTGGTACGACTATCCCCAGTATTACGATCTGGCATTTCGCTCGGAAACGATTCCCGAGGCTGACTTCATCGAGGCTGCCTGCCGGAAGTACTGCGATGGGAGCATTCGCCGACTGCTCGAACCGGCTTGCGGAACAGGACGGCTGACCGCGGAACTGGCAACCCGAGGCTACGAACTGGTCGGGATCGATCTGAGTCGGCCCGCGCTTCGCTATCTGCGCAGGAGGCTCAGGCGGCGGAACCTTCAGGCTGACATCCGGCACGCCGATATGACCCACTTCGAGCTGAGCTGCCCGGTGGATGGGGCCTACTCGACGTTCGACGGGTTTCGGCATCTTCTGACCGAAGAAGCCGCCGCGAGCCATCTGCAGTCCGTTGCCAGGTGCCTGCGCCCGGGGGGTGTCTACCTGCTCGGGTTCCATCTGCTGCCTCCCGACGCCGACGAAGAATGCACCGAGCGGTGGTGCGAGAGCCGCGGCCGGACCAGGGTAACCGTCACGCTGCGGGTGCTGGCGACCGATCGCCGGCGCCGCATCGAAAAGCTGCGAGTGTGCCTGCTGGTCCGCGCCGGAGGAAGGCAGATGCGTCTGCGTCACGACTTCGAGTTCCGCATGTACACCGCAGGCCAGTTCATCGAGCTGCTGGCCAAGGTCCCTGAACTGGAACTGGTCGACGTCTACGACTTCTGGTACGACATCAACGAGCCGCTCACCCTGGACGACGAGATGAGCGACACGGTGTTCGTGCTGAAGAAACGACCCGCTACGCGCCGACGGAGCGGTGGAAGTGGACGTGGAGCCATCGATTCTCCTGGCGTTCCCACACGCGGGTTTCCTCAGACCGGTCGGTGACGCAGTGCCCGTCGGCGTCGAGGTGCTGCACGAGGCGGACATAGGAGACAACCGCCGCTCCGTCGAGCAGTCGCACATGCGGCGACGACATGGTCGTATTGCGGGGCCCGCCGCCGGCGCCCAGGTCGAAGTAGAAGCGGTGAAAGTCCATCCCCTCCACCAGATGCCCGCGTGCCTCCGGCTCGAAGGCCGAGAGCGTCGGATCGCACAGCGATGCGTAAGTCTCCCAGTCGCCCGAGGCGATGCTGTCGAGGAGCTGCTGGGTGAGTTCGAGAAGTTTCTGGATCGTTGCTTCCGAATCGGACATTTCTGGTCTCGCTCGTTGATCGAGAGTGCATCGTGCAGCCCGTGGCGGCACGTCCGCCAACGCGTTGCCGGCCAAGGTCGGTCGCAAGCCACCGCCGGGTTGCCAGCGGCCTGCTTCCGCCCGTGACGAGTGTTCGCGAAAAGTCTCAAGGCTCCTTGAGGTTGGCAACCTTGTCGCCGGGCGAGCCGGTCATCGCGTCTCCTCTATCGGTCGGTCGAAAGTACTTGACGCAACAAGGCGGATACGTCGTCATAGGGGGTGTCGCCGGGCGAACCGGCCGCGTACTGGTAGACGGCGTTCTGCGACCGGGAAGGGAGCGACAGCAGCGACGACGATACCGTGCCCCGCTCGGGGCCGACGACCACCACGCCCCGCTTGCCGGTCGCGTCGGGCTTGCGGGAAAACGTCCGGCTGGCAACGGCCAGAAACGCCACCGAGGAATCGAGCCTTTGCAGGGTGAGAAGGCGGCGGACAAACTCCTGCCGCGGGTCGGAGCGATCGTCAAGATTCCCGTTCGTCAGCAGGTGAAGGCCGGGCTTCAATTCCACAACCTCGACCGTATCACCTCCGTAGATGACTGCCGCGCTGGTTCCGTCGGCGCAGATGTAGTTGGCCCCGTCGTAACGCCCGGTTTCCAGTTCCTTGACCGCCAGTTCGGCGGCCTCGGCCGCGGTACGGGCCCCCAGCAGTTCGCGGCACAGAAGGCCGCGGGAGCGGGGCTCCGGAGGCGCCGACCGCTTCGGACGATTGGCAACCGCTGCAAACATGCCGTGCTGGTTGACCCCGAACCAGGTTCCACCGGCCTTGCGATCTATGCCGCACACCACGCGGGGACGTCCCGACTGAATTCGGGGGGGCTGGCTGGGACGATCGAAGCGTTCTTCGCGGTTCTGGGCAACAAGGATGGGCGCATCACGAGCGGTCTTGTACTGAATTGCCAGTAAGCACATGGGAGTTTAGCGTTGGCGAGTCAAACAACAGGTTAAGGATGGCAAGGAGGTGTGTGATCTCGCAAATACCGGTCACATTCACTCTGGTAAGCTTCGGTGTCTGCGGCCGGCATACGGTTTCGTAAGTCGCCAACGGCATCCAAAGAACCCAGCAGCAACCAGTGCCCAATCCACTCAAGGGCACCGGTCTGACCCTCCGAAAGTCAGGAAACCAATAACTTATCCGCTTTGACTCGCAACTTGCACCCCCTTTAAGGAGTAATCCACTGGCTTCCGCCGGGTGAGTGGAGACGAGAGCATCGGGGCTGCCTGGGGGCCTTCCATTCAGGGGCTGGACTGCAATCGACCTAAGTCGTTCTCTGAAAGACGGTTAAGAAACCGCCTGCCAGGCCGGGGCAGCCGGTGCGGGGCCCATGGCTCCCCCAGGCGGCAGCGGAGAAAGTCGCACGGATTTGGCCAAAAGACCCGAAATTGGCCAGATCTGGGCAAATCGCAGTGCCAAGGACAGCTGCTTGCCGCAACTCCCATTCTGCCCAGTTTGCAGCCCGTGAGACGGTTTTCCCAGCCAAAGAGCCGCGCAAAGCCGAACTGCGCCCCCGCGGCCGGAATTGCGGAGAGAGTGGCTGCCAATTCGGGTAGGAGGTTCTTGGCGAGGTGTCTATAATCACGACTTCGTGTAAGGCGACACAACTCGATCGGACCGGGTGGATGCCCGGCCTGTTTGAGGAACTCAACCGAGAGGATGCGGATGCGTTCCATTGCGATCATGAATCAGAAGGGGGGCGTGGGGAAGACAACCACCGCCGTCAATATCAGCGCTGCTCTGGCCGACACGGGAATGCGGGTCTGCCTGGTCGACATGGACCCCCAGGCCCACGCCACCTTGCACTTCGGTATTGAGCCCCAGATCGAGATGCCGTCGATCTACACCGTGCTGACGGGCGACGCGTCGCTTCGTGATGTGCGGCAGCAGATCGGCGAGAATCTGTACATCGTGCCCTCCCATCTGGACCTGGCGGGGGCGGAGGTGGAACTGGCCGGCGTGGTAGGACGCGAGTTCATCCTGCGCGACAAGCTCAACGACGACCAGGAAGAGTTCGATTATCTGCTGATCGACTGCCCCCCATCGCTGGGTGTGCTCACGATCAATGCCCTGGTGGCGGTCGAGGAAGTCTTCATCCCGCTCCAGCCGCATTTTCTGGCCCTGCACGGCCTGAGCAAGCTGCTGCAGACGATCCAGCTCGTTTCCAAGCGGCTCAACAACCGCCTGAAGCTCAGTGGCATCGTGCTGTGCATGTACGACGCCAGCACGCGGTTGGCGGCGGAGGTGAGCGACGACGTCAACGAGTTCTTCCGCGAGAATTTTCACGGCGAGACCCCTTGGGCCGGCGCCCAGACCTTCCAGACCCGGATTCGCCGCAATGTGAGGCTGGCCGAGGCGCCCAGTTTCGGGCAGTCGATCCTCCAGTACGATCCCCATTCCAATGGGGCGCAGGACTATCGGCAATTGGCCCGGGAAATCCTGGGCGAGGCGGTAGCGTGAGAGTCGACGAAGACCCGAGGAATCAACGAGCGATTGGGAAGATGACAGACCTCGCTGCCAATCACTTCTTGCCACTCACGTTGATGACTTTGACCGCGTCTGTCCCGGAGAATGTGGCACCCACCTTCGTCACACCCGAGAGTGTCAGTTGAGCGGTGCCCACTTTCAGGATTTCTTTGACGTCTGCCACGGCGAACTTCGCCACGAGATCTCCCCGGTTATCCGCAAAAGTTGCTTTGACATCAATGCCCTCGAGGGTCACAGTCGCGGCGACGACGATGCTGTAGGAAATGTCCGCATGGACGGTCACCCACACACCCTCATCCGAGGCAAGATTGATAGTGCTTGGTGAGATGACGATGGGAACAGTCAAGTCAGCGGCCTCCATTGCGCCGACAAACAGACCCGAAAACAACACCATTGCACAGATCGACAGTAGTGGCTTTTTCACGATCACGGCTCCTCTATTAGACAACCTTGCCCGTATTTGTGGGGGAAAGCCGCAACCGAATGCTGCGGCTGCTCAATTCTCACTGGAAGTCACCTTCGTTCATCAGCATGCCGATCAGCAATCGGATGAATTGCTGCCCTCCCGACGCATACTGCAAGAATTGCACACTGAAAATGATCGGTTGCTGCTGAACGATACACAGTCGGACACGGAATCAGCACGTTCAGAGTCATCGGTGACAAAGGCTGCAATTTGTGTACCACAAGAAACGGTTTTTCTGAATCGGCGCCGGTAACGCACGCGATGTCCAAGAACAGAAGGTCGTTGCCCACTCAGTCCGGGACAACACCTTCACCGCCCATGCCAAAGGGGAGTGCCAGGAAGGCGCGGAACACACGCCATCACGCCCGTGGGGCCATCGTCGAGGCCCTTGAGGACAATGCCGTTGAATCAAGGTCCCATGGCCTGCATCGACTGCCCTTATCTTGCTGTGCCAGGACGGGATACCTCAGCATATTGCGTATGCTGCCAACGCCAGCATTGCCTGATTCAACGGTATTGGGGTCGGCGATGTTCGGGGCTTGACGCTCGGCCGTTCATTCGTCTTTCGCCACGATGTGCGGCGTGACAACGAGCACCAATTCGCCTCGGTGCTGGCCTCCATCCAGGGCCAGACCGGCAACGATCATCGCCCGCCCGGGCGGGATCGAGACCGTGGTCTGAGCCATCGTGGTCTCGATCTTGGGGCTGCGAATCACGTTGCCCTTGGCATCGACACCCAGCGGGAAACCCTGGTCTTCGGGGCCCACCTCCGACTTCTCGAGGTCGATCTCCATGGTCACCGCATGATCGGGAGAGACTCGCGGCGTTACACCCACGATCAGCCCCACATTCTCCAGTCCCGTCGCCAGGATCTGTCCCTCCTTGGTCGCGGTGACCCGCGGCACCCGGTGCCCGATCTGGAAAAACGCCGGCTGGTTGTCGAGGTTGACGATCTGGGGACGGGCGAGGATCTTGACGGCGTCGGACTTGCTGAACTCGTCGATCAGGCGGCAGGCCTCCGCGTGCGTGCAGCAGATCTCCGGTCCCTCCGGATTGGGTGCCAGGAGCGAGAGCCCCTCGCGAGATTCGACCATGCCGATTACCACCTGCACGCAGACCATGCACGGCTCGGTGTCGAGTTCTTCAACCAGCTTGAGCGTCTCTCGGATTCCATCGGGGGTGCCGCTGAGGAGGAGGCTGTTGGTGACCGGATCGGCGATGACGATCATGTTGCTGGGTCCCTCGGCGCGGAGAAGATCGTTGACGGTCTTGGCAACATCCGTCGCGGGCATGTTGGCGAGGCGGTGCACGAGGCGTTGGCGAGGTTCGGGTTTGGCGACATGCCGAACTGGCGGCATGACCACGGCCTGAGGAGCAGGGACGACTTGCCGGACCGGGTCGTGCGGCGGTACCTTGCCCTGAGGCGCAATCTGCTCAGCAGGCACCAGTTGCCGATCGGTTGTCTCCCGTTTGACCTGGGGTTCGTCCTTTGCTACCGGCTTGTCGAATAGCTTCCACCAGGGGAGCGGGCTGTCTTTCGGCTTGTCCTTTTCCTGCGCCAGTGCGATACTTGCTCCGCAAATGACCGCCAGCATCAACGTGCAATGGAGCGCCTTCATTTCGAATCTCCTTCCACCTGAGTTGAACAACGATCTGCCGCTGAAGCGGGCGGACCTGGCCGGCCACATCGCCAAAGCGCGACGGCCAGTCGGTGGTTTCCAGTTTGCGGAGCGTGGCCCGGGCTTCGTCCCACCGCTGGAGGTGGATCTGAGCCTCGGCCAGACGCACGAGGCCCGTGGGTTCCAGGGCTCGGATCCGGGCCACTTCCCGCCAATGGTCGGCAGCATCGCTCCAGCGGTCCTGGGCTTGGCGTATTTCCGCCAGCGCGGCGTGGCCCTCCGATTCGTGGGGCAGCATTTCCACCAGCGACGTGTAGGCCCGTTCAGCCTGGGCCGGTTGTTTCATGGCGTTGAAGCGGCTTCCCAGGTCCTTGTAGAGTTCGATGTCGCGGCGGGAAAGCTCGAGCGAAGCAAGGCGCTGCTCCACGGCGCCCTGCGCGTCGCCCCGGCCGTCGAAACAGGCCACCAGCGCCGTGTGGATTTCCCGGTCGTTGGGCTCGAGGGCCACGGCCCGCCGCAATTGCACCAGGGCCTTGTCGAACTGGCTGCGCTCGAGATACACCTGTCCCAGGGCCTTGCGGACGATCGGATTGTCGAGCCCCGACTTCTCGGTTTCGCTGTCCAGTGTCACGACGAAGGCATCCAGGTCGGCTGCTCGCTCGAGCACCGCTTTGAGTGAATTGAGCGCAGCCTGGCGCTCGTTGTGCCGCGGCCCCCAACTGACCACGGCGTGGCAGGCGGCGTCGACCGCGGCGGGCGTGTCGCCCAACTCGGCGCAGACCTTCGCCAGCATGCTGTAGTACTGCGACAAGGTCCCGTCGCCAATTCCCCGGTTTGGCTGCGTGCGCTGGTGCAGGGGAATGACCTCTCCATAGTACTTGCGGGCGTGCTCGAAGAGCTTGGTTTCCCAGCATACGCCGGCCAGGGCGGCAATCGCGCCTTCCTGCCAGCGACCGTCGGCGCGGAAGTGGGCATCGGTTGCCTCGCGAAGGGCGGCCAGTTCGTCGTGACGTTGGCTGTAGTAGTAGGCCCGCATCAGGGAAACGCGATACTCGATGTTGTCCGGCCCCAGTTCGACCAGCGGCAGGAGGAGGGCGATCGATTCGCCGTAGCGCTCACGGTGGTGGAGGTAGCCGACCAGCGTGTGCTCGCCGCCTTCGTCGAGCAGTCCCGCGGCGCGGGCCACAAACAGCATTTCGATGGCCCTGTCGTCGCGGTCCAGGCCGTCGAACAGGTAGGCGGCAATGTACTTGACCGCCTCGCCTGACTGTTTCCGCTGGGCGTAGACCTCCTCGGCAACCTGGGCGAAAGCGTCGGTCTTTTCCTTCCAGAAGTGGCCATGATGTATCCAATACATCGAGCGGTTACGCGACTCACGGGACTCCAATTCCCGGCGGAGTTCTCGGGTGACGAGCGCCAACAGGGGCTCTTCCAACTCACCCAGATCGCCGGCCTTTTCTCGCCACTCGCCGAGCCGGTAGCTATGTTGATTCCAGCCGTCCTGGTAGTTGTAGCGGAACCAGGGGGGCTCACCGGCAACCCGCTCGATCACAAACTTCAGTCCAACCTTGGGACTGATGAGCGCGTGGAGCGTGTCGGCCACTTGCCCGACCACGTTCTGATAGTTGTTGGTCTGCCGCTTGAGCGCCTGGGGAAGCCGCTGGAAGGCAAAACTGGTGAGCCCGTCCGTTACATCGGCGATGTTGCGGTTCTTCACGGTACGGAAGATGGAGCAGAGCCGGTTGACGAGCTGGAATCGATGGTCGTCGTTGCCTTTTTCCAGATCGGCCTGGATGCGGGCAACAACCGCCTGATAGAGTTCGGCTCCGGAACCGAGTGAGACCCGGCCCTGGCGATCCAGCGCGCTTTCGTAGAGCTGGTAGAGGCGGGCGGTCAGCCAGAGGGTCTGCTGCGGGCTGGCCGGACTGGCCAGGTGGCCTTGCAGGATTTCCTCTCCGCGGATGTGGCGTCCTCGGGCTTCCAGATAGGTGATCATCGAGCCCAAAGCCCCGTTGGCCTCGGCCGGCAGGGGGCTGCCGAGCGCCCGTTGATACTCGGCCAGGGACGTTTCCAAGAGGTCGATTGGCCCATCGTCCTGCTGGTAGCTCCAGAGGGTACGGGCCAGGGCGTGGGCCACGTGGAACCGGTCCACGGTGCCGGACTTTTCCTCCGCATGCAGCGAGCGGAGCTGGCGGAGTTGCTCAGCCGCCAGGTCTCCATCGGCGATGCGCCCCAGGGCGGCCAGAAAATCGGCCATCAGGCGTTTCTCGCCGGGTGTCCACTGGCCGTCGAAGGCGCGTCGGAGGGCGGCGAGGGCCTTCTTGGCGTGGGGACCGGGCTGGTTGAGCATTTCGGCCGCGCGGCGCTCCGCCAGAACTTCCAGCAGGTCGAGCGCGCGGCGATCGACGTCGCTGGCGGCCTTCTTGCGCACGGCTGCGATCCGCTCGACGATCGAATCGACGGCCGCCTCCTCGCGAATCTCCGAGAACACCGTGTCCATGCCCTGGAGGAAAGGATACACGCGGCCGGCCGTCTGCCCGATCACCGCGTCGGCCAGTCCCGCCGGCAGACGCCAGTCGCGGCTGGTCTGGTAGAACTCGCGGAGCAGGTGAAGGTAGTTCTGTGGGTAGCCCGACTTGCGGAACAGGGCCGCAAAGCCGCGGAGCACGTTGGCATCCAGTTCCGTCGGCGGTGGCGGATCTGTCTGACGCCACGGCTGAAGCTGCTGCTGGATCATGTTCTGGATTTGGTACTCCTCGGCGGTCATCAGCGCCGCCAGCAGCGCCTCCTCGCGTTTCTCTTTCTTGTCGAGAACCATGTACCAGTCGGCCAGCACACGGTTTTCGGTTGGCCCCAGTTCATCGTCGGCGCCCGCGGCTTCGAACAGCTCCACGGCCGCCGCAATCTTGCCTTGTTCGGCCAGGAGATAGCCCAATGCACGTCGCCAGTAGTTTCTGAGCAGATCGGACTGGAGCCAGGATCTGAGCGACGTTTCCAGTTCCTGGGGGCGGTCGAGGGCCACGAGGAGTTCGAACTTGAAGAGTTTCCAGCGGACGAGGGCCTGGTCCTCTTCGTCGGCCTTGTCGCCGGCGGCAAGGGCCCGATCGCAGTAGGCCAGCAGTCGCTCGGCCAGCCGCTGGTCTGCGTTGCGGCGGGCAGCCAGGTTGGCCAGCATCAGCAGACAGCGATTGCGCATCGTCTCGGCCATGGAGGCGGCCAGATCCGGCTCGTCCGGCGTTTCTGCGATCGGCTCGGGGCCCAGAACCTCCCAGCACTCCTCGGCGACCTTGTCCAGATCGCGGCCGAGCTGAACGTTGAGATGAAGTCGTTCCAGGTTCATCCATCGGGCGATGGGTTCGCCGGCCGCACGCATCGCCTTCTGGAGCCGATCGGAGAAGCCTTCGCGGGCTTTGCGGAGGTTCTCTTCCTGCTGCTGGCGGAGCGTCTTGCGATCCAGTTCCTCCGGATGCTTTCGCTCAGCCTCGAGGGCCGTGAAGCGGGCACGCACCATGGCATCGGTCAGCCGATGGAGCCCCTGGACCTCGGCCAGTAACCGGGCCACCGCGTCGTCGGCATCGGACCGCACCGCCAGGAGTGAGAACGCTTCGTCTTCGTACTGGTCGGACCAGGGTTGATCCAGGAGCCGGTCGAACAGCTCGGAGGCGTACCCGGCCCGATGCTTCTTGTCAGCCTTGTTCCACCGCAGGCGGAGGAAGTCGACGGTCTCTTTGGGGCCGATCTTGGAGGAGAGAACCGTTACCAGCGTCTGGCTCCAACGGTTACGGAGATCGGCATCCCCTT
>CAZLWV010000111.1:20030-28470 GCA_964563135.1 uncultured Planctomycetaceae bacterium
CAGACGCCTTCCTCGACCGCCGGGTCATTCGCAGCCACCCATCCGACGAGTCGAGCCGCCAGGTCGGGCTTGATCGCTGCCAACTCCGCCTGAAGCCGTTTGAGAGCCTCTCGCCGCAGGGTTCGGCAGTGATCCGTTTGCTGAAAACGGTGATGGTTCATGATCCGTTCGGCCAACTCGGCATGCAGCGGGTGGTCGGCGAAGAACCGCACAACCTCGGAGAGCGGATCGAGCCAGCGCTCGTCGAGCCGGTTGGTATAGATATGGTAACCCTCGCCGAGCGCCCGGGATGTGGCCGCCCGGATCTGGTTGAGAACCTGATCGGACAGCCTCTCCCGCGTACGTCCCTCGGCCAGCCAACTCTCGATCGTCCGGTTGGCCTCGTCCACCCGATCGGCCTGGAGCAAGGCTTCCAGGTAGCGGCGGTAGAGCGACTCGCTGGTGGGATTCGTCTCGATCACCTTGGCCAGGTAATCGCTCAATTCGTTGTGGCGTCCCTGTTGGCGAAGCTGCTCGGCATAGAACTCGCGAAGCTGAGCCTCCTCATGGGGCAGCCAGCGCGACTCGGCAACCAGAACCCGATCGAGCCACGCGAAGCCCTCCTCCGGGAACTGGGCGTTGAACAGGGCCTGGGCATAGTTTTGTTGAAAGCTCCAGTCGTGGGGCGTTTCCACAGCCAATTGATGCTGCAACTGGAGCGCCTGCTCAGACTGACCGGCTTGCTGCAGGTAGGAGACGCGATTCTGCTTCCACTGTCGCAGGGCGTGGAGGTGGGCCGGCTGCTTGCGATAGACTTCGAGTAGCGTATCCAGGAGCGAGAGCGTTTCGTTGGCCTCAAAGACGCCGGACGCGTCGCCCACCAGGTGGTTGGCCAGGAACAGCGATTCCGCGTCGTGCTTTGCCCCCCTTGCCCTGCCGGCCAGCCGACTGGCTTCTTCGAGGATTCGCTCGCGGACCTCCTCGCGCCGACGGGCGTCCTTGAGGACCGAGGTTCGGATCCATCGCACCCCCGGCTTGTCCTTGGCCAGGGCTTCGGCTTCCGTCACGTGCTCCAGCACACGTTCCCACTGCTGCGTTTGCTGAAAATAGACGGCCAGCACGAGCCGGTCCTCGAAGGTGGCCTTCTTGCGAGCCAGGGCCTGCTTGGCGCGGGGCACGTCGTTTACGGGCTCATGGAGAAAGGCCACCCGATCGCGCCCGGCCAGCTCCTGGTCCATCTGACGGGCGAACTCGTCGGCCTCCAGCGTGCGGTAGTCGAGCGTCGTCAGCGACGTTCGACGCCCTTCCCCATCGGTCCCCTCGATCCGCGTGGGCCACCAGTGATCCAGGAGCTCGACGAATTGGCTGCACTCGCTCGCCGACTGCAGCTTGCCATCCTGGAAATACTCGGTTCGCAGCACCACGGCCCGTGTCGTGTCGATCAGGATCCGAATCTCGTAGCCGGGGTTATTCGGGTGGACCAGCCCCAGGACTGTCCGCCCTTCGCCTTGCGGCTGGAGCGTGGCCGTGTGATCCTGATAGGCTCGCTCCATGGAGGCGCGCATATGAGGACCGAAGGAGTTGGGCCACTCCTGGCGGTCGAGGGGAACGGGTTTTCGCACCCGGCCCAACTCGAAGGCGCGGGAGAGCACGCCTCGCTCGTTCTCGTCGAGCCAGTTGACGATCGTCTGGGAGCCGTCGCCCCCGGAACGGCTGAGCCAACCGTCCGACGACACCAACGCCAGATCGGCGGATCGCGACACGGGCTCGTTCCAGCGTGCGTCGTAGGATTCCGTTTGCCGCTCGATCCTCAGCCCGCCCGTCATCGAGCGGAGCGTTTCCAACCGCAACAGGCTTGCGGCCAGACGCTTTACCTCCGCCGGCCAGGGATGCTCGGGTTCCTTCTGGGCCGGTTTGACCGGCACGGGTGCCAACTGCGGGAAGAGGGTGTCGGGCCATCCCACGTATTGCGTTTGGCGGTAGTAGTACGAATCCATGGGCTTGCTGGAAGGCATCATTGGGACGCCCAATGTGAAGCTCTTGCGCTTCATTTCGAGCCCTGAGATGGGCAAGGATCCGGCGAAGGACTTGTCCACGCTGGAGGCCCAGTCCTCGCTGATTGTGGAATGAGTAGCCCCGGTGAAGGCGAAGAAATCTTCACCGGAGATTGCCTCGTTCGCGGGCATAAGGTCGGGCATGCTATCCTCGAAAGAATCGACGGCTGGACGCGGCCCGGCACTTGGCATGAATGATTGGGCAACAGGTTCGTTTTCCTTCTTGCTGTTTTCACGGGAAGAGAAACCCTTCGCATCCCAGGACTCGTCGACCGGCAAACCCAGATTGGTTTCGAAAGGTGTGAACGACCCGGGACCGCCGGCACCTTCCCACGCCTCCGGTTGAACGCCGGCGGTGATGAGGCTGCTGAGGCTGTCGAAGTCGGCCATGGAGCCTCCGCCGGGGCTGACACTGCTCATGGGGCTGGCCATCGAACGGCGGATGGGGTAGAACACTTGGCCTCCGCCCATGCCGCCGATCGCCGAAATTGAGACGGCATCTCCCACGGCGAAGGCACCACCACGCCGGCTGCCCGCGGCCGGGCTGTTCCACCCTCGTGTCGTTGCCTGGGTAAATGCCCCCGTGGAACGCCCCATGCCGGCCAGTTGGGCCAGGACGGACCGGCGCAGGCCGATCCGCCAGTTCCCGGCCCGTTTCATCTGCTGCTGGACGAGTTCATAGCCGGCCGTATCGCGTCCCTGCTGGAAGTACTTTTCGCCGTCGCGCATCTGGAAGCGGCGTTTCACCTGGAACCGCTCCCGGTCCTCGTCGCTTTCCAGCACCAGGAGCGAGGTGTAGGGGGTCATGATGTGGTATTCCTCGGAGAGGGCGACAATCTCGTCGCGCATCGCCTCGGAGGGACCTTCCTCCAGCAATCGGTCCAGGTGCATGCGGGCCCAGAGTCGGGGCAGGAACGACTCTTCGCCGCCCGTGGGCTGTCCGCCGCCGGGCAGGGTCACCGGGCTTTCGAAGCGAACCTCCTTGCTGTCGACACGGCCGGTCACGACGACGCGCCCCTCTTGCTTCTGGGCCCCCGGGGCAGGCAGATAACGGCCCAGGAGAATCTGCTGGGTGCCGGCCGGCAGGTTGGGGAGTTGGCTGGGGTAGACGCGTGCCGTCGTGAGGCCCTGAAACTCGACCTTCAGGTCGCGGATGGTCGGTCCCGAGATTTCGCGCAGCAGCTCCACCGCCGCCGCCTGGGGACCCTGCTCGCCCGTGATCTGCCGCAGGGAACCGCCCCCCAGCGTACCGATCGTCCGCATCACCACGGGCTCGAAACTGCTGGAGACCGAGACGGCGTGCATGGCGGCCGCATGCCCCTCGTGCAGCCGCTTGAGCCGATTGGCGAAGGCCGAAGGATCGACATCCTTGCCGGTCACGATCCCGTCACCCACATAGATGATCTGGGTCTTCTCTTTCGCCCGTTCGAGCGCCGCGGCAAACGCCTTGTCCAGGTCGGTCCATCCCAGCGAGGCTCGGTCCTCCAGCAGTTGGCGAGCCTGCTCGACGTTTTTCTCATCGGCCGGCACCGGCTTGTCGAACGCCCAGGTGCAGTCCACGTCGCAGACGGCCAGGTTGAAGGTGTCACCGGGCGCCAGCGCGCCCAGCAGCGAGGCGATGAAAGCGTTGCGCGTCGTGGCGGCCTCGGCGTCGATTGTAGCCGACGTGTCGGCCAGCACCACCAGGTCGAGCGGCCCGGTCGGCGGCAGGATTCCGCGATCCGGCTGCGCCCCGGCCTGGGGGGGCGTTACCTGAAGCATGAAGTAGCCGTCGTCGCCCCGGCGATGAGGAACGAGCACCACGGGGGCGGTCGCAGCCGCGTCTAACTCCACGGCCACCTCGAAATCGCGGGTCGGCGTGTACTCCTGTTCGGACAGTTCCAGACGGGCCGAATGGGGCGTCTGGGAACTGCGGGTCATGTGCGTTGGCGACAATACCTTGGCCAGCGGGGCCGTGGAGTTGACCGTCACGTCGATCGACAACTCGCGAAGCGGCGTCTGCCGCAGCAGCTCGCTTTTCAGAGCGTAGCTGTAGTGGTAGCGATTGCCGCGGCAGGGCAGGACCTGAGTGTAGGTGATCTTGATCCGCTTCTCGCCCCCGGCCGGAATGGGGAACACGCGGGCCTTGAAGATGTTGCCGCCCGACCACTCGAGCAGACCAGGGTCGCGCTTCTCGCGCAGGATCGTTTCGTAGATCTCTCGTGCCCGCTGCTTCTCCACGATATCGGCCTCGACCAGCGTGTCGCCGATCCACATGCCGAACCCCGAGATCGAAGCGTCCTGCGGCAGCGGAAAGTGGAACACGCCTTCGAGCGTAAGCTTGGGGTGATGATTGACAAACGACTCCTCGACCGTGGTTCTGGCGATCTGGTCGCGAATGTCGACCGTCACCTTGTGGTAACCGATCGTCAAGAGTTCGTTGCGACCGTCCACGTTGGCCACCAGCGATCCCATCGACTCCGCGGCAGAGCGACCCTCGAAACCCTGCAACCAGATCGGGTCAGATTCCAGACGCGTGAGCTGTTGGTCGTGAACTCGCAGGAGCCCTCGGTCTTTCACTTGAATCGGTTTCGCGTCCGGTCCGAGAATCCGTACCGGCTTGCCCTGCACGACCACCTTCACCTCGCCCCGAGCAACACGAATCTCGCGCGGCCCCGCCATCTCGACCAGCGAGCCCGGGCCGATCGTAACTTGCGTATCGGGCACCAGTCGAGCGGAAACGGCATTTGCCCCCCGCAGATCGGTCCGTATCCAGTCGCCCGGCTTGAGCACCAGTCGGCCGGCCAGGGGCGTCCATCGCTCGTTCACCGCGGGCCGGACGGCGACAATCCCCTGGCTGTCGTCAATTAGTCCGATGCGGCCGTCCTCAGTGAGTGTATCACCGACCACAAAGAGCTCCTCGTCGACCGGCTCGCCGGCGGAGACGAGCACCAGCCGGCCGAGCATGCTTTTTTGCCCCTCGCGCACGGCCGTGGCCTCGATCGACTCCAGAAGTTGGGTAGTTGTGTCCACGGTCGCCTCGATCTGGATCGGTCCCAGTTTCGAGGGGCAGGAACCTCGGTAGACGAAAAGATCGCGGCCGTCGCGGCGGATCCTCTCGGCGGGGCGCTGGTTGAGCAGCGTCTGGCGACTGTCCAGTTCGGGCAGTTCCAAGAGGGCCAAGAGGTCGAGGCCCGGCTTGTCGTCGACGAAGTAGGGCGAAGCGGCGGACGTGGCCTGATTGGCCTTTTCATCGATCCTCCACAGCTTCGGGCCGGCGGCAATGGCGTACTTGCCCACCCCTTCGTCCAGGCGAAGTTGGCCGCCCCGGCGGGCCCAGACATCGGCCTTCGTTTCCGCCTTTCCACCTGCGGCTGCCTGCGGGCGGTAGACGATCAGGTGCAGCGTGTTCGACGCCGCGGTCCGGTCCAGTGCGGCGCCGAGCGGGACCGACGCCTCGTCGGGCGAGGTGGTCCAGATTCCAGCCACGATCAGAAGGCCTGCGGCAATTGCGGCCCAGACTCCGCGAAACACGAGTGTCAACATGGACCTTCTCCTCGTCCTGTTCTTGGCATTGAATGGATGCTGGTAGCTGCGGTCGCCGGACCGCGGTTGTTTCTCGCGGTCGACGCTCGGGCGAGCAGAGCTGCCACGGCTATCGGTAGTCGTGTCCTCAGTGGTTTCCCGATGGGAGTTGTCGAGTCCCGTGGAAGACGCCTCGACCGACTCCAAAAACACCGTCGCCGACTCCTCCGCCAGCCGGGCGAGAAACGCCTCGTCGGGCTGGATCTCGGCGTGGTTGGCCGAGGCCAGAAGCTCGGCCAGTCGATCGTCGTTGTCTGGGTTGCGGTTGAGATTCATGGTCCTGCCTCGGGGTCCGAGGGCGCTTGGGGACACGCTTCGGGTGACGAGTCGTGCCCGAACTGAAAAACCCGTCGAAACGCGCGACGGGCGCGAGCCAGCTTCGACCGGACAGCCGTCGGCGTGCTGTTCTCCTCACCGGCGATCTGGTCGACGCTGATCTCGTCGAAGTACCTCGCCACCAGCAGGGTCTCGTACTCTTCCGGTAGCAAGGCCAGCGTGGCCCGCACAGCCGTGGCGGTCTCGGCCGTGGCGAGGGCTTCGGGGGGGGTAGCATGGCGATGGTCGAGCCAGTCCAGGATCTGGGCGTGCAGCGGGGGGGCACGGCCCGGTTCGTCTTCGCTGGGGCGGCGGCAGTGGCGGCGATAGTGGAGGGCCACGTGATTGCGGGCGATCCCGTACAGCCAGTTCGCAAGGGATCCACGGCCGGCGTCGAACTGACGGGCGCTGCGGGCGGCCGCCAGAAACGTCTCCTGAACCACATCGGCTACGTTGCCTGGATCCGGGGGCATCCGCCTGGCGACATACCGCCAGACCGGCCTGGAGTACGCATCGAACAGCGCGCGCCAGGCATCCTCCTTGCCCTCGGCAAGGCCTTGGGCGATCCACTGCTCCTGCTGTTGGTCCATGCTGATGTCATGTGCGACTATTGATGTCTGCGTGGAAAATGCCTCTGGCCACCCAACGGGACTCCGCAAAAGAGCCTTTCTTCCGTTGGTCGCCCTCGTGCATCAATTGCGCAGGCGTCAACAAGAGAAACAATCCCCGCGAACGACTGTATTCTCAACGTTCCTGGAAGAGCTTTGTTCCTTGTGGTCGTTGTGTGTCGCGGATTCTGGCCATTTTGCGGGATTTTCTCGGTTCGCCAACCCAGCCGGGCGTCGGAAACCACGCCGCTCTCCGTGTTTCCCGAAAAAACAGCCCACTGCTCTCGGGGGGGGCTGGTGCGTATTCTGCACCATCGGCCATTTTTCCTGGGACACTCCGCCCTCGGCGCGGTCTACTATCGTGGAGCGAGGCGAAAAGCGCTTCCGGCTGTGAGAGACCGTATCCATGAGAAAGATGACCGGATGAGCGAACGGCTTTCCTACGAAGGCCTGGCCGAGATTGTGGATAACCACGTCGACGCGATCCTGCTGTTCGCGCGACAGTGGTCCGCCGAGCTGGCCGAGGACGTCGTTCAGGAAGCCTTTCTGCAGCTCGTCCGCCGTGTCAAGGCAAACGATCCCCCCGACAATGTCGTAGCCTGGCTCTACCGCGTCATTCGCAATGAGTTGATCACAGGCCACCACGCCCGTTGCCGTTCTCAGGCGAGGGAGCAGCACGTTGCCTCGGAGCGGCCCGAGTGGTTTGAACCGTCGGTTGATACGCAGCTCGACGCTATTCGTGCGGCCGAGCAATTGCAGACGTTGCCGATCGACGAGCGCGAAACGGTCGTCGCAAGAATATGGGGCGGGCTTTCCTTCGAGGAGATAGCCGAGCTCACGAAAAACGTCGCGTTCGACGGCCCATCGCAGATACCTATCGGCCATCGATGTACTTCGCAAGGGCCTGGCGTGAATGGGAGGTGCAATGCCATGAACCGGGAAAACGAAAACCTTTCGGAAACCGATCCGGAGATTTCGGCCGCCGAGGCCGCCCTGGCCCAACTTCGGCCCCGTCGCCAGACGCGATTCGCCGACGAAGTGAAAAGCCGCATGAAGGACGCGCTGTCCGACAAGACACCGCCGTCTGAGGATGTGACGGCCATGGTCAGGATCCCGTTGACGCACTACATCCGCATCGCGCAGTTCAACGCGGCTGCCGGCGGACTGCTCGCAGGTCTCTTCCTCGGCATGTTGCTGGGCGGATCGGGCGTGTTCTTTGCCCTGAGCCGATTCGAAGCGGCGCCATCGCAACCGGTGCCGGCGTCCTATACTGGTAGTTCGCAGTATCTGTATGTGCTGCTGAAGAACGATGGGCCGCTCACTCCCGAGGAGCGGGCCTTGTTCGATCAACTTGATAAGGAGCTTGGCTATGGCCGACAGCAGGCCCAATTCCGAATCGGAAGAGAACCCTCCGCCGCCGATCGATCCTGACGTAGCCGCTGCGGCAGTTCAAGAGCTCCAGGACGCCATGGCCATCCTGCCGAAGAAGCGGCTTGGATGCCTCGGACGGTTCGCCAGGTACGGCGCGGTTCTGCTGGTGCTGCTGGCCGCATTTGTCTATTGGAACTTCCTTCGGACTCCGCCGCTGAGGATCTCCAAAGAGACGACCTACATCACCGAACCGCTCACCAGCGACGGCAAACGGGTCGACTACTTCGCCGCGATGGAGAAGGAGCTCTATCCGCCCGAGACGAAGACCGACGACAATGGCTATCGGCTGATCGTGCGTGAGCTCGGGGATGCCGAAGACGAGCGATACGATCTTCTCGGCAACAAGATCGCAGCCGACACGAACGCCCGTTCGGAGGAAGTCTACAGGAAACTCGGACTCGATCCGGCAATCGAGCCCACGATGTCCTTTGTCGAAACGTACGATTTTCTTCAGAAATACTGCCAGGAGAAAGGCCTCGACGAAAAGGC
>CAZLWV010000112.1:0-691 GCA_964563135.1 uncultured Planctomycetaceae bacterium
CGACCATGAGGATGTGAGGACCGTAGGTGCAGAATCCCACCGCCGCCACCACGAGCACCACCAGCCACGTATTGGCTGGATCGATGGCAGGGAAGAGAACGGAGAAGACACCCAGCAGGGCCAGCAGCACGGCGATCACCGGCGCCCTTCGACCGCCGAAGAACCGGTCGCTGGCCCAGCCTGCCACGACGGCACCGGCCGAGCCGGCCAGGGGGTGAATACAGAGTTTCGTCGCCTTCGTGATGTTGGCCAGCAGGGACGAAGCGTCGCCGGGTCGCTGGGCGTCGAGGAAAGCCGGCATCCAGTTGACGAATCCGTATCGGTTCACGTCCAGGAGGAAGAAGGTCCAGGCCACGATCCACAGGTACGGGTTCTTCAGGGTCCGCAGCAGATTGCCGCCAATCGTTGCGTCCGGTTTACCGACCGCGGCCCCGAGCGACTTCCCTTCCACGTTGACCGTTGGCAGTCCCACGTCTTCGGGTCGGTTCCTGATCAGCCAGTAGAAGAACAGGCCGACCACGGCCAGGAGGATCGCGGGAACGAGGAACACGCACCGCCAGTCGCCATCCATTTTCTCGGGATAGTAGTCCACGAGGAAGATCGCCAGGAGCGACGCAAACGCGCCGCCGAACTGGTAGCACGTCCCGACCAGACCCATGATCCTGCCGCGCCGGCTCATCGGGTACCAATG
>CAZLWV010000112.1:701-5260 GCA_964563135.1 uncultured Planctomycetaceae bacterium
TCACCATGGGCGACCATCCCATGGCCTGGAAGAACCCGTTGATTCCCCAGAAGGCCGTCAGCAGCGTGAGCAGCGACTGGGAATCGGACTGGCCCGGTGCTGCCACCACGAGGAGCACGAAAACAGCCACATTCATCGCCACTGAACCGAGCACCCCCAGGCTGGCGATCGCCCGGGTGCCGAAACGATCGGCGAGCTGGCCGTTGACGAACTGCCCCACGGCATACATGAGCGTCATGGCCGAAAGGACGATTCCGAACCGTTCCGCATCCCAAGAGTACGTGTTGCACAGGGTCGTCTTCGCCACCGGCATGTTGAGGCGGCACAGGTAGTAGGCAAAGTAGGTCATCCAGACCGACCAGAAGATCCTCCGCTGCCACTGTCTCAAGTCGCCCGTCGCGCCGCTCGCCTGCTCGCTCATCAGGTATACTCCCGCTGCATCCCTCGGTTCGATGTGTACGCGTCGTGGGCCTTTCTGCAGTCCCATTGGAGGACAATCAGAGAGCCTGCCGGCCGGGCATTCTGTTCAGCACGGGCGGCAATCGAGAGGCCATTATACGCAGGCGGCCTGCATTCCAATACCCGACGCGAATGTGCTCATGACCCGATCCGCAGGCTGTCTGCGCCAGCAGTCAAACTTCTCGACATGTCCGCAGCGCCGTGCGATACTCGAGATCGGGGCCGGGGCCCGCCGGATTGCCGGGTTGCTCGATTCTTCGGGGCCGACCTCAGGAGAAATACCAACCCGGTCGTTTTTTCCCCTGAAAGCCCCTTCTTCGGTTCCGAAAAAGATACTCTGTGCCCGAAGGACGGCAACGATGAGTGGAACTCGCACGGCACTGCTGGTGCTCCTGTCGATTCAAGTCTGTAGCGTTCTTGGCGCGGAGTCACAGGGGATTGACGACTTGCTCAAGTCCCTGGAAGACCCAGACACACGATGGTCTGCAATCCGCGACTTGGAGGAGATGGGACTGGATGCGGCCCCGGCCGTTCCACAGCTCATCGGGCTTCTGGACGACCGAGACGAGGCCGTCCGTGCCGTCGCGGCAGATACTCTGGGAGCAATCGGTAAAGATGCAGCAGCGGCAATTCCCAAGCTTATTGAACGGCTTGATGAGGGCGAACTACCGAGGATTTCAACCGAGTTGCCAGTAACCGATGTGGGCGTCCGCGCCTCTTGGGCTCTCGGCAAGATGGGCAAAGACGTCGTGGGGGTCTTGACGCCATGTCTGACAGACAGGCGTTCGGCAGTACGATCGAACGCCGCATGTGCACTGTACTTCATCGGTCCCGAGGCAAACGATGCGGTGCTGCCTTTGACTGGACGACTGAAGGACCACGACTGGCTTGTACGGCAGTTGGCGGCTGAAGCACTCGGCAGCATCGGTTCGAAACCCGATCAGGCCATCCCGGCGCTTATCGCGAGCCTGAAAGACAAGAATCTCAACGTCCGCCGGGCGGCGGCGTCTTCGCTGGGTGTGCTCCGGCCGACCACACCTGCCGCAGTCGAAGCGTTGACCTCCGCCCTGCGGGACCACGAGGGCAGTGTTCAGCACGAGGCGGCCGAGGCTCTGGCAGGCCTCGGCACCGAAGCTGTCCCAGCCGTTCCGGCACTTGTAGACGCCCTGAAAAGCAGAGAGTTGTATGTCCAGGGCCATCCAGGCGTCTTTCTGCCCGTCGCCGGAAGCGTGGCACGGGCATTGGGAGCCATCGGCCCGCCGGCGAAGAGCGCCATCCCCGCACTTCTTGATCTCATCCAAGACATGAAGGGTACCTTCGGGGGAATCCTCGCTCAAGACAATCGTGAGGCACGTGGCGAAGCAGCGATTGCGGTCGCTAGGATCGACCCTGAGAGTGACGATGTCCTCGATGTTCTCAGTTACTCCTTGCTGCACGATGGATGGATCCGAAGACACGCGGCCGTCGCCCTGGCCTTGATGGGGCCGAAAGCCCGGAGCACGGTTCCGACGCTTGTTCAGTTCGCCGATCCGAATGACCTGCCTCAAGAGACATTGATCTGCGCGTGTGCCGCGGTCGCAATTGAGCCGGACGATCCTGCGGCCGTGAGAAGAATGCTCGAATGTTTCTCGCCGGAGTCCATTGCGCTCAATGACGACGAGTGGTCGCTGCTGCGTACCGCGTTGGCAAGAGCAGGCAGCGCATCCCGCCCCGCGATCCCTGCCCTGATCGAAAAGCTTGAGGATGCCTACGGAGATCGCGGGAACGTTGCCCGTACACTCGCCATTTTCGGTCCCGAAGCCCATAGCGCAGTCCCCGCCTTGCTTGATCTTCTCACCCGCCGATGGGAACATCCGCGGCAGGAGGCCATTGACGCGCTGCAGCAGATTGCCTCTGAGAAATCTGCTGCCCTGCTGGCAGCCCTCAAGAGCCCCGATGTCAACGTTCGCTCCGGGGCAGTCGAAGTGTTGGCACAGTATCCGTCAGCCCTACCTCTCATAACGGCGGCCCTCAACGACCCTTCTGCCAGGGTTCGACTGGCAGCACTCGTGTCGCTGGCCAAACTCGAAAGCAACGCTGCACCGGCAATTCCGCAGATCAAGAAGCTGCTGCAATCGGACTGCCGCACACTTCGCGAAGCGGCGGCCATAACCCTCCAGAGAGTCGAACAGCATGCAACACCGCAGTGAGTCGGACGAGGGCTCAGTCTCTCGTGCGCGATCAAATGCCCGTTCATGGTACCGCCTGCACCCTTCCACGTGGGCTGTCGTTGGGGTCGTATAAGAGCATGGAATCCGCTGCAGTCGAGGCGTTCGTTGTTTTCAACGTGTGCGAAGGGTTGCTGTGGATCGCCATCGCGATCGGCCTCCTGGTTGCCCTCTCTCGAAAAGGTCAGAACCCGGACTTGATGCTTCCCCTGGCGGTCCTGTTTGCGGCCTTCGGCGTTTCCGACTGGGTGGAGATCGGCACGGGCGGATGGTACAAGCCGTGGTGGATGCTGGCCTGGAAGGCGGCCAACCTCCTGGGCCTGGCAACGATTCTCCTGCTGTTGCGACGGCGCGACCGGGCCCTTCTTCGGGATCCGCACCCCTCCGATTAGCGGAAGGTGCAGCCAGGAGCACTGGCCAGTTCGGGGGGTGTGTATCTGGCCGCAGTCGAAGTGAGATTGCCCGGATGGGCGGCGAACGATACATTGCTCAAACCCGCCAGCACGGTACCTGGGATCGGAGTGCGGCATGGAGCTGAGGGGGCGGCAGCGGTATCGCCTTGGCGGCCGCCCCGCAACCGTTCGCCGGCTCTTCCAACCCGGTCGCGGTGGCCAGGCGGAACGACGACGGATCCGGGCGGGACTCTGAATGGATCACGCGTTCCTTCAGCCGACGCTCATGGATGTGCACCGGAACTGATACTCGAGAATGCGTTGTCTTCTTGATGGCCAAGACCCCGTTCCAAAACCGCCAGACACACCTCCCGTGTGCGAAATTCCGTCACGGCGGCGATCGATCTGGAATCGGTTCTGAGAGATCCTGTCCAGTCGGCGCCAATGCGATCAACGACTGGTTTCGACTCCTGCGCCGCGATCTCGGGTTGGTGGGGTGAGAATGAGCGAGCGCCGGAACCACTCCATGCTGCCGCCACTGCGATCCCTCTCGTTGGGAGCGGCTCTCCATGCCACCACGGCGCTGGTGACTCGCTTTCCGGTGACCACCATCCTCGTGGCCTGCTTGCTGGCGGTTGTCTGCCCGCTGATGGCCCGGAACCGGCTTGAGTTTCATACCAGCCGGTCGGACCTGCTGGATCCCCACTGCGAATACAACCGCCGCTGGCTCGAGTACACCGGCCAGTTTGGAGAGCAGGAAGACGTCGTGGTCGTCGTCCAGGGAAGCGGCCCCGAGACGGTAGTGCCGGTGCTCGAAGAGATTGCCGCCCAGTTGCTTCGCAACCCCGACTGTTTCCGAGCGGTCTTCTACAAGATCGACCCCTCCCGGCTCAAAAGCAAAGGGCTGTACTATCTGGAACCGCAGCAACTGCGGACCGTGGAGAGCTTCCTGTCGCAGGCCGCTCCGGTGCTTCGGGGAGAGTGGTCCATGCTCGACGTGGGCAGCCAACTGGCAGGATTCTGCGGGCAACTGGAGCGAGGTGCCGCGCGGCAACTCGATCCGGCAGCCTCGATCGCCGAGCCCCAACCGCTGGCCACGCTGGCCGCGGCGCTGGGGCAGTCCGGCCCCTACCGCTCTCCGTGGCCCGAAATGCCGGCCCCCTCTCTGCAGAACACCGAGATGCCTGCCGGCTACGTCCTGACCGGCGGCAACCGGGTCGGTATCGTCTCGTTGCGTCTGGCGAAAGGCAAGGACGGCAATTTCGCCGAATATGCCGGGCCCCTTGCCCTGCTGCGCCAGATCGTCGCTCACGTCAAGGTTCGCCATCCGGAGACGACCATTGGACTGACGGGTTTGCCGGTCCTGGAAAACGATGAGATGGAGTCCAGCGCCCGGTCGATGACGTCCTGTTTCTCGACGATCGTCTTGGCGATCCGAGCGTCCAGACTATCCTCAAGGACCAGATGCTGCACCAGAACGCTTTCGCTCTGACCGATCCGG
>CAZLWV010000112.1:5270-5712 GCA_964563135.1 uncultured Planctomycetaceae bacterium
GCGCCCGGTCGATGACCCAGGCCAGCATCCTCTCGCTGGTGGGTGTTGCCATCCTCTACGTGGCCGGTTTTGGCTGCTTTCGCCATCCTATGATGGCGGTGATTGCCCTCATGCTGCCCATGGCCTGGTCCTTCGGCTACATCACCCTGGCCGTCGGGCATCTGAACATCCTCAGCAGCGCGTTCGGCACGATCGTCATTGGCCTGGGAAGCGATTTTGCCGTCTACCATATCGCCCACTACCTCCGGCTGCGGGAACAGTCGCACTCCGCGCGGACGGCCCTCCTGGAAACCGCGCGGAATGTCGGCCCGAGCATCACCACCGGTGCGTTGAGCACGGCCCTGGCCTTCTTCGTGATCGGTCTGACCGGTTTTCCGGGCGTGGCCGAACTGGGGATCGTCGCCGGTGGCGGGATCATGCTCTGTTGGATCGCGGCGATGAC
>CAZLWV010000112.1:5729-14970 GCA_964563135.1 uncultured Planctomycetaceae bacterium
ATTCGCTCGAGCGAATCCCTCCCCCCCTGGATCTCTACATCTGGCTCAAGCCGTTGCTCGAGCGTCCGCGTCTCCTGGTGGTGCCGTTCCTGGTGGGCACGGCGCTGCTGGCGGTGGGGATCTGCTGGCTGCATTACGACCACAACCTGCTCAATCTCCAGGCGGTCGGGCTGGAGAGCGTGGAGCTCGAACGGGATCTCCTCCAGCAGAACAACCTTAACGCCTCGTTTGCCGTTTCGATTGCCGCCACGCGCGAGGAACTCGTGGCCCGCAAGCAGCAGTTCCTCGCCCTGCCGCTGGTGAACCAGGTTCGCGAGATCGTTACCTATCTGCCCGACAACATTTCGGCGAAACGCGCGTTCATCGAACGTATCCACAACCGCCTTGCCGAACTGCCGGTGGCCGTGCCCGCGATTCCGGTGACCGGGCCCGCCGATCTGGATCGTGCCCTGGCGCGGCTCCAGCAGGTGATGACGGCGGGGGGGCGGGCGGTTGAAGTGGAGCAGCTCCAGCAGATCCGCTCTCTGCTTGCCAGCCTTCCGGAGCCGGAGTACCGCCGGCGTCTCTCGGCATTCCAGCAAGCCATGGCAACCGACCTTCTCGCCCGGCTCCACGCGCTGCGGGCCTCGGCCAACCCCGACCCGCCCCGGTGGAGCGACCTGCCCGAAGGGCTCGTCTCTCGCTTCGTCGGTCGCAACGGCAGCTACCTGATGCAGGTCTACAGCAAAGCCGATGTCTGGGACATGCAGTCCATGGAGCAGTTCATCCGGCAGGTGCGGAGCGTGGACGCCGACGCAACCGGCAATCCCATGCAAGTCTACGAGTCCTCGCGGCAGATGAAGGAGAGCTACGAGCAGGCGGCGTGGTACGCCCTGGGCATGGTGGTCGTGACCGTCTACCTCGATTTCCGCAGCTTTCGTGCCATGCTTCTGGCCCTGGTGCCCCTGGCGCTGGCGATGCTCCAGCTCTTCGGTCTGATGGGGATGCTCGGGATTCCGCTGAACCCGGCCAACATGATCGTGCTCCCCCTGATCCTCGGCGTGGGGGTCGATATCGGTGTGCATATCGTGCACGACTACCAGCGGGAACCGGCCCCTTATCGCATGAGCGGCTCCACAACCACGGCCATCGTCGTCAACACGCTCATGAACATGGTCGGCTTCGGTAGTCTCATGATCGCCAGCCACCGCGGTGTCTACAGCCTCGGCCAGGTGCTCACCCTGGGCATGACCTGCAATCTGCTCAGCGGGTTGGCCATGCCCAGCCTGCTACGTCTCCTGCCGGCGCGGCCCGTCACTGGACGGGAGGGAGAACTCTTGCCGGATCAGCTATCCGGTTCGCAACAACCGGAGCCTGCTCCGGGGCGCCGCTCCAACGAGTGGGCGGCTTGAGGGCCGGCTCGGTGAATCGATCCGCCTGGCCGGACCGCCGACAGAAAAAATCCCCCAGGCGCGGGCCGACCTCTTTCAGGCAACGCACTCGGCGGCCTCTTCCGATCGCTCCCTGTCGGGCATGTTGACCTTCTTCTTCCGTCCGAAGAACGCGCCGACGTCGTCCAGGATGGAATAGACGACCGGTACGGCTACGAGCGTGAGGAGCAGCGACAGGGTCTGGCCGCCAACCGCCAGGACTGCGATCGATCGGCGTTCCTCGGCGCCCGGCCCCGTGGCGATCAGAAGCGGCAGCATGCCGGCCACGAAGGCGATCGTTGTCATGAGAATCGGCCGCAGACGGTCGCGGTTGGCCAGCAAGATCGCGTCGAGGCGTTCCATTCCCTTCGCCCGCAACTGGTTGGTATGGTCCACCTGCAGGATCGACGCCTTCTTGATCATGCCGAACAGCACGAGGATCCCCAGGGCCGAATAGAGGTTGAGCGACTCGCCTCCCAGCCACAGGCTGAACAGCCCGAAGGGCACCGCCAGGGGCAGGGAAAACAGGATCGTCAGCGGATGGACCAGGTGCTCGAACTGGGCCGCCAGCACGATGTACATGAAGATGAACGAGAGGACGAAGGTCCAGGCAAAATCGCCCAGTGTGCGTTCCAGTTCGCGCCCCTTTCCCATCACGCGCGTGTCGTAGCTGGCCGGCATTCGCAGCTCCGCGGCGGCCATGCGGATCGCGTCGACGCGATCGCCCAGCGCGTAGCCGGAGGTGATGTTGGCACGGAACGCGGCCATCCGCTGGCGATCCAGCCGGTCGATACGGGCCGTGCTCTTGGCCGTCTGGAACCGGACCACGTTGTCCAGCCGCGTCAGCCCGGGGGCGATCGCCTCGGCCGCGGCCGGGCCGGCGCCGCCTGCGTTTGCCTCGGACTCGTGCGGCGACTGCGCCCGCACGTAGAGCTGCGAGATGTCTTCGGGACTGTTGCGGTCGATTCCCACCAGCCGCAATTCCACGTCGTACACATCGTCCAGTCCCGGGTCGCGATAGCGCGACACGCGATCGTCGCCGCCGATCGCCACGCGGAGGGTCTGTGCGATCTCCTCCACGTCAACTCCGAGGCTGGCCGCCCGCTGGCGGTCGATTTCGACCAGCAGTTCGGGCTTGTTGAGCCGCAGCGTGGTGTCGGCATCGACGATGCCCGGGATCTGCTCGAGCGGCGCGGCTCCATCTGCCTCGCCGCCGGTCGGCCGACCGTTGGGACTGCCGGCCGGCTGGCATCGCTGCCGCAGGGCCTCGGAGAACCTGGCGAGACTCTCCAGGTCGGGACCCATGATGGCAAACTCGATGTCGACCGGCGCACCCTGCCGCAGAGACGTCTGGTTGCGCACCGAGACCCGCAGGTCCGGATACTTCGACAGCCGTCGGCGGATCTCCTGCATCTTCTCGCGCTGGGAGAAATTGCCTTCCAGTGCCGCGCGGGGTCGGCCGGCCAAGGTCTCCCGCCACAGTCGGCCAAGCGAAAACACCCGCTTGTCCATTTCCGTCAACCGCACGTAGATCGAGGCCGAATTGAGACGCGACATGCCCGACGAGCCGATTGTCGACAGGATCGTGGTGATCCCCTCCACCTGCCTGAGTTCCGACTCCACCACGTCGAGAGTCGACTCCATCGTCCGCAGCGTGGCTCCCTCCGGGGCGGTGACGCTCACCTCGAATTCCCCCTCGTCCACGTTGGTCGGTATATAGTCCTTGCTTACCATGTAGTAGAGCGGCACGTTCGAGGCGATCACCAGCAGCGAAATCGCCAGCACCAGCCAGCGATGCCGCATCGAGATCCGGAGGCAGAAGTCGTAGGCCGCCTCGATCCAGCGGTAGAAGCCGCGCCGCGAGACGACCACTTCCTCCGTGGCCTGCATGGGCCTGAGCAGCCGGGAGCACATCATGGGTGTCAGCGAAAAACTCACGATCATCGACACGAGAATCGCCACCGTGGCCGTCAGGCCGAACTCGAAAAGCATTCTGCCGGCCACGCTGGAGATGAACGACACCGGCAGTAACACGATCACCAGCGACAGGGTGATGGCCAGCACCGCCAGGCCGATCTCCTTGGTGCCGATGATCGCCGCCTGCATCGGCGACACGCCGCGCTCTTCAATCCAGTGGAAGATGTTTTCCAGCACCACGATCGCATCGTCGATGACCACGCCGACCATCAGCACCAGCGCCAGCATGGTCACGTTATTCAGCGTGAAATCCATGGCCCGCATCATGGCGAACGTGGCGATGAGCGAGGCGGGAATGGCGATCGCCGCGATCAACGTGGAACGCCACGATCGCATGAAGAGCAGCACCACGGCACTTGCCAGAATACCTCCCACGATCAGATGCTTCTGGATCTCGTGCAGCGCGGCGTGGATGTAGCGCGACTGGTCGCGGAGGACCTCGAGCGAGACGTCGTCCGGCAACACTTCGCGGCAGCGGTTCAGCCGTTCTTTCACCGCCTCGATCACCTCCACCGTATTGGCCCCCGACTGGCGCTGGATTTCCAGCACCACCGCCGGCTGGCCGTTGAAGCGCGCGAGGCTGCGTACCTCCTTCGTGGAATCGAGGGTTTGTCCCAGGTCCCGCAGCCGCACGGGCGTGCCCCCCACGGTTGCCACCACCAGATCGGCGAACGATCGCGGATCGGTGAATCGACCCAGCGTGCGCAGATTGAGCTCGCGTACTCCCGCATCGAGCCGCCCGCCCGGGATTTCGGCATTCTGGCGTTCCAGGGCCTCCTGGACCTGGATGATCGACAGCCCGTAGGCCGCCAGCCGGGCCGCCTCGATCTGGATCTGCACCGCCCGGTCTGCGGCCCCATTGATCGTCACCTGCCCGACGCCCCGAGCCGACTCGATGATGTTCTTGACATCCCGGTCCGCCAGCACGTACAGCTCGCGGCGGTCCCGCTGGCCGGAAATGACCAGGCTCATCACGGGCGAAGCATCCACATCCTGTTTGCGGATCACCGGCGGGTCCGTTCCCGGAGGCAGGAGGTTGAGCACGCTGTTGATGGCGTCGCGAACGTCCTGGGTGGCGGTGTCGATGTTGCGATCGATCTCGAATGTCAGGATCAACAGCGATACGCCGTCGCTGGAGATGGACCGCAACTCGTCGATCCCTTCCACGGTGGCCACCGCGTCTTCGAGGCGTTGCGTGATCTCGGTTTCGATCTCCTGGGGAGCCGCCCCCCGGTAGGTCGTGCGCACGTAGACGCCCGGCAGGTCCATCCGCGGAAACCGGTCCACGCCCAGTTGCAGATACGACGCTGCTCCGGCCACGACCATGGCCGCGATCAGCATCATCGCGAACACGGGCCGCTCGACACAGACTCTAGCCAGCCACTGCACGCAATTCGCCTCCCTCCAAGGGAACGGGTCTGAACCGTGGCCCTCCTCCGCACGTCGGAAGTCCGCAAGAACCACCGAGCGCGAGCGATGGCCAGTCCTGAATACCGAGATTTCGGGGTGCCCACGTCCCGGTCAGGGGCCCTTGACCACTTCGACCGGGCCTGCTTGTTTCGGAATGCCCTCTACGACCACGATGTCACCGGCGGAAAGCCCGCCGAGGATTTCCAGATATGCCTCCGTCTGCCGCCCCGTCTCCACCGGTTGTTCCGAGGCCTGCCCCTCGACCACACGCCATACTTTCTCCACGCCGGCGAATTCGCGCACCGCCACCCGCGGCACGGCCAGTGTTTCAGCGTCGGCATCCACATAGATGTCTGCTTCGGCAAACAGCCCTCGGCGAAGCTGCGGCTCCGGCACACGCGGCGCCGTTTCGGTCGCTGGTGCGACTGCCGTCGGCCTGACGGCTTCGATGGTGAGCGAACGGTTGTCGACTGCCACCGAGGGGCTGATGCGGGCGATGACCGCCTCCAGGCTCGACTGGCCTTCGATGTGTATCGTCACCCGCTGGCCCAATCGCACCGCCGCCGCCTCTCGCTCCGGCACGCTGCCGCGATATCGCCAGGGATCGACTTTCACCAGCGCCAGCACCGGGGCTCCCGCCTGCACGTAGGCCCCCGGCGCGACGTAGCGCTGTTCGACCACGCCGCCGAAGGGGGCGCGAATCTCCGCGTCTTTCAAGGCCTGGCGGGCCAATCCCAACTCGGCCCGTCGCACTCCCAGCATCGCCACGTTCTCCGCCACTCCGTGCAGGGCCGACTGGTAACGTGCGGCGGCAACGTCAGCCAGCGATTGACGCTGCTGGACCTCTTCCGCGGTGATGGCCGTCTCCAGTTCCAGGGCCTTGGCACGGCTCAGGTTGTCCCGGGCCGCGTCCCAGAGCGCCTTCTCCTGGATCACCGACGGAACCTTGAGCGGATCGAGCTGAGAATCGTCGGCCCCCTTTGCCATGCCCAAGGTCGCACGGACCTGATCGAGTTGCAATTCGGCCTGCTGGACCCTCAGTTCAAGCTCGTCGGTCTCCAGGCGGGCCAGCACATCCCCTTCCCGCACTTCGGAACCGAGATCGATCGAATGCTCGTCGATGTCGCTGCCCAGCGACGCGATTCGTCCCGCAACCTTGGCACCCACGATCACCCGTTCGTCGCTGAGCAGGCTTCCTTGCACGTGGACGGTCCGCGGCCAGGCAATCATCCTGGCCTCCGCAACCGCAACCTGGACCGGCGGCCCGGCGGTGCCGGTGGGGGTCGTCCCGTCCCGGTCCGTCCCCCCGGAGTTCTCGACGCAACCGCTCGCCAACAGGGCGAGCAGGCAGAACACGCCGGCAACCATCGGTTGCGTTCGGATTGTGAGGTCCATCTTGGGCTGCATGGAGCGTTCGGTACCCAGGATCCGGCAGGAGGGAACCACGCGAACGCGACGTGATCGGTTCCGTGGTTAGGCGCGGCAGGTGTAATTCTAGAATAGTCGCCCGGTCCGGCCGAGTACATGGAAGGATGGAGCCTGGCTGCCGATTTGCCCCGAATGGACTGCCGCTAATAGGGGGTGTATCCTGCGGGCAACGGTTCGTTTGGGCAGCCGCATTCCCTTGCGGCATACGCCTTCAATAGCGTCAGGTCCTTGCGGGGACACCGATTCAGCCCGGTCCAGCCGGTTTCTTGCAGTGCGGGAATCGGTCGCTACTTGCGCCGCGCCGCGCAAGAGCGTAATATCGAGGTCGGCCAGTCCGGCAAGAAGGCAGGCGACTGGGAAACCGAAACCGTCCATCCCCTTTTGCCCTAGTGCTCTGTCACAGCTTGATTCTGGGATCCGTGGCGTGGAATCAGGCGACAATCGCCGAGTTGTTCTGCAGTCTCGATCCCCAGTCTTGGCTGAGACAGAGCGCTAGCCTGCCGTGTCGATCGTATGGGAGGCGCCCATGCACAAGTCGTTCATTCTTTTCGCATGTACGATGGTCTTTCTGTTGGCGGCCGCGTCTTCCGCACAGCCGCAGACTCCCGCGCAGGGCGTAGAGGTTCTGCCGGACATGCACGGCGGCATCGCGGGCCTTCGGGCCAGCGGCGAAGACCTGCCGCTGCGGCTAGACCTTCGACTTCCGGCCAAGGGCTGGAACCGCACCGCCCGCCTCAACCCGGCCCGGCCCGCTGTCGCCTCGACGGAAGGGAAGACGAGAACCTGGCATGGCACAATCGAGTTGGAGAAGGGCAAACCCTGCCGCTACCAGATCACCCACCGGCCGGTAGGCGAGTCGGTAGCGGTCGAGGTGAAGGTTGTCGCCGAAGTCGACCTCGATGTGGAGGGGGTCTACCTCTGGGGCCAGTTGCCTGTCGGCCAATTCCAGGGCGGCAAGGTATCGTTGACCGCCGAGGACGGCAGGGAGACGCTTGTCGATTGCCCCGCGACCCTCTCTGAGAAATACATCTTCCTTGCCGGCCGGGCAAGCCGCGTCCACATGGCCGACGCCCCTCAGCGCACGGCCGTCGAGTTCCAGTTCGATCGTCCGATCAGCACCAGTGTCCAGGACGACCGCAAGTTCAACGGCTCCGACTACTCGTTTCTGTTTCAGCTCGTCCCGGGGCCGCTCCAAGCTGACCAGGAGACCGCCGTGCGGATGACGATTGTCCCGACGGCCACGCCCGACACGCGACAGGCTCGCCTGGCACTCGACCCGACCCGGGTCCGCTACCGGCTCGACGGTTTTGGCGGCAACTACTGTTTCTCCGTCGACTCGCCCCCCGCCCGGTACACGCTCGAGAATCTCCGCTCGGCGTGGGCCCGCATCGAGCTGATTGCCAGCCAGTGGGCGCCGGACGCGGCGGATTTTGCTGCCGCGGAGCCCGACTGGAGAAAACTGGAGTCGCGTGACAAGCCGGGCAGCTCCCTGCGGCGGCGGTTTGAGTTCGACCAGCAACTTCAGAAACGGTCCATCCCGCTGGTCACTTCCATCTGGTGGCTGCCGGAGTGGCTCTATGGCAAAGGTGAAGGCGTCGATGGCCACCGCCGCATCGTCCCCCGCGACAAGTGGCCCAAGCTGGCCGACGTGATCGGTTCCTACCTGCTTCACCAGAAACGCCGCTACGGTGTCGAGCCGGACCTGTTCAGCTTCAACGAATCCAACATCGGCGTGATGGTGTTGATGACGCCGGAAGAACACCGCGACATCATCAAGTTCCTCGGAGCCCATTTCGCCAGGCTGGGTCTGAAGACACGAATGCTCCTGGGCGACAGCACGGGTGCCGGCAGCATCCGCTTCACCACCCCGGCAGCCGAGGATGCCGAGTGCCTCAAGTACGTCGGCGCGGTTGCTTTTCACTCCTGGGGCGGAGCGGAAGCGAATGTGTATGCCGGCTGGGCCGATCTGGCAGACCGGCTGAAGCTGCCGCTCCTGGTGACCGAACTTGGAGTGGACGCCAACTACAGCGTCCGCCCTCACGAGCAACCCGGCTACGGGCTTCGCGAGGTGGAGATGTACCAGCAGCTGCTCCTCCACGCCCGTCCTGCGGGCACGATGTACTGGGAGTTCACCAGCGATTACTCCCTTGTGGGCTGGCAGAAGAAGCCCGATGGCCAGGTGGAGATCTCTCCAACCGATCGCTTCTTCTTTGCCAGGCACTTCTGTAACCTCACCCCGCCCGGGGCCGACGCCCTGGCGACCAGCTCCGACCATCCCAAGGTGCTCGTCACGGCTTTTGCCGCCGGCGAGGGCCGAGAGCGGGTCTGCACGATCCACATCGCCAATCTCGGCCTGGCCCGCGGCGCAACGCTCGAGGGGCTGCCGGCCGGTGTGAGCCGGTTTCGCGCCTTCGCGACCAGTCCCACGGATTCGTTTCGCCAGCTCGATCCCGTCGAGAGCAAGGACTCCCGGATCGAGTTGACCCTGCCCGCCCGGTCGTTATTGACGCTGACGAATTTCCCCGAGTAACGAAAGGAGATTGCGATGAAGCGATCCGTTTTCCGATTCGGCGTGATGCTTGTCGTTCTTCTCGGTCTGGGAGGACCCGCGATTGGCCAGGATCCCGCAGATTCGCCCCCGGGCAGCGGCGGTCTCCACGCCGGGATCGTCAAGATCGACATCACGCCGGACAAACCGGTCAAAATGTCGGGCTACGGTGGCCGCACCGAGTCGTCGACCGGCGTGCACGATCCCCTCTCGGCCCGGATCGTGGCATTCCAGAGCGGCAGTCAGCGCCTGGTTCTGGTTTCGACCGATCTGATCGGCTACTACGATACCTACGAACCGATCCGCGACGCGATTTGCGAGCGTTTCAGCCTCAAGCCCAGCGAGATCTTCCTCAGCGCGATTCATACCCACAGCGGGCCGACTCCCACGCTCGCGTCCGACGGGTTTGCGAGCAACGTCGAGTACACCCAAGGCCTGCAGACCAGGCTGCTGGAGGCGATCGGCCAGG
>CAZLWV010000112.1:14980-28386 GCA_964563135.1 uncultured Planctomycetaceae bacterium
TGAGATGGGAATTGGCCGGGGATACAGTCCGGTCGGCTGCAATCGCCGCGAGAAACAGCCCGACGGTTCGATCAGGCTGGGACGCAATCCGTATGGACCGACCGACAAGGAAGTGCTGGTCATGAAGCTTGCCCGTCCCGACGGCACCCCAGTGGCCGCCCTTTTCGACTACGCTACCCATGCCACGTCTCTGGGCACCCGCAATCTCCAGGTCAGCGGCGACGTGCTGGGGATCGCCGCGCAGTTTGTGGAGAAGATCCTCGCGCCCGGCGTGACGGCCCCGGTCTTCGCCGGTGCCTCGGGCGACATCGATCCCTGGTTCCGTGTTCGCCCCGCCATCGAAGAGGCCAATGGCTGGGTTCCCGAACCGGTGCTGCTGGGGACGCTCCTGGGAGAGGAGGTGGTGTTTGTGTTCCGCGATATCAAGCAGACGTCGTCCGAGGCGGCGATCAAGACCGAGTTGGTGACCCTTGAACTTCCGGCCAAGAAGAAGCCGGACCAGCAAGAAGAGGCTCCGTCCACAAAATCCTTGAACGTCTCGGTGGCGACGATCGGGGATGTGGCTCTGGTCGGCGTCGGCTGCGAACTGCTGTCTGAGCTGGGGATGGCCATCAAGACGGGCTCGCCCTTTGCCCACACCTGGGTGATCTCCCACTGCAACGGCAAGGCTGGTTACCTTCCCCCGAAACACCTGTATCCGGAAGGCGGCTACGAAATCGAACGCACCGGGTTCGGTCCCGAGGCCGGCGACCTGCTGGTCAAAGAGGCCCTCGCCCTCCTCAACCGCCTCAAGTGACCCAGTCCGCAGAATGCTCCGGACACACCACCGCCTGCCTGCAGGCGGTGCGGACGCGAGCACGATTGCCGTCCTTGTCGGGGTGAAGACCCTATTGATCCCTGCGCTGCCGGCGTACGAAGGCGGCGGGCGGAAGACCGGCCTCCTGCGGTCTCCTGTCGTTTTGACCCACGGCGTACTGCCGTTACAATGAGAAGCATCGGGCGGATTCCTGCCGCCCTGCGGCCGTCCACCTCCCCGCGATCGAGCAACCATGCCATGAAGCACACTGAAATCCTTGCGCCTTTGGTCTTCTTTGTTTGCCTTGCCGCCCTGCAGGCGGTCGAACCCTCCCCGCCCGCCGGTTTCCGGGCCATTTTCAACGGCAAGGATCTGGCCGGCTGGCATGGACTGAATCCACACAGCGCGGCCAACCTCACCGGCGACAAGAGAGACGAAAATCTCAAGCAGCAGTTGGCCGACTTCCCCAAGAATTGGCGCGTCGAGAACGGCGAGCTGGTCAATGACGGACACGGCCCCTACGCCACCACCGACGAAGAGTATGGCGATATCGAGCTTCTCCTCGAGTACAAGACGGTGCCGAAGGCCGATAGCGGCATCTATCTCCGCGGCACCCCGCAGGTCCAGATCTGGGATTGGAACCAGGTTTACGATCCCAACAATCCCACCCGCAAGCCGCATCTCGGTTCCGGCGGGCTGTTCAACAACACCCCCGGCAAACCCGGCCGCGACCCGCTGACGCTGGCCGACAATCCCTTTGGCGAGTGGAACCAGTTCCGCATCCGCCAGATCGGCGACCGTACCTGGGTCTGGCTCAATGGCAAGCTCGTCGTCGACGGCGCCGTGATGGAAAACTACTGGGACCGCTCCCAGCCGCTTCCCGCCAAGGTCCGTATCGAGAAGAACGTGGCGTATCTCGGACCGGATCCAGCCGAGAAGGCCGACCTCTATCTCCCACTCGTGCTCGAGGCGGGAAAGAAGTACCCGGCGGTTGTGATCATCCATGGCGGCGGGTGGACGGGCGGCGACAAGGGAGCTGGCCGTGAGATCAACATCGGCACCACCCTGGCCTCGCACGGCTACGTCTGCATGTCGATCAACTACGCCCTGGCCAAGGCCGGTTCCCCGACCTTTCCCCAGAATATCCAGGAGTGCAAGCGGGCGGTCCGCTGGCTCCGCAAAAACGCCGACCGGTTCCAGATCGATGCGGAGCACATCGGGGCTATTGGTGGTTCGGCGGGCGGACACCTGACCGCCCTGCTGGCCGTCAGCGGGCCTGAGGCGGGGCTCGATCCCAAGGAGGATGAGGAATTCTCCTGCCGCATCCAGGCCGCGGTCCCCATGTACCCGCACTGCGCCGCCTCCTGGGAAGGTGGAGTGCCGCCGAAGCCCTACGCGGCTCTCCCCATGTTCGCCCTGTCGCTGGCGGAGGCACCTGCCCTCTGGGATTCCGCCTCCCCGATCAAGCTGCTCTCCAAGGACGATCCCCCCATGCTGATCCTCCACGGCACGGCCGACGCGACCACGCCGCTGGATCAGTCCACCCGCCTTTGCGAGGCGGCCAAGGCAGCCGGGGTCGACTGCCGGCTCATCCTGGTGGAGGGAGGACCGCACAGCTTTCATCTTCAGCCCCAACAGCGGGATCTCCGGCCGGACGTTCTTGGATTCTTCGACGAGCATCTCAAGCCGCATGACTGAACCGGACGGCACAAACCTCCGCCTGGTGTTCCGATCGCTGCGACACCGCAACTTCCGGCTCTTCTTCCTGGGCCATGGCATCTCGCTCGTCGGCACCTGGATGCAGACCACGGCGGTTGCCTGGCTCGTCTGGCGCCTGACGCACAGTGCTTTTCTGCTCGGCCTGGTCGGCTTTGCCGGACAGATTCCCACGTTCGTGATGGCGCCCCTGGCCGGCGTGCTCGTCGACCGGGTGAACCGCCACCACCTGGTCGTCTGCACCCAGGTCCTGTCGATGGTCCAGGCCCTCGCGCTGGCCTGTCTGATGCTTTCGGGGCATCTGGCGATCTGGCACGTGGTGGTCCTGGCCTTCATCCTGGGCGTGATCAACGCCCTGGACATGCCCGCCCGCCAGTCGTTCGTCGTCCAGATGATCGACCGCCGGGCGGACCTGACCAATGCCATCGCGTTGAACTCCTCCATGTTTAACGGGGCCCTCCTGGTGGGACCGGCCGTCGCGGGTCTCATCATCGCCGGCGCGGGCGAGGGCTTTTGCTTTCTCCTCAACGGGTTGAGCTACCTGGCCGTGATCGCCGGGCTATTGATGATGCGCGTGCCGCCCCGTGCCGGCGCCGGGCGGCGTGCGGCGGTCCTCGAGAATCTCCGCGAGGGCTTCCGCTACGCCTTTGGCTCCGCCCCGATCCGTTCTCTCCTGCTCCTGGTGGCCCTGGTCAGCCTGGCCGGCGCCTCCTACGCCCAGCTTCTGCCGATCTTCGCCCAGCAGATCCTCGGCGGCGACGCCCGCACCCAGGGAGTTCTCGTCTCGGCCGCCGGCGTGGGGGCCCTGGCCGGCGCGCTCTACCTGGCCGGCCGGCAGAGCGCGCGCGGGCTGGAGCGGCTCATCGCCTGGGCCCCGGCCGTGTTCGGCGCCGGCCTGATCGGGTTGGGACTTTCTCGCTGGCTCGGGCCGACGCTTCTGGTCATGCCCGTGATCGGCCTGGGCCTGATGGTCCAGATGGCCTCCACCAACACGGCCCTCCAGACGATCGTCGACGACGACAAGCGGGGCCGCGTGATGAGCTTCTACTCGATGGCCTTCATGGGCACGGTGCCGCTGGGCAGCCTGCTGTCGGGAACTCTGGCCCATTTCATCGGCGCTCCGGGCACGGTGATCCTGGGCGGAATCTGCTGCATCGCCGGCTCGCTGGTCTTCGCCCGCCGGCTTCCCGCCCTTCACGAGCCGATGGTTGCGGAAGAAAAACTGGCCCCGGCGGAATTGCCCTGAAACGCCGGGCGGCGGCCCTGAATCGCCTTGTGTGATTCCCAGAAGGGGCCATCACCGTGGAGCCGCCTCCCGAAAGGTGGCGGAGTCTGGATCTGGTGCTCTGTCCCGCCACGGGGCCAAGAATCGCCGTGGGCACGCGAAGACACGTTGGGGCGAGGCGGCGCCGGAGGTACAATCTCCGGCAGGCCGGACAACGGCAGCGAGAAGGGTCCATGGTATGAGAACACGATACGCGGTTTTTGCGGTGGTGCTGTTGCTGGGCGCTGTTCAGGCGATGGCCAATTATCCGCGGCTTCCAGCCACGGTGGCCAGCCATTTTGGCGCCGCCGGGCAGGCCGACGGCTGGATGTCGCGGGAGGCCTTCATGGCGTTTATGGCTGCCCTGACACTGATCATCGCCGCGGTCTTCGCTGTGCTGCCGGTTCTTCTGATGTGGCTGCCGGTGTCCCTGATCAACCTGCCGAACAAGGACTACTGGCTCGCCCCGCCGCGGCGCGCGCAGACGATGGTGGCCATCGGCGCCTTCGTGCTCGACGAGGGCATTCTTACCATGGCCCTGCTGCTCGGCATGCACCAACTGACCATCGAGGCCAATCTCCGACCGCCTCCGCAACTGGCCATGGCCCCGTTCTGGAGTCTTCTGGCCGCATACCTGGTCTTCACCGGCCTGTGGATCGTCCGCCTGTACCGCCGTTTCCCCAAGGTCCAGTGAAGGCAAGAGAACAAAGGATGATCATGCCCGTCGCTTCCTCCGATCCGTCGCCGGAGCCCCCACGCAAAGGCCTGACCCAAAACAGCCAAGGCGACCTCTCACGGGCGGCGACTTCGGACCGCGGCGGGAGTGTGGGTGCCGGTTCCAAGAAACACCGGCTTCGTCGGGTGCTCTGTGGTCTGCTCCTTATCATCCTGGCAGCCCTTGCCACGGCATGGTGGACGATGATTCGCATGCCGGGAAGAAGTTACCGGGGGCAACTGCCCCTTGCCGATGGGCAACTCCCCGCCCTGGCCGCGGAACTTGAACGCGACGTCTCGCATCTGGCGCTGGAAATCGGGGGGCGCAATGTGCTCTGGTGTCCCCGCGGACTGGCAGAGGCCGCGGACTGGCTCGAGGCAGAGTTCACGGCCTCGGGATACGACGCCCGACGGCAGGAATACGAAGTCTCGTCGGTCACCTGCTGCAACCTGGAAGCCGAGATTGCCGGTTTCAGGCTGCCCGGGGAGGTTGTCATCATCGGCGCCCATTACGACTGCTCGCCGGGCACACCCGGGGCAAACGACAACGGCAGCGGCGTGGCCGCCATGCTTGCCCTGGCCCGCAGGTTTGCCGGCCGCAAGACCGATCGGACCCTTCGCTTCGTTGCCTTCGTCAACGAAGAGCCGCCATATTTCCAGACCGACCAGATGGGATCGCGGGTCTACGCCAGTCGCTGCCGCCGACAGGGCGAAACCGTGACCGCCATGCTGAGCCTGGAAACGATCGGTTTCTACACCGACAGCCCCGGCAGCCAGCAGTATCCCTATCCGCTCAGTCTCCTCTATCCCTCGACCGGCAACTTCGTTGGTTTCGTAGGCAACGCCCGGTCGGCCCCCCTGGTGCGGCAGGTGGTCGCGGCATTCCGCCGGCATGAGCCGTTTCCCTCGGAAGCGGCTGCGCTGCCTGACGCAATTCCTGGCGTGGGCTTCTCCGACCAATGGTCCTTCTGGCAGGAAGGCTACCCTGCCCTGATGGTCACCGATACCGCCATGTTCCGTTACCCCCATTACCACGAGGCGGGAGATACTCCGGACAAGATTGACTTCGACCGCATGGCCCGAGTGGTGCGGGGACTCGAGAAGGTGGTCGAGGTGCTGATCTCGCCTTAGGAATCACCGGTTGGCCCGCATTGCCGGCCTGCCTCGATCGCCGCTCTGCCGCCACGGAATATCGCCCATCACCTGCGGCCGGAATCTCGCGTCTGCCGGCAAGGGCCTGACGGGGGTGGGGCGTGATGGTTGGGCCTGTTATCGGGGATTTCGGGCCGCGATGATCCCCACGATCCGAAGAACTCCTTCGCCTCGGCCTGCCCCCAGAAAATCTGTTTCCGGGTCCAAGAAAAGGATTGCATTTAGAATGTAACTATGTACACTAAGTCAATATAGTAACTTCTGCCCCTGCACGGACCCTTTTTTGCCGGACACCGGGCCGAGGTCGCCGCGGCCTGGCCCAGACAACCGTCGCCCAATACACACGCCTGATCCCGTTCCGTGTTGGCAAGACGCCTGGTGATCCCATCAATAGAGGGGTTTGTGCGACCTTCGACCGCAGAACGAGTCGAATCGGCAGGCCGACCGTGATGACCGCCAAAACTCAAGAAACCGGCCCGCCATCAGGCCGCTCCATCCGGAGACATCCCCCTCCAGGGGCAAATTGCCCGAGGATTTTTGCCAACCCCGTGACAGGTCGGTCGGAAACCTGCCTAATGGACGGTGATACCATGTGCACAACCTCTCAACCTGATCCTCAGCAACTCCTTGTGCAGGCTCGCACAGACCCTGATCCGGTCCTGGGGCAACTCCTGCAGCTTTACGGCAACTACCTCCGCCTCCTCGCCTCCGCCCAGATCGACGCCAAGCTGCAGGCCCGCGTCAGCCCCTCCGACATCGTCCAGGAAACGTTCATGGAGGCACACCGGGATTTTCCCCATTTCCGAGGCAACTCGGAACGGGAGTTCCTGGCTTGGTTGCGGCGAATACTGGCGAATAACCTCGCTCAGGCCGTGGAACAGCATGTGCTGACCGAGAAACGCGCGGTTCACCGCGAAGTCTCCCTCGAGCGGATCGGCGCCGCCGTCGAGCGGTCGACCCTTCGGCTCGACGCTGTGCTCGTGGACCATGCCGCCTCCCCAAGCACCTGCGCGAGCCACCGTGAGTACGTGGTGATCCTTGCCGATCAACTCGCCGAAATGCGATCCGAGTACCGCGATATCATCGTGATGCGTCATCTGGAAGGTTTGCCGTTCAAAGAAATCGCCCAGCGCACCGGTCGCACCCCTGGTGCCGCCAGGATGCTCTGGCTCCGGGCGATCAACCATCTGCGGCAACAGCTTGATGCGGTCGGAGTGGAGTAGAGCGACCCATGCACGATTTGAATCCATCCCTGCCCATCGACAGACTCACGCCCGAGCAGCAGGAGCGGCTTGCGGGCCTTCTCGACGAATACCTTTCGGCCCGCGAGAACGATTTTCCTCCCGATATCGACGCGATCGTGGCGGCCCATCCCGATCTGGAAGAGGCTCTGAAAGCCTCCCTCCGCTCCCTCGATTTCCTCCATCGGGCCACGAGCCAGATGGTGGGCGACGCAGGGGCTCCCCCCGCATCCAAGCCCCCTCAGGTATCTCTGGAGAAGCGGCTGGGCGATTTCATCCTCGTCCGCGAGATTGGCCGTGGGGGTATGGGGATCGTCTACGAGGCCAAGCAGATCTCTCTCGACCGGATGGTCGCCCTGAAAGCGCTGCCGTTCGCGGCCGTTCTCGACCAGAAGCAGATTGCCCGGTTTGAGAACGAAGCCCGGGCCGCCGCCCAGTTGCATCATCCCAACATCGTTCCTGTCCACTCGGTGGGCTGCGAACGCGGCGTTCACTACTACGCCATGCAGTACATCGATGGCGCCTCCCTCGATCAGGCCCTGGCGGATATTCGCGGAGAGAGCTCGCACGCTTCCGAAGAAGCTCGCTCTGCCGATCCGGGCGACGCCACCCGCTCCATCTGCGACGATCCGGCAAGACTCTCGACCCTTCGCGCACTGACCACCGCCGAATCCGTCCGGGGCCGCGACTACTACCGCGCCGTCTGCGGCCTCGGCATCCAGGCCGCCGAGGCCCTCCAGCACGCCCACGATTGCGGAATCGTGCACCGCGATGTGAAACCGTCGAACCTGCTGCTGGATCGTACGGGCAAGCTGTGGGTCACCGACTTCGGCCTGGCGCGGTTTCTTTCCTCCGACGCAGGCCTCACCCTCACCGGGCAGGTGCTCGGCAGCATCCGCTACATGAGCCCTGAACAGGCCAACGGAGAGTCGAATCTTCTCGACCAGCGGTCCGACGTCTACTCCCTTGGTGTCACGCTCTACGAAGCGCTTGCCCTGCAGCCGGCCTTCGACGGCGAGATTCGTGCCGACCTGCTCCGCCGGATTGCCCAGGAAGAGCCCCGCCCGCCGCGCCGCATCCGGCCATCCATACCCGCCGACCTGGAGACGATCATTCTCAAGTCGATCGCCAAGGCACCGGACCAGCGCTACCAGTCCGCCCAGCAATTTGCCGACGATCTGCGCCGCTTCCTCGACGGCAAGCCCACGCTGGCCCGGCGGCCCACCCTGATGGATCATGCCGGAAAGTGGACTCGCCGGCACATGCGGCTGGTGGCCGCTGCCGCGTGTGTCGCCATCCTCGCCGCCGCAGGTCTGGCCGCCAGCACGCTCATGATTGCCGGTGCCCACGCCAGCACAAAAGCCGCTCTGCAGAAGTCGCAGGCCAGCGAGGCCCGCGCCCAGAGCCATTACCGTCAGGCCAGGGAAGTGGTCGACCGGTTTGGAGTCCGCCTTGCCGAGCAACTGGCCCAGGTGCCGGGAACGGAACCGGTGCGGGCCGAACTCCTGCAGGAAACCCTCCGCTACTATCACGTATTCACCCAGTACGCGGCCGATGATCCGGAACTGCAGGTCGACCTGGCCTTCACCCGCTTCAAGACCGGCAAGATCTACGAACAGATCGGCAATCGAGATCCGGCACTGGCCGAGTATCAGAAGGCCCTCGATGCCTTCCGCCAACTGGCGCAAGCCAACAACGCCGGCCGCGATTACCGTGCCGAAATGGCCCTCTGCCACAACGACATGGGCCTCCTCTACGGAGCCGCGGGAAAGGTTGCCGAGGCCCGCACCGCCCTCAACACGGCCCTCGGCCTCCAGCAGGAACTGATCGATCGCAGTCCGGGCCTGCCCGAGGCTCTCAACGACAAGGCCCTCACCCTGGGAAATCTCGGCCTGGTGGAGCATCGTACCGGAGACCCCGCTGCGGCCGAGAAGCATTTCCTCGCCGCCATCCAGATCCAGGAGCAGCTTGCTCACGACTATCCCGAACGGCTTGACTATCAGAGCGCGCTGGCCGTCACCTGCAACAATCTCAGCTTCGTCTACGCCGCCACCGATCTGGCTCGTGCTGAAGCGGCTTGCCGCAAGGCGCTGGCCACCCAGCAGCAACTGGCTGCCGCTCAGCCGGCGTCTATTGAATACCTCAGTGACATGGGACTTTCCTGCCACAATCTGGGAATGCTCCTCAGTCACAGCGGACGCGATGCCGAGGCCATTGAGGCCTACCATCAGGCGGTCGACATTCGGCGTCGTTTGCTCCGCAAGGCCCCGTCGCGGGTCCGTTTCCGTTCGGACCTGGCGGTTAGCTGCAACAACCTCGGGAGGCTCTGTTCAGAGTCGGAGAACCACCGCGACGCTCAAGAGCCGCTCGGCGAAGCCATCGAGCTCTTCGAACAACTGGTGGCGGATTATCCTGAGGAGCTCAACTATCGCAGTTGCCTCGGCGGGGCACAGAACAATCTTGCCATGGCGCAGCAGCGCCTCGGCAATCTTGAGGAAGCTGAACGGGCCTTCCGGGCGGCGATCGAGCATCAGCGATTTGCGCTCGAGCATGCCCCGGGATTGACCACGTTCCGTGATTTCCTCAGCAATCATTACTCCAATCTGGGGGAACTGTTGCGCCGGCAAGGCCGGGCCCAGGAGGCGGTCGACATGGCCCTGGCCCGCAAGCAGCTCTTTCCGGAGGATCCGGAGCGGCTCTTCAGCGTGGCCCTCGAACTGGCGGCCGCCGTCGCCGCCCCGTCCGAGCACGGCCGGTCCACTTCCGGCGACGCGGGCCTTCCGCCAGAATGGATCGAGACCCTCCTGGACACCCTCCAGGAGGCCGTTGAGGCCGGATTCTGCGATCGAGAACGCCTCGGTCGGGAACCGGGACTCGACTTCGTCCGGCACCGCCCCGAATTCGTCGCTCTCCTCGGAAAGATCCAGGCTGGCACACCCGCAGAGACACGACAGAGCACCGACGAGCCATCGCAGCAGCAGGTCAGGTCATGAAACCACGACACTTCCCCTGGACGATATTCCGCACCGCACGACCGCGACGTTCCTCCGGCGGCGGTCCGCCCGGAGTGATGCATCGCCGCCTCGCCGTCGAAAGGATCGAAGACCGGCTTCTGCTCTCCGTTGCCAGCGGCGGAACGGTCGACGGCGGAATGCTCGAGTTCGACTGTTACTCTGCGTCGGGCTTCACCTTCGTGACAGACACCACCGATTCCCTTTCGCTCGGCCGATCAGGCTCCTTTGCGCTCACCAGCGGGCTGGACAGCCAGATCTACCTCGGCGGAGACCTGCAACCCGGCGGCATGGAGTCTCTGGAGATCGTCGGCGCCCAAGGCCGCGCCGCCGATGTCGAGTCGACGGTCGCCTCTCCCACCGGGCCGCAGATTATCGGGCTGACGGAAGACGATCTTGACCCCGCGCCCGCGGATCGAGGAATGGTCGACCTGGCACGGATTGCCTATGACCACATCCTTGCCGACGCCGACGCAGCCGACAAGACTTCCAGAGTTGCCGCCGGCATGGCTGAGCAGCCCAACACCAGTTCTCTGACAGGAAATCTCGTTCCCGGTGCCGAGACGGTTCGCCACGACCGGTTGTCCACACCCTTCGCTCCGCTCAGCGGGTCCCGCGGCAGGCTGGTCGCCTTCGATCTGGCAATGCACCCTGATGGCGCTGGCCTTCGACACGCACCGGCAAGCCCGGAGACTTCCGCCAGCAATGGCCCCGCGGCCGCCACCCATTCGCACGCGCAGGCCGATCGCGCAGCACTCGAGGCCTTCAGCGGGCTCCGGCTGGACCAGGCTGAGACACCTGCACGGCCGAAGGCAGGCAGCTTCGGTCCGATTCTGCTCGTTGACCGGTCCGTCGCCTCACCCGATGTCCGCCCCGCCCAGGAGCCTGCCCAGACCGGGCCAGCCGAGTCGGCGACCGCCCCGGTTTCGCCCGTCTCGGTGGATGCACTCGGAGCCGAGCCCTCCGTGGCTGTTGTCGGCGTTTCGCTCGGTCACTGGCGTCAGAAGACGACCGCCGAACTGGCTGCCGTCCTCGGGATCGGGCAGATACTCGTTGGGCGGCACTTGCGATCGACCGACGACGCCGAACACGAACAGCTACCTCCCCGCCGGCGCTGAAGGGGGACAATGCGATGAGGCACTCCAATTCCCGCTCGAAGCGGCTTCGTTTCGAAAACCTGGAGTCGAAACTCCTCTTGGCGGCCGACCTCCACGCATCGGTCGTCGATGGCGATCTCGTCGTCGTCGGCAGCAAAGGCGACGATGACCTCTTGATCCAGGCCGCGCCCGACAATCCCAATACTTGGACCGTCACCGCCGCAAGCAACGATTCGATCAACGGCGGTCAGCCGGGCGAGGCGGTCGTTCTCTCGGGCGTTACCGGCAGCCTGCGGGTTTCGTTGCGCAGCGGAAACGACAAGCTCACTGTCGAGGGGCCTTCCCAGCTCGCAAGCCTGCCCAGAAGTCTCCATATCCGAAGCGGCGACGGTGCCAACCAGATCCTCGTCAGCAATCTCGCCATCGGCAATGACTTTTCCTTCCGCACGGGAGCGGGTTCCGACAGGATCGTCGTGCGAAGAACTGAGATTGCCGAACAGGTCGTCGTTCGTTCCGGTGCCGGCGCGGATTCCATCGCCTTGGAGGAGGTGACCGTCGGCGGCAGTGTCGACGTCCACGCGGGAGGCGGCCGATACAACGACGAGATGACGGTCCGTGCAACCACGGTGGCTGAAGATCTCCTCTTCCGCTCGACGAGAGGTGACAATCATCTCGGCGTCGACTCGGTGAACGTCGGTAATCGCATTCGCGTTCATCTCGGTCCGGGCAACGACCACCTCGCATTCGGCAGCCTCGAAGAGCCCCCCTTCATGACGGGGGTATGGCCGCAACCGCCGCGTCATCAAACCACCATCTTCACGCAACAACTCCAGATCCATACCAGCAGCGGCAACGACACGGTGGAAATTGCCGACACCGAAGTCTCCCGCCACCTGCGAGCCTCTCTGGGGGACGATGATGATCGATTGACCGTTCACTGCGCGACCGTCGGCGGAAATGGGATCATCGACGCCGGAAAGGGTGATGACGTCGTCGAAGCCGGAGCCTGGGTACATGGATCGTCGTACACTTCCTCCCTCTGGCCGTTCGCCGGCGAAACCGATCTCGACGGCGGTCAAGGAAACGACACGCTGCGGCAGTCGCCCAGCGGAGATCCGAGCCAGCTCCATTGGAGCCATTGGGAGGAGATCGCCAAAGGTGGTGGGATAATCAAGTTCGTGGTACCCTTCGATTCCCCCGCCGATGCCGTCAACGCCTTCGCCGCCGACCTCTACCACGAACTGGCCGGTTCGGAAGAGAATTTCGTCTTCTCCCCCTTGAGCATCTCCGCCGCCCTGGCCATGGTCTATGCCGGCGCCGAGGCAAATACCGCCGCCGAAATGGCCGAGGTCCTCCACTTCCCCGAAAACTCCCAGGAATTCCACGCCGCATACGGCGAACTCCTCAACAGCCTGAACCAGGCCGATGCCCTGGAAGGGCTCGATCTGAACGTCGCCAATTCGCTTTGGGGCCAGGCGGGCTTCCCCTTCAACCAGGACTATCTCGACCTGATCCTGGCCAGCTACAACGGCGGTCTCCAGGATGTGGACTTCGTGAACCAAACCGAGGCCGCCCGCGAAACCATCAACCAGTGGGTCGAGCAAGAGACTCGAGACAAGATCCAGGACCTGATTCCGCAGGGAGCTCTCACCCCCGCAACCGTTCTCGTCCTGGCCAACGCCGTCTACTTCGACGGCAAATGGGCCGACCAGTTCAACCCCGAGGCGACGGGAGCGGACAGTTTCAGCGTCACCCCCAACGAAGAAATCCTCGTCGAGATGATGCGCGATTTCGGTGACTACCGCTACATTGAGCGCGACGGGCTGCAGGTCGTCGAACTGCCCTATGCCGACGGCCGGTTTTCCATGCTCCTCGTTCTGCCCGACGAAGGCACCCCGCTTTCACAGATCGATGTGGCCGCCATCACCGGCGACTTGGGCCAGTTCCGTTCCGGCATGGAAGAGCGCTCCGTCGGAATCAACCTGCCGAAATTCGAGGTCACCAGTACACCGCGTGTGAAGCAGGCCCTGGTCGACTTGGGGATGGAAGACCTCTTCGCTGCCGGTGTCGCCGATCTGAGCGGCATGGTTGACCCGGCCCAGGACGTGCAACTCTACGTGCAGGACGTTTGCCACAAGGCCTTCATCGAACTCGACGAAGCCGGCACCACCGCCGCAGCGGCCACCGCAGTCATTGTGGGCCTCACCAGCGTACCGGAGGTGCACGATCCGGTCACTTTCACGGCCGACCACCCCTTCCAGTACTACATCTGCGACACCCAGACCGACACGATTCTCTTCATGGGCCACGTCAGCCGCCCGACCGAAGCGGAACCGCTCCAATTGACAAAGTAGGGTGGCGCCAAAGCGGACCACGCCCAGCGAGCGTGAAACCCCAATCGCCCCGCCATCTCCA
>CAZLWV010000113.1:0-28210 GCA_964563135.1 uncultured Planctomycetaceae bacterium
CGACACCGGGAATTCTAATTGTCGCTCAAGGGGAAAAGTAGTTGTCGCCGGACAGACGCCTTCAACTTCCTGATTGCGTCGATCTGCCCGTTCTGGTCGGACGTGAATCGGCGTAATTCGCGTCAATCCTGGACTTCGGTCCGTGCTGTAATCTGTTTTACAGCAATATGTTATGAACCAAACAGCAGAGAGGCTTGCACGATTCGTGCAGTTTTGTAAACTTAATAGAACAAGGAGGCGATTTTGTGGCAAAGAAGAGCATCGTGAAGCGTATCGATCGGAATCTGGCAAGGCGACTGCGTGAGGCCAGGAAGGAAGTTGGCCTATCTGTGCGAGCAGTGTCTCGAAAGATGCCGCGCACCCTAGCGGTTTCGCACACGGCCATCGCCCGCTACGAGAATGGCGACACGGTTCCATCGATCAACGTGCTTGGAGCCTTGGCTTCAATATACCACCGGCCAGTGAATTGGTTTCTTGACAACCGAGAAACACTGAGTGACTTTCGTTACCGAAACATGCAGTCTCGCGTGCCCCTCGCAGCACAGAGGCAGTATCGTGCGATGGCAAGCAAATGGGCAGAGGCCTATTTTGCATTGGAAAGGCATCTTCAGCTTGCACATCCGTCACACGTATTGCATGACATGGATGGGCGACTTCCTGATGACGTTGCGTCTTTCGTGCGAACAGAATATCTGAACCTCGACGACAGCCAACCGGTCGTGAATACGGTTACTGCTCTTGAGTCTTTTTCTACCTGGGCGTTGGAGCTACGTGCCACCTTTGGGATCGACGGCGCGTCGGCTCACCTTGGAGAGAGGCCAGTTGTCATTATGAACCCGGAAGTGGCCAATGAGCGAGCGAGGCTCAACGCAGCAAATGAACTGGCCTATGTTCTGCTATCGCCAGATCCTCAGACGGCAGCTACAGAGTTCGAAAGACAGGCGTTCACGTTTGCGTCAACCCTTCTCCTGCCAGACACGCAGCTTGCGGAGGCGTTTTCGGGACATTCGTTCTTGAAACTCATTCAGTTCAAGGAGAGGTTCGGGGTGTCCCTTGCCGCAATGATCCATCGTGCCGAACAACTGAGGATTATCAACGCAACTGCTTCACGGTGGTTACGGTCTCAGATGGTGAAACGTGGGTGGAAAAGGAAAGAACCAGGGTATGTGTGGCGGGACCGCGCTATTACCTTCGAGATGATGCTCGAATCAGCGATTCAGACAAAGAAGCTAACTTGGGAAGACGCAGAGAGAATCATGTCAATCCCTGAAAAGGATCTCAAGGAGCGACTGTCGCGCGTTTTCGAGGACAATGAACTGGGAGGAAAGGAGGAACATCCCGCTACAATGAAGCTTGTCCGTTAGAGAAAGGGCGGAAGAAACAGGCGGCGACAACCAGGTCAATAATCGCCGCCACCTATCATTCATCAATAGAACAACGGAGTAGTAGTCTAGATGAGTAAGAAGCGAAAGTCAATTAGGCTGGACGAACATGAACGCCGGTCTCTAATCTCCTTGTATCTTGATAAGGCCATTCCAGTCGATCAGTACGAGGAGCGACATGGAGAGCTTGACGAGTTGTGTCAACAATGGTCAGCTCTCACGGGTCGCACGAACGCCTCGACTGATGTTCTCCACTACATGCGAAGTCAGAGAAAGATGGGAAAATGGGTCCGTCTTGACGGAAAACACGTCAAGCGGGAACCACACGTCAAATTGTCCGCCGACGAGATAGAGATGCTCGTTGGAATCTACCGCGAGAACGTCTCTTCAATTGAGCTTGGCTCCGACTCGATAGGTTATGACGAGGAGATAGCTGATCTGATCGCGAAGGAATTCGCCGCAGAAGCTGGGCGCATTGTTCCTCCAGGCGATCTTGTCGCCACCCTGACTGCCTTGAGAAAACGCGGCGTGCTCCCGAAAGTCGATAAGCTCCGCCTGGATGGCAGCGAGGAAATCGGTTTCGGAGACATCGGCCTCGCACAATAGCCGAAATCGAGACGGGCTCGGCAGTCTGTGACCGTAGCCCATTTCCTTGCCAACACGACGGAACCGATTCGAGGAGTCTGCATGGCGGTACGTCTTCTGAATGCGTCGATCGTCATTTGCGCCGGTCCCAATTCTGCCGCGGTTGGCCCGAACCCCTTTCACACTTCGGGCCTTCCTTTGCGGAAGGACTACTTCTGGCCAGGAGTGGGCGCGATTACCGATGATCGACGAATTCGACACGACAATCAGTGGGATGGAGAGGTTTTCCGGCTCTTTTGCCCCGGCACCATGCGCGGTTGCGGAAGGTGAACCATGACACCCAGGGAGACTCATGCTGCAGCGTGCCAGTACTTTGCGGAGCGTTACGAGGTTGCGCTTCGTCAGGCTCTCGTGGCGTCTCGTCCGATTATGCTGCCGCCCGATGACCCGGCGCGGCGACGGTGCAGATTTTGCGGGCGAGATTCGAGCCGGGCGAGCTTCCGCAACGACGCTCACGCTGTCTCGCACTTGTTGGGCAACAAGTCTCTCTTCTCGCCGAACGAGTGCAACGACTGCAACCGGCGCTGCGGGCAGAAGTATGAGGACCAACTCGGAAAGTGGTCGAACCTCGCGCGTGCGCTCGCACAGATTCCGGGAAAAAGGAACAAGAAGCCGACGTTCAAGAGCAACGACCTGAGGGTCGAGTCCATCGCCACCGGGTTGTCGATCCACGTCCCGACTCCGCACTCCGTCGATGACCTGTCGGCGGATGGACTGCCGGATGTCTTCGCGTTGACCGGCAACACCGAGTCGCAAAGGCACATCCCCATCCACGCCGCAATGGCTCTCGTGAAAATGGCATGCTCGGTCTGTCCGCCGGAAGATCTGGGCCAGTGCCAGAACGCCATCGGCTGGCTGGCGGAACGGCAGGAATTCCGAATGTCCTCGTTCCCGGTATACTTCGCCTTCACCCCAGGGCCGATCAGCAATGGCGCCAGCGAGGCGGTCTTGCTCCGTCGAAAGGGTGACGGCGCAGAACCCCGCCTCTGGTTTGTCATCCAGTTCTGCAACTTCCGCTTTCAGGTCTTCGTGCCAGGATGCCCGGCCGACGCGCACTGGGCCGGCGAAGGAAGCGCGCTCCCCGTCTCGCTCAGACACTACCCCTCCCGGTTTGGCCCCGACTGGCCGTTCGGTCCGACCATATTTTCCTGGGGTGACTGGTCCGGTACAGAACCCGTTCGGACGACCGCGAGTGTGACGCACCGGATCGTCGGTGTCAGCGGAATCACCCGGCCGGAGAATCGCCCCGAGGGCGAATCACAAGCCATCGGACCGACGTACTGAAGTCAGATTGGGAACTGCAAGGGAGAAAGGGTGAAAAAGGACACTCTATTTCGCAGGGTTGAGCGGGACGTGCTTGATCAGCAGCATCGTCGTTGCCGTCTTCTGGGGCGGAACGAAGTAGATGCGATAAGGGCGGTCATGCAATGCTACGCCCAAGTTCTGCGCGATCTACGAAGTGGGGGTATTGTGAAGCCCGACGATCGCGCGCGATCTCAGACCGCCAACGAGGGATTGCGGGGGCTCGGACGCTGTTTTCGGTGGATTCGCGATTCATGCCCTACATCGGTGGTCGTGCCGACCGCGCGCCCTGACGTGCTCGCGGATGAGGCTTTGGAATTACTTCGGTGGGGAGTGGACTACGATCCGCTATTCAACCATCACTCAGCATACTCCCGTCAACTCATCGAGGTCGATGTCGACGAAGACAACAGAACGATCACGTTCCTGCCTGCTTGTGATGTCAATCCTCGGTTCTTCTGTACACAGACGGAAGCGAAACGTGCGGACGACGAGCGCCGAGCACAGGAGTTCCCGGAGCAACGGCTGGCGGAACTATCGAAGTGCTGGTTCGATTCGGCGGTAGTTACGCGCCGTGGATTCCATTTTGACGACAGCACGATCAATGACGGCGGCGCAATAGATGTAGCGGTCGAGTGGCTGAAGAGGACGTGTCTCCCCGAATTGCCGGAAGGCACGCTGCTCGTGTCTTGTACGGTGGCGGATGTGCGACGTGTACTGGCCGCTCTGTATGTGTACGCGCTGTTTGGGACGCGGCTGGAAGAAGTTGCCGACCAGCAGGGCCTGAGAATGGCGAGCCGCGTGATCGAGTTTCACCAGGCCGACATGGTCAACTGGGTCTCGCGACTATCTGACATGGCAAAGGATCGCGTCGAAGCGATCATATCGTTGCTCACGTTCGATCCGCAGCATGATCACGGCACCCTGACACAGCAGCCGTTTGTGGGCTCGCGATCTGGCTCGCTATTCCTGTTGCCACGAATGTTCCTTCTGATCGACCTCCCACGAATGTGCGTAGGGGCGCTGAACCGGACGAAGGTAGGGCAGCGCGCATACGCGACCGCGATCAATGCGATCGAGGAGAATGGTGTGCGGACCGTTGTAGAGGAATTGAGGCGTGGCGCGCTTGGCCGATTCGAGATCGCCGAAAAACGCACGTTCCGGACATTGGACGGTCGGGAAATGACACCGGACACGCTCGTGGTTGCGGCTCAGAGCCAGGAAGCACTGATTATCGATATGAAGTACGCGACGCCACCGTTCTCCCTAAACGATATTCAGCACGATTTGGCGGAGATGGCTGTTTGGCAGAAACGGATGGGCGAGTACGTGGCGGCGTTCGAGGCTGAACCGCAGATGCTGCAACAGCACTTTGCGGTGGACTTGAGAGGCGGGATGTCCGTGCATGGACTGATCCTGCTCCGCTGGCCGCTGCCTTTGCCAATCGGCTTCCGGGACGAAGTGCACGCAGTGGACTGGCCGTCGCTGCAGGAACATCTCCAAGAGATTAGTCTGGGCACGATCGGTGAACTCATAAGCTGGGTCGGTAGGCGGCCCGATCTTGGAACGCCGAAACTCCTGGCCTGGAAGACAAAGGAGGTGCAAGTCCGGGAGTGGCGCTATCGCTATTCGGTCCTGGTTCCCGTACTGCCCGAACACTTATATGAGCTAACTCGGTCGCTTGCGCATCGGCTGTGGGAAGAACGGGGGCGACCCCTGTGGGATGACCAGAGCGACTGGTTCAAGGCGGAAGCGAGGCTGTTCGAGTCAGAGGTCGTAGAGTTGTGAACATGACCGTTGTGTGGCGCGGTGGAGATCGTTAGTCGAGCCGATCCAATGCCCTCCGTCGGAAACACAGAATCTTGATGCCAATGCGGCAGGTTCCTCGCCATTCCTTGGAGCAAGAAATGAAAGGCATGAAGCAATCCGAGTTTTGGAAGAACTTCCATCTCGGCACGGAGATCGATATCGCGGGAGCATTCATCTACAACGGACTGCGACGGTTGCACGAGATGGAGACGCTATACCACGAATCCGAGGTGTTCGAAGTCTTCTACAACCTGGCAGTCGGTGTAGAGCGCCTGCTCAAAGTTGCAGTCATATTGATCGAACATGAAGATAGTGTCGATCAGGAGGCGTTCGAGAAATCGCTAATTACGCATTCACATCAGGACTTGATGCGACGCGTAGAAGCCAAGCATGAGCTGAAACTGGCTGCGTGTCACAACGAGTTTCTCGGCATCTTGGCGGCGTTCTATAAGACTCTCAGATACGGTCGATACACGCTGGGCGCAGATCGTACTGCGGAAAAGAAGCTGCTGCATCGCTACATCGAGAAGAGCTTGGGCGTCGAAATCCAGGATGAGTTCCCGTTCGAAATCACGCCCAACGACAATCGAATTCGCAGGCTGATCGGTAAGCGAGTAGGTAAGCTAACACAGGGCCTTTACCGAGTTATTGGCCAAGAGGCAACGCGTCTGGGCATCTTCACATATGAGATCCGGTCAAACTCAAAAGCCGAGAAGATCTTCGTCTGCAAGCGTTTCGATTTTGTTGATGAAGATATCCTGTGGAAAGAACTGCTTGTCTTCTTTCTAAATGCTCAAGAAGAAAGCAGCGTTATGAAGTTCATGAAGTCAATCGCCCCCCTGCCGTTTGATCCAGAGCTAGCCACCGAATACCTGCAATGCTTCGGATCAGAAGAGAAGAAGCTCGCGGTCCTAGGCGAGTTGGAGAGCGTTTACGAAGATGTCGACGATGTGAAGACGCGGCTCGAGATGCTTGATGTCATCGCGAATCCACTCGTCTTTTTTGATGACGATGAACGCGGCGACGATGAGGCTTAGTTCATCTTCGGCAATGGATGAGAAACGTGCAATGGCGTGCCACGCCCCCATCCGGCTTGTCCACATTGAGAATCCGCGCGACGGCCTCCGAAGTGAGCGGTGGTAATGATCGCTGTCGAGAATGCCTACCCCTACGCCCCCTCATCCGGCGCCTTGAGCTGTCGGATCGCATCGATCTGCTCGTTCTGATCGACGTGGGTATACACCTCCATCGTGAGCCGGATATCACTGTGCCGCGCGAGCATCTGGGCGGTTTTGGGGGAGACGTCGGTTTTGCAGAGGTTGGTGATGAAGGTGTGGCGGATGGAGTGGAAGTCGGCGTAAAGACCGGCGTGGTCGCGGTAGGCGAGGAAGTCGCTGCGCCCGCGGCGGCGGTGCTCTTTGGGATACTCTTCCGCCTTGGCAATCCAGGCCCGACGGGCAGCGGCAAGATCCTGGCGGATCATCTTGAATGTGTGGCGGTCAGGGACGGGCGGGAGAGGTTCACCGGCTCCGTCACAGCCGTGGCGGCGGTAGTACTTGGTGCCATCCTCGCGCGTGACCTCGGCGCCTGCCCGGGCGGAGATGGGGAATAGGATCTCGTCAGGTTCCATCTCTCCCCGGGTCTTGAGCCAATTGCGAAGCTTCTCCACCAGTTAGGGGTGGAGAATTTGCACATCTTGCCGTCGATGTATGCTGATGGCGGCGGGGACTGTGGCCGTACAGACTGCGTAGCAATCTGGACCTGACCTTTCGAGATTCACAGGCAGAAGGGATCTGCACACGACAAAGAGCCCGGTAGACCGCTGCACACAGCGGGCAGAGCACCGGGTCTGAAATCCCGGTGCTGCTCAGCCCGGCTTCTTCATCGTCAAGGCGTCTCTACAACCCGAACGCCTCTTCCATTTGCTTTCGCACGGTCGTCAGACGCTCGACGTTGCCCCCTCCCACCTCGGCCGTGGCCCAGCCGGCAAACCCGATCTCAGCAAGGGCCTTGCGAACGTCGTCCCACGGAAGATCCCCTTCGGTAATCTCGGTCCAGTCGCCCTTGGCCCGGCTGTATCCCTTGACGTCGAGCTTGACGCACCGCCGGCCGAACGCCCGGATCCAGTCCCCCGGCTGGCCGTACTTCCAGTGGTTGCCGATGTCGTAGTACATTCCGACCCAGGGGCTGTTGAAACTGTCGACAAACTCGATGAATCCTTCGGGAGTCTGGTCGGCCGGCCCGTCGTGCACGTAGTGCATCTGGTTCCAGACGTTCTCCACCAGGATCATCTGTCCGAGCACCGCCGCCAAGGGCAGCAGCTTCTTGATCTCCTCCTTTGCCCGTGCGTTCACTTCTTCGGCCGTGCCGTCGCTCGCCCGTCCGACCACAATCAGCACGCCGGAGCCGCCGGCAGCGTGCGAAACGCGAAGGCAATGCTCGATGTTGGCCCGGCCTTCGGCTCGCTCCGCCTCATTGGCACTGGTCAGACGTTTCGACCAGTGCGCGTGGTTGATGGCGTTGTGCACGAAGATCCCCGACTCGCGGACCGCATCGCGTGCCTGCTCCGGACTCCACTCGCCGGCCTGGTCGAAGTCCACGCCGTCGAAACCGGCTTCCCCCGCCATCCGCAGCCGCTCGACCAGTGACAGCTCCTTCCCGTCGAGTTCCTTGGGCAGCATCCCCAGCTTGCAGGCCAGCAGGATCCGCCGCCCCTCCGGTGGACGCACAACCGACGGCCCTTCACCGGCGGCCTGTTCGGCTGCATGAACCTTGAGCGCAGCAATCCCCGCCATCGACGCGGCACCCGCCGCAAGGAAACGGCGACGCGGGAGAGAAGTGTTTTCGTTCGTTCGATTTGAGCGTGCCATGGGGTCGTTCTCCTGGGACTGCGGTTGGGCCAACGTCGTGGGAGACCATTATTGCCTATCGAGCGGCGAATTTCCACCGGTGGGCGGGATTGGACGTCTCGGAGACGGAAAGAGGCCGGCAAACATGGCGCAGAGAATGGCAATCCGTGTGCCAAACGGCTGCGGCAGCCACTGAGAAGGGCGGCCAGGCAGATACGGCGGATCCACTCAAATCCCGCCACCGATGGTCCAGCGATCCGGCTGGCCTTCGTTGGCCCGGATGTTCGGCATGAACTTCTGGATGCGAGTTTCCTCTCCCATGCGAATCTCAACTTCACACGGGACTCGCAGGAACCGCGTTCGAGCGTCAGGATGCGGCGTCGGCTCGCCGACGGAAACGATTCGCACAAACTCCATCTTGCCGAATGCCTGCTCCAATCTCGAACCGGGAATCCCCTCGAACATCTTTCCCGCTCGATCGTAGTCCTTGGCGATCAAGGCCTCGAAGAACTCCCGGGCGACGTTCACCGCGATCTCTGTGTCCGTCAGGTCCCCTTTCGCAAGTCCGATCTCCTGCGTCGTCCAATCGATCCGCATGGCAGCCGGCGGAATGTCCAGCACGAAGGTCCCCTCTGGAACCGCCTCGCTGTAAGACAGATACTCGAGCAGGTCCGTCAACTGATATTCGCCGCCAACCAGAAGATAGCTCTTCCGCTGTTCCACCAGCTTGGTGACCGGGTTGACCCGGTAGATTTCTCGTTTGCCCGGGGCGTCCTTGTAGTCCGCGACCAGTGTGATTGGATCGCCCTCTTTGGTCGGTTCTTGGGTCTCAATCTCCACCTTGCCTTTCGCTTCGGCCTGGTGGAGTTGCTCCATGACCACTTTGGGGTCGAAAGGCGCCAATTCCCTGACGAGCTTCTCGATCTTGTCCTTGGCATGGAGGACGAGAACGTGCCCCTTGGTCTTGAACCATACCTCGGCCTTGCCGTCCTCCCAGAGAACTTCCTTGGCGCCGTCCTCGGTCTTCGGGAAGTCCATCCGCACGCGAGCCACTTGGCCCTTCTCGTCAAACTCGACCCAAGCCTCCCGCAATTCTCCTCCCTCTCCGTCGAAGCGGAGATGGACGTAGCGGAGTCCACGATTTGCCTCCAGCGTCTGCTCCAAAGCGTAGGCCGTCGAGGCGGTTTGACGCAGCGACATAAGCGTCCCTGCGATCGCCGCGAGCAACACCGCCGCCGCCAACTTCGTCCAATTGCTTCTCATAATCGTCCTCCAAACGCTCGATCCGAGCGGATCGAGTGGTGTTGTGGTTGATTGCCGATTCTCCAAACGCGCTAGCGCATCCGCCAGAATGCGCTGGTCGAGCATGTCGCCGGTCGGCACACGTAGACTCCGGATGCGTCTTTCCAAGTCATCTGTAGGATTCACCGTTCGACTCCTACATCAAGGGAGGAACGCAGTTTCTCCAGACCGTATCGATAGCGACTGCGAATCGTGTTGTTCGAGACGCCCAACTGCCGGGCAATCTCTTCAAACGTCAACTCACCGTGAAGACGAAGCGTGATCACCGCACGTTGCTCCGCGGGCAAAGCCGCGATTGCCAGATAAAGACGATCGGCCTCTTCCCGCTCGATCATCGCCGCGGCCGGATCGGCCGCCGCGGTAACCGCCTCACCCACCGCCTGGTCGGGTGCCTCACTCGTTTGCGGAGACCGCTGCCTCCTGCGGAGGCGGTCTCGCGAGCGGTTTGCCACGGCCGTGATCAGGTAGCCCTTCAGGTTTCCGTCGAGGCGGACTCGCATGGAATCCGACGCCAGGGCCACGAACAGATCGTGCAGACAATCTTCGGCTCCTGCCCGGTCGGCCAACATGCAGGTCGCGATGGTGAGCAGATCATCCTTGTACTTCAGGTAGATCTGCCGAAGCGCATCGCGATCCCCTTGCCGCAACCGCGCAACGAGCTGCCGGTCATCCGCCACTCGCATTCACCGTCGATCCATTGGTCCGTGGAGCGCTCCCACACCTATATGACGTTCACGGGGGGCGGTCTGGTCTATCGGGAAGCCTCCAGCCGCCCCCTTACTCCTTCAACCTAACAGAAACCCAGGGCTCATAGATGACCGTACCGTCCACGTGCCGCAATCCCACCTGATACCACACCGTGGAACTGGGGAAATCGTCACGCCAGGCCACAAACGTGCCCTCCTCCAGCCCCTCCATGTAGAACCGCTCCGCATCCTCCTCTTCCTGGCGGAATCGGCAGATCGGCAGCCAACCCTCAACCGCCTCCCAGTGGATCTCGACGGTCACCTGTTCACCGTCGCTCTCCAACGCCCCGCGGACCCGCGGCACTCCGTCGACGAAGTCCCGGTGCCGCTCCACCTCCTCATCCAGACGCCGGTAAAACCCGTCGAGCACGTGTTCAAAGTTGTAGCCGCAGGCCTGAAACACGTCGCGCCACAGATCCAATCCCGCCAGTCTCTCCGGGGCGTCTTCGCGGGCCATGGACCGCGCGATTTTGCCGATGGCCTGCGGTCCGTGTCGATCGGCCAATTCGGCCACCAGCAGTTCACCCAGCGGATAGACGAGATTGCCGTCGCGACGGGCGGCCAGCAGCGCACTGTCGACCAGTTCCTCGATATGGACCTCGTCGCGCTGGCGCATCACCGCCGCCACGCGCCGCAATTCGCCTACGTCACGCCCGGCCGGAAACAGCGCGTACTCGACGTACGTGGCAACCCCTTCGTGAAACAGCCGCGTGGAATTGAACTGCTCCGTCAGCCGGGAATCAGACAACCGCTCCAGGAAGACGTGAGCCGTCTCGTGCCCCAGGACCGATTCGAGCATCGGCTGCGCATCGCCCGTCGCCAGGTTCAGGCGGATCTTCTCCCAGTACGCCAGCCCCGCGTGCCGGGGCAGGCTGCTCGTGGCGTCGACGACAACCGGCGGCCCCTCCTCCGCCTCGAAGAACTGCCGCACCTTCTCATAGACCGGATCGGCCGCCGCCACCAGCGCCGTGGCCCGGCCTGTCATGTTCGTGGGATAGATGAACTCGTAGTGCCGGCTCCGCGCCCGTGACGTGCTCCAGCTCGGATACTCGACGGTAACCTCCCCCGGTGCGGCACGGTCGTCGGAATCGATCTGGTCCTTCATCGTCCGGACGAACAGCGAAAACCCGACCAGGCCCACCGCCACGCTGCCCGAAAGAAGCAGTGCGTTGCCGACCCGGCTCCGGGCCAGCCTGCGAAACCCGCGCATGAGCACGTCGCCGCCCCCGAGGAACAGCACATAGGCCACCAACATCAGGACCGCTCCCAGGCCGAGCTGAACCGTCAGGAGCCGGCGGGGAATGGTCCACGATTCCCCTTCCATCTGCGGATCGGCCAGGGCGAACACGTTCAGGACAGCGATACCCGGCACAACCTCGTGGAGAAGCAGGTAGGTCCAGACAAGTATCCCCATCAACAACCAGCCGAAACGCCGCAGAAACGAGCAGGCCGCTCCCAGGCTCAGCACAACGAAGGCCTGCCCCAGACGCATCCCCACCGCCGTCAGCCAGAATGTGATGTGAAACTGTCTATCGACCGACGTCCGCGACAGGGCGTGCAGCACCAAGGTCGTCGAGGCGTCGAGGACCGTCAGCAGGAAGATCACCAGCATCGCCAGACAGATCTTCACGACAAACACCCGCGTCCGCGATACCGGCAGCGAATCCAGGAACTCCATAGTGCCTTCGTCGTGTTCGCGGATCAGCAGTCCGGAAGCCAGGGCAAGCACGAACAGGGAAAGGATCACGTTGCCCGCCTCGGGAGAAATCACGAACTCCTGGTAGGTACGCTCCCAGGGCTTCATGTTCGGAAAGCCCGCCAACAATTCATAGGCCAGCCCCAGCCCGGGAATCACGAGGGCCAGCACCAGGAAAGGCAGCATCGAGCGGATTTCCTTACGCCACAAGCCCGACATCAATCCATCTCCCGACGAGTCCAGCCGCTGACAATATTGCACCCCAGCGCGTCGACCCAGGTGGCAAACGTGCTGTAAAGCTTCGCTCCCCGATCAAACGTCTCCGGCAATTCTCCCTGGCACTGGTCCGGATAGAGACCGTCCTGGCGGCGAATGTCGCACGCCTCGGCAGCGGCGGCAAAGGCCGGCAACTCCGCATAAAGAAGGGTGAACCGGCCCGACTCCGGGGCAGGCCGGCTTGCGAAGCGGAACCGTACGACCCGCGAATACTCCGAGATCGACTCGACCTGGATCTCCCCGGAAATCCGCGGAATCCCCTCAAGCCGGTCCCGGTGCTTCCGTTCCAGTCCGGCCAGGTCTTCCATCCACCGGTCGACGAAGTCCGAGTAGTCGAGCCCACCGTGGCGTTTCACCAGCCGCGGCAACGGGTGAAGCCAGCCGTGCACCGTCCCCCGCACGTCCGGCGGGATACTGCAATCCAGGGCCTCGCGCAGGAAGCTGCGGAAAGCCTCGTCTCCGTGCCGGTTTCTGAAGGCCATGAGACCTCGCCAGGCCACCGCCGCCGCAATCTCGTCCCCCACCCGCTCGCGATAGCGAAACCACTCGGCCGTGTCGCGGGCTGACAGTCCCAGCCTCGCCCCGTAGGCCGCCCGCAGCTCGAGCCGATTCCGATCGCACGGCGCCAACGCCCCGTCTCGGCACGTCCAATACGTACAGAACCCGTCCAGCACCCACTGGTTCGGCTCCCACTCCAGCCTTTCTTCCGACCACGAGATGAGCAGCTCCCGCAGCAGCCAAGCCAGGAATCGCCCGTCATCCCAACCCTCGCCGCGGAAGTTGGCCCGCACGAGCACTCCCTCCGCGTTCTCCAGTTCGGCTCGCTCGAACTTGTCTGCGTCGAGCTCTCCCCATTGAGTGACGAAGATCGGCGGCGGATCGGTCAGCCCGAGAGACTCCTGCATCGCCGCCACTTCCTTGGCCACCAGCCCCGCCAGCCGGTGCGACGGATCCTGTTCCTCCTCCGCTTCGCTCTCATCCTCACCCTGCCCCTCGCCCTCCCCCGCGCTGTCCGCGCTGGACCCGTCGTCCGACGAGACCTTGACGGCCGCCTGGCCGCACTCGGCAGCGATCCCGCCCTCAAGGTCAAAAGGTTCCTTCTCGACGCGTTCCTCATAGAGGCCCACCGCGCACAGAAAGGCAAACAACGCGGCAACCACGGTAATCTTCTCGCGATGGCTCATCTTCTCCGCCAGCAGCGTGGCGACTGTCCCCTCACGGACGAGCGACAGGGCCAGCGTCAGGATCATCAGCACCAGCCCGATCGCTGCCGTTGTCAGCAGTTCCCGCTGCGGGAAGACAGTCCGCTCGAAGGCAAATTGCCCGTCGACCAGCACGAAGGGACCGAACCGGGCCAGCTCCAGATCCGTCAGCACATCCAGTGCGTAGATGCCGAACACGCCGAACACATAGAGAGCAACCCGGTAACGCCCCATCAGCCCCATCAGGAAGAAGAACGAATACAGGCACCAAGCGAACACGCAGCCGCGAGCCGACACGATCCCCAGGAATCTCGCGGTCAGCGTCTCCTGCCGGAGGCTCACCAGAATCGAAACAGCCAAGACGATCGCCACCGCCGAAAACACGAGGGTGAGCCCGAGCAGGTATTTGACGGAGATCATGCGGCCGCGCGAGACGGGCAGGGCCTCCAGAAACAGTTGGGTCTTGGCCTGGTACTCGCGGACCACGAGCCGGTTGCAGAGCACCAGTACACCCAGCGGCAACAGGGCGACAAGGAACCGCCGCACCGCTTCCAGCCGGCTTCCTGAATCGTCGAGCATCACGCCCGCCAGGATCAGCAGGAACCCCAGCCCCATGATGCCCGCGATCAGCAGCAGCGGAAGCCAGTGCTCGCGGAGCTCTTTGACAATCAGCGAGGCGGTCATAGGCTGGGTGTCGCCTCGGCGGTCATGGCGATGAAGATGTCTTCCAGCGATAATCGCCGCACCTGGCGATCCTGGAACGGATGGTCTTGCCACGCCTGCGGAGTTCCCAGGACGACCGATGACGGCCCCTCGCCAAAACCGTCCCTCAGAACCACGAATCCACTCGACTCGGCCCTCTCCCACAGTTCCTTCCCGGCCGCCTCGACCAGCCCGGCGCCGCGAGCAACTGGCAGCACGCCCCCTTCGTCGACGATCTCGGCCAGCAGGCACGCCGAATCGGCATGGCCCGTCTCAACGGTTCCCGCGGCAGTCGCCTCGCATGCCGCGGCCGCCCCCCACGACTCACCGCTCCGGAAGTGGCACACCTCGCGCACCGAATCCCGCAGGGCCGCAACCTCGCCTTCGTAGCACAAACGGCCGTTGTGAATGATCCCCACCCGGTCGGCGACCCGTTCCACCTCGTCGATCAGGTGCGACGAGAAAAAAGTGGTGCGGTTGTGGCCCCTCGCCTGCCGGCGGATGATCTCCAGGAATTCCCGCCGCGTGGCCGGGTCCAGCCCCGAGGTCGGCTCGTCCAGGATCAGGATCGGGGGCCGGTGCGCCAACGCCAGGGCCAGAGCCAGCTTCACTCGCATCCCGCCCGACAGGTGCGACACCCGCCGCTTCGGCGGCAGATCAAGCAAACTGAGCAACCGGGCGAACTCCTCGTGGTCCCACGTCGGATAGAAACCGGAGACAAACCGGCCCAATGCCCGGCAACTCATCCACGGATAGAAATGCTGCTCCTGCGACACATAGCCGATCCGCTGCTTCTGCCTGACGCCGATTCGCCGGCCCCAATAGCTCAGTAGTCCGATCCGGCCACGGCTGGGCTTGATGATCCCCATCATCGCACGAATGGCCGTCGTCTTGCCGGCGCCGTTCCGTCCCAGGAAGCCGTAGATTTCCCCCTCGCGAACCGTCAGGTTCAACCCATCGACCGCCCGCAGCTTCCCGTACGAAACCCGCAGGTCCTCGATCCGCAGGATCACTTCCGGCTCGGTCACACCCACCTCGCCGTTCTGCAGCTCTTCACAAACCACCACAACAACCCCTTCTCTGGTTCAACTCACCAGCGCTCGGGCAGGAAACTGAAGAAATGGCACAGACGGCTCCGGGCCACCGAAATCGGCATGGGCTCGGTATCTTCCTCACGTTCATGCACCAAGACGTTTCGATACTCGCGCACCGAATCCGCATCATCACGTTGCGTATCGGGAATTCCGCGTCTTGCGGCGAGTCCGGCGATGAGATCAGCCGCCTGAGGCTTGCTGGACTTCAGCGTCGACCAGAACTGCCGCGCACCGGATTCAAACTCGGCAAATATCCGTATGACGTAGGTCGCCTCAAGATTTCTCGAAGCCTCGTCTATGTCGCGGTATCGCAGCTCTCCACGAAGGATACTCGAGTACACGAGGACATTCGGATCGTCGAGGGTCGTCTGGGCAAGACGATCGGCTGCCTGTCGCATCGCCGCGTATTCACGTTCGACAGACTTGATTCGAGACTGCCACTGGTGTCTAGGCGGCATTCTGCCTCATCTCCGAGAGAACCTTCTCCAGAGCCTCCTTTGACAGAGGCAGACCCTCGGTTTCGCGCGCGTCGCCTGCGGACTCCGTACCTGGGAACATGTAATGCAGGTGCCACCGATTGTCGTAGAAGAAGAGGCTCGCGATGTCGTCATAAGCGGGCATGAGGTAGAGATCGACCAAACCTTCAGTGCCGGGAGTACGACATCCGATCGGTTCAAGCAGCACGCGGCACGTTTCCTCTTGCATGAGCAAGGCTGGAAGCCGATGTCTTCCGATTCGTGCGTCCTCGAGATTCTTCTCGATTCGCCGAGTGGACCAGCCCATTTCCTTTGCCCATTCGTCGATCTGGCTTACGAGAACGGTGACTCGCTCGATCCACGCCGCCCTGTCCCTCATCCGAGCCGCTATCTCGTCCTGCATTTCACAACGTGCATCACCAGGGTTCTCCGGGGAACTGCCCCAGTCATACTCCAATTTGCCCGATCCTTGCGGTTTCTCGCTCACCGACACAATGAATTGCTGCGGCGGCCTTGGCACGCCGCCTTGATCAGACTCGTGCGAACGGCTCTTCGGCACGAATTCAAAGATCAGAGCGTCACTTCCCTCTTCTCGCTCGTGAACGTTGATCTTGAACTTCTGCTCACGCGGAATTGGCTCACTCATCGGGCGAGTCCTTATGGATAGACCATAGACTCCGTTGTATGGGACGCCACGGAGTTCGGCGTCGGAAGTCCCCTTGCTTCATTATAGGCATTGCCCGCTACTCCTCCAAATCCCCAATCACCCACCGAATCCCCGCCAAATAGTGCTGCATCACCTCCGGTGTGGAATAGGCCGACGCAGAATGCCCCAGCAAACAGAAGAATACTCGGCCTTCATCATACGACCGGACCCAACTCGCCGGATAGTCCTTCTCCGGACGCCGGCCAGGATCCTTCATCTTCCTTTCCGAAAATCATACGCCGGCAGCCGAAACAACACAATTCCCGCTCCTTTTCAGCCCCACATATGGCACCCAAACCCGCCCCATGGCTTCAAAATCCCCCCGAATCACGCTACAACATGGGCAGACTGTTGAGGCTTGCGCATTCATTGAACGAGGGCCGACAACGGAAGCCCGGTTTTTCAGGATAGCCGTCTGCCCGAGCGTTCATGCAAAATGCAGGCATCAACAGAACCTCCACCGGCCCGATTTTCTTATGCGAGGAAGGTATCCATGGCGACGAGAAGGCTTGTTTCAGCACTTGCAGCTCTGCTTCTGGCGACCACTCAATCCCCGGGCGGCGACGCCTTGCCCAAGGTCCGCGTCGAGTCCATCCGCCGCGCGTTCCACAACGGCGAACACAACGCCTTCACCGACCTGGTACGTTTTCAGGACAAACTCTACCTCACCTTCCGAAGCTGTCCCGACGGGCATATGGTCAATCCCACCGCCTCGGTCATCATCCTGAACAGCAGCGACGGCCGCGAGTGGGAACAGGTCCATCGCTTCCATGTCGAGGAACGCGACACCCGCGATCCCCACTTCCTCGTCTTCCAGAACAAGCTCTTCGTCTACACCGGCACGTGGTGGAGCGGCAAGACGACCATCCCGGTCAGCGATTACGACCTCAACAAGCACCTGGGCTTCGCCGCCTGGACCGAGGACGGCAAGACCTGGCACAGCCCCGTCATGCTCGACGGCACTTTTGGCCATTACATCTGGCGCGCCGCCGCCCACGATGGCAAGGCCTACCTGTGCGGCCGCCGTAAGATCGGATTCGCCGAGGGGCCCAAGGGCGAAGGGGTCGAGGTCGAGTCGCTGATGCTCGAAAGCGATGACGGCCTGATCTGGCGCAAGCGGGCCGTGTTCCAGGAGACCGCCGGGGACGAAACCGCCTTCCTGCTGGAGCCGGACGGTGCCGTTGTTGCCATTGGGCGACGAGGGGGGGCCAACGCCCAGTTGCTGCGTTCCAGGCCTCCCTATACGGAGTGGGACCGCAAGGACCTCGATCGCTACGTTGGTGGGCCGCTGATTGTGAAATGGGGCGACCGGTATGTGGTCGGCGGACGCCACTCGACCCCGGACCGCGGTCCCAAGACCTCGCTCTGCTGGCTCGTGGACGACCAGTTGCAGGAATTTGCGGAACTCCCCAGCGGAGGCGATAATTCCTATCCGGGCTTTGTCGAACTCGGGCCCGGCCGAGCCCTCGTTTCCTGGTACTCGAGCCACGAAAAGGACGAGTCGGGCAAGACCATCACCGCCATCTACCTTGCTGAACTCGTTCTCGAATAACCAGACTCCCCAAACCGCAATCCACCTTGAGAGGACCATGATATGAACAACTCCCGTCACCACGCACCGTCTGCCAGCGGCGTCTCGCGCCGCCAATTCCTCGCCGGCCTCGCCGCCACCACCACCTTCTCCATCGTTCCCCGGCATGTCCTCGGCGGCGAAGGGAATGTTGCCCCGAGCGAAAAGACAACCATCGCCGGAATCGGCGTCGGCGGCCAGGGCATCCAGAACATGATCCGCTTCGCGGAACTCCCCGAGGTCCAGGTCACCGCCGTCTGCGACGTGCATCGTGAAGGCGACCGCTACATGTCGTGGAACTGGAGCCAGGGCAAGGACACCCGGCTTGCCGGCCGCGAACCCGCGCGACGGGCGGTCGAGGAACGCTATGCCCAGCAGAAGGAGCGAGGCTCCTACAAGGGCTGCAAGACCTACGCCGACTACCGCGAGCTTCTCGACAAGGAAGATGTCGACGCCGTCATGGTCGCCACCCCCGACCACTCCCACGCCATGATCACCATGGCAGCCATCCGGCGCGGCAAGCACGTCTACTGCGAGAAACCCCTCACCTACTCGGTCTACGAAGCCCGTCAGGTGACCGAAGCGGCGCGGAAGGCAAAGGTCGCCACTCAGCTCGGCAACCAGGGCCAGGCCGAAGATCTGGCCAGGCTCATCCAGGAATTCATCCTCGACGACGCCATCGGCCCGGTCCACGAGGTCTATGTGCCCTGGGGCCGCGGTTTCTGGGATCCACCGGCCGGCCCGGGGCGCCCGCAAGACACGCCGCCAGTCCCCGAAGGCCTCGACTGGGACCTCTGGCTCGGTCCGGCTCCGGCCCGCCCCTACCATCCGAGCTACCACCCCTGGCGCTGGCGCGACTGGTGGGATTTCGGCACCGGCCAGCTTGGCGATCTTGGTTGCCACAAACTCTCCACCATCTTCAAGGCCCTCAAGTTGGGCAGCCCGACCAGAATCGAGGCGGAGTGCGACAACGTCAACCCGGAGATCTACCCCCGCGTGTTCAACGTGCATTTCGACTTTCCCGCCCGCGGCGACATGCCGCCGCTCAAGCTCCATTGGCTCAGCGGCGGAGCTCAGCCGCCCAGGCCCAAGGGGCTCGAGGAAGGACGGGAGCCCTCCGGCGATATCTTCATCGGCGAGAAGGGAGTCCTCATGGGCCACCGTCTGGTGCCGGAAACCACGATGCGCGAGTATGGCCGTCCGCCGGAGGTCCTCCCTCGTTCGCCCGGCCACGACAAGGAGTTCTTCGATGCATGCCGCGGAGGCCAGCCGGCGGGATCCGATTTTGTTGCCCATTCCGGACTCCTGACGGAAGCCTGCCTCCTGGGCAATATCGCCATCCGCACCGGTAAGACCCTCGAGTGGGACGGCCCCAATTTCGAGATCACCAACGACGAGGAAGCCAACAAGCTCCTCCATCGAGAGTATCGCGAAGGGTGGACCTTGCAGGAAGGGTGAAGAGCAGGGCAGGGTGCGTCTTGACGCACCGCCGTTCCCAACGCGGCGCGGAGGGAGCGGGAGCAGACGGGTAGGGTGCGTCTTGACGCACCGCCGTCCCCAACACGGCGCGGAGGGAGCGGGAGCAGACGGTTCAACAGGTCCGACGATCGGTATTTCTTGGTGCGTCGAGACGTCGAGACGCGCCCTACAGGAGACAACCATGCACAACCTCATCACACGACGCCAGACACTCCAGATCGGGGCGGCAGCCGTCGCCCTGCCGCTCCTGCGTACAGCCTCGGCCCTCACGGCCGAGCCTGAGAAGAAGACAGACCTGACGGTCGGGATCGCCACACTCGGATTCGGCGATCACAGCAACCAGCAGCTCGCCGACGAACTGGCCGACGCGGGACTGAAGGTCATTCAGCTCTTTCTCAACCAGACTGATAGCCGCTACTGGAAATATAACGGCCGGTCCGATGTCTCCGACCTCACGCCCGCCCGCTGCTCGGCCATCGCCGACACCTATCGCTCCAAAGGAATCTCGATCCACAGCATCGGCGTCTACACCAACCTGATTCATCCCGACGAAGAAGAACGCAAGGCGAACCTCGCCTACTTCGACGCGATGATGAAGATCGGCCACGACATGGGCGTGAAGACGTTCATCACCGAGGCCGGCCATTATCACAACGCCACCGAACCGGAACCACCGGTCCCCCTCCACTTTCAGGAACCCGTGTGGAACACCATGGTCGCCACCGGCCGGCAGCTCGCCGAACGGGCTGAACTCCACGGCGCAACCGTGCTCCTGGAACCGTCCTTCGGCGGTTTTCTGGCCAGTGCCAAGCGCACCCGGCTGTATATCGAGGAGATCGGCTCGCCGCGGATCCGGGCGCTCCTCGACCCGGCCAATATCCTCGAGATCAACGACCTGGATGAAATGTTCAACCAGCTCGGCCCCTACATCGACTGCCTCCACGCCAAAGACCGCAAGCTGCACGTCGGCCGCGGAGTTGCGGCAGGGCAGGGGGATGTGGATTACGTGCAGTTCGTCAAGCTCACGGCGGAGCGGACGCCGAAGGCGCCGTTGATTCTGGAGTATGTGGGGCCGGACAACTACAAGCAGGCACTGGCTCATTTGCAGAATGCGATCCGAGAGGCCGGCCTCCAAAGCTGAATGGACTTTCGCAATTCCTGGAAACCTGGTTCCGGGATTGTCGTCCCGCGTGTCATTCGCTCGCCGCGTGGGACCTTGGACTCCGAACCAACGCGGAGGGAATACGCTCCGGAATTCGGCTGCCGGCCATGGGAAGCAGGTCACCCATAAGACCCTGGGAGGTGCCGTCATGAACCACGACTCCATTCTCGAAGACTGGCGACAACATGCCGAGCAGCATGACGACGAGAACTACTGGTTTCTTCACAGCCTGAAGTTTCGCCGGTACGGCTTTGCCCCGGACAAGTTGGCTTCCGAACTCCACCAGCGGGTCTTTGAGATCGTCGACTGCACCCGCTGCGCCAACTGCTGCAAGACCCTGGAGACGAAACTGACCGACGAGGAGATCGCTCGGATTGCCGCACACCTGAAAATGACGATTGCGGCGTTCTCCGAAACCTATCTGTCGGAAGACGACGACGGCGATCCCGCAATTCGCCAACTGCCCTGTCCATTTCTTGGCGACGACAATCTCTGCACGATCTACGACGTGCGGCCCGCGGAATGTCGTGAGTATCCGCACACAAACAAGCCGGGATTCACCACTCGAACCATAGGGCTGGCGGGCAATGCCCAGGCGTGCCCCGCCGTGTTCTGGATCGTTGAACAAATGCGAAGCCAGGCAGAAAGCCGAAGGAAAGGGAGACGCAGACGCAGCGAGTAGCCCGTGCGGTCCCGTTCTCGTCCCGACGAGTCTCGCACATTCGCGATTCCGACCGCGGATTTGTCTTGGATTTTGTGTTTCGTGCTCAAGGAATCCCAATCACGTTCAAACCCTGGTCTTCGCCTGCATGACATCCTCTCCCCGCTACAACGCCCGTTTCCTCTGGACCATCTGCCTCGTGGCCGCTATGGGCGGGCTCCTGTTCGGCTACGACTGGGTTGTGATCGGCGGGGCAAAACCGTTCTACGAACCCTGTTTCGAGATCACCCGTTCGCCGGGCTGGCAAGGTTTTGCCATGAGCTCAGCGCTCATTGGATGCATCTTCGGGGCGATGATGTCGGGCGCCATGAGCGACCGTTTCGGCCGCAGGCGGCTGTTGATCCTCTCGGGCTTCCTGTTCACCGCATCGGCCGTTTGGACCGCCCTGGCTTTCGACTTCGTTTCCTTCAACCTGGCGCGAATCGTCGGCGGCATCGGGATCGGCCTGGCCTCCAACCTCTCCCCCATGTACATCGCGGAAATCGCCCCCGCCGAATCCCGCGGCCGATTCGTCTCCATCAATCAGCTCACCATCGTGATCGGCATCCTCGCCGCCCAGATCGTCAACTGGATGATCGCCGCGCCCATGCCAAGCGCCGACCGGGTCCGCCTGCTGCTCAATCAGAAATCGTCGGCTCCGGCTACCGCCGACATCGACGCGCAGGCGATGAGCGCCGTCCAGCAAGCATTCCCCAGTATTCAGGTCGTTGAACTCGCCGGCGACGCGTCCAAGCAGCAGAAGAAGGCCAAGACCGATGAAGATGCGGCCATCATGGCCGTCTACATCCGCCCCACCTGGAACGGCACCGTCGGCTGGCGCTGGATGTTCGGTGCCGAAACCGTGCCCGCCTTCCTGTTCTTCCTGCTCATGTTCTTCGTTCCCGAAAGCCCCCGCTGGCTCGTCAAGAACGGTCGGGATGATCAGGCCGGCCAGATCCTGGCACGCGTCGGCGGCCGGGAATACGCCGCGGCCGAACTGGCCGACATCAAGGCCACCGTTGCCGGCGAAGAAGTCGCCCGGGTCCGCTTTGGCGATTTGCTCGAACCGAGACTGTCGAAGATCGTGGCCCTCGGCGTGTTCCTGGCCGTCTTCCAGCAGTGGTGCGGCATCAACGTGATCTTCAACTACGCCCAGGAGGTTTTTCAAGCGGCCGGCTACGAGGTCGGCAGCCTGATGTTCAATATCGTGGTCACGGGTGTTGTCAATCTCGTCTTCACCTTCGTCGCCATCTACACCGTCGACCGCCTCGGGCGCCGCCCGCTAATGCTCATCGGGGCGGCAGGCTTGGCCGGAATCTACGCCGTTCTCGGAGCGGCCTATTTTCTGCAGAGTACGGGCATCCACATGCTGATCCTGGTCGTTTCGGCCATTGCCTGCTACTCCATGTCGCTGGCCCCCATCACCTGGGTCGTGATCAGCGAGATTTTTCCCAACCGCATCCGCGGGGCCGCCATGTCGGTGGCGGTTCTGTCTCTGTGGCTGGGATGCACGGCGCTGACACTCACGTTCCCGATCCTCGAGAAAGCAGTGGGCACTCACGGCGTGTTCTGGCTCTACGGAGGAATTTGCGTGGTCGGTTTTGCGGTCATCTACCTACGTCTGCCGGAAACGAAGGGCAAGTCGCTGGAAGAGATCGAGCGGGAGTTGGTGGATTGAGGGTGCAAACGTGGTTGGGTTGGGCTTGGTTGTCAGGCACAGCCTGACCTACGGTCTGAACAAGCGAGCCTCGATGACGCTGTCCCGAACTTCTGTGTATGCAAAACACTCTGGGTCGATTGAACGAGACTCGAAAGGTCGCTCTGGTGATGAAACCCACAATCTGGCTTGCCGCAAGCCTGGCGAGTCTGCTCTTGCTTGATTCCCCCCTCTTGACGATGACCCTCAGTTCGGCCGCCGCGGACGAACAGTCGCCTCGGCACACGGCCACGGTGAAGATCATCGACAAGGCACTTCCGTCCGTGGTCGTCGTTCGGAACATCCTCTGGGCAAAGGAAACGCGTGAGTACTCCGTGTCGCTGGGTAGCGGTACCATCGTTCACCCGAGTGGCTACATTCTGACGAACGATCACGTCGCCGCAAACGTTGGCCGGACGACCGTAGTTCTGAATGACGGAAATGAACGTCCATACCGGATCGTCGCCAGATTGCCCCAGGAAGACATGGCACTGTTGAGAATCGACTCGGATCAGCCGCTTCAACCGCTTCCGCTCGGACGTAGCGACGACCTGATGCTGGGGGAACCCGTGGTCATCATCGGCTCCCCTCAAGGGCTGACCTATTCCGTTTCGACCGGCATCATCAGCGGCCTGAACCGCAGCCGGACGACCGCCGACGCATACCTTCCATGGACGGTTCAAGTGAGCGCGGCGGTCAACAAGGGCAACTCCGGAGGGCCCTTGATCAACGCGCTGGCCCAACAGATCGGCATCGTCACCTACAAGCTGGATGCAGAGAGTCTTGGTTTCGCCATTGCCATCGATCGTGTACGAAGTGTGTTTCCGCAAATGCTGGCGGCCGAACAGCGATTCGCCTTCACGCTGGGTCTTGAAGTCGACATGCTTGGCGACGCCGCCAAGGTCACTTCGGCAGCAGAGGAGTCGCCCGCCGCAAAGGCAGGAATCCGCGTCGACGACCTGATAACCGGCATTGGTGACTTCGCGATCCGTCACGGACTCGATTTCTGGCTCGCCATGGTAGACCGGCAGGCCGGCGATCAACTCCCATTCCACCTGCGACGCGGCAATGAAGACCTCGATGTCAACGTCGCGCTGGGCCCACTGGAACTCGACCAACCGATTCCTAAGGAAGGCATGACTGGCGGTCTCGACTACGCCGCCTACCGGGGGAAATGGAACCGGCTACCCGACTTCGATACGCTCTCCCCCGTTGAAACGGGCCATACCGAACGACCGTCGGCCAATACCTACAAGGCAGGACGCCAGTGGTTTGGCCTCAGGTTCAGCGGATTCCTGCAAGTGCCGACGGACGGACTCTACACCTTCTACTGCAATTCCGACGACGGCAGCCGGCTCTACATCGGCAGTCGCCTCGTGGTCGACAACGACGCAGGCCATCCGGCTCGGGAAGCCGGCGCCCATGTCCGCCTCAAGGCCGGACTGCACCCGCTTGTGCTGACTTACTTCAATGGCGTGAGAAACAAGGCCCTCAAAGTGTCGGTGGAGGGGCCCGATCTGGTCAAGCAGGAGATCCCCGCCTCGTGGTTTTTCGTCCGCCAGTCCAAGGAGGAAGACAACAACTCCACACGCTCCGATGCGTTACCGGAGGAAAAATCTGTCGGCTCAAGACCGGTTGACGTCGGCCAGGCACAAGCGGTACACAACCGGTAAGACGTCACCTGCCGGTTGCTTCGGTACCCGTCGCATTACGACCCGTCTGCACCACGTTCGACATCTCCACGTTCTGCACAAACTCCCGGCCCGATTCATAGGTGATCGGCTCGCCGTCCGGTGCGGATCGAACCACGTTCGAAATGCATGAATCGGTCAGTGACCCCGCGATCAGAATCGTGTGCTGCGAAGCGCTCGAGATGTTGTTCAGGAAGAGGCGATTCGTATCGCCCAGCGGCGTCACGCCCCCCCAGCGGGGATTGGCGTCGCCGATCTTCACCGTCGCTTTGCAGGGGGCGTCCGGAGGCGACGTGTCGATCAGCCCGTCCAGCACGACGTTGTGGATCCGCAGGCCGGAGGCGTTCAGGAATCGCACTACGTGGTGCCTGCCCTGGGACTGGCCGCTGATCTGCCTGAGGAAGATGTTGCGGATATCGTCGACTCCACCCTCGCGGCAGTTGGCGGCACTGACCATGGTGGAACTGTCGCTGCCGGCAACTCTCGTGTCGCTACCGATATCGGTCAGCGCCACCAGGTCGTCGCCCGTGTGGCCGGCGATCCGCTCGATGCTGATGTCGTGGCAGCCTTGCCGGAGATCGAGCCCGTCCTGGTTGAGCACCGTCTGCTGCACCCCGTCGATCGTCTTGTGCCCCTCGGAGGTGAAGTGGATGTCGCACACCCGTCCGTAGCCGCACCGCTCCAGGGAGATGGCCCAGCAGTGGGAATCCTTGACGTGGAGGTTCTCGATGCTGAAATGTTCCACAAAGGCCAGCAGGATTCCGATATTGCGCCAATCGCCCGTCTGGCTCTCCCCCTGCTTGCCGGCATCCGTCCCATAGGTCCGCTCGCCGAGCGTCTTGGCACTATCGCCGGTCGCCCGCGGATGGTCGGCCCCCTCCAGCAGCACATGGCCCACGCCCCGGATATGCACGTGCTCGATCGGCCGGATGTCGGTGATGCCCATGCCGCAGTTCGCGCTGCGGATCATGTTGTCGCGGCACTGGTCCGAGAGCTTGATATGGCAGTTGTCCAGCACCAGGGCCGTGTTGTCCTGCACCAGGATCGCCGAGTCGAGCAACCACAGATCGTCGTCTCGCCCCGCATTCTGACGCGGTACCACAACCTGCAAGCCCTGCGCCGCCGCAACGCGGATCGCCTCGTTGATCCGCTGGACATCGCTCCCCTGGAACGCGTTGGGAGAAAGAAACGTCCGCCCCGTCTCGGCGCCGATCGCCTTGCCAGGAGCCTCCCCGGCCCCCGCGGGGCCCACGACTCCGAGACCGGCCGTTACCCATCCCAACACGCACCACACCGAGACTCTCGCAATTCTCATCTTCCCATCCCTCTGGCGACCAACGGACAACTCTCCGACCCTTCCAGCACACCATCACCCCCCCGTCTTCTCCTTCCCCTGTCGTTCAATACGCTCCCGGATCCACTTGAGCATCGGCGCCATGGCCGGTTCGGCCATTCCGTGCCCGTAGCCCTGCAGCTCGTAGAGCGTAACGTCCGCGTGGCCGGCGATCTTGAGCATCCGCATCAAATACGCGTTCTCCTCGTAACGTCCCAGCATCTCCATCTCCCGATCACCCGTGATCAACAGGATCGGCGGCGCATCGGGCCGGACATGGTAGAGCGGGGCGAACTCGTCGACCACCGGCTGCTTGTCCGATATGCCCCGTTCCTTGCGGATCGTCATGTGGGTGATGGCATGGCCGCTGAGCGGAACCAGTCCGGCAATCCGGTTGGCATCGATCTCCTGCTCGGCCAGCCAGCGTTTGTCGAGCCCCAGCATGCTCGTCAGGTATCCGCCCGCCGAGTGGCCGGAGACAAAGATCTTCCCGGGATCGCCGCCGTACCGTTCAATGTTCCGGAACGTCCACGCCACCGCCGCAGCCGCGTCCTCCAGATAGACGGGGCACTTGACCTGGGGATAGAGCCGATAGCTGACGCCCACGACCGCCATCCCCTGTTCCTTGAGTCCGGCCGGGATCTCGCGGTTGCCGCCCGTCAACCCGCCGCCGTGAAACCACACGATCGTGGCGAATCCCGTCCGCCCCTCCGGCCAGTACACGTCCAGCTTGCAGCGCTGACGTTGATAGTCGCTGACTTCAGCCTGGCCTTCGGCGACGTAGGAGATCTCGGTCTCCAGGCGATAGGCGGCCTTTTCAGCGGCCGGCAAGTTTCCACAAACCACAGACGATATCAGCAAGGCTGGCAGTAATCGCATCTCGCAGTTTTCCTATGGCGGGACTTTTTAGTACGACAGCGCTAAGTCGGGGAAGAACCACGATATGTAGTGTCGATAGCATTGACAGCAGGCACAACCCGTAGTGGAAAAGCGGTAACTTAGCGCTGTCGTATTGGGTACCGGGCGCCGTACGGCAAGTTCGACGCGATTGGCGACTACGAAAAAGTGGCAAGCCTGCTTTCCAAGACGCGACGCAAGGGGTACGAGTTGCCAGAGATGGAGAGGGTCTGCGGCGTGGTGTCAGACTTCGTTCATCGAATAGGCAAGGGACGATAATGACACAGCCAGCGTCTGCGGCCGGGCGCTAAACGAACCCGCGGCCCCGGTCGTGGCGACGACCGGGGCGTGGTTTGGGTGTGGTCGGCTTACTTCCGGTCGATGAGTTTCGCCATCTCTTCGGTGATCGGCATGACCTCGAAGTCCTTGAAGAACATCTCGCAGTCGGTGCCGCCGTGCATCTGCAGGCCGAGCTTGCCCGTCTTCTCGCATTCCCTGTCAACGATATCCGAGGTGCAGAAGCCGTTGAGCGTCTGGACAAGGCGGTCGCCGTAGGCGGCCGTGCAGGTGGTGTTCCACTGGTCGTCCTTGTTGCGGACCTTTTCGACGAACTCCTCGTTGGTGACGACCCAGCCGCGACCGGGAACCATCTTGCCGTCGACAATGCCGGCGGTATGCCAGAGGCCCGAGTCCTTGCCGTCGTTGGCGATCTCGTTCTGGAATCCGCGTAGCACCCACGGGGCAGGCGTTTCTTCGGCGCGGAAGTAGAGCGCGCTATTACCGCCGTGCATGCGGTAGGTAACGCGGGCGATGAAGTTGTCGTAGTCCCTGGTGGAGATGACCAGTCCGTCGCTCTTCTGGTCCTTCTTGTGAACGCCGTGCAGAGCGCCGTCCTCGGTGAACGACCACTCTTCGGGCAGGACGAACTTGGCATCGACGAGCTGGTACTTGCCGTCGTCGCCTTTGACGAAGAACGGCTCCCATTTGCTCTCGCCCAGATCCTTGACGCGGATATCCCTCCAGGCCACCGATCCGGACTTGCCGGCGTGAATCTGCAGGCCGAAGAAGCCTTTCATCGAGAAGCTGTCGAAGATATCGACGACCAGTTTGCCGTTGAGCCATGTCTTGATCGACGGCCCGACGCACTGGATTTCGACGTCGTTCCAGTCGCCCGCCTTGTTACTTGTCTGGGCGGCGTCGAGGCGGTCCTGCGGGGTGTAGGCGTCGAGCCAGATCACGCCAACCTTGTGGCCGCGACGGCCTTCGTCGTAGATGCGGCCCACCGAGTCGCCGTCGGGCCGCATTTCGTACTGATAGCCGTAGACTCGCTCGTGATCGCCTTCGGTTCGGGCGGCGGAACGGAACTGGACGCCGGAGTTTCCGTCTTCAAGAAACTTGTATTGCAGCTTCAGGACGAAGTTGCCGAATTCCTTCTCCGAACACATGAAGGTGTTGCCCGGCGTATCGGGAACGCACTTCCCGACGATCGAGCCGT
>CAZLWV010000114.1:0-27804 GCA_964563135.1 uncultured Planctomycetaceae bacterium
CGTAGACCGTGTTGTTGACAATGCGGCCGAAGGGGATGGCGCCGACAGGCTGGCCATCGGGATCGGAATCGCCGGAGAAGTCGATTCCAACCTGTCCGCTGTAGGCCACGAGGTTGTTCTCGATCGTGATGCCGTCGACCAGGTTGTTGGGGTCGTTGAGAGTGCGTCCGGAGGCCGGGTGCGCCCAGTTGGCGGAGGAATCGCGCGAGGGGGCAACGAGGATACCGGCATTTTCGGAGTAGGTGACGCTGTTGCCGGTGATGGTGATCTGGCCCTTCTGACGCTCGTGGTTGCTGTCGCCGATGGCAGCGGCGACCAGGCGAACCTGGTCCTGCCGCGTTTCGCTGACGACATTCGAGAACGTCCCCGCCTTGATGAACACAGCGCTATCCAGTGCATAGTCGTACGTGTCGGCGATCGTCAGTTTCATGTGATACTGACCGGGAGCCAGGTCATCGACGCGTACCTGCATGATATTCGTGAAGCCGTCGTAACCGATCAGGCTGTAGAACGGAGCACCGTCGCTGGGGTCGTTGTTGTTGTACAGTTCGGGATACGACGCATTGCTGCTGCCGAAGGGATCGCCGCCATTGACGGTATTGATCGATACCGGGGTCGTGGTGTACGGAATCATAGCGACGTTTTGTTTGGAGAGCCCGGGGCCTTCCAGGTAGAAGGCGAACACGTCGTTGAAGACATCGTAGACATACTCGTTGTACTCTTCGGACGCGAAGACGTACTCGAAGGTGAAATCGCCTCCAGCGAAGCTGAAGTCGAATTCAAGCGAGGAGCCGTCGCGGGTCACGTACGGGGCAACCAGGGTGTCGAGATCGGAATCGCCACTGAGCGATGCATATCCGGTGCTGGAATCGCCAACGTTCGGCCCTTCCGCGACATACACGTTGCCCGTGGTGAGAATGATGCCTTCGTTGACGCCGTCGGTCCAGAACCCCGAAGAATATGCGCCGCCGGTGTAGACGGCGGTGCCGGGAACAAGGGCCACGCCCGGCCCGAGAATATTCTGGATCAACTGCTCGGCGGCTGTCGCATCGGCCGCATCCACCGTGCCGGTAATGTTGACCGGCCCCTGGGGGAATCCGGCCGCAACGGCTTCGATCGTCACTCCCGCACCGTAGATGGTGTGGTCGAGCCCCACGACCTTCGTGGCGCCGAACAGATCCACGCGCGGGCTGTTCGTGCCCGCGCTTGCGGACACGCCGAGGATTCCGCCGATCTTAGCCTGGTTGATGGCGTTGGCGATTTTGATCGCAATCGCGTCTGCGGATTCGCCCGCGGTGAAGTCGATGCGGATGTATCCGGAACCGGCACCGCCGCCGACGGTCTGGTCGACGAACACGAATCGCTGCGTCCGGTCGTAAAGCCCGTCGGTGATCTCAAACCACTGGCCATGGTAGATCTGGTTGGCCGCGGGGGCGGTTACGGTGATCTCCTGGTCGAGACGATCGTTGGTGTCGACTGTGTCGGTGGTGACGAGCGTGATCGGATACGACCCGGCGCCGGTGGAGTACGCGTAGTTCTCGCCCCGGCGGATCTCGAGCTGATAGCTTCCCTCGGTGACGATCGGCGTCTCCGGATAATTGGGAGACTCCACGTAGAGATTCGGATTGGGCGCCGGAGCGAAATTGAAGTCGGTCTGGGTGCCCCCCTGGGAGGCGTTGGTGATCAACTCGCCGCGTTCGGCAAACCCGATGATGATATCGTCGATGTAGAAGCCTTCGTAGTCGTTGTCCTGGCCCCGTTCGAAGAGGTTGAAACGATTGTCGGTCGGTCGGGTTCCGCCGAAATCGTTCTTGCGGAGCGGATCGTCGCCTTCCAACTCGCCGAATAGATTGCCATTGAAGCCGCCGGAACCACTGTAACCCAGGGCCGCACTGCCGTACATCGAGTAACCGACGAGGTTCAGGAGATCGCCCACTTCTCCGTCCCAATTCAGGATCGACGTATCGCCGCTCCACAGATAGAGAGCCGAGCTGGCGCCGTCGAAATTCGTGAAGGGGGTGGTGTCGAGATCAAACTCAACAACATCGATGTCCTGGGATCCGGTGAAACGCGTGGTGGCAACTGCCGTGACCATCAACTCCGGAAGTGTGGAACTTGCGCCGGTATTGGCAGCGTTGATGGCGTCGGCGATCCGCTGGGCCGCTTCCGCGGTGGTCGTGACGCCGCTCATGCCGACCCGCACGACGGTCTGGCTGACCACGGTAGGCGTGGCCAGCGAGTAGTCGGCCACAAAGGTGACCGTTCGGGTCTCTCCGCGGTGGGTGGTCGCCTCGAGGGTGAAACTCCCGAAGTTCGTCGCCGCCACGCGGAGGACCTCCGGCGAGCGGCTGGTGCCGGTGGAAGTGCTGGTGGAAATGGATCGCGACAGTTGCTGGTTCACGACGTTGGTGATGGCGTTGGCGACTTCGCGATAGTCCATGTCGCCGCGGATGGGGATGCGTATCGCGCCGGCGGTCGTGAGCGTGCCCGGGGCATCGCCTTGCTGGGTCAAATGCGGGGCGCCGGAGAGGTCCACCCCCATTGCCCCGGCGAGGAAGACCCGGTTCGGATCCACCTCAAGGTCGGCGGCCAGGGCCCGCACATCCAGGGAACTGTTGATCCTGGTGATCATCTTCCGGATGACGTCCTGGGTGCTCATCGTATCGTCGATCAGGATCGCAACACGTCCCGCTGTCACGCTGGAGTCCTTATCGAACTCGAAAGTGACCACTCCACCCACTCCGTCATCGATCACAAACCACTCGCCGTCGGTGATGGCGGCACCCGCCACGTTGGGGAGGACCAGCGCCAGGCCCAGATCGAACTCGAAGATTGCGGAGGTGGAGTTGTTATACAGCGTGAACCTGTCGCCATCCGACAGTTCGACAGCCGGAACAGGCGAAACGTAATGATGCTGATTGTCCCGCGCCGTGACTTCCGTCGCGTTGCCGATATCCATGTCGCTCGCCGTACTGAAATCGAATCGCAGGCGGAGATTATCCAGTCCCGCGTAGCGGCTCAGATCGATGCGAGCTTGCCGCCAGTCGCCGCCCGTATCGACGATCTCGTCGACCACTCGCGTGGGTACGGTCTCGGTCTGCATCTCCTGGTAGAGACCGTAGCGGCGCCGGTCACCGTCGTTGGTGTCGGTATTGGTTGCCACCAGGTCCCACTTTGCGCCGTCGTTGGAGATGTAGACGCGCAGGCCGTCGTAGTCGTTGCTGCCGCCCGTTTCGGCGTAGTAGTTGAAGTACAGAACCGGCTTGTCCTGCGCACTGTAGCCATCGAGACTGAAGGTCGATGTGCTGAAGGTGCCATAGGCCCCGCCCGGCAGATCGTAGGTATAGTAGGCTCCCGAATCGATACCGGCGCTGCTTGGGCCTTGCTCGAAATCTCTGCCGATCGGCTGATCCCAGGTGCCCGAAGTCCGGTCGGGGTCCTCGAGCCCGAAATACATGCTGGACTCGCCCGCGGTAAAGTTGCGCGAGTTGTTGTTGTAGCCGGTTTCCACATTCCGGGTGCCGTCGTGCGTCTCGACGACGCCATGCCCCTCATCGGTCGCACGGTTCTCGCTCATGTGCCACAGATTGAAGTCGATGGGCGAGAAGGCCAGCCCGGTGACGGCCGTGCGGGCGCTTCCCGCCGAGCCCATACTGCTGCCGGTCGGGCTGGACTGCAACTGGATTCGTTCCGCACCGTCGTTGAAAACGGGCAGCAGGTTCCCATTCAGATCCATGCAATAGAGATGACCGGTCGAATCGGTGGCAAAGAGTGTCTGCGCATACACTCCGTCTTCGGCATTCGAGGGTCCGTCGGTGAGACCGCTGAACGCAACCGCCGCGCCGTTGTAGCTGATATTGGCGACGAACTGGAGTCTCACACCACCGTACGTGTATGTGGCGCGATTGTAGGTTCCGCTCGGATCGCTGAGACTGTAGGCGTAAGTTCCGGCGTTGGCGGGATCGCCTTTCTCGCCTGTGACTGTGAAGAGATCGCCGGAACTACTGATCGCGTACAATTGGCTGCCCACGTAGGCCAGGCCCGTGATCGACCCCCCATTGCCTCCGGCTCCGACAACCCGGAACCCGCTCGACGAACCGATCACGGCGACATCGCCGGCGGTCAATCCGGCCAGGGCGACCTCGTCATAGTTGGTGGAGGCGGTCACATCGAACGCCCCCGTGCCGGTCACGCCGTTCACCGCACTCGCAATTCTCGCGGCAATCAGCGTGTCGCTGGTCGCGGTCAGGGTCCCGATCGTGACGGTGTCGCCGACCTGAGTGGTCACGTCGACGGCATTATCGAAGTTGAATCTGACCGTGCGGGTGGTGCCTGCGGCCGGATCGGTGTAGCTGACGGAGAAGCCGCCGCTGACCGTTGCGCCGGTAACCGCGATGGTCGTGGCCGTGAACAGGCGGCCCATGGGGACTTTCTCACCGGTAATTTCCCGGGCACCCGAAGCAAAAGTCCCGTCAAGAACTCTCGGATGGGTGTACGCCACTCCGGTCGGATCCAGAACATACATCAGGTTTGTGTAGTGCAACCCGGAAATGGAGGTATTGGCGTTGCCGACGGCAAAGATGTTTCGCCGGTCGAAGTTCGTGTCATGGACGATGGCTTCGAACTGGATGCCGCCGTATGGATCGCGCTGCAGGGCGGTCGGCGTTTGCGGATTGATGCGGTAGAAGGTGAGCCCGGTGTCGGAGCGCTGTGTAGCGTTCCTCGCGTCCTCGGTGCTGAGCACGAGCGTGTCAGGCTCCTGGCGAGCCCCGCCCCCCGTCGATCCCGATTCGACCGTGAACAGCTTTCCGTCGCTTCGCATGTCGATATCGTCGTAGTACAGGTTATTGCTGACGTTCGGCAGATAGGTGCTGCTGTAGAGCGAAGTTACCTTGGTCTCGAACGCTCCGGTGAAGGGATCGACCGTATAGAGGTTGTCGCCCACGCTCACATAGAGCGTCGTGTCGCCGAGCGTGAACTCATAGGGGATCGGACTGAGCCGCACTCCAACAAAGTCGTCGTCCAAAACGACGGCGCCCGTCGTTTCGTCGACGAACCGGCCGTAGTTGTAGTTGTCGTAGGGGAGATTGTCGAAGTGCTCGGTGGCAATCCGGTTCACCGAGTTGAGCGGCTCCCGGCGGGTGAGCGGGGAAGCGACGGGGTCCAATTCCGTCGGCACAGCCAATGTCGATGTGACGGCAACGTAGTACACGCTGCGGCTGCCGTCCCCCTCGAGCAAGAGGGCCGAGCCGATGAATGGATCCAGCGCGCCGACCGATCCGCGGGAGAGATCCTCGATGGTCGCCCCCGGAATCGGTTCTGGGCGGTCATCGGCGATGTTCGAGGACCCGCCCGCCAGGATCAGGTTGCGATTGGAGTCGAAGACCCAGAGGTTCAGGTCGGGGCGAGCCATCTGGTCGGCATAGTCGATGTCGAAGATCGTGGCCCAGACGCTTCCGAGATTGTTGATGCCGGGGATCGACTGAATACCCGCCAGATCGACCGACATGGCGTACCAATCCACGTCGGTGCGGCTCTCGAGGTAACCGGCCACCGAGATCGTGTTCTGATCGACCTGGAGGAGATTGCCGATCTGCTGGGCCGTGTCGATGGTGTTGTTGGTGTTGCTCGCGCCCTGCTCCACTTCGGCCGTTTCGCCGAGGAGGGGGGAATGCCCGGGCTGGCCGTAGACCTCGATACCGTTGGTGGCATAGCGGATGTCGGAGTACTGGATGGTGGAGCCGGGGATCTCCTGGGTCTCTTCGAGGCGAATCTGCAACTGGTAATCGCCCGAGGTATTGCGGAGGTGGCTGAACGGGGTATCCAGCCCGTTGAACCGCACGTGGGCGCCGTCGAGAACCACTTTGCCGTCCAGGATGCGGGCAGTGGCTTCGAGCCCCTGCTGGCGGGCAACCGCCACCGCGTCGACGATGGCCTGGGCCATCTCGGCGGCGGTGCGCAAGGCACCGCCGGAGGTGCGGAGATTGACGGGGATGTAGCTGCCGCTGTAGTGGGAGTAATCGGCAGTCAACTCGAAGGTGAACGACGAGTACTCGTCGGAAATCGTGAAGTACTTGCCGGAGAGGTAGCTGGTGCCGTCGAACAGCTCGTCGGCCGCCACGATGCCGCCGATCGAGAGCACGCTGCGAACGCGGATATAGTAGGTCCGCATCTGGCCTTCCGCGCCCGGGAGGATCAATCGCATTCCCGGATCGTCGGTATTGGTGGTGTAGAAATCGTGGCGGAGCCAGTAGTCGCGGTCCATGGTGTAGGCTTCGGCCGAGAGGTTCTCGACCTGGCCGGCCAGTTCCTCCTCGTAGGAATTGTCGGAGCGGGCCAGGACGGTGCCGTCGGCGGTGATCAACTCGACCACCAGGTCGAGACCGTAGCGAGAGCGGTCGATGTCGATCCAGATCTCCGTGCCGGCAGCGGCCGAGAAGGTGTAGACGTCGACATCGGTGGGATCGTCGCTGCGGATCGTGCCGTGGACCTCGAAACCGAGGCGGAGATTGTCGTCGCCGGCCTTGTCTTCGGCGGCCAGGCTGCCGAGGGTCTGGGCCGCGCTCGGATAGCCATTGGTGTCGGACGTGGCTCCGTAGGCGAGTTCCATCTCATTGGCCACAGCCACATTGCGATCGTTGCTGTAGGTATCGATCAGGACGCTGCGCCAGTCGCCGGCAGCGGGAGAGGTCGCATCGCCGTCGTTGTTGGTGTCGTTCTGAGGCAGGTTGTCGAGGGTGAAACCAGCCCCCACGGTATCGTCGCGGAGCGACGTGAGGACCACGGGATACCCCGGCTGGCCGAGGAGGTGGATCGTTCCGCCGATGCGATCGTCGATTTCGAGGAGCTGCCCGCCGGCGCTGAAACCGGCATCGTCGCCGAGCAGCTTGATGACCAGGCTTTCGGTGGTGCTGCTCTGGAGACGCAGGACGCCCTCATGGTGGTAGTTGGGGACCTCGATGGTGTCGTAGACGACGTGGACGATATCGGTATCGTCCCAGACCGAATCGGTGGTGAGGTAGCCGCCGCGGACTTGCATGCCGTTGATGCCGTTGCTGGTCATACGGTTTTCGCGGACCAGCGGGCCATGGTTGCCGGCGTACTGCTCGTAGTCGTTGATCAGGCCGGTCGTCTGTCCCCAATCGGCAACCGTTTCGGATGCCAGCGAGTTGACGTCGATGCTGACGACGGCCCCCTCGTTGTCGACGAAGTCGTTGTTGACGATGACGGGCTGGGCGCCGCGAACTTGGATGGTTGCCGCGCTGCTTGGGCCGCGGCCGTTGCGGTCGCCCGTGACACTGGCGGCGTTGTGCTCGAAGCGCGAGTCGGAGATGCGCACTTCGGCCTGGCGGATTTCGACGGCGTTGAAATCGGCAAACCCGCCTTCAATGGCCGTGTTTCCGCCGCCATAGGCAACGATGACGTTGCAGAGGCTTCCGGACGACGTGGGGGCGAAGTAGAGGCCGCCCCAGTCGCCCGGCTGGGGCGTGTGGCCGCTGGTGATGGAAGCGGTGTTGAAGGTTCCGCCGGCACCGTAGCGATCGTCGAGGAGAGAGGTGAAGATGACCTTGTACCCCGGAGCACCCTCGTCGGAGCCGAGGCGTCCCTCGGCGATCAACTGGGCGCCCATTTCGACCTCGATCCGCGATCCGTCCATCTTGACGACCACGCCTGGATCGATCTGCAGGCGGGCATCGAGCCGGGCCTCGTAGGTGGCGAAGCCATCGATCCGGACCGTAGCGCCGAAGTGCGTGACGGTCACGATGCTGCCGGTCTCGTCGAGGTCGACCCTGGCATCGAGCCCGTACAGCGCGCGGGCATCCTCGATCGCCTGGCGAACGGCCGCCGCGACCTCGTCCGCCGAACTGGTGCGGGAATAGGAAACGGGCACGTGGCCATCGGCCACACCGGAGCCAAGATCGAACTCGAAGACCACGCGGGTGCGGCCATCGAAGATCGAGAAGGTGTCCTGATCGGGGATCAGCGAGCCGGCAACGGCCTCGATGTGGTTCTCATCGATGAGCGTGAGCGGGTTGGTGGCCTCGGCGAGAACCGGACCGCCCGCGGTTCCGTTGATGAACAGGTTCTCGGGAATCACGTGGACGATGTCGAGATCATCGAACCGGCCGGGCAGCTCGAGCTCGTGGATCGCCGAACCGGCCGCGGTGGTGATCCGGACGAACATGCCGTTGGTCGAGTTGTCGACGATGTAGTTGCCACGGACCTCGGGTCCGACGCGGCCGTAGCGCGCGGTGTAGGGCGCGTAGGCATCCCAGCTTTCGAAGAGGGTGTCGGCAAAGCTGTTCGCATCGGCCGAAACCGCCGCATCGGCGGACTGGGTGATCGTGTTGTAGGTGACCGTCGGCCGCGACTCGACCAGATGCACGGGGGAGTAGACCGACTTCACCCCATCGACCTCGACAACGCCGCCGCCGTAGCGGATGTCGGCGTGGTTGACGTAGTTGAGGAAGATTCCCTGGGTTTCGAGGACCTGGCGGGGGTCGAGCCCGGACGCGGGATCATAGTCGTCGATGAAGTCGTAGTCGAGATTGTTGCGGAAGACGAGGCCGCCCCAGTCACCTTTCCCGGGCGCCTGGTTGGAGGAATCGATGTCGACCCCCAACTGGGCATCGCGGAAGGAGGTGAAGATGACGGAGTTTTCGGGCGTTCCCAGGACCTGGAGGGCGCCGCCGGAGCGATCGATGCCCTCGGCGGAGGAACCGACGTCGATATTGGCCCCCCAAAGTTTGACGACAGCGCCGGCATCGAAGATGATCGTCACGCCCTGGGGCACTTCGAGCCTCCGCCCGTCGGCCAGTTCCGCATGGGTCGTGGGGTTCTCGCCGATGGCGTAGGGGATGTTGTCGTCGTAGGTCGACAGGTCGCTGGGATCGTCGTTGTAGAAATTGTTGCCGAGGACGCGGATGATGGTGTCGGGATCGCCCTTGGCGGCCAGGGCCTTGTCGATCGTTTTGTAGGGATGGGCGAGGGTGCCGTCCTCGATCGTGCCGGCCGAGGCCTTGTCGACGAAGATCGTTTCCTCCTGGACGTTGAACCAGTAGTTGTAGACGCCGCCCGGCACGCCGTCGCCATCGCCGTCGAACTTGGTTTTGGTGGAGTCGACAAGCTGGTCGACCCCCGTTCCGGTGTAGGAACCGGGGTCGTCGGCATCGACGCCGCCGGGGGTGAAGGTGAGCCGGAGCTTGTACTCGCCCTGCGAGGTGCCGCCGATGCCGGTGTTCTCGTTGATCGGATCGTAGTCGGTATTTCCGCTTGCCGACACGGCCGCGAAGTACTTGCCGGGCTGGAGGTAAAGCTCGACGAACGAGTCCTTGCTGTAGTAGTCGTCGTTGCGGGCGATCAACTCGTAGCTGGTCTTGGGATTGCCGTCCTGATCGGTGACCGTGACCACCTTGTAGATGGTGATCACGCTGTCGAGCTGGCTGGAATCATTGAGCCGTTCGGCCAGCATCTCGGCGCTCAGGGTGCCGCGCTGGGTGAGTTCGAACTGGTAGAGGTCGATATCGACACTGTCGGGCCGGTACATGTGCTGGCCGTGGATGATGTCGTAGTCGCCCGGGTAGACTGGCTCCGAATTGATGTCGCTGAGGGCGTCTTCGGAACTCCCCATGATCGAGCCGGCAACGACGTCGTAGGAGTGGCCATATCCGAGGAGATGCCCGATCTCGTGCATGGCGACCTCGAACCACGATCCGCCGAACACGTTGGCACCCCATGACTCTGCCTGGTCCATGAGGGCCACGTTGCCGAACGCCACGCCCGCCACACCGCCTGGTTGCGAAAACAGGGTGCCGGTGGCCTTGAGGTCGCCGGTGGCGATGAGGAAGCCCTCATCGACCGTTTCCACGAAACAGACGCCGAGGTACTCGGAATAGAGATCGAAGATCTGACGGGCCAGTTCCATCTGGGCCCCGGTGATCTGGTTGAGGAGCGGCTTGCCGCTCACCGGATCGTAGCCGTAGACGTCGCCGAAGTTGTAGGGGTATTCCGTGATGCCGTCGGTCGCATCGGGCGAGGAACCGCCAGTCACATAGTGATCTTCGATGAGCGTGCCGTCGTGCCACTCCAGATCGCGATGGCCCGGTTCGTCAATCGCGCCGGGCCACTCGAGGGCCACGGCCTGGGGATCGATGGCGGCGGAGACAATCACGCTCTGGGAGGTCGAGAGGTTGCCGAAGTTGGAGAGCCGGTTGGCCGTGTAGAAGCTGTCGCCCGCGTCGTCCAGTCCGGCAACGGCGACGAACGGGGAGAAGTGCAGGACCTGGAGATAGAGCCCCCTGGCGGCGATCTGGGCGGCCATTTCGTCGGCCATCCGCTCGGTGACCTCGGCCGCGGTCATCAGGCCGTGGTAGCGGACCACGCCGTCGGCCTGGCCGCTGGTGGCTGCCGGACTCTCGAGCGCCAGGTGGAGGGCGGCCACGTCGCCGACGGCCGCATTGGTCAGGGTGCGGGTGGTGGAACTGAACAGGTAGACGCGCGAGCCGGACAGGATGGTCTTGAAGCCGCGGGTGTTGATCTCGTTTTCGAGGGTGTCGGCATCGACGAGGTTCGAACCGACGATCGCGACCCGCACCGTCTCGATTCCCGAAGACACGACAACCCCGTTGGTGTCGAGTTCGAACCGGACCCACTTGCCGGACACGGCGTCGTAGAGGTCCAGGTATTCGCCGTCGTTGTCGGCTCCCAGCAGGTCGGGAACGTCGACCGCATAGCCGCGGGTGATGATCATGTCGGGATCGACGCCGCCGCCCTGGACGTTGGCCGCGCCGCCGACGATGAGGCGGGGAGAACCGCTGCCGGGAACATCCAGCACGGTCGACACTCCGGCGAGACCGGCTCCGTCGATGGCGCTTTTGAGGGCCGAGAGGATCGCGGCGGCGCTGGTGGCGCCGGCGATGTTGACGGCGTGGGTATCGGTGCCGTCCGACTGGCTGGAAAGGGAACCATCGCGATCGAATTCGAAACGGAAGACCTCCGATCCTGTGTTCACTTCAATCCATTCGCCATCCTCGACCTCGGCGAGAATCTCCGGCGCGACGATCGAGTAGGCGGCGGTGTCGAGGGAGATGGCCGGCTCGGCGCTGCTCACGACATCCCCCGAATCGAGGAAGTAGACGCGGGGCCCCACGGCCACGGCGGAAATGCCGTTTGCCGCCAGCGACGCGGCTAGGTCGTGGGCGATATCGCCGGCAGCGAGGACTCCGCCGGAACCGGTGCCGGTCACGGCGACGAGGTGATCGGTGCCCGGCTGGAGGGGAAGGGTACCGGCGGGCAACCTCAACTGGAAGCGCTGGGGCGAGGCCGGGCCGCTGCCATCGGGGTCGACTTCAATCCACTCGCCATCGACGACCGCCGCCAAGTCCGTCGGTTCCACGAGGGTCACTGCGGCGGAGGAGACGCCGATCGCCGCCTTGGAAGACACCACGCTCAGGGCACCGGGGAGCAGGATCCGCGTGCCGACCTGCGGGTCGAGATACGCGGTGTAGCCCTGGGCGATCAAGGTGGCCAGGACATCGGCAGCGACTCCCGCGGGCGTCGCAGCCGAACTGGACAACATGACGGTGCCGGTGGCGGTACCGGTATCGATGGTCAGAACGGTGCCGTTGACCGACAGCGAGGCCACCTGGAGCACGACCGCCTGGAGGTCCATCTCGATCGCGGCGTCGAACTGGCCATCGGAGATTTTGAAGGTCGTGCCGTCAACGGTCTGGCCGCCGGAACCTCCGCGCACGGTGTAGTCGCCCACGACCGAGTAGGACCCGCTGGTCACCTCGGCCGAAGGATTGTAAGAGGAGGTCTCGATCGTCTCGTAGGCGCTGCCAACGCGCAGGCGGAAGGCGCCGGTACCGTAGTCGCTCAGCGGCTTGTCGAAGACGAGGATCGCGCGGTCGAGGTCGGCGTCGTAGGCAATCTCCACCGGCTGAAGCTTGCGGACCTGTGCATCGCCGTCGGCCGGATCGTAGATGATGTCGTCGTCGACCGTGGCCGTCTCGTTGGTGACGATCAGTTGATAGAACTCGGGACGCAGCACCGAGACGGGGTCGAGGTCGTCGTCGCTGAAGTAGACCTCGATCGTGTCTTCAAGCTGCTGGCGCGACTCGGTGACCGCAAACGGCAGATTGTCGCCGTAGACCTCGACGCGAGACCCCAGGACGCTGTCGTCGCGGGTGAGGGTCAGGTAGGTATTGGGCGCTACATACGTGCAGACGAGCTGGAGCACACCGCCGCCGAGGGTCGTGGCATCGAAGACGGCCGAATCGATCGCCTTGGCGATTTGAACGGCGGTGGTCAGGCCGGCCAGGCTGATCCGCGTGTGCCCCGAGGCAACGACACCGTTGGTGTCGAATTCGAACGTAACGGAGTTCTTGCCGTCGGAAACGGTGAAGGTGTCGCGGTCGGTGAACTGGCTCACGCTGGTCACGGTGATCACCGAACTGGCCGCCACGACCGGCTGCTGGACCACGGCGGTGACCTGGGCGCCCAGATCAAGCTCGAGATTGAAGATCAGATTCTCGCCGTCGCGAAACTTCCTGCCGAAAACGTTCGTCAACGGCGGAACCGGCACGCCGTCGGGGCCGGTGTATCCCTCTTCGCCCACGATCACGATGCGGTACTGGTCGTCAGGAAGCGTTTCGGCGAAGCGGATGATGACCTCGTTCTCGCGGTCGCCGATGCCGATCCAGCCGAAGTCGACCAGTTCGTCGTCGCCGTCGCCAAAGGTGCCGTTCGCGCTGCGGACGACCTGAATCGAGGGGGGCCCCGCCGGGTTGCCCAGAGTGACCCGAGCTGGGTTGATCATCTCACCCTCGTTGAAGCGCAGCAGCAATTCGCGCGGACCCACGCGGAGCACGGCCCCCGAGTCGAGCAGGGTTCCCTCGTCCGGAATGACCGCCACCAGATCGGGCGGCGCCGTGGGAACGGCGTTGACAAGGCCGCTGATCGAATAGTAGCCAATACTGCCGTAATCGCTGTAGCCTGGATCGGTTGTCGCAGGCTTGCCGGTGCCCTCGACCGAGAGGTAGTAGACGCCGGCATCGAGGCTGAGGGTGAAACTGGCGTCGAGCTGGTCGACCGGGTTGCTCGTGGCAATCACGGCGCCGGTTTCGTCGTAGAGCGTGGCCAGGATATCGAGGTTGGGACTGAGATAGAAAGGATCGACGTCCAGGGTCACCACCCCGACGGCGGTGGAGAAGACAAAGAAGTCCTCGTCGGTGTTGCGGGCGATGATCCCGTTCTGCGCCACCACCTCGCCGTTGACCACGCCGAGCGGCGGTGGCGATGCTGCTGCCGAAGTCGTCGGTGCGATACCCGAACCCATTCTGGGTGGTGATGATGTTCAGATCGTCTTCCTGGTTGTTGGCGTCGGGATACTCGCCCTGACTCCACTGGACGAGCTCCTGGTAATAGCCAACCCCCATGATGGGGGCCCATCCCGTGGGGCCGGAACCGTAGCCAGGATAATAGCCCTGGGTACTGTCGCCATCGTGTGAAAGCCCTAATGTGTGGCCAACTTCGTGGGTGATCGCCTCTGCCGCGCCCTTGAACCCGACATTGAACACGAAGGCCGGCGTGTCAGAATCCCAACTGAACGAAGTCAGGTAGGCGATTCCTCCGGCGCCTGTGGCGGCCTGGTCCGGACCGATGACCACGCGGACGCCCCACTCGGTGTCGCCAGCGCCGGTGTTTCTCAGGGCCTCGATGCCGGGGTCCTCGGTGGTGATGTCGACTTCGAAGGGCAGGAAATCCTCCGATACCAGTTCAAACATGTCCTGGATCTCCTGCAGTTCACCGACCGAGAAGCTGGTCGCATCGCCGTCGAGATCGTAGGCCGGCGTGACGATCGAGGTGATGTTCCAGAGCGTGTTCCAGCCAGTGTCGGTCGTGGTGTGGCCGTCGAAGTCGAGATAGATGACCTTCGAGGCGCCCGGATTGCTGTGCAGCAGGAAGGTGTCGGAGAGCGGGTAGCGGGCCAGTCCGTCGGACCGGCTGACATCGGTATCTTGCGGGAGGAGCGACGTGTCGACGGGCGGGTCGACGAAGTAGCCCTGTCCCGACCCGTCGACGAAGTAGGTGACGTCGGACTCCAGGGGCGTGATACTCAGGAGCATTCGTTCCTCGAACCGCTCCAGGGTGAGGCCGCGAGCCTTGAGCCGCTTTTTGTCGGCAGTTGAGTGTTTCCTCGTCGCGAGCTCTCGCCTCAGCGTTTCGCGAGTGGAGAAACGGCGCAGTGAGTCCCAGATCCCCATCGATTGGTCTCCTTCAGAATGGATCTCGGCAGATCAAGGCAAAGCCGAGTTTTTTTGCTCGGATGAGTAGTGTTTTCACCGGGCACGGAGCCGGCGAAAACTCATGCGTCCTGAGTAGTTACGAAATATGTCTTATTCGAGTCGATTAAAATTGGGTACGTTGCCAAAGTCAACACCCAAATTGCCTAAACCGCACAGCTTCGCCATCCGGACCCCTTCCGGAAGACTCGATGTGACAGGCCGTTTCGCACTATGACCGGCGGGGGGGCCTCCCCGCAACACGCGCCTCAAGACAACCGAAGCCAAGAACCGTGCGCAGAGTGTCAGCACCCACAAGAACGGGCACAGAGGCCCCAGCCGAGACCACCCCTTCGCGGGGGCCCGATCCCCGCGATCTTGCGACGGAACTAGTTCCACGTTCTGATCTCGCCGGTTTTGACGGTTAGAGAACCTGCGCGCACAGTATGGACCTTAGAGGCGCAACGAGTTTCGAAAGTTCCAAGTTTTCTGGACAAATTTCTTGGAGCAGAAATCGTCGCATGTTCGACAACTCCGCCCCCAACAAGATCGCCGACAGCAGCACCACGAACAGGTGGGACCCATGCCGATTCTGACGGTCCCGCAGGCTATCCCGCCCCATTAACCCCCTCAGTGCGGGGGTCGCTGCGGCTCCGCGGATTGGCCCTTAACCATTCAGCCTAACAAGTCCGCAAGACAAACTCAACCAATTTTCAGTCCATAATTGGGCGTTACCCGTCCCCGAAAAGTCAAAGTCGTCAAATCAGGCCCTATCTGAATGGCCGCGAAAACCTTCACTCCAAGTCCATCCGACATGTGATATCATCGATAGGTAATCCACCACTGACTCTCTGCCCGTGAGTGACCCATGCGACTGTCTGGACGACTTGGCCCCTGGATCGTTGGCTCGCTGTTTGCCTTGTCCGCCGCTGCGGGCGCCGGATCAGGCCCCACACCGGGGCACATCCTCGACAGTGCTTTGCCGCAGACCGACCCCGCTTCCGGCAGCTACCAGGTGGCCTCGGAGACGGCGGTCTGGTACGACGAGGCACGAGGCAGATCGATACCAATCAAGCTCTACTATCCGGCAGACGCGGGAGAGAGACGCTGCCCAGTGATCGTGTTTTCCCACGGCCTCGGCGGGTCGAGGGAAGGATATGCCTACCTGGGACACCAGTGGGCCAGTCACGGATTTCTTTCGTTCCACCCCCAGCATCACGGGAGCGACGAGGAAGTATGGCGGGGCAGACTCCGCCCGCTCAAGGCCCTGAAGTCCTCCTTCGAAGACCCGTCGAACCTGGTGGCGCGCGTGGCCGATCTGAAGTTTGTGCTCGATACCCTGGAGAAACACGCGGCCGACAAGACCCCCTTGGGCAGACGGATCGATGCCGAGCGGATCGCGGTGGGCGGACACGCCTTCGGATCTCTGGCCGCCCTGGTGCTGGCGGGACAACACACGGCGGGACTGGAGGGGGCGGCAATCGGCCCGGACCGCCGAGTCAAGGCGGTTCTGGCGATGAGCAGCCCGGTTCTCTTCGACGGTGTCGATTACCCGGAGGCCTACAAGGACATCCAGATTCCCACGCTGCACATGACCGGGACCGATGACGACAGCCCAGTGGGACCGACTCGCGCCCCTCACCGCCGCATTCCCTACGACAACATCCAGGGAACCGACCAGTTCCTGATTACCTTCTCCGGCGCCGACCACCTCACCTTCTCGGGGCACTTCCGGGACCGGGCAGCGAAGAACGACGGCCAGTTTCAGGCCAGAATCGCCTCGGCCTCAACCGCCTTCCTGCTCGCCTACCTGGGAGACTCCGCCGAGTTGCGTGCGCGGCTGGCTGGAGGGGACATGGAAAGGATCGTTGGCGGGATCGGGCAGGTGGAATACAAGGAAGGAAACAGAACGAGCGTCAGTTCCACGCCGCGAGCAAGCGGGGTGCCGAAGAGACTCTGAGGGTCGGCCGGCCCGGCGTCAATTGTCGACGTGGCCGACGCGGGTGCGGTGGAACGTGGCAGAGGTAACCGTTTGCGGCCTCCGGCCGTGAACGATTCTTGATCTTACTCCTGCTCTTGATCTTAATCTTGCTCCTACTCTTGATCTTAATCCTCTAAGAACCGTTTGCGGCCTCCGGCCGTGAACGGTTACTGGCAGAGTCGCCAAGGAGGCGGGCAGCGCGATTGCCAGGGGGACGGTCCGCGGTTCGTGCCAAGCCCAGTCTTGGCTCGAGCCTCGCCTGTGCGCGGCTTGATGCAGGCCGGGATCTGGCCGGAAGGCCCGCATGCGCTGCTACGGGTTCTGGCCGGCGGCAACCATCATCAGGCGGTGCTCATTCCAATCGGCAACAGGCCGCGCATCGCTGAGCCGCCCGCGGTGCATGACGGCGATGCGGTCGCAGATGCCGAGCAGTTCCGGAAGATAGCTGCTGACCAGCAGCACCGCCTTGCCCGGCCGACCCGCTTGCGGATCGCCGCAGGCAACCGCGTCGAGAAGGCGGTAGATCTGGGCCTTGGAACCAACGTCGATTCCTCGGGTCGGCTCGTCCAGCAGCAACACGTCGACATCGGCGTGGAGAAGCCGGGCAAGCGCCACCTTCTGCTGGTTTCCGCCAGACAGGGCGCCGGCTGGCTGATGGGGTGACGAGCAGCGGATCGCAAGTTCTCGAACCCACCGGGCACAGGCGGCAGCCTGCGCGGAAGGCGCAACGAGAGCTCGCAAACGAGGGAGCGTGACGTTGTCGGCGATCGAAAGGCCGAGAGCCAGCCCTTCCGTCTTCCGGTCCTCGCTCACCAGTCCGACCTTCTGAGCCCAGCGGCGAGCGGCCGATGCCGGCCCGATCCAGGCGCCAACCGAAATCTCGCCGGAGCGAACCGCATCCAGGCCAAAGACGGCGCGCAACAGTTCGGTTCGTCCCGCCCCCACCAGGCCCGCAATACCGAGAATTTCCCCCTGATGCAGGGCGAGCGAAGCGGATCGGGGTGCCTTTCGGCCTGAGAAACCCACTAGCCGCAGCATCTCGGCGCCGGGTTGCCGCTGCGAACGGGGGTACAGATCGCGCACCTCGCGCCCGACCATCTGGGCCACGATGTGGTGCCGAGGAGTCTCCGCCGTGGCCCCTCCGCCGATGGACCGCCCGTCGCGCAGCACCGTAAAACAATCGCTCACTTGCTGCACCTCCTCGAGGAAATGGGAGATGTAAACGATCGCCAGACCATCGGTCTTCAGGCGAGCGATGAGCGCGAAGAGACGTTCGGTATCGCGCCCGGTCAGGCTGCTTGTCGGTTCGTCGAGCACCAGGACGCGGCAGCGGACCGCTACGGCCCGGGCGATTTCGACCATCTGCTGCTGGGCCACGGAAAGGCGGCGGACGGGAGTCTCGGGAGCGATCGAGTCGAGGCCGACCTGGCGGAGGGCCTCGAGAGCGAGCCGCCGCATGGGGCCCCACCGAATCCAGGGGCCGATCCGCGGTTCCACGCCGAGAAGGATGTTCTCCATGACGGAAAGGTGATGTGCGAGCGACAACTCCTGGTAGATCATGACCACGCCCTGGCGCCGGGCGTCCAGAGGTGTGCGCGGTCGATAGGGCTGGCCATCGAGCCACATGTGGCCCCGATCGGGCCGGTGCGCCCCGGAAAGAACCTTCATGAGCGTGCTCTTGCCGGCGCCGTTCTCGCCCACCAGGGCATGGACCTGGCCCGCCTGGACGTCGAAATCGACGCCGGCCAGGGCCTGCGTCGCCCCGAAGTGTTTCTGGACGCCGCGCATGGAAAGGCGAGGTTTCGGGATAGTGCTCGAAGTGTCGGCCATAACAGGAGTCTACCCGGGGCGCAGCTTCCTATCCAGCATGCCAACTCCTGTTCTCCAGCCACCGCCGTTTCCTCGGATCGCCAGCCGCCCGCGGCTTTCTTTCCGACCAGCGGCTCGTCCGGCAGGACGTCTGCGAGGTGCCCCGCCGCTTGCACGACGTGGGCTGGTCCGAGATCGACCTGTCAGGGCTGACTGACAACGGCGATTTCGTTCCAACGGGTGCCGTCGCAGTACTCGAGGGCCCCCGTGCGGCGGTTGTAGCGGATCAGCCCAGCGATCTCCGGCTTCGGCTGGAGGTCTACGTCGCCCGGCAGGAGCCCGCCGATCGCCACCACCTCGCCGAAGACCTGAACATTGCCGGACGCGATCGTGTTGCCGGTCACAGCCAGTGCCCCATCGATGCGGGCATTGTCGAGCATCCGCACGTCGCCGTCGAGGTTCGCGTGGGAGTGGTTGGACAGGGCGAAATCGGTCAGGGGCAGATTGCCCAGGAACTCGGCATTGCCGGCGGAGTCCGCCTTCTTGGCGTGGCCGACGGGAGTCGTTCCCGCGAGGATACCAGCCAAGGTCTGCTGCACCTGCTCCAGATCGGCAGTGCCGTCCTGGTCGGCGTCGCGGAGGGTGAAGTCGCCGACCGGATGCCCATCGAGGCGATTGGCCGTGCGGGCGAAATCCGCCCGAATGGCAAACTCGTCGCCCCGGAGCAGGATGTCGGTAACGATGGTCTGGAGCTGGGCCACCTGCTCATCGACGTTTGCCGGAGCGACCTGGGCCTTGAGTTCGGCTAGGTCGGCCCGGAGCTGTGCCAGTTCCCCCCAGGGATCCTGGCCGGTGGGGCCCGCCTGCTGGTCGCGAGCCTGGGCAACCAGAAATCCCGCCGCTCCACCCAAAAGCAGGCCCAACAGGAGGGTCAGAATCGCTGTGCTTCTTCTCGCGGACGCCATGGAGTACCTCCTCTGCCACCCGCCGCCGGGCGTTTGGGTGAGTGCAAGGGCCCAACCGGAGAATACCTGTCTCCGGTCGACGAACGGCTGGCCTTTGCCCGGCGATGTGGTTCCGCCCCGGGGTGCCGACGCGGCCTGGGGATCGATTGAATCGTAGCGGGGGATCGGAACTTTCGCAATCAAAACCCGAGCCGATCCGAGACAGCCCACACGTTCCGGACGTCGAAGGCGGCCGAGTTTGACGATTTTTTGCGGATTGCGGCGCAGGCTGCCGGCGACCCCGGCTGCCGGGGCTTCTGCGGGAGAGGTCGGAGAGAAGATTGCGGCGGAGCTTGGTGGCCATTATCATGCCAGCCAGTCGGCAACTGCTGGTTGCCCCTGTCGCGTCGGACCGACAAGTGAACCCTGGGAGGCGTGCCATGAACGAACTTGGAAGGCGAGAATCCGGGTCGCGTCGAGATTTCCTCAAGCAGACGGGGTGCCTGGCCGGCGCGTCGGCGCTGGGAGCGCTGGCGGCGGTGCGGGTCCACGCGGGGGAAGACAACACGATCCGCATCGCCCTCGTCGGATGCGGGGGACGCGGTACGGGGGCGGCAGCCAATGCCCTGTCGGTCAAAAATGGTCCGACGCGGCTGGTGGCCATGGCCGACGTATTCGACGACCGGCTGAGGTCCAGCCATCAACAGATCACCCAGCAGATGGCGGACCGGTGCGACGTGCCGGAGGATCGCCGCTTCCTGGGATTCGATGCCTACCGACGGGCGATGGATTGCCTGCGGCCCGGGGATATCGTGATCCTTGCCACCCCGCCGGCCTTTCGCTGGGTGCATTTTACCTATGCGATCGAGAAGGGGCTCAACGTGTTCATGGAAAAGCCCGTCACCGTCGACGGGCCGACCACGAAGAAGATGCTGGCCCTGGCAAAGCAAGCCGACCAAAAAAACCTGAAGGTTGCGGTCGGGCTCATGTGGCGTCATTGCCAGGCCCGGCAGGAGCTCCATAATCGGGTGCGCGACGGCGAGATCGGCGACCTGGTCACGATGCGGTGCTATCGTCTGCATGGTCCCATCGGTTCGTTTCTGGCTCCGCCCAAACCGCCGGAAGTCAGCGACCTGCTGTACCAGATCCGCCGGTTCCACGCCTTCATGTGGGCCAGCGGCGGCTGCTACAGCGACTTCTATATCCACAACATCGACGAGCTGTGCTGGATCAAAGACGCCTGGCCGGTCAAGGCCCACGCCCTGGGCGGGCGCCACTATCGCGGCGACAGCCTCGACCAGAACTTCGACACCTACTCGGTGGAATACACCTTTGGCGACGGAACGAAGCTGTTCATGTTCGGACGGTGCATGCCCAACTGCGAGAACGAGTTTGGCGACTACCTGCACGGCACCAAGGGCCTGGGAACCATCTCCAGCAACACAACCGGCCGTGGAACGTGTCGGATCTACAGCGGGCAGGACCCGATCGACGAGCGGCTCGCATGGAAGGCATCTCCCGAACCGAACCCGTATCAGCTCGAGTGGGACGACCTGCTGGATGCGATCCGCCAGGACAAGCCCTACAACGAGGCGCCTCGCGGCGCCATGGCCAGCCTGGTGACCTCGATGGGGCGAATGGCCGCTCACACGGGAAGAACCGTCACCTACGAGGAGATGGCCGAGTGCGGGCATGAGTTCGCACCCGACGTGGACAAGTTCACGGCCGACTGGCCCGCCCCGCTCCAGCCCGATGCGGAGGGCAAGTACGCGGTTCCGCAGCCGGGCATCATCACGAAGACGGAATACTGAGAGGCGGATGGGCCTGCGACGCGCGCCGGAGAGCACGCTCGCCTGTCCCGCTCGCCCCGGTTACGGGCCCACATAGCCCTTGGCCCGGAGATAGGAGGCGATATCAGTTCCCTCGGCGGCAGCGGGCGTCACGTTGACCGATACGATCAGGAGGCTTTCGGCCTCGACACCAAAAGGGCCCTCGGCGAGCACTTCGCCGGCGGCATCGATCGCCAGGGAAGAGCCGATGCACCGGCGTCCGGCCCAGGGGCCGGCGGTGATGGGCCCCACGTTGCTCACCCCCACAACCGGCATTTCGTAGAGCCGGGCCAACTGGCGGTAGGCCGGGTACCAGAGATCCCGCCCGTAGGGCTCCGCCGCATGGTCGTAGTCGGCAGGAACGGCCCAGGAGCAGGGAGACAGAAGAATCCTTGCTCCCATGCGGGCCAATGCGTGGCCAAGACAGAGGGACGAGGGGAAATTGTCGGCACAGATGTCCACACCGATCCGCCCGAGTTCCGAGTCGGCCACACCCAGCCGGTCGCCCACGGAATAGAGATCCTGGGCGATGTCGAGGATGTTGATCTTGCGGTGTTTGAGGAGCAGCCGGCCATTGGGGCCGATGAGGACCGCCGTATTGTAGATCCTCAGGTTGTCGCGTTCGGTAAGGCCGGCAACCACATGGATTCCGTAGCGGGCCGCCTCTGCGGCCAGTCGGTCGAAGGCGGGGCCCGGGATGGGCTGTGCCGATTCGCGTGCGGCCGGGTGCATCCAGCCCAGGTCGAGACACTCCGGCAGGACCACGATCCGGCACTTTCCTTCGGCTGCCTCGGCGATCAATTGCCCGGCGCGCCGCAGATTGGCCTCGATTTCGCCCGGCTGCACCAGCATCTGCCCCATCGCGAGCTGAAACGACGCGGAGGACATCGGATCACTCTTTCTTCGCCAGAGCGTCGAGAATCGACCGTGCCACCTGGCCGGCCAGGACCTTGGATCCCTCCGGCAGGAAGTGCACGTTGGCCGGCCGCTGGATCTCCTTGAGCCTGGGCAGGGCGAAGGCGTAGAGATCGTTGGCAGGAATGCCGTGGGCCTTCATGATTCTGGCGGCGACGGCGTTGTAGGCCACTACGTCAGAGTCCTTCCGCGGGGGCGAAACACCTTGCGGCACCGGGGTCGTCGCACACCAGATCAGCCTGGCTCCGGTCTTCTCGAGCCGCTCGACCAGCGCGGTGAGGTTCTTCTCATAGTCGGGAAGCGGAACCTGCGGCTTGTCGCCAACGTACTTCAGATCGTGCAGCCCCCAGTTGAAGTGGATCACGTCCCATTTGCCGTCGCCGAGCCACTTGTCCAGCAGTTCCAGCCCCTTGATCGTCGGACCGCAGTTGTCGGCCGGCCGGTGGACATTGGCCTTGCCCGCCAGAGCTTCCCGCACGGCCAGCGTGTAGCCGATCGAGATCGAATCGCCCAGCAGCAGGACCCGAGGAAGGTTGGGATCGTCCTGGATCTGCACATATGCGGGGTTCGGGGCCTCCTGGGCCGAAGCAAGGCCGGCCAAGACGATGATGGAGAAGAGCGGGGCGATGATTCGCATGGCAGTGACTTTCCTGGAGGGGCCGGGTGGGTTGGAGTGCGGGCTTCCGTCTGAACCGGAAGAGTCCGCGCAACAGGCACGATTCTAATGGGCATCCGGGCACCACGCCAGAAGCGCAGAGAGAATCGCGGGCTGCTGCCAAAGGCCTCGCAATCACAGGGTCAGAAACCGCCGCCGCCCTCGCTCGACCCGCGCTCTACCAGATCGCCGAGGACCTCGGAGAGCGGATCGCCGTCGGCGGCCGAGAAACCCACGTGGCTGTGGCGGCGGAATCCCTCCGCGAACTGCCAGCCCGGTCGCCCCGACATGCGTGCCACTTCCTGGCCCCAGCGGCGCATGCTTTCCAGGTAGTTGTCGAGCCCCTGGGTCTCGTCAAGCCACTGGCGCTGGCTTTCATGGCAGCCGAGCATCTTGAGCTTGGTGTCCATTTCACTCCCCACGTTCACGTAGAGTTCCGGCACAACAAGATTCCTCATCCCGTCGCGGTTCGAGTGGGGTTGGGCGTGGTAGAGATAGACATCCTGGTCCGTAGGCTCCATGGGCGGGTCGCTGCGGTAGTGTCCCATCCCCCGGCTGAAGCAGGCGGTGATCACCAGCCGCGCCGTGTTGGTGTGATCTTCCATGTAGTCGGTGAGCGAAGGGAGGAGCACGATCGTGGGCCGGACGTTGCGGACGGCAGCCGTCATTTTCCGCAGCAGGCCGTCTTCGTAGAAGATCATCAGGTCGTTGGCGATGGGCTCGTGGCACTCGGCCCCGGGCACCTCGGCCGAGCGCAGGGCCTCTCGGCGGCGGATGCGGGTGATTTCCGCTTCCGACAGTTCGTTGCTGTCGAGGTTGCTCCGCGAGAGATTCATCATGTGCGGCTCGAATCCGGCCTTGACCAGGAGCGACAGGGTGCCGGCCATATTGAACTCGATGTCGTCAGGGTGGGCCGCCACGGCAAAGACGGTGCGTTTTTCACTCATGGCCAGATTCCTTGGTAAAACAACAGTGCGCTGGTTGATTCCCAACAATCTACGCGTCCGCAGGGCCCGGATCAACCACGGGGCAGGTCAAAGGAGAGCCTTGCCGTTCTCACGGAGGGCGTCGAGGAGCCGGTCGAGATGCTCCTCGCGCGTGAGCGGATTGATGATCGTGACGCGGAGCGCGCCGATGCCGTCGAGACTGGTGGAAACGATGTAGAACTCGCCCGACTCGATGAGGCGGCGGCGGAGTTGCAACTGGAACCGTCCAAGACGTTCCGGGGATGCATCGCGCAGGGCGTCGGGAACATGGCGGAAGACGACGATATTGCACTGGGGTTCGTGGAGCGGCTGGAAATCCGGCGCCGCTAGGAGTTTTCGGTAAAAGGTCTGGCCGAGGTCGAAGGTGATATCGACCATGTCGGCAAAGAGCTGGGGACCGAACATCGACCACACGCCCCAGAGCCCGAATGCGGCCGCCCGCTTGGTGCATTCCACGGTTCGCAGGCCGCTGTCGTACTCGGCCAGGCCCGGGGCAGCCGGGTCGAACAGGTAGGGAGCGTCCTGGCGGAAGGTCTCGAACTTGTGGGCCCGTTGGCGGTAGAGCACAAAGGCGCACAAGGCGGGCACAAACAGCATCTTGTGGGCATCCCACACGATGCTGTCGGCACGGTCGAGTCCGGCGACCAGGTGGCGATGACGAGCACTGAAGGAGGCAGACCCGCCATGGGCGGCGTCGACATGGAGCCACACATCGTGACGCCGGCAAACGTCGGCCACGTCATTCAAGGGATCGAAGGCCCCGATCGGCGTAGCGCATGCGCAGGCCGCCACCGCCACCACCGGCTGGCCGCCGGCTCGAAGCTCCCTGAGCATCTCGTCCAGGCGGTTGGGATCCATGCGCCGCCGCCCGTCGAGCGGCGCTCGCAGGACCTGTCCGGAGCCCAGCCCCAGGACTCCCGCCGAACGCGCAACACTGTAATGGGCGTCGGCCTGGACGACGAGAACGGGACGTCGGCCTAAGGCCGCCAGTCCATGCTCCCAGACGCCCTCCAGGCTCACGTTTCTCGCCGTCAAAAGCCCGGTCAGATTGGCGAGGGACCCGCCGTGGGTGACCAGGCCGGAAAACTCGCCGGACTTCCAGCCAAGCTGCACGCCAAGGCGGTCGACAAGGGCCCATTCGACCGCCGTGGCCCAGGGACCCATATCGTAGATGGCCATGACCTGGTTAGTGATCGAGCCGACGGCATCGAACAGGCCGCCCAGGGGAACCGACGCGGGGACCTGATGGCCAATGTAGCGGGGATCGTGGAGGTTGTGCCCCCGGGCAAGCATCGTTTCGACCAGCAACGTGAATCGCTCGACAAGCTGTTGGCGAGAGTCTGTTGGGGATATGCCCCCGTCGAGCAGATGATCGGCTCCGGCAATGTTCTCGGGCGGAGGCAGCCAGGGAAGCACGGCCCCTTGCGCTGCCTGGGCAGTGCGAAGATGATCCGCGAGCATCTCGACCATATGGCGTCCCGCCTCGCGGAGAAGCTCCGGCGAGTAAGCGGCCTGGACGCGGTATCGTGCGGCGGAGATGGAGGATTCTTGTTCCGTCAACCTCATGGTCCGTTCTTTCACTCGGTTATGGAGCAGAAACTGCCCGATTTGAAACCCGCGGGCGATTTCGTTCTGCAACGGCAGTTCTGGACCGGCTGCCAGGCGTCGGATCGTGCCAATCCTCCGCCGACGCAGATTCCCGGCCCCGCCCCCAGGGCAGGGCCGGGCTCTTGGATGTCCGTATCCTATTCATCCCGGGTCAGGAATCGCTCGGCCGGACCTCAAAGGCACGCGTTGCGCTGCCTGGGGATGAAACGATGGAAATCCAGGGCCGCGACCTTGATGTTGTTGCAGATCGTGATTCGATCTTCGCGTTGGCAGGTGATGTGGTAAACGGTGGCCAACCCACCCTCGCCCGTCTCCACGTCGCTTCCCACGGCCGGCCTGCCGTTGTGGCAGACGGGGACCTTTCGCGGCACCTCGATTTGAAGTCGCACTCTCACGCCCGAGAGTTCCTGGATATCGCCCGGCCGGAGCTGTTTGCGCGGCGCCGCGTGCCCCTCGGAGCCGCCATGCGAGCGCCGCTCCCGCAGTTCCTTCCGGAAGACGGAAATGGACCGCGGCATTTCGAAACCGAGTCCCACGGTGGCGCCGTGGCCCGCCCGCCGATCGTCTTCATCCAGGAATTCATCGACGGTCACCGTGATCTGGTCACCAATCACCACGCTTTGACGAATCCCGCGTCGGAGCACCAGCATGGCAACAACCTCCTTGTCATGGCACTGAATCCGGACCATAAGCTATTCCAGCACTCGAACGGTCATTATGACCTTTTCTTCCCGTCCGTGGCGATAGCAGTTCCGGCCTCCCGTCGGGAAATTCCAGGGCTCTTGCGGTCCAGGATCCGGCGTGTATGCTCGTAGGCATCCGCAGGCGTGGCGTTTTGCCGCCTTGCCCGGCAGAATGCGGCCCTCGGCCCGCTGCTGAACAAGCGGAATCGGACCGGGCAACGCGAGCTTTCGAGGCTACCACTTCCCTGGAGTGACAACGATGCAAGCAGGCAGTCTTCAAATCGGGCGGCAGGACCGCCAACGGGCACCGATCGATGGCTGGTCGCGAGTCTTTTCGGCCTGCCCCAAGATCTCTGCGGTTGGCCGCACAGGGGGGGCGCTGCTGGCGTGCCTTGTGCTGACGGCCTGTGGATATGCGCAGGAAGGTCCAGCCTCGGCGGTTTCCCAGCCGAAACAAGCCGCCCTGGACTGGCTCGGCCAGCCCGAGGTGGTGGCGAGGTTCGGCAAGATTTCCGATTCCATCTGGTCCTATGCCGAGCTCGGCCTGCAGGAGTTCAAATCGTCGGAAATTCTGATCAGGACGCTCGAGGAGGAAGGGTTTACCGTAGAAAAGGGGCTGGCGGGCATGCCAACCTGTTTTGTGGCCAGCTACGGGCAGGGAAAACCCGTGATCGGCATCCTCGCCGAGTACGACGCCCTGCCGATGCTCTCCCAGAAACCCAGGTCTCCGCGGCAGGATCCGTTGGTTGCCGGCGCCCCGGGACACGGCTGCGGCCACAATCTGATGGGGACCGCCGCCACCGCCGCAGCGATTGCCGTCAAACGGGCGATGGCCGAACACCAGATCCAGGGAACCATCAAGCTGTTCGGTTCCCCCGCGGAAGAGATCCTCATCAGCCGCCCCCACATGGTCAGAGCGGGACTGTTCGAGGGTGTCGACGCCGTGATCAACAATCACACCAGCAGCGGTTTCAGCACGCAGTACGGCATCAACGGCAGCGCCGTCTATTCGATCGTCTACACGTTTGCCGGCAAGGCGGCCCACAGCGCCGGCAGCCCATGGGACGGTCGCAGCGCCCTGGACGCCGTGGAGATCATGAACGTGGCGACCAACTACCTGCGCGAGCACCTCCCCATCACGCACAGAATGCACTATGTGATTCTTAAGGGAGGCGAAGCGCCCAACGTTGTTCCCGACCGGGCCAGCGTCTGGTACTACCTGCGAAACACAGACGGCCGCCTGGAGGACATGTACCAGCGGGTGCTCGACTGCGCCAAGGGCGCCGCCCTGGCGACCGGCACGGAGCTGGCGGAAGTCAAGGTGATCGGGGCCATCCACCAGTCCCACGAGAACAAAGCCCTCGCCGAACTGATCTACAGCAATATCAAGCTCGTCGGCATGCCCCAGTGGACGGAGGAAGAGCACCAGTTCGCAAAGGCCCTGCAGAAAGAGCTGGGCAAACCGGAAAAGGGCATGCCCACGGAAGTCGGCAAGATTGAACAGCCCCCCGCCACGTACACGGGCGGACCGTCTTCGGATCACGGCGACGTGACCCTGGTCGCCCCGACCGCCACGGTTCGTTTTCCGGGAGGCGCTCCGGGGGCCATCGGACACCACTGGTCCACCGTGGCCTGCGGTTTCGGCTCCTCGGCCTGGAAGGGCACCAGCGCCGGCGCCAAGGCCATGGCCGCCACTGCCCTGGACCTGATGAGCTCACCGGAAACACTGGTGAAGGCCCGCAAGGAGTTCGAGGACCACTCCAGGCAGCACCCCTACAAGTCGTTCCTCCCCGAGAACGCCACGCCCCCGCTCGACATCTACGAGGACCTGATGAACAGCTTCCGCCCGGCCATGGAGGACTGCTATCCGGAGCCGTAGCGCGGCGGGTATTCCCATCCGATCGACGAGAAGCCGCCCCTGGCAAAGGGAGACCGGCCGAGACCGGACGCACGGATAGGGCCTTCAGTCTGAGAGCCTGGTCCAATACCTGTTCAACCCCTGGTCCTCGGCTCCGGACTCCTCTGTCCCCCGTCCTCTGCCCCTCTGTCCCCCGTCCCCCGCCCGCGATTTCCACCGCCAGAATTCTGTACAACCGTCCATTCTTACGC
>CAZLWV010000115.1:0-27756 GCA_964563135.1 uncultured Planctomycetaceae bacterium
TCGATGCGGCGATCGTTTACAGCCGATACGGCGCCGATCCGGAGATTGCGGCCCGTTTCCGCGACCTGGTGGACGAGAGTCTCCACGAGGAGCAGCTCGCCCGCATGGAGGCGACCGTAGAGATAGGGGGCGGCTCATGATCGCATTCAACGAGAGCCACGCCCAGCGATTCCCGCGGACCCTACAGCGGCTCGAGGACGCCCAGGAGGCAATCGACCGCGGAGAGTTCACCGCGGCCGTCCTGTTGATCCGTTCGGCGATCGACACGGCGGCCCACGAGGTTTTTGGCCGGTCCCGGGATTCGGCCATGTTCATCCACGTCGTAACGCAGGAGGTCGACGCCACGCGATTGACCCAGCGGAAGGTCCGCAAGATGCGGAAGCGGTCCAACGTGGTGGCCCACGGAGGCCGCGAAGGATATGCCAGGGAGGCGTTGCGGATGCTGACGCTCTTCCGGGCCATCGCCGCCAGGTGGCTTGAGCGACATGACGACTGCCCCGAGCTAGCCCCCGAGGAACTGACGACTGTTTGAGAAATGACCTTTGCCCGCCTGGTGGCCCTGGACTGGAACAGGGCTGCCGGGTGGGCGGATCCCCGAGACCGCTTGACGCCCACGGACGTAGCAAACGGCGTGGGCCTGCCATTTTCTACGGCGAGCGATTTTTTGCGAGGAGCCCGAGAAATTGGGGCCGGCAAGGCAAGCAAGATTGCGGAGTGGCTGGGATTCAGCTTGGTGATTTCTAACGTGAGGAGAAAGTCAATGGAGAGTTACATGCGGACGATTGAAGATCTGGAAGGCCGCGACATTCCGACCGATGACGAATCAGTCAAGGCCGTGGAGGAGTACGTCGGGAACCTGCGGTGGCTGAAAGAACACGGCTACACCTCGTGGGACGAGAGCGATCAGCAGCAAGCGGCGAGATTCGTCGAGACCATCGAATGGCTCGAGGAGCACGGTTACACGTCATGGGACGAAAGCGATGTGAATCTCGCCGTTTCCTTTGTCGGCAACCTTGAATGGCTCGAGGAACACGGAGAAGAACCTGACGAAGATCGCATGAAGGAGGTGGAGGGGTTCGTCTGTAACCTCCAGTGGCTCGAGGAACAGGACGAGGAACCCACCGAGGACAGAATGAAAGAGGTGGCAGAGTTCGTTGAGAACCTCGGGCAAATGGAGGAGTGACGGCAAGTGGCCGAAAGCCTTTGCCCCCTGGCCGGCAGCCGCCTGGCAACGGCACCGGGTCTCGGGGATTTCCAGAAAGGTGATTCCAATGAGAGTGCGAGTGTTCCAAGACAGCAAGGAAAAGGCCCGGGTCGGGGCAAAAGCCTGCCCGTGGTCAATCGAATGGCGAAGCAATGGCCGAAAGCTCCGAAAGGCCATTGGCAGTAAGCAAGACGCCGAAGACGCCGCGGCGGTCAAACGAGGAGAGTTGCTTGACCACGTGAAGGGCGTCAACACCCGGAAGCGATGGGACGATTTCGAGGAAGAGTATCTCCGCGACGAAGTGAAGGCCAGCGGGAAGCGACCGGGGACGGTCAAGCAAGTCCGGATTACCCTGAAGACGTTCCGCGAGACGGTCAAGCCCACCTGGGTGTACCTGGTTGATGCCAAGACACTCGACGCGTACCGCAGGAAGCGTCTGAAAGACAAAGGCAGTCGTGGAGGCCCCCTCAGTCCTCATACCGTCAAAAAAGAACTGCGCCACATTCATGCGGCCCTGGGAGTCGCGAAGCGGTGGAACTATCTCCGGGAGGTTCCCGACCTGCCCAAGGTGGCGGCGGACGAGGTTGAGAAGGTTCATGTCACCGAAGAGCACTTCCAGGCGATGCTGAGGACCTGCCATGTGGCGACCAAGCCGGCGCCCAAGCTCCACCAGTGTCTGCCCGAGAACGTCACACCAGGTGACTGGTGGCAAGCCCTGTTCGTCACCTGCTGGGTAACCGGAGCCCGGATCGAATCGGTTCTTCGGCTACGGTGGGAGAACGTCGACTACAAGACCGGCCGGGTACTTGCCAGGGCTGCAGACCTGAAAGGGCGGAAAGACTCGCGGCCAGAGATCCGGGCGGCCCTTCCGTATCTGGAGAAGATCGCAGGGGCCGATGGCCGGCTTCTCCCGTGGAACCACAATAAGCGGAGCCTCTACGCGGAGTTCTACCGGATCCAGAAGGCGGCCGGCATTCACCTGCCATGCCCGAAGGAGGGGGAAGAGGGCCACGAGTGCAACGATTGCTGCCACACCTACGGCTTCCATGCCTTCCGATACGCCCATGCCCGGCTGAACTGGGCGAACCCCCAGCTGCAAAACCAGATGGGCCATGCGTGCGCCGCGACCACGGAGCACTACCGGAAGTGGGCCGAGCGGCAACTGGCCGAGTACAACGCCTACGTTCCCGACCTGGAAGGCGGACGGAGGGGAAACGGAGGGGAAGATGGAGGGGAATCCCGTCTCCGCGTCTTCACGGCATGAAAAAAGCCCTTACTGGGTAAGGGCTTATGTCGAGAGGCGCCGCCCGGATTCGAACCGGGGATGGTGGATTTGCAATCCACTGCCTTAGCCGCTTGGCTACGGCGCCTTGGGTAGTTGCAGGAGTTGTCGGCGGGGCACGCCGCCAGTGGGACTGGGGCGAGGTGCGAAGGAGAAAGGAGTCGTCACAACTCCTGTTCTCGGTTGGACTTCGGCCTCGGTGCGACCTGTCCGAGCTGGCCACCGCCGCGAAGCAGTAGAGGCTAAATCGGCCAATTGCCGCACGGCAGATAAGTGGAATTGTAGCAAATTTTCCGGCAGTCGGAAGAGGCGGGCCGGGAAACTGCGAGGGGGGCGGAGGCTATCCGGTGCTTCCACAAGAATCAGACGCGGGGCACGCATCCCGACGGAGATCATTCTGGGAAACGTCGCGCCCAGGCGCGTGGCATCTGGTTCCGCGGCGGGTCTTCCAGTTGCTACCTGGCCTCGGGGGCCGGCGGGATAAGGGGCGCCGAAAGTGTCTGGGCGTAGAGACGGTGGCCAAAATCGTTGGGATGGTTGACGCCGTTTCCGGTCAGGTCGCAGTCTTTCTTGGACTGGAGAAGGGTTTCCCAAAGTGACGTCATATCGGCCAGCACGATCCCGGGAGCGCAGAGTTGGGCGAGCATATCACGGTACTGGGGAAACCGCTGGTGGTTCAGGGTCGTCCAGTCCTTGTTGCCGAGCATGGTGGCAATGAGGATGAATTCGGTTGCTGGCCGCGCTTTGCGAACCGCTTCGATCATGGCTCGAGTATTGGCCTGATAGTCTTCTGGCGTGCGCCCCGCTGCGTCGTTCATGCCGAAGGCCAGGATGACCAGATCCGGGTCCGTCGCGATCAGCTTCTCGATATTGGCCAGCCCCCAGGCCGTGTCGGTGCCGCCGACCGCGAAATTTTCCAGGGTGACATCCGCTCCGTAGGAAGCTTCGAGGTGAAGCACAAGCAGGTCCTGGTACGGGGGCTGAAAGGGGGCCGTGCCCGCCCAACCCGAGGCGTTGCAGCCCGTCGAAATGCTGTCGCCAAGGAGCGCGATTTTCACCGGGCGCTTTTCGGAGAGTTTGTTGACGGTGGCCGGGAGCCGGTCGCCGGCAAAGGTTGGCCTGGGACCGGCCCACTGGTCGGGGCGGAACTGGTAGGTAACGACGGTCTGCATGTCGTGGTACTCGTGCCCTGCACCGAACAGGATCTCGCCGTTTCCGTCGCGGTGCGTGAGTCGATGACGCTGTGAACCGGCCGGCCGGCGAAGATCTTCAGGGGCCTTGCTGGGGATGCGAGATCCGGGGGGGAGCGTGATCTGCCGGGAACCGGGGACCCACACATAGTCCGTCCCGGCAGTGTAGCTCGTTTCGCCCGACGAACTGGAGACCGAGAGGATCTTCGTGGGTACCAGCAGGAGTGTGATCGAAGGCGGTGCATCCTCGGGCTGTCTGACGAACAGGCCGCTTTCACCGTACATGGTGCCGGTGAGCCAGAAGGGGCGAAGCTCATCGCCTCGATAGGTCCACGAGCCGGACGGCTCAGCTGCCGCGGCGGGGATCGCAACCAGAAGGAAGAGCGAGGTCAGAAGGGCGTTGCGCATGGGACGGGTCCTCTCAGAGTGGTTTTCAGTCCGGATCGCTGCAGGCGAGCGGAGCGAGATCTCCAGCAAGGTTGCCGATCATGGGTGGTATTACGCACTATTTGGGGATTTTCTGATTCCGCTGCTGATTGTGGCATACATCGGTGCGCTGCCTCCCCAGAAACCGGGTTCTCGCTGATCGCCGTCGTTTCACGATCCATGCAGGACTCAATAGCTGCTTTCTTCGACGTTCATCCCGGCGGAGCGCGATGCGCGCCGTGCTGAGACAGGAGCTCCCATCACTTCTCCTGGTGCGGCAACCGCCAGCCGGGGTTGACTTCGGGCTGCTGTCCCGGCGGCAGAGGTTCAACCAGTTTGCCATAGAGTTCGGGCCGACGGGCGCGAAGGTAGCGACGCCCGCCGGAAAGCTCCATCTTCTCGGGCGTGCAGAGCCCGACGACCACGTCGTCGTCGAGGGCGCGAGACTCGGCGATGATCTCTCCAAACGGGTCGATGATCATGGCGCCGCCCGTCTTGATCGTGTCGTGGTCGACGCCGATGGGGTTGGTGAACACGTAGTAGAGGCCGTTCTCGTAGGCACGGGCGGGCAACCACCGCATCAGCCAGGCTCGCCCCTTGGGGCCATCGAATTCCTGCCGCAAGGGCACCGGATCCCGATGCCGGTCTTCCCACAGTTTAGGATCGATCTTGCCTCGCCCGGGCATGGGGCTGGGCAGGCCACAGGTCACGTGGGGGGCAAAAATCAGTTCCGCTCCCTGGAGCGCAGCAATCCGTGGATTCTCGACGAGGTTGTTGTCGTAGCAGATGAGGATCGCACAACGGATGCCGCAAAGTTCGAAGACCTCGATCCGGTCGCCCCAACTCAGGTGGGGACTGACAAAAGCGTGCAACTTGCGAAAGCTGGTGACGTAGCCTCGCACCGGGTCGACGGCGATGTAGGTGTTGTAGAGCTTGTTCTCACAGACCTCCACCAGACCGGCCAGGATCGCGACCCCCAGATCCCGCGCGAGCTGCTCCAGGCGACGGGTGCTCTGGCCGCCGGGCACGGGTTCTGCCAGGGCTTCGAGCTCGCCGCGGTTGAGGGTCTGGAGGAAGGTATAGCCAGAAATGCAGCACTCGTGAAAACTGACAATCTCGGCTCCCTCTTCGACGGCCCGGCGGGCCAGCGATTCGATCCGGCAGAAGTTGTAGTGCTTGTCGGCGTCGCGGGCCTCGAACTGGGCCGCGGCAATTCGGATGTCTCGCATGATCGTAACTGCACAGGGAACGGGAGGGCTGCAACATCGGCAGGCTCGGGCCGCCGGCGGCCGTGCTGCGAGCGCCGCATGGCAACTGGAGGTTCCTCGCGACGGCGCGGAAGGGGCGGTGGTTGTGCTCAGGATAATGGAATTGGGGTCGAAATCCAAGCGCCCACGTCAACGTCAACCGCGGGTGCGGCATTGGGACCCCAGCGTGTGATGGCGTGCTGCCGCCGTGCGGCTCCCACCGGGGCCGTGTGCCGCTGTCTGGCGGCGTTGCTCGCCCTGAGCGAGCCCCTATAATGAGGCCATTCGATTTCCACGAGGACGGAGAATCCCCCCATGCACTTCCGCCTGCCTGAAGCATCGCTGCGACTGGTTGTGGTTTCCTGGCTGGCCGCCGGTCCGGCCCTTGGAATCACGGCCTGCGGCTTGGCCGCAGATGATCCCGGTGTGGTGGAGGAGATCACGGTTTCGGAGACGCATGACGGCAAACCGTTCTGCTACCGGGTCCAATCCGTCGCGGCGATGAGCGGCTTCTCCGTCCACTACCTGGCGTACCCGTCGCCGGTGATTTCGGACCTGCCGCAGAACAACACGATTCCGGCCGAGTACTATCTGCCCGATGGCTACAAGACGTGGAGTTCGCCTCGGCCGGCGGTGATCTGCATGCACATTCTCGATGGCGACTTCCAGCTCGAACGGATGACGTGTTCGATGCTCGCCTCGCGAGGCATTCCGGCGTTGATGTTCAAACTGCCGTACTACGGCGAGCGGAGTCCCAAGGAGGGGACACGGGCACTGGTCCACCAGCCTGTCCGTTTCGTCGGTGCTCTGGCCCAGGCACGGCCGGAGATTCGCCGAACGGTGGATCTGCTGGCTTCGCGTCCGGAAGTTGATCGGGAACACCTGGGAATCACGGGCATCAGCCTCGGCGCGATCGTTGCCGCCACCGGGGCGGCCGAAGAACCTCGGCTGAGCCGAGTGTTTCTGGTCCTCGGAGGAGGCGATCTCATCAAGATCATCGATCATGCCGAGGAGACCCGCAGCTTGAGCGAGATGATCCGCACGCTTCCGCCCGAGGAACAGAAACGTTTCCAGGATGCGCTGCGCCAGGTCGATCCGCTCACCCATGTGGCAGGGCTGCGCGGATTGGCCCAGAAGGGGCGGATCGTGATGGTGAATGCCGCCGAAGACCATGTCATTCCCCGCGAGTGCACCGAACGGCTCGCCGATGCGCTCGGGATTGCCGACAAGGTGATCTGGCTCGAAGGACTCGGCCACTACACGGCCATCGCTGCCATGCCGCAGACTCTGGAGAGAACCGTCCAGTTCTTCGCCCAGGATCTTCCCGGCGATGTCCGGCTCTCCATGGAGAAACGACCGCTGACCAGCGTTCAGATTGCCTTGGAACTCGTCCAGCGTGCGGCGACCATCATGGCGGATCCGCCTGAGGAGGGACGCTGCCATGTCGTCGATCTGGCAGTGTCCGTCGGCGACAAGGCGAACCAGAATCTGTTCTCGATGGAAGCCTTCCTTGCACGCGATCGACAGGGCCGATTCAAGCTGGAGGCCAATACCGGCAAGTTCGGCCGACTGGTACTCGGGGGCGGATCAAGCCTGTGGTTGCTGGCGGAAGATACCCTGTTTCAGGGCACGGGACCCGCCGTGCCGGCCGGTGAACCGCCGATGCTTGCCAGCGAGGCCGACCTGATCAGGATCCGCACCGTGGCCGGGGCCCTCAAGGCCGCCACGATGGCCCCGGGGATCTTTGAGCAGCTCTTTGCGGTCAGCGCTGAGTCCGGTGAAGATGGCCGCATGTCGATCCTGGTCACCAGAAAGGACGGCTCACCGGAGCGTCTCCGCCTCGTGCTCGACTCCGATAGAAAATCGGTCCGCCAGGTGCACGTCCAGTGGCGCGACGGCCAGGCAACGGTAGTCCTCAGGGCGTTTCAGGCCAATACTCCTTCGCACGACGGACTGTTCCGGCCCGAGCCGGCCACCAGGACGCAGCAGGTGTGCGAGGAGGACCTGGCCCGGATGTTTCGCGCGGCGGCCGATTTCGGGATCCAGCAGTTGACGAAGTGAGGTGGTGGCCGGGATCCATGGTGTGATGGTGTGGTTGATTCTGTCCGGCACGGGCCGGATGGGGGAAATGACCGGAAGGAGGCGAACTATGAACGGTGCTCGTCGATTTGCAGTTCTTGCTCTCGTCGTGATTGCCATGACCTCGGCCGTGCTGGGCGCGGAACAGGCCCCGTTTCGTGTCGTGCAGAACGAGACTTTCGTGGTGGTTTTTTCCGGTGAATTACCCGTGCTCCAGTACCGACACGATGGCTCGCCGTACAAGCCCTACATCAAGGAACTGTTCACGCCGAAAGGGGTGCAGGTGCTGCGCGACGCGCCGGCCGATCATCTTCATCATCATGGTGTCATGTTCGCCGTGGCGGCCGACGGTGTGACTTTCTGGACGGAGACTCCGCAGGGCGGGCGGCAGGTACCCAGCGGTCTGGAACCACCCAAGATGGAAACGGTCGCGGACTGTTCGCGGGTCTCCTTCACGCAAAGACTCGACTGGGTGGCACCAGACGCCCAGTCACCTGCTATCCAGGAAAAGCGAACGATCGAGTTGGTGAAGGCCGATGGCCTGGCAGCGACGATGGTCACATGGTCGACGGAGCTCTTGCCGGCCGGCAACCGCGAGTCGGTGGAACTCGGCGGGGAACACTACTACGGGTTGGGATGCCGTCTGGTCCAGTCGCTGGACAGGACGGGCCGATTCGTGTATCGGGGCGGAGACACAGGCACGGTCGTCCGCGGCAAGGAGAAGGTAACTCGCAGCCCGTGGTGTGCCTATGTTGTTCCAGCCGAAGATGCCGGGATCACCGTCGCCGTTTTCGACCATCCCGGAAACCTGCGTCATCCGGCGACCATGTTCACCATGCCGGAGCCGTTTGCCTATCTGGCCGCGACTCTCAACCTCTGGAAGGAGCCGCTCAAGCTGGAATCGGGGCAGCCGCTCTGTCTCGTCTACGGCATTGCCTTGTGGGACGGCGAGGCATCGGGGGAGGAAATCGAAGAGGCCTATCAGAAATGGAGCCTGCTTTCGGGCGCGAGGGCCGCCACCGGTGCAAGATAGAGTGCGGTGAGCGATCGCTGAGGTCGCTCGCGCAGCTCCGATCCGGCAAGAGTGCAGCTTGCATCCAGATCCCCCCTGGAGTAGGCTGAATCGGAAATGACGCTTCGCGTCGGGCAATCGGAACATCAGACCCTGCCATCGATTTTCAGGAGATTCTCCATGCGTCTATCCCGGCGAAACATGCTGGCCGCGACGGCCGGCGCAGTGGCTGCGGCAGCAACCGGTGCCGCTCAGATCGGCTCGGCCCAGGAACGAAGGGGACGGCGACGCCGAGCGAGCACGGAAGGGCCGGCCGTGGTCAACGGACGGATCCATCAGTCTGTCTGCGAGTGGTGCTTCACAGGCGATTGCTCCTCAAAGCCCATGTCGCTCGAAGAGCTCTGCAAACTGTGCAACGAGTTGGGGGTCAAGTCGGTCGAACTGGTCGATCCGCCGGGCTGGCCAACCCTCAAGAAGTACAATCTGATCTGCGGGCTGGCCAACAGCCACGGATTCGTCCACGGCTTCAACGATCCAGCCAACTGGGAGATGTGCATCGAAAAGACCAAGAAGGCCATCGACGATTGTGCCGCTGCCGGTTTTCCGAACGTGATCTGTTTCCCCGGATTCCGGCACGGGATTCCGGACGACGTCGGGCTCGAGAACACCGTGAAGGGGCTCAAGAAGGTGGTTGGCTACGCCGAGGAAAAGAAGACCACCTTGATCCTGGAGGTGCTCAACTCGCGCGTCGACGAGGAGATGAAGGGACACCCCGACTACATGGGCGACTCGGTCGAGTGGTGCGTGGAGGTCTGCAAGCAGATCGCGTCTGAGCGTATGAAGATCCTGTTTGACGTTTACCACGTCCAGATTATGCAGGGGGATATTATCCGCCGGATTAAGGCAAACGCCCCCTATATCGGCCACTATCACACGGCCGGCAATCCGGGACGAAACGAGATTGATGACAACCAGGAGATCAACTACCCGCCGATCATGCGTACGATCGTTGAGACAGGCTATCAAGGGCTCGTCGCTCAGGAGTTCATCCCCACTCGCGACCCCGCGACTTCCTTGCGCGAAGCCGTCTCCCTCTGCGACGTATGACGCCGGCCGCTGGTCAGTACAAGCCCTGACGGCCGGGAGCCGAGCGATTGGAATGTATCGGTCACGCGCCGGTACGTCCCAACCGTCGCTGGCAAAAGCGCGGCGATCGCCGCGCCGGTGGTCGACGCAACCACCGGTTTGCCAGGGGTTCCCTAGACACGCTGTCCCGCCGCCACAAACGGTGGGGTGGAAACCATGCTCGACTCCCGGTCCGCCAGCGGTTTCACCTCAAGCCGGGCCGCTTCCGGACCGGCTCGCTATCTATCGGTTCCGATAGAGCCCGTACTGCCTCCAAGGCCGTGGGAGACCTTCATGGGCGATACAGGCCCCAATAGATGAACCCCACGGGCGGACCGAGGTGTCGGCAATCGCGGTCACTGGGGCAATCGGGGGCTGGCCAGCCGAAACTCTCGGCCGTCGCCTGGACGGACAAGATACGGAAATGGACCGTCGAAGTGCAGGTCCATTTTCGAGAGGAACCAGGTCTTTCCCTGGTCGTTGTTCCCCTGGAAGAACAGATAGCCGCTGCCGTCGTTGTCGATGAAAACCCCAGGGTGCCCCGATTCCGAACTGTTCCATTCACCGGGGGACCCGCACGGCAGCAAAGGCTCATCCGACATGCGAGTCCAGTGAATGGCGTCGCTGCTGACGGCCACGCCGATCTGCTGCGGCTTGTTGTTGTAGGCTCCGGCGTAGAACATGTAGAGCCGGCCGTCGTGCTCGCAAAGCGTGGCCGCCTCGATGCACTCCTGCTCCCAGGCCAGTTCCGGCTTGAGAATCGGTCCGTCGGCCATCTGGGTCCAGGCGTCTCGTCCGAAATTGCTCCCCAGGTCCGCCGCCGCGACCCCAAGCATCTGGATCTTCATCTCCGGGTCCCGCGTGGCGAAGTAGAGAAACAGCTTGCCGTTGTGCGGGAAAGCCTCGGCGTCGATCGCCCGACCGGCGGTCCAGTCGCCCGTTGGCCGGAAGATCGGGTTGGTGGTGTCCCGCTGGAAGTGGATGCCATCGTCCGACACGGCATGGCAAATGGCGTCCCTGGGGCCGTTTCCATAGGTCTGGTAGAACAAGTGCACCTTCCCGTCGAGCACGATCGCTTCGGGAGCGGCAAGACCTTTCGATTCGGGGCTGCCAGGCTCACCCCCCACGATTTCTCCCACCTTTTCCCAATGAACCAGATCGCCGCTGCGGGCGATGCCGGCCGACCAGCCAGACGCTTTGGATTTGTCCGCATGGGGCGGCAGCGAGAAGTACATCCAGTACCGGTCGTCAAAACGGACCACCGCCGGGTCCTTGGCGCACGGGCGGCCGAGCCGAGAAGTATCGGAGAACATCATTTCCGGTCGGGACGGTTCCCCGCCCGTGGCCAGGCCTGTTCCCAATACGGTCAGAACGATGGTTCCTGTGAGCCAGCGGTGCATCATGAGGGCCTCTGTCTTGCCGCAGTTTGCCACGGCGTTGTCAATTTGTGTGTTTTGTGCCGGTTCAGTGGATTATGGGGACCAAGGCAGGCATTCGCAAGCGGTCTGCCTTCGGGCCGACGTGCCGGATGCGCGGGCTGCGCGGAGCATGGTTGCGGCCGGCGTCGGACAATCTCGGGGGAAACGGCCCCTCCGATGCGAAGACTCGGACCGAACATATAATAGAGAATTGCAGCACTTCTTGCCCATCCCGGCACCAGTCCGAAATGCGAGGGAGGAGGCCGATTCCTTGCGCCGGTCGGGTTAAACGAGAAGGTTCAGAAAAGACTCCCGACGGGGCCCTCTTTGGCCGGTGCCCCGCATCCCCTGGCAAGCCCCGACAACCCATGGCAGATCAGAACTTCGACGTCCGCAGAATCTCCGGCGGATTGACTGGACGGATCGAGTCGATAGCTCCGGTGACCCGCCGGGGCCGGCTGATCCGCTGGGCGCAACTCCTGCCGAAAATCGCCTCTTGCGAGCCGGGGTACCAGAAACTCACCGATCACGAGCTGAAGAAGGAGAGTCTCTCCCTTCGTTACCGGGCCCGCAGCGGCGAACCGCTGGCCCGCCTGTTGCCCGAGGCCTACGCCTTGGTTCGCGAGGCCGGACGGCGGACGATGAACATGCGGCATTTCGACGTTCAACTCCTCGGCGGTATCGCCATGTTCAACCAGTCGATCGTCGAGATGCAGACCGGCGAAGGAAAGACGCTGACAGCCACGCTGCCGATGTATCTATTTGCCCTTGCCGGCAAGGGCTGCAACCTGGCCACGGTCAACGACTACCTGGCCAAGCGCGATGCCGACTGGATGAGGCCGATCTACCGCGCGCTGGGTCTTTCGGTGGGAGTCATCCAGACGCAGCAGCCCCAGCCGGAACGCCGCAAGGCCTACGCCTGCGACGTGACCTACGGAACCGCGAAGGAATTCGGGTTCGACTTCCTTCGCGATCGCCTGCTGCTGCGGCGGATTCAGGAAGGGCAGAAGGACCTCATTGGGGGCATGCTCTCCGACCACAGGGATGGGAGCAGCGAGGAGCCCGTCCAACGGGATCCATTCTTCGCGCTCGTCGACGAGGCCGACAGCATCCTCATCGATGAAGCCCGCACCCCGCTGATCATCAGCGCCCTGCCCACTGAGGAGCAGGAACTGGAGGTGGAGTGCTATCGATGGGCCGCCGCATCCGTCAACGAGTTCATCGAGGACGAGGATTTCGAGTACGACTACGACCGGAAGTCGGCCGAGCTTACGCGCGAAGGGCGCAAAAAGGCCCGGCTCCTGCCCAAACCGCCCGAGATGGACAAGGTGGGCATGTTCCACATCTATCAGTTCGTCGAGCGGGCGATCAAGGTCGAACGCGAGTTCCACTATGACCGGCAATACGTGGTCGTCGACGGCGAAATCGTGATCGTCGACGAGTTCACCGGTCGCATGTCCGAAGGACGCAAGTGGCGCGACGGAATCCATCAAGCGGTGGAGGCCAAGCAGGGGGTCGAGGTGACCGTGGCCACGGGGCAGGCGGCCAGGGTCACCGTGCAGGACTTCTTTCTCCGCTTCAAGCATCTGGCGGGAATGACCGGTACGGCGGCGTCCTCGGCCCGCGAGATGCGGAAGATCTACCGTTGCCAGGTGGTTCCCGTCCCGACGAACCGTCCGGTGATCCGCAGTCCGCTGCCGTCGCGGGTATTCGGGTACGAGCAGCGGAAATGGGAGGCCATTGTCGACGAGATCTGCGAGGTGCATGCCACGGGGCGGCCGGTGCTGATTGGCACCCGTTCGATTGACAAGTCGGTGGTCATCTCGAAGATGCTGAGTGAGCGAGGCATCGAACACAAAGTGCTCAACGCGCACCATGTGGAGATTGAGGCCGACATCGTGGCCGAGGCCGGCCAACAGGGCAAGGTGACCGTCTCGACCAACATGGCAGGCCGCGGCACCGACATCAAGCTGGGAGAAGGGATCAAGGAACTGGGAGGTCTTCACGTGATCTGCACCGAGATGCACGATTCGGCGCGGATCGACCGCCAGCTCATCGGACGCTGCGGACGCCAGGGGGATCCTGGAACGTATCGCCAATATCTGGGACTCGACGACGAGCTTCTCCTGGCCGGGCTGGGGCCGAAGAAGGGGCACCGGCTGGAGGATCTGGGGAAAGACCAGGAAGACGGTTTCGACAGGTACGAACGGCTGTTCAAGAAAGCGCAGCGGAGCGTCGAGCGAAAACACTTCCGCGATCGCAAGGCCTTGATGTACTTCGAGAAGCAGCGCAAGAAGATGCAGCGGCAGATGGGACAGGATCCCTATCTCGACACGCCAGGCTGATCGGGCCTACCGCTGCGCGAACCGGCCGACTTCCTCCAGCGGTGGAAGCTCGACTTCCTTGCAGTACTTCGACGCTCCGAGCACGATCGCCTGCCCTTCTTCGAGGCCCTCGCGAATCACCACGTACTTACCGTTCGTGCCCCCTGTCTTGACCTCGTGCGCCTGGAAACCGCGGCGGCCGTGGGTAATGCAGTAGCTCTTCGCGCCGTGCTTGAGAACCGCCTGGGAAGGAACCATCATGCGCTGGGCCTGCTCATCCACCTCGATGAAGAGCTCTGCGGTCAATCCCGGCCGCAGGTCGAGCGACGCGGCCTGGATGCTGCTGCGATCGATCGAGATAGTGGTCTCATACGACTTGATCTGCGGCCCCCAATAGCCGGTGGGTGAAGGAAACTCGTCGACGAGCCGCACCTTGCCGATCAGCTCGGCACCCGGGAAAGCCTCGAAACGGATACGGACCTTCTGCCCGCTGCGGACATGCGCCACCTTGATCTCCGGAATTTGGACCTTGACGTGCATCTCCGCGGAGTTGGGAAGGAGGATCAGAACCCGGTCGCGCCACACAAACGCGCCCGGCTCGATCAGGTGGCTGTGCCCGTTGTGATGAATGTGGGCGTAAACCACCTGGCCGGCCGTGGGTGCCGTAACCCGGCAGTTGCCGATCTGCTGCTCGATCTTCTTGAGTTCCTTGAGGCTCAGGTCGAGCACATGCCGGCGCCAGCGGACACTGGCCTCCGCAACGGCCAGGGAGCTTTCCAGGTCGTTCAGACGCTTCTTGCTGCGGAAGTTCTCCAGCACTTCCAGGTGTCGGCCTCGATCTGGGCCCGTTGCATCGCATACTCGTCGGCCTCCAGCGAGATCTGCGTGATGAATCCCCGGCGGTACATCGATTCCGAAAAGTGAAAGGTCTGCGTTGCCTGACGAAGGTTCTCCTCGGCCCGCGCCAGCGAGTCGGCCAGTCGCTGTTGACCCTGGGGGAAAAGCCCATGCACGTATTCGTCGAGGTTGTACCTGCACGTCTGCAGCCAGGACTCTGTCTGGGTCAGGGCCGCCTGATACTGGTTGCAGAGGATCGTCCGGCGTAAGAACAGCTCCTCCAACGGGCTGGAATCGAGCTGGATGAGGAAATCGCCCGGCTGGACGCTGGTCCCTTCCGGAACCACCTCGAGGATCTCCGTCGAGTAGAAGCCACTCACATCGACGCCGCACTTCACCTCCACGTTCGACGCACACTCAAGGGTGCCCTTCTCGACAATCTCGTGGATGAATGTGCCGCGGATGGGAGTGCAGGTCAGGGGGCCGTCGGTTGCTGCTCCGCCCCACCAGTTCTCCAGCCACAGCCACCCCAGGAGGGGGAGTGCCGAGATGGCGACGACCAGAGCCAGCACCGCTTGGGAGCTGGAACCACGGCGGAGATAGGTGCGTCCAGTGCGTGCCATCTTGCACTACCAGGTACCGATGCAACTGGGTGATTGCGGGTGGTAGGCGGTACTGGACAGGGTCGTTCGGAGCCCTCCGGACTCCGAGTGGATCGACCCTCTCACGGTACCGATTCGGGGCTGGCGGGAGGGGAAAGCAACCGGTCCATCACGGGCCCGCTCACTGACGCACGCGGGCGAATCGAACTCAGAATCGGAACGCTCTTCAGGGAGGGGGGCTCAATGGTATGCTGGGCTTATCATATCCGCCGAGCGGGTGTTTGCCAAACGTTTCTTGCCGGATTCCAGGAGATTTTGTCGATGGTCGTGAGTGTCACGGCAGCCAATTCCGGCCGCGTTGCGCAAACCCCAATGGCGCCTTGACTTGCACTGACCGGTCATGGCCGTTCCCCTCAACTTGAGGGCATGGGCATTCGGTCGCCAGGGGAAGGTGCTGCGAGCCCGACGATTGGGCACGGCGCACTGGTCGCATCGCAGGGTGTGTTGTGAGGAGAGGCTCGATTTCTCGTCGATTGGCGGTTGCTTGGCGGCAACTGGGGCGATACGGCACGTTGCCTGGCACACCGTCGACGGCATCCCGATCGCTGGACATGCCCGTCGATGCCAAGGTAACATCGATGCCACGCGGGTTTTCTGACAAGAACCGGAAGGAGGATCCTGTGCGGATGCGTTTGATCACGATCGCGGCTCTGGCAACTGCGCTTTGGCTGCCGACCGGCTGTGGACAGCAGAAGGACCGAGGGTCGGCCGGGGCCGGCCCGCGAGGTGGCGGGAGAATGGAGATCGCGGTGATTCCCAAGGCGACGACGTTCACCTTCTGGAAGGCCGTCCATGCCGGAGCGGCCGCCGCAGCGAAGGAAGCGGGGGCGGAAATCGTTTGGCAGGGGCCGTCCAGTGAAGGCGATCGACGCGGCCAGATCGACGTGGTCCAGAACTTCGTCAGCCGCCAGGTGGACGGAATTGTACTGGCTCCGCTGGACGCGTCGGCCCTGGCCCGTCCGGTCGAGCAGGCGGTGGCCAGGGGAATTCCCGTGGTTGTGATCGACTCGGCCCTCGACTCAGACGCTCACAGCAGTTTCGTGGCCACCGACAATACGGAAGGCGGACGCATGGCCGCGCGTCGTCTGGCGGAAGTCATGGGGGGCAAAGGCAATGTGATCCTTCTGCGTTACCAGGAGGGATCGGCCAGCAACGACGAGCGCGAAGAGGGATTCCTGGCGGAATTGATGGAGAAGTACCCCGAGGTCAAGGTGCTCTCCTCCAACCAGTATGCGGGAACGACGAAGGACTCGGCCATGAAGGTCTCGCAAAACCTCTTGAACAAGTACGGGCAGGAAGTCAACGGGATCTTCTGCCCCAACGAGCCGGTTGCCTTCGGGATGCTGCGTGCCCTGGAGACGTCCAAACTGACAGGGAAGGTGAAGTTCGTGGCCTTCGATGCTGGCGACAGTCTGATCCAGGCCATGCGGGCCGGTTCGATCCACGGGCTGATCGCCCAGGATCCCTATGGAATGGGATATGAGGGAGTCAAGGCGGCCCTGGCGGTCATAGCAGGCCAAACGGTCGAGAAACGGATTCCCACGCGGGTCGTCTCGATCACTCCCGACAATCTTGACTCCGACGAAATCCAGGCCCTGATCAAGCCGGAAGTGGATGCTTCGAACGACTAATGATGTCTGCATGGAAGATCCGTATGGCCACCCACCGGGAGATCGTGACGAGCCAGGCTTTCGCCCGTCGCCCTTGTGTTTTGACTGCCCAGGCATCAAAAAACAGGTTGGGACACGGGATCCGCGGGAGTAGGGTGATAGCGGGCTCTTGGCAATCAGGGGCCACTGCGGCCTTGTTTCCCCCGGCACTCCAGGATGAAAAGTGAGACAGTCGGCAGATGAGTGGCAGTCTCTAAGAAAGGAAGACGCAGGTCCGTAGCGATGTGGGATCGGTTGAAAGGTGCGATGTCGGCGCTGGGACCCTTTGCAGGGCTGGCGTTCGTTTATGTGTTCTTCCTGCTGGCCGCCCCCGAGACTTTTCACTCGCTCTACCACACGCAGACATTCTTCTGCCATGCCGTCGTGATCATCGCCGGCGGGCTCGACTTGAGCGTGGGATCGATGATCGCCCTGGGGACCGTGATCGCGGGGCTGGTTCTCAAGCACGGGGCAGGGGGGGGTGAACCGGGCATTCAGTTGCCACTCATGGCGGCCCTGGCGGCTGTGGGCGTGTGCGCCTTCTGCGGCTTCGTCAACGGGGCAACCGTGTCGCTGCTGGGCATCGTTCCTTTCATTGTCACCCTGGGAATGATGCAGATCCTTCGCGGCATTGCCAAAGGACTGGCCGACGAGTCGACCGTTGACCCCGGTCCATCGTGGCTCGACGGCGTGATGAATATCGAGCCGACTCCCGGGGTGTGGTACTCGATCGCGCCGGGCGTGTGGCTGCTGTTCGGCTTGAGCCTGTTGATGGCAGGCATGCTTCGCTACACGGCCTTTGGACGTCACGTGTTTGCGGTGGGGTCGAACGAGGTGACCGCTCGGCTCTGCGGTATCCGCGTCGGGCTCGTGCGGATCTGGATCTACACGCTCGGCGGGGCGCTGGCCGGCGTGGCCAGTGTCATGCAGTTCGCGGAACTGACGCTCGGCGATCCGACCGCGGCAACCGGCATGGAACTCGACATCATCGCAGCCGTCGTGATCGGCGGAGGTTCGCTCAGCGGCGGCGAAGGGAGCGTGCTCGGATCGCTGGTTGGGGCCTTGATCATCGCCGTGCTCCGCAACGGCTGCAATCTGATCGGGATCCCCAACTATGTCCAAGGGGTCGTGATCGGCCTGATCATCATCGCTGCCGTGGGGCTGGATCGCTTGCGGCACCGCGGGGCATGATCCCAGGGCCGAGGGGAGGCCGGAAACGCGGCTTGTTGGAGGCCCCGGACGCCTTCAATCGGGAACACACCCCCAAGGAGGGGGTTGCCATGAACCAGCCCACGGAGATCCTGCTGTGCCTGGCCTCGGCGGCAGTCGTGTCAGCCAATCCGGTTTCCAGAGGGATGGTGCCTCCGCGGGTTTGGATGCGGCGCTGGGATGGCCTTCCGCAAGGCACGACTCGGGCAGATCGAGCGGCTCGAGAACTTCCAGCATGTCGTCGCGCGTCGCAATGCGTCCGCGACGGGCCGGTAGCTCAGGCCTTGATCTCCGGTACGGCAAAGGGCTGGCGGTAGTTGCGCGAGAGCATGGCGGTGGCTTCGGCATCGCCGGGAAAAGTCTCCCGGGCCGGGTCGAAGTTGATCGTGCGGCCGAGCCGATAGGAGATGTTGCCCAGGTGGCAGAGGGCCGAGGAGAGGTGGCCGTCTTCGATCTCCACGCCGAGATCTTCGGGCTTGCGGCTGCGCACTCCGGCGATAAACCGCTCGTACTCGTTGGAGCCTTCTTCACGCCCGGGGCCCGGCTGGCGATCCTTGCCGAGGAAGGTCCGGTAGCCGAAGTAGTAGACCTGCAGATAGCCTTCCGAGCCGTAGAACGTCACCCCCACCGCATTCGACGAGGGGCTGGTGCCGAACCCTTCCTGGTTGGTGATCCAGTGGCGGGTTTCAAAAACGAGCATCTTCTTCTGCTCCGGATACTCGAAGATGCAGACGAGGGTGTTGGGCGTCTCCTGGTCGTCGTCGAACATGTAATGCCCCCCACCGGCATGAATGCGCGAGGGAGCGCCGACGCCGAGGCCCCAGCGGGCCATGTCCATTTCGTGGACGCCCTGGTTGCCCATGTCGCCGTTGCCGTAATCCCAGTTCCAGTGCCAGTTGTAGTGGAAGCGATTCTTGCTGAACGGACGTTGGGAAGCCGGGCCAAGCCACAGGTCGTAGTCCACGCCGGCGGGGACCGGCTCGTCGGGAGTGTGGCCGATGGTGGGACGCCATTTGAAACAGATGCCGCGGGCCATGTAGACCTCGCCGATCAGCCCCTCGTGCACCTTCTGGATGGCTTCGCGAATGGCGGGGGAGCTGCGCCCCTGGGTTCCATGCTGGCACATCCGCTGGTACTTGCGGGCCGCATTGACCAACTGCCGCCCTTCCCAGATGTTGTGGGAGCAGGGCTTCTCGATATAGGCGTCCTTGCCGGCCTGCATGGCCGCGATGCCGATCAGGGTGTGCGTGTGATTGGGAGTCGCGACGCTTACCACGTCGATATCGGAGTCCTCGACGAGCCTGCGATAGTCGGTAAAGCGTTTGATCTTGCGACCGCTCTTCTTTTCGAGCTGGTCGGCTCGCGTGTTGAGGACCGACTGGTCAACGTCGCACAGGGCGGTCACGGCGCAGCCGTCGACGCTTTCCAGACCGCCCATATGGTGGTTGCCTTTGCTGTTCAGGCCCACGCAGGCGGCCCGGATCTCGTCGTTGGCCGCAGTTGCTGCCCTGGCGGTCTGAATTCGGGGCAACGCCCCGACCAGCCCGATTGCGGCCCCAGCAGCTGCCGATTGATGAAGGAACGCACGTCGGTGGATCCGGTTGGGCATGGCGAGAAACCTCAGTTCTGGCAGGACAGCAGGGACCTGCGGGCGACCGTGGAGCGAATTGGCTCCACTATACGGCGCGGGCAAACTGGCTGGCAAGTGCGATGGGCCGGTTGGAGACGGTTGTTGCAGGCCTGGGAGGCCGACCCGCCGCAAGACGTTTTTGGATCGCAAGTTACTGCATGACCACCGGCAGCGCCAAGAGATCCTCCGACTTCGGGATGAAATAGGGGAAGCTCAGATCGTTCATCCGATCGGCGAGATTCTGGACCATGCTGTCGCGGACCAGCATCTCGTTGATGTCGCCATGGTACACATTGTCGGAATCTGCCGACAGCGTATCGCGCCAGACGGGTTCGGTGCTTCCGGGAACTATCAACTCCACGACCAGGTTGCCTTCCGCTTCGCGGACTCGCCGGCCCGTATCGCGGCCGCGCCAATCGAAGGGAGACTGGCGCTCGAAGATCGCGACCGAATCGCCGGCTTCCTCGGAGAAGCGGACTCGAAAGTACGTGGTCTGGCCCTGTTCGACTTTCAGCCCGTCGCGAGCCAGCCGTGCCTTGAGCGAATCGCCGAGGATGCTGACGGTGGTGCTCTGGTTACCGCGGAGTGCCCCCAACTCGAAAACGATGCTGACCGGCTGCGCCGGACTGAGAAGGGCCGGGGCGTCGTCCTTGAGCTCTCCGAGCGACTTGCGGATGCCCTCCCAGGGGATTTCTACAACCTGCAACTGGCCGGGGCTGTGGGGGAACGCGCCCACCAGATGGTCGTCGTCGCGAACGTGGACCCTGACGCCATCGGAAGAGGACTTCCGCACGGAGAGAACGACTTTCCCCGCCTCCCGGTCAAAGACATCGCCACCCAGGAGCCATGCCTTCCCGCCTGGAAACCAGGTGATGGTGTTCTGCCCAGATACGGCTCGCTCCGTATGGAGTGGTGCGTCGAGAATTCGGCGCCCCTGGTAATTCCAGCAGATCACCCGAGGCTTCGGATGCGAGGCGACAGCGACCAGTTCGCGGCTGTCGGGGGAGAACTCGAGGGCCTGGAGAGACGAATAAACGGCCCGGCATTCCGAATCGTTGGCTGTGCCCCCGTCCTCCTGGTCGACAATCCAACCACCTCGATCCACGCGTACCATCCCCGGAGGCAGTTTGGGCATGCGGCGGGTCGCCATCTGTTTCGGCGCCCGCATCGTAACCATGGTCTGGCCGGTTTCGATCTTGATCACCACCAGCTTGTCCCCGTCGACCGCCGCAACATACAGGCCATTGTGCGCGATTGCCGTGTTGGCCGGTTCCACTTTTCGTCCCGGCAGGGTGATGGTTTGTTCCTCGCGGGCTTGCGGCACATTCCAGATTGCCATCCGGTCGGAGGACTGCCGCCCCAGAAAGACACGGTCACCGGCCAGTTCGAGCAACTGAATCTTCTGGCTGGAGTTGTCCGGGATCTTCAGGCAGATCTTTCCGGATGCTGTGTCCCAGACGTGGACGGGATTGTCGTTGCTGTGGGCCGCGCGTTCGGTTGCGGCGAAGTAACGGCCGTCAGCCGACAAGGCTCTCATACTTCCCTTGTCATAGCTGCCCTCAAGGGTTGCCCGGATGGTACTCTTCTCGATGTCCCAAACACCTTTTCCGACGACCACGACAGGGCACCCGGATCCGCCGAAGGTAACTGCCTCCTGGTTGTCCACCGGAATGGCCGACTCGCCGACCGTTGTCTGGGCTGGTTGTGACAACGTCTCCTCGGCATGATCTGCCGCGCTGCCAGTGGGGGCATTGCCCACGATCTCTGAAGCACTCGTGGCATCGTCCGACTCGGCAGAATCGGGTTTCTGACTCGAAGCCGTCTCGTCGGATGCGGCTGGCAGGGACGATCGTTTTTCCGGCCTCACCAGGCGGGGCAGGTTCGACGCCGCACGATTCGAATCCGAACTGGCGACCGTCGGGGCCCCGGCCGGCGGAGCCCCCTTCTGCCCGTTCATCCAGATGATTGCCGGAATTGCCGCAGCCAGAATGGCCACGGCCACTCCCAGCAGTCCAAACAGGATGGCTCGACTGCGTGCCCGATGAACTTCCAGCCGTGCTCTGGCACCGGCCGGGGAGACCAGGTTTGGTCGAACCGTATGGGGAAGAAGGATTGTGTTGCGGCACCCAAGGCAAACAAACTGCATGCCTGCCTGCTGCGGGGGCACGTCATAACACTCTCCACAGACCGGACATTGAAAGACGATACTCATCGTTCACCACCGCGAAGTTCGGATCCCAAAACTGACATTTCTTGAGGAAGCACGGATCCGGCATCCCCATGCCCTGCGGTATTCCACGAGCCCATCGCATCGAGGAATCCTCGCATCCCCCTGCCCGCAACGACACGACTATCCTTGTTTCTCCGAACAGTATCGTGCAGGGCGTCCAACGCCTCAATTCCGTCGATCAGGCTTCCGCCGCGTCGTCACAGACGCCCGGAAGGCTTCCAGACCATAGAACTCTTATCCCACAACTGGGGCAAGAAGTAAACAGTCGGCCGACCTGCCCCCCCTTGGGGTCATGAGCTTCCAGCGAAGATGCACCAAGACGCAAGAGTCCCCCGCGGTATGCATAGTCAGGCGGTCTTGCCCGCGGTTGCGATTTACCCCAATCTCAGTTGGCAAAAATGGCAGGTCGTGAGTGCCTAGGGGGAAGTGGCGGGTTTCGCCGTCGCCGCCGATTCCTCGCTGGGAGCGGCGATTCGCGGGAGTGGCTGAAGTGCCGTTCCGCTCCACGTCCAGAGGGGCGCTCCGACTGCGTCGCGAACGCCCTGGGCGTAAGTCCGCAAGCGATTGGCCTCCATGGCCTCCTCGTGGTCCCATGCCTGGTAACGCATCATGCGGCCGCGCACGCCCGTCGGATCCCAACGGAAGGCCGGCTTGGGGAGTCTGGCCGCCTGCAATGCCTGCGTTTCCGTGAAAGTGGTGTAGGCGCGGGGGCCAACCGACGGCGCTCCCGTCTGGGGAGCGGACGGCGAGGGGGACGATGAAGTCGTCGGCGCCACGGCGGCGTCAGGCCCGGAGGGACTGCTATAGGTTCCTGGTTGAAACATCCAGGTCTGTCCGTCGGCAATTGCCGCGGCGAAAACAACAGCCAGGAACGCGACTGGGATCAGGACTCGGTTCATTGTGCTTGCTCCCTGAGGAGGATCGGTGTGATCGGCACAACAACTATAGCTTCTCGGCCAGACCGGATGGCCGAGGTGAACAGTCCAGGTTTGGATTGTAGCGAACGGGCAACTGGGGACGTCTCGCTGATCCCCACTGTAGTAGGGAGTGCCCGCAAGGGAGCATCTTGGAGGCGGCTGGAAGTGCGCCAGGCCTTGGGATGGGCGACACGTGACCGAAAAAAAACCGGCGACGCTCGCCTGGGTTTGCCCCCAGCGGCCAAACCCAGACTCCCGGCCGCGATGAAGCCATGGAATACGAAAGGATGGGCAGAAGCCGGGGCGGTATCTCGCTCCAATGTGATTAATGGGCTTCGGTTTCGATGGCTTTGCCTGGTTCCCAATGGAAGCGGACATCGCCGTCTTCCAGCCGTCCAGGTTGACGACGACCGGTGCCGGGGTCCTTGCTATCGCCGAGGTCTTTGCGCATGGCGGCCGCAAGTTCCTGCATCCTGGCAACCACATGGGGATGTTGTGCCCTGACATCATGGGTCTCGGCAATGTCGTTCTCAAGATCGAACAGCGACAGGTCGATTCTGGCAGGATCGTACTGGACGGGGATACCGCCCGTGCCTCCTTGGCGTCCGGAGAGAGTCCGATAGCCGTGGGGGAAATGGAGTTTCCATTTCCCCATCCTCATGGCGTGGAGGTCGGAGCCGTAGTAGAAGAAATAGGCTTGGTGCGGACTTGCGGCATCGGGCGAGCCGTCGATCAACGGCCAGATGTCTTTGCCGTCGATCCTGTTCTTCGGCAGCGGAGCATCGATCAAAGTAGCGATCGTGGGCAACAGGTCGATCGTCATGGCCGGCGTGGTGCACACGGTGTCGGCCGGGATCGTGCCCGGCCACCACATCACGGTCGGCTCGCGGCATCCACCTTCGAACATCGTGCCCTTGCCTTCGCGCAGGGGGCCGGCCGAGCCGGCATGATCACCGTAACTGAGCCATGGACCATTATCGGCCGTGAACACGACCATCGTATCCTTCTCCAACTTGTGCCGACGAATCGCATCGAGAATCCGACCCACAGACCAGTCGACTTCCATGACGACATCGCCAAACAACCCCCGCTGGCTCTTGCCGCGGAACTTGTCGGAAACGTGAAGCGGCACGTGGACCATGGAATGGGGCACGTAGAGGAAGAACGGTTTCTCCCGGTTGCGGTCAATGAAGTCGACGGCCTTCTCGGTGTAGAGAGTTGTCAGTTGTTGCTGATCCTCCGCCGTGACATGGGCATCGATGACCTTGCTTCCCTCCATGAGCGGCAAATCCGGGAAATTCTTGCCGGCAGTGGGATGGCCCGGCCACATGTCGTTCGAGTAAGGCAACCCCACGTACTCGTCGAATCCGTGCCGCGTGGGCAGGAACTTCGGGTGATGTCCGAGATGCCATTTGCCGAAGCAGGCGGTTGCATAGTTCTTCTGCTTGACCACGTCGGCAATCGTCATCTCCTCGGAACTGATCCCATGGTTGGCCGTGTGGCTCAGTGCTCCGAGGATACCGACGCGAACATTGTAGCACCCGGTCATCAGGCCTGCTCGCGAGGCCGAGCAGACGGCCTGGGTGACGTAGAAGTCGGTGAACCGACGCCCTTCCTTGGCCATGCGGTCGAGGTTGGGAGTCTGGTAGCCTTCGGCGCCGAAGGGGCCGATGTCGCCGTATCCCATGTCGTCAATGTAGATGATCACGAAGTTCGGCAGGCGGTCGGCCGCGGATACCGCGGTTTCCGGCAGAGCAGCCGCGAGGGCTGCCAGGAGCAGGCCAGACAGAGATCGCAAGCTCACGGCGATTCCTCCCGTGTTCGATTGGCAGACAACTGGAAACGGCACCTCGACCAAGTGTAGTCGACGGCCGCCGCCGGTGCACCACCCCCGCAGGCACGGGCGTTACTTGCGATCGGCGATCGCCGCCAGGGCCTGCGCGGTCTGCACGTCGGTGACCAGGTGAGTCCACAACCGCAGGTCCGGATTGGCCACCAGCGGCCGGAGAGCCTCCACCTTGGGGCAGCCGCACTCGCCGCAGGGCCCGGCCAGGAGAACGACGTATTTGCCGGGGGTCCGGGCGAGTTGGACCAACTCGTCCAGTTCGAAGAGCGTGACGGCCCGAACCGGGCATTCCTCGATCAGCGGGCCGGTTTCCGTATAGGGCCGGAACTGGACGTCACCCTTCCAGCCGGCCGCGTACATCTGCTGGAGCACGTCGGCCTTGAGGACATCCTCTTCAATGAGGTGTGTGAGGAATTTGACGAGCAGCCCGTGTTCGTGATTGGCCGCGGCCAGCGAGGTAACGATGATGTCGATCTCGCTTCTTCGTTCGAAAGAGCGCCGCACACCGGGACCTCGTGTGACCCGTTCGTAGTCCTCCTTGAGGCTCACGACCGTTTCGGTGAACAGGGCCACGTACTCCACCTTGGGAAAGGTGTCTTCGAAGTAGCTGAAGTAGGTGATTGGGGCTTTCTGCGGTTCGTTGACCAGGAACCCACCGGCCGACAACGCGTGGAGAACCAGTGGAGGACAGTCGAGATCCGAGCGAACCCGCTCGGCCAGCCGCTTGGCGACCATCATGGTGGCAAACCCGGCGCCCATCCCGATGTGAACGGCGGCAGGGGCGTCTCCCGGCTTGGCCTCTGCCCTGCGCCGTTCGATCACCCGGTCGACCAGGTCGAGAACCAGATCGGCCGTGGCGCTGGTGACGTGGCGAGCGGCGTCCTGGGCGTTGGCATTGACGACCTGGATGACCGAATCGTCTTCGGTGGCGGTCAGGTGGTATCGCTGAACCAGCCGCTCAGCAAGCCGCTTCTCTCGGGGAGCCTGGAGAAAAAGGAAGTGGCGGCGGACGGCCTCCCAGAACAGGGGGTATATCCGTTCACGGGTCAAGTCGTCACGGCCACAGGATTCCTTGAGCCATTCCGCGACGGCCGCGGCTGCCCCTTTTCGCTCCTTGTCCCCCTCGGTCCCGTCGGACTCAAACTGGCTGCCCAACTGGCGGAGAAAGCGGTCGCACACCGAAAAGACCAGTTCGTCACTCTCCTGCCCCGGATGCCAGCGCCTGGCGCGTGCCATACCCTTCCTCCAGCTTCTCATTCGATGAGATATCGAATCTTTCCTATCTTCTCATGTCGGTTGCCACTGTCAATCTATCAGTCCTCAAGAGGCGTCGCAAGGAGCGGAATCAGGAGTGCATCTGCCGGCCGGCGCGAGTTACAGGTTGCGATCCGCCGGCAGTGCGTGGACCTGTCTGGAACAGTCCCAAGCAGCCGTCTGCGTCCACACCGCGTCCAGAGCGGAGTTCCTTGTCGATGCCGGTCTTCATGCTCCGGGAACGGACGATGGGAGACGGTCGCAGAAACGCTGTTTGTGTCGGCGAGGGACCCAGATTGTGAGAATCGCCGGGTAGATTTTTTCTGTCCGGCTGCCATACTACCTCGTGAGTGATCTGGCATTGGGCCGGCACGGTCATAGCAGAGAGGCGACAGGAATGGTCGAGGGACTCATGGATTTTCGCAGCGATACAGTCACTCGCCCTACACCGGCGATGCGGGCAGCCATGGCGGCGGCGGAAGTCGGGGACGACGTATTCGGGGAGGACCCGACGACGGAGCGGCTCCAGGCAAAGGTCGCCGAAATGCTCGGCAAAGAGGCTGCGATCTATGCCCCGTCCGGCACAATGACCAACCTGATCGGGGTCCGCCTGCACTGCAAGCCTGGCGATGAGATGATCTGCGAGGCCGGCTGCCACATCATCAACTACGAACAGGCCGGCTATGCTCAACTCAGCGGCGTCGCAGCCCGAACGGTCGAAGGCCGTTTTGGGGTGATGGAACTCGAACAGATCCGGGGGCTTGTCCGGCCCGACAATCCGCACCAGCCGCGAACCCGGCTGGTGTGCCTCGAGAACACCCACAATCGCGGCGGAGGGAAGATCCAGCCGTACGAGACGGTCGAGCGGATTTGCAGTTGGGCGCACGCCACTGGCCTGCGGACCCACCTGGACGGAGCGCGGCTCTTCAATGCCGCCGTCGCCACAGGCGTCGAGGCGTCCCGGTGGGCGGCCCACTTCGACACGGTGAGCGTCTGCTTCAGCAAAGGCCTCGGCGCACCGGTGGGCTCTGCCCTTGTTGGTTCGCGCGAGCTGATCGCGGAGGCCTTGCGCCATCGCAAGGTTCTGGGAGGCGGAATGCGGCAATGCGGCGTGACGGCCGCGGGTGCCCTCTACGCGCTGGAGAACCACATCGAACGTTTGGCCCTGGATCACCAGTGCGCCCGTCGGCTGGCTATGGGGATCGCGGAAATCGATGAACTGCGACTCACGCCCGACGAGATTGACACGAACTTGCTGTTCTTCCGCGTGGATGAGCGATTGGGCACCGCGGCCCGGTTCTGCGACCGACTGCGGGACCACGGTGTGCTCATGCTGCCGACCGCCGTGCAGACGGTCCGGGCGGTCACGCACCTGGACGTCAGCCTGGAAGATGTGGACCGGGCCGTAGCCGTCCTCAAGACACTGTGTCGCCGGTCCTGAACGGAGGAGTCTCTCTCCCGTCGGACCGGGACCGCTTGAGTTCTCGTGCCGCGTTCAGGATGAAAGGCGAGTCGAGAAACCGGTCGTTTGCCCACTTCTGCGGGGTTATACCCGAGCCGGCGTGCGCCTGCGATTGCGTGGCGGGCCACCGATGCTTCCCCGCGGAACCCTCTCCTATCTGCCCTGAGGAACGGTTCGCCCCTCGCCGCGCCCAGGATCGCCCCCCCATTCGCGCGGGCGTGGTCGCCTGTTCTTGGCATTCTGTTCGTTTCCGCGGCAATCTGCTTCTGCAGGCAGCATGCATGGAGGGGAGACCTCGACCATCTGTCGTAAACGCATGATTGGCAACGATCTGCGGTTGCCAATGGCAGAGTGCAGGTCGACGATCACCGGCTGCGGGGTTCGTGCCCCCTTGTCTGGTGGCCGACGCAATGCTAGTTTTGGTAACATAGTACGGGCTGAGGAATCGCGGCCCTTTTTTTGGAGTATTGAGTTCGCTTCAGTCTGAGGCGATTGGATGGGTGGCCGAGTGGTCTAAGGCGACGGTCTTGAAAGGCAAACCGGGGGTTTTCTATCATGTGGCCATTTCTCGCGAAAACCTCGTGTTTCTCGGCATTTCTGAAATAAGCCGGGTGTAGCTGTCAGTAGGGTTTTCGTCCCTTTGCATCGGTTAGCGGGTGTAGTCTGTACACCCAAGAAACAGAAAACCCCGCCGACAACGCCGGCGGGGCTCTGCCCGGTGTGCCAACACGCTACTGTCAGTCGATGCGGAGC
>CAZLWV010000116.1:0-27600 GCA_964563135.1 uncultured Planctomycetaceae bacterium
TGCTGGAAAAGCGGTGTCTCGGCGGAGGTCATCGGCCTGCCGGACCACTCGGTGGGCGATGCCCTCTACCGGGCCAAGATCACCCTGTCCACACCGGACGTCTTTGCCTGGACGCTGGTGATTGTGTTGCTGTCGGCCCTGTTGTCGGCGCTGGCGGCCCGTCTGTTGCGCGCCGCCAAGGCAAGGCTCTGCGGGGAGGTGCGGGGATGAGCATCGTGATCCAAGATCTCTGCAAGCGCTTTGACGGCAAAACCGTGCTGGACCATTTTTGCTGGACGGTGGACCGGCCCATGGTTCTCATGGGCCCCTCGGGCTGCGGCAAGACCACCCTGCTGCGCTCCTTCAACCGCATCAACGAACGCTATGGCAATGTGACGACGACGGGGGAGATCACCATCCTCGGCCAGAACATCTACGACCCCGACGTTTCCCTGACCAGGCTGCGGGCGACGGTGGGGATGGTTTTTCAGCGTCCCAACCCGCTGCCGATCTCGATCTACGACAACGTGCTTTTTGGCATCCGCTCCCATACGCCGCGGGGCCAGTTCAGCCGCAGCCAGCGCGACGCGATGGTCGAAACGGCCCTGCGCGACGTACAATTGTGGGACCAGGTCAAGGACCGGCTTGGCAAGAACGCGACCCGCTTGACGCTGGAACAGCAGCAGAAGCTGTGCATTGCGCGGCTGCTGCCGCTCAAGCCGCAGGTGATGCTCATGGACGAACCCTGCTCGGCCCTCGACGCGGAAGGAATCGAGCAGATCGAACTGTTGCTGCAGGAACTGCGGAAGAGCTACACGATCCTGATCGTCACCCACAGCATGGCCCAGGCCCGCCGCGCCAGCGACGAGTGCGTGTTCATGCTGTTGGGGCGGATTGTCGAGCACGACGAAACCTTGAAGGTCTTCCTCAATCCGCGGGAGAAGGAGACCGAGATGTATGTGACCGGCCGTTACGGGTAAGCAGCAGGGCAGAGTCGATGGCTGCGTGGCGGGACAGGGGTGGGACGGGCCAAAGAACGACGTTGCGGTGTGGGCAGGAATGCCGGAATGATGGAGAATGGGAGCAGCGGGTGATTTCGGACGCCGCCTTCACCCCATCGTTCCGCCCTACCAGCTTCGACCACCCCTTGAACAGGAGTTTGCCTATCATGTCGTTGCACTTGCAGCGGGAAATGGAGCATTTGAAGAAGCAGCTCCTGTCGCTCTGCACGCTGGTCGAAGAACAGGTGGAGATGTCGATCCGGTCCCTGGTGGAACGCGACGTCGAACTGGCCGCCGCGGTCAAAGACCGCGACAACGAGATCGACCGGCGCGAGGTCGAGGTGGAGGAGGAATGCCTCAAGACGCTGGCCCTCTACCAGCCGGTGGCCGGGGATCTGCGGTTCGTGGTGGCCGGCATGAAGATGACCAACGACCTGGAGCGGATCGGCGACCTGGCGGTCAACATTGCCCGGAAGGCGGCCGCCTTTGCCCGCATGCCCCCGAGGGAGATTCCCTTCGACCTGCCGGGGATGTGGGAGAAGGCCCGCCAGATGCTCCGCGACAGCATCGAATCGCTGATCAACCGCGACGCCGCCCAGGCCCGAGGTGTTTGCGGCCGCGACGACGAGGTGGACCAGATCAAGCACGAGATCCGCCGGAAGGCGGTCGAAATCATGATCGCCGAGCCGCCGCAGATCCCGGCCCTGTTGACGCTCCTGGCCGCTTCGCGTAATCTCGAACGCATCGCCGATCATGCCACCAATATCGCGGAGGATGTCATCTACATGGTGGAAGGCTCGATCATTCGGCACGGGGCGAGCACGTAAACCGACTTGCACGATTCCAGGAGATCCAGACTCCGCCGCCACCGTTGGGGAGGCGGCCTGAAGGAGATGGCTCATTCTGGGAATCACGCAAAGCCGATTCAGTGCTTTGTTACAGCCAAGAATCGGGATCGAGACTGCGGAACGAATTGGCGATTGTCGCATGATTCGATGCCAGTGACCCCCAATTCAAGCTGTGACAAGGCACGCGTTCCCTGGCCGGGAGCGGAGGAGAGCGAAGATGGCCGAAGAGTTCGTAGGCCAGGACATTGCGCCGGTTGCCGGAACGTTCGACGCCGCCACGATGAGCGCCGGCGGTCCCGGGTTTCCCCAGCAGTTCCGCTGGGGGCAGCAGACGATCCGCGTTTGCCGGGTGGTCAAGGCCTGGCGAGAAACCGGTCCCTGCCACCACGGCAGCGGCGAGGCTTATGTCCGCAAGCACTGGTTCGAGGTGGTCACCGACTCGGGCGATACGATGAAGATCTACTTCGAACGGCAGGCCCGGTCGCGCAAGAGCACGGCCCGATGGTGGCTATTCAGTATCGGTCGATGAACGGCCGGCCGATCTTCCGGTGCGTGGAGTTGGAACCGGCAAGTGGTTCTTCGGCTCCCAACGTGCGGTCTTTTTGGCAGAGGGGGATCGATGGTCCCGGAATTGGCAGGTTGTTTCGATCGCACGGTGGCGTTCTTGCGGGACTCCGTGGCGGATCTGTCCGACGAAGAGATCGTCTTGCAGCCGCCGGGGGTACCCAACCACGCAGCCTGGACGCTTGGTCACATCATTCACAGTTGCCAGGCGATGGCCGGCGAGCTTGGCGTGGAGCCGTGGCTGCCTTCTGAATGGGAATCCCAGTTCGGCTACGGCAGCTCGCCGGCAGCCCTGATCTCGCACCACCCCGGAAAGGCGGCCTTGCTGGAAGCGCTGGGAGATGCATCCCATCGACTGCGGACCGCGCTCGTCCGAATGGATGAGACGGCCCTGGCGGAACCGCTGCCTGACGAGGCCGTCCGGGAGATTCTGCCGACGAAAGGGCACGCACTTCTTCAGATCGTTGCCGCGCACACAGCGTTTCATGCGGGCGAGCTGACAGTCTGGCGGCGAGCGATCGGTCGACCGCCGGTCGGAGTGTTCCTGTGACTCGGCCTCCCGTGAATCGCCACATCAATCCGAAGTCAGCCCAGCATGCGAATGATCATGTCGGCGGTTCTTTCGACACCGAACCGCTCGACGTTGATCACCATGTCGTAGATGCTTGCGTTGTCGACGTCCTGGTGGAAGAAATGCCGGACGAACTCGCGCCGGCCCCGGTCGAGCTGGTGCATCAACTGGCGGGCTTTCGCCAGCGGCAGTTCATTGTCTTCCATCAACCGCCGGATCCGGTAGGACTCCGACGCCACCAGGCGAATGGCGAGTCCATGATCGCGAGGCAACAGAAACTGCGCACCCCGCCCCACGAAGATCGCGTTGCCCTTCTTTGCTGCCGCCAGGAAGATGCGGTTCAGCCGCGTCAGATACTTCTCGTGGGAGATGATCTCCCGATCCAGCCAGGTTCCAAAGATGTCGTAGGCCCAGCTCATCGTGGTCTCGTCGACCGCCTCGAGCACCGGCCGCGAAAGCTGGTAGCGGTCGGCAAGCTGGTCCAGCACCCCTTTGTCGAACACCTCCCATCCGAGTTTCTGACCGAGCGCCTCGGCCACCCTGCTTCCCCCCGCCCCGGCTTCGCGAGAAAGGGTAACGTAGCTGGCCACGCGTTCAGGGCTCGCAGAGGCCTGGTCAATCCTCGTCGTCCGCTCGGCAATTTCTTGCGTCATCGCAAACGCCTGCATCTTGCGTTCGGCGGCCGCAACCGTTTTCGGCTCTACCCAGGTTTGATCTCGCACAATCCACCTCCTTTCCTGGAGTTGGACGGAAGAACTGGAGAAAGGATGTTCTCCCCGAGCCTGCGGATCTCCGCGCACCCATCGGGCACGGGCCATACCACCCACATGCTCAGGTGCCGGCAGCTACGAGTTGCGGCAGATCGACGTTTCTCCTCGCGTCGTCAGTGGACGCCCATCGTGGCTCGAACAAGCCGACTCCTTCCCAAGAAGAGTTCGCCCCGTCTGTCTCGATTATAGCAGATCGACTCGAAATCCGGCGCTTTTTCAGTCAATTCGGGGGGGGCGAATCGCTGACAAAGCTCGTGGGCGCTGTTCTTTCCCGCAGATCCCGGTAGGTTGTGATCGACACATTGAGACCATGTCTCATCTAGACTGCTGACCGCAAACAAAACAGCGTTCGGCTCATTTTTTTGCCTGTCCTCCACTGCCGACTGCTGTTTCTGCCGGGGCATCGACTATAATGGCCGCCGGATCTGGAAGGTCCACCCGCCTCGAAGTGGCTCGCGCCGCTGGCTTGTTTCACGCCGGCTGCCGGTGCCCCGAACCATCCCCCCTGGTCGGAATCAGGAGAACTCCGCACCATGCCAGCGCCCACCCGCCCGCTCGCCCTGCTCTTGCTCCTGTCCACCCTTGCCATGGCGGAGCCGAGCCTGCCCCGCCAGGACCTGACCTGGAAACCGGCCGAGGGATTCCAGCAGACGCCCATGCTGAAGCGCTTTCTGGATGGCCCGATGAAGGGTATCGACGAGATCGTGTTCGCGGTCCGCGTTCCTGGGCGTGACCACTGGTACGTAACCTTCGGCAATTACTCCGACGATTCGCCTGAACCCGCACAGAAGCTGGGATTCAAATTCGAAGACGGGGTTTACTGGGGCTACGGGGAAGGGGGAAAACTCTGCCGGCTGAACCTCCACACCGGCCAGATGCAACTGCTCATCGACGATCCGACCGGCGGCGTTCGCGATCCGCAGGTGCACTACAGCGGCCAGAAGATCCTGTTCTCCTATCGCCCGGGGGGATCCCATACGTTCCATCTCTACGAGATCGGGATCGACGGGCAGAACCTCGTCCAGTTGGCCGACGGCGGGAACATCCGGCCCCTCTCCAGCAACAACGACCACGACAACACGCCCTGGGTGCTTCCCGACGGCCGCATTCTCTACATGCGCTGGGAGTATGTTGATCGAAGCCAAGTCCATTTCCATCACCTCTGGACCATGAACCCCGACGGCACCGGGCAGACCGTGTTCTACGGCAACATGCACGGCGGTATTGCGATGCTCGACGCCAAACCGATCCCCGGAACCAAGAAGGTAGTGGCCTCCTTTTCCCCCGGCCACGGGCGCCCCGAGCACCTTGGCCACGTGACTATCCTCGATCCGGGGACCGGCCCCGACAACCTCGGCGCCGCCCGGGATATCACCAAGCGCCCCGACTGGAAAGACCCTTACGCCTTCACGGAAGACTGTCTTCTCGTTGCCCGTCGCGACGGTCTCCACGTGATGGACGGCCAGGGATCCAGCGAAGTGTTCTACCAATTGTCGGCGGAAGACCGCCAGAAATGGGAATGCAACGAGCCGCGGCCCTTGATGCAGCGCCCGCTGGAACGGATCATTCCGCAGAAAGCCCAGCCCGCCAAGGGCACCGCCCGGCTGGTCCTGGAGAACATCTATCACGGCCGGAAAATGGCATCCGTCCAGGCGGGCACGATCAAGAAGCTCCTCATCCTCAAGCAGGCCCCCAAGCCGGTGAATCATTCCGGCGGCATGGAGCCTCTGACGATGGGCGGCACGTTTACGCTCGCCCAGATTCTGGGCACGGTTCCGGTTGAGCCGGACGGTTCCGCCTACATGGAGTTGCCCGCCCTGCAATCGCTGTTCTTCGTGGCCCTTGACGAAAAAGATCTGGCTGTGAAACGAATGCACAGTTTCACGACCCTGGAGCCGGGCGAAACCCTGAGCTGTGTCGGCTGTCACGAGCAGCGCACGGAGGCTCCCCACGAGCCTCCCGCCGACATGCTCGCCCTCCAGCGCCCGCCGAGCCGGCCCGAAAAGCCCTCCGACATCCCCGACGTGATGGATTTTCCTCGCGATATCCAGCCGATCCTCGACAAGCGTTGTGTGGCCTGCCACAACCCGGACCGCCGCGACGGCGGCGTGGAGCTGGTCGGCGACAAGACCCCCATGTACACCATCAGCTACTGGACGATGCAGACTCGCGGGCTGGTGTCCGACGGGCGGAATCGTGAACAGAGCAACTACGAACCCTACTTGATCGGCAGTTCCGCCAGCCGTCTGATGAAGTTTGTTGACGGCAGTCATTACGACGTGCGACTCTCGGACCGCGAGAAGACGCTCGTACGACTGTGGCTCGATACGAGCGCCACCTATCCGGGCACCTACGCCTCTCTGGGCTGCGGAACCTACCCCGTGGGTGCCACGGCGCCCGCGGCACTTTTCAGGCAGCGCTGCGGCCAGTGCCACTACCACGAGTACAAGGATCCGAAACTCGGGGACGTGCAGACCTACCGCTTCGCCGGCCGTGTTCTCCATTGGCGATCGCCCTGGTTCAATCTTTCCCGCCCCGAGAAATCGCTGTTCGTTCGGGCCCCCTTGGCCAAGGGGGCGGGCGGACTGGAACTCTGCAAGCAGGTCGTGTTCCAAGACACCAGCGATCCCCTGTACCAGGGAATTCTGGGTGCGATTCAGGATGGCCACAATCGCCTCATGGAAGGTAAGCGGTTCGACATGCCCGGCTTTCGCCCCACCGAGCACTACATCCGCGAGATGCAGCGGTTCGGCTTTCTTCCCAAGGACCTCGGACCGGCCGATCCCATCGACGTGTACGCGGTCGACAAGGCCTACTGGGACTCCTTCTCCTACCAGCCCCCCATTGCCACCGCCGGCGGAGACTGACTTCGAGATCCGACAGCGTGGGCCTGGGACCTTGAAGGAATCGGGGAGACCCGGAATCCAGACCCGGCGTGCTGAGAGGATGATGATTCTGAAGTGCGGTTACCTCGGCGGCTGCGCCGTGGGTGACGACCGGCACTTCAGCCCACTTTTCCCGCCGGGATCTCGACTGGCCCCAGTATTCGGCCCGGCAAGAGGGGTTTGACAGGGCCGGTTCCCCCCATCAGCACGAAAGTCTGCCGCCGGGCACTTCGGAGGCTTTTCAGGCCGCCGCTGGAATCGGAACGCAGCCTCGTTGTTTCGCCCGCGTCCCTGTGGCATCGCCTTGGCCGGACCGCTATAATGCCACGCCTTGCGGCACGATTGCAGAATTGTGTCGGACCGTTGGCCCGAGCTGGGGATGCTCTGGTCGACGGTACGGATGTGAATTGGTGCGTCATCGACGCAACGCATGCGGGGATAGCGTTTTGTGCGCCGACGGCCTGCCCTGTTTCGGGGCAATCCCGGGCGCGTCGTCTCAACAACCGATTCTATATGGGGAGAAGCCTGATGAGTGCGGAAAACCCGGCGGCCGCGAGTGGGGTAAAGAACCTAGGATGGCGAGTGACATTCGCCGGAATGGGCATCAACCTGGCGCTCGGAATCCTCTACACCTGGAGCGTGATCGGCAAGGGCGTTCCCGCCGACTGGGAGTGGACTCAGACGGACAAGTCGTGGCCCTACTCCATCGCCTGCCTCGTTTTCTGTCTGGTGATGGTTCCCGCGGGACGACTGCAAGACAGGATCGGCCCCCGGCTGGTTGCCACTCTCGGGGGGATCCTGGTGGGAATCGGCATGGTCGTAGCCAGCACTACGACGACTCCCGTGGGGTATATCATTGGTTTCGGCATTCTTGCCGGTGCGGGGATCGGCTTCGGCTATGCCTCCGCCACGCCTCCGGCCGTCAAATGGTTCGGTGCTGCTCGGACGGGACTGATTGCGGGGATCGTGGTCTCGGGGTTCGGCCTGGCGCCGGCCTATGCGGCCCCACTGACCAGGAAGCTGATCGCGGTCTGCGGTCTTCCCACGACGGTCATGATTCTGGGGATTGGCTTTCTCGTGGTTGTTGTTGGACTTGCCCAACTCCTCGTGGTTCCGCCGAAGGGATATGTACCGGCGGGCGCGGTCAGCTCGTCGACAAGCTCGCGTCGAAAGGCCGTCGATCTTGCGCCCCTGGAGATGCTAGGGACCGTTCAGTTCTATCTCCTCTGGTTCATGTATGCCTGCGGAGCCGGTGCCGGCCTGATGGTCATCGGCAAGCTGGCCGACATCGGCACCCTGCAGGCGGGGCTGACGGACGGTTCCATCCTGGTGGCCGGCATGGCCATCGGCAACGGCGCCGGGCGGATCCTGGCCGGCATGGCCTCCGACAAGTTCGGACGCCAGCAGACGATGTTCGGCTGTTTCGTACTCCAGGCGATCCTGATTCTGCTCCTCTCCAGGGCGGCGGTCGGAACGCCCTTGGCCTCGCTGGGCGTCCTCCTGGTTGTCTCGGCCTGTATCGGCGCCAATTACGGCGCCAACCTGGCCCTCTTTCCCTCGATCACCAAGGACTATTACGGGCTGAAGAATTTTGGCGTCAACTACGGGCTGGTATTCACCGCCTGGGGTGTGGGCGGATTCATGCTCGCCCTGCTTGCCGGCTGGCTATACGACGAGTACCACACCTTCGCCTACGCCTACTACGGCTCCGCAACGCTCCTGGTGATGGCAGCCGCAGTCACGTTCCTCGTCAAATCGCCCCATGGAGCGGCCGAGTCCATCGAGGCCCCGAAGCCTGCTCCCGAAGGCCAAACGGTCTGACCGGCCCCGATCTGTCACCAATCCACCGGGACGGCAGCCGAGAAGACGCTGCCGTGCTTTTTCATTTCCCGGCGGTCTGCTAGAGTCGAGGGTGTGTCTTGACGCATGGATGCACCCGTCCGGCAGACTCTCGCTTGTGGCAGCAGTATCATGCCTGAACTCCCTGAAGTCGAAACCATGTGCCGCGGCATTGGCGCCGTGGTTGGGCTCACGATCGAGTGTCTGCGGTTCCCCAGGAGCGATCTGTGCGACATCGAGATGAGCCCCGGCAAGCCCACCTTTCGCCGCCGAGTGGAAGGCCGGTCCGTTGCCGCCATCCGGCGGATCGGAAAGCGGGCCGTGATCGATCTCAGTTCCGGCGACTCGGTCGTTTTCGAGCCGCGCATGACGGGGCGGCTCCTCCTGTCGGAACCGCCCGACCAGCGGCACGTACGCGCCGTCTTCGAGTTTGCCGACCCAACGCGTGCCTCGCTCATCGTCTGGAGCATGCGAGGTCTGAGCACGCTGCATCTTCTCACGCCCGGGCAACTGGCGGCCGTGACCGGCCCCGACCGCCTTGGCCCCGACGCCCTCGAGGTAACCGCCCAGCAACTCTACCAGCGGCTCCGCCGCAGCCGCCGCCACGTCAAGGTGGCCCTCCTCGATCAGAAGGTCGTAGCGGGCATCGGCAACATCTACGCCTCCGAGATTCTCCACCGCGCCCGGCTTCATCCCGCGACTCGGTGCAGCCAGATTTCGCTCCGCTCCTGGCGACGGATTCAGCAGGAAACCGTGACCGTGCTCACTGAAGCCATCCAGGCCAGGGGTTCCACCCTCCGAGATGGCAACTACCGTACGGTCTCCGACGAGCCGGGCGGATTCCAGGACCGGCATCGCGTCTACGGCCGCCAGAAGCTCAGATGCCTCCAGTGCGGGCGCGGTACCATCCTCCGCATCGTCCAGGCCCAGCGATCCACCTACTTCTGCCCCACCTGCCAGCGGTCCGGCAAGGATTGAGTGCTGCAGGGACTGCGGAACGAGCCGGATCGGCGGAAACCCGGTTCCAGGGGAAGCCGCATGGCGGAGCATTCAACAGTCCATCGGGGAGCCGATCGTTCCCGGCCCGACAGGTTCCGGACGCCGGACGGAGAAGTTGCCCACCCGCAGCCCGGGCTCGTGCCTGCCATCGCCCAGTCAGGAAGGGTTTTGCCCGGCGGCCCGGCGGACGAGCCGCTGTTTCATCGCGCCGCTGCGGAATCTATAATGGCAGCCGCAGCGGCCTGGTCCTCGACGGCGCGCCGCCGGCCTTTGCGATAGCCACGGGTACCGCACGGGAGGTTTCACGATGCAGACTCGCCAGCCGACCTTTGCCTGGATTGTTGTTTCAAGCCTTGGCATGCTGCTGTTGGCGATGCCGGCGGCGGTTCGGGGGGAGCCGGAGAATGGTCGCGACCTTCAAGGCCTGATCGAGGCGGATTGGATCGACCAGGACCGGCTGTTTGCCGAGTCGCAGCTCGCGGCCGCCGACGGGCCCTCCGTTACCACCGCGGAAGACGCCTCCGGCGGGTGCGACGGCATCAAGAATGGGCGTTGGGGCTTTCATACCGCCAGCGGCGAAACGGATCCCTGGTGGCAGGTCGACCTGGGCAGCCCCGTGAAGCTCGACCGCATCGTCGTCTACAATCGCGTCGATCGCGGCTCTGCTCCCCGCACGAAGAACCTCGTCATCTCGGTTTGCTCCGACCCGACGGCCGACAAGTTCGAAGAGATCTATCGCCACACGGGCGAACCCTTCTTTGGCCATAGCGGCGGCCAGCCGCTGCTGGTCGAGCTGCGCGGCCGAAACGTTGTGGCCCGCATCGTTCGCCTGAGTGTCCCCGGCAAGTGCTCCTTCGCGCTGGACGAAGTCGAGGTGTATGGAGCCAGCGATCCTGGAAACAATCTCGCGCTTGGCCGCCCGGCCGACCAGAAGAGCGTGGGCCCCTACTCCTATCCCGGGACCTTGCCGGAGGGAGTCGATCAGGCCGCTCCGCCGCGGGCGGAACTCAAAGACTCGCAGTTTTCGCTGGCGCATGTCCGCCTCGTCCTCGACCGGGCCGAACGCCTTGCCGATCGACTCAGGGCCACGAGTTCTCTGGAAAAGCTGGCCGTGCTCCGCTGTCGCCTGGCGGATCTCGAGAAGTCGGACCCGACTTCCGTCGACGACCGCCGGGGACTGTATTTCTCGGCCAGACAGCTCGCCCGGGAGATCGCCTTCACCAACCCCCTGTTCGATTTCGAGAGAATCCTCTTCACCAAACGCCACGATTCGACTGGCGTGTTCCACATGTGCGATCAGTACTACGGCTGCAATGCGGTTCCCGGCGGCGGCCTGTTCGTCCTCCACGACCCGTTCGGTCCCCGGCCGCACGTCGAAAACCTCCTGGCCAACTCGGTCGTCGAGTCGGGCCGCCTGGCGGGTCGGAAGCTCGAGGACGGATCGTTTCTCTCCCCGGAAGTCTCCTACGACGGCCGCGAGATCCTGTTCGCCTTCACCCAGGCGAGGGCGTGGGACAAGTACCAGGGCAAAGAGGCCTACGAGTGGTCCCCCGAAATCAGCTACCACATTTTCAGGTGCAATGCGGACGGCACGGGCCTCGTCCAGCTCACCGACGGCCCGGCCGACGACTTCGATCCCTGCTACCTGCCCGATGGGCGAGTCGTCTTCGTGAGCCTGCGGCGCGGCGGCTACCTCCGCTGCGGACGCCACTGCCCCGTCTACACTCTGCACTCCATGGAACCGGACGGCAGCGACATCATATGCATCAGCTTTCACGAGACCCACGAGTGGCATCCGAGCGTGAACAACGAAGGCATGCTCGTCTATTCTCGCTGGGACTACGTCGATCGCGATACCAACATCGCCCACCACATCTGGACCTGCTACCCGGATGGCCGCGATCCCCGGACCTTCCACGGCAACTACCCGCAGCAGCGGGAAAGCCGGCCCTGGATGGAGATGCAGATCCGCGCCATCCCCGGCTCGCACAAGTACGTCTGTTCGACGGGCGCCCACCACGGGCATGAGTTCGGTTCTCTCGTGCTGATCGACCCGCGCCGCACGGACGACGGCGCCATGTCGCAACTCGAACGCCTCACGCCCGACGTTCCCTTTCCCGAGGCGGAGGCTCGCGATATCAAGGCCCACATGATTTTTGGCACCCCCTGGCCGCTCAGCGAAGACGACTATCTCTGTGTGTATGACTCCCAGGCCAGGAACCGTGGAATCTACTGGATCGATCGGGATGGAAATCGCGAGCTTCTCTACCGCGACCCCGACATATCCTGCGCCAGCCCGATTCCCCTCCACGCCCGGCCCGTTCCACCGGTCATCCCCACGGCCACGATGCAGGCCGCCCGCGACCGCAAGGAAGCTCCTCAGGATCCGTGGAAGGCGACCGTGGCGGTGATGAATGTGTACGACAGCGACTTCAACTGGCCCGAAGGAACCCGGATCGAGGCCCTGCGTGTGATCCAGGTGCTCCCCAAGACCACGGCTCCCCCCAACGAGCCGCGGATCGGTGTTGCCAACCAGACCAACGCCCGGGCGATCCTGGGGACGGTGCCCGTGGAGGCCGATGGCAGTGCATATTTTGAGGCACCTGCCGGCAAGGAGATCTACTTCCAGGCCATCGACTCCAGCGGCATGGCGGTGCAGTCGATGCGATCGGGCACGTATCTCCACCCGGGTGAGAAGATGCAGTGCCAGGGCTGCCATGAACGCAAGCACCAGGGCCTGTCCGACCAGCGGGCGATGCCCCTGGCCCTGCAGCGCGGGCCCTCCGAAATCCGGCCGGAAATGGCCGGCAGCAATCCGTTCAGCTACGTCCGCCTCGTCCAGCCGGTGCTGGATCGTGCCTGCGCCGCCTGCCATGAGGAAAAGCAGGCCCTTCCCCTGAGCGGTGTTGCGGCCGGCAAGAACGGCTGGACGGAGTCTTATGAGAGCCTGGCGGCCAACTATGGGTTCTACTACCACGTGGGCAACGGTTCGATCAGGGACCCGCTCCACGGCGGCAGCCGCACCGAGCCCGGCCGGTTTGGCGCGCGCGGCTCGAAGCTCCTTCCGTATCTCACAGACAGACACTATGGAGTGAGTTTGTCTGCCGAGGACTTCCACCGCATCACGCTCTGGCTCGACGCCAACAGCGAGTTTTTTGGTTCCTACGAAAACACCGAAGCTCAGGCCCGCGGCGAAGTCGTGCATCCAACGCTTGACTAGCCGGCCCTGCAACCTCGGCGACACGTCCGCCCCGGTCCGCCATCGCATGCGGCGCATGCCCACTAAGGCACCCATCCCCAAGGAGTCTCTCATGCCAGCCACCACCCGCCGCGATTTTCTGAAACGTTCGGCCGTTGCCGGCGCTGCCACCGCCGCCGGCCTCAGCCTGGCCCGTTCGGCACATGCCGCCGGCGGTGACCTGATCAAGATCGCGCTGGTGGGCTGCGGCGGGCGCGGGCGAGGGGCGGCGGTCAACGCGCTGCGCAACGCATCGCATCCCAACGTCAAGCTGGTGGCCATGGCCGACGCCTTCCAGGGCCCCCTGGATATCAGCCTCAAGGCAATCCAGCAAGAGTGCGGCGACAAGGTCGACGTGCCTCCGGAGCGGCAGTTCGTGGGGATCGACGCCTACCAGAAGGCGATCGATTGCGGCGTGGACATGGTGCTGCTGTGCACGCCGCCCGGTTTCCGCCCCATGCAGCTCGAGGCGGCCGTCGAGGCCGGCAAGATGATCTTCACCGAGAAACCCGTGGCCGTCGACGGGCCCGGCTACCGCCGCGTGCTGGCCGCGAACGAGAAGGCCAAGAGCAAGAATCTCCCGGTTGCCGTTGGCCACCACCTCCGCCACGAAGTGAAACACAAGGAGATCATCCGCCGCATCCACGACGGCGCCATTGGCGAGCTGAAGTTCATGCGGGCCTACTTCAATTCCAGCGGCGTCTGGACCCGTCCTCGGCAGGAAGGGATGACGGAGATGGAGTATCAGGTCAACAACTGGTACTACTTCAACTGGCTCAGCGGCGACCACATCGTCGAACAGCACGTCCACGACCTGGACGTGATGAACTGGATCGCCCAGGGAAACCCGGTCGACGCCAACGGCATGGGGGGCCGGCAAGTGCGGATCAGCAAGGACCACGGCGAGATCTTTGACCATCACTGTGTGGAATTCACCTACGCCGGCGGACTGAAGATGTTCAGCTTCTGCCGCCACATCCCAAACTGCTGGAACAGTTTTTCCGAGCACGCGCACGGCACCAAGGGCTTTGCCAGTATCGAGGGGCACGGACGGGCGGACCTGTTCGTCGACGGGCAGCCGCCCCAGAAATGGGAACGGGGCCCGGACGGCCACCAGCTCGAACAGGACGACTTCTTCGCCGCCATTGCCGCCGGCCAGCCCTACAACGAACTCGGCTGGGGTGCCGACGCCAGCCTGACCGCCATTCTGGGCCGCATGGCCACCTACTCCGGCAAGGTCGTCACCTGGGACGAAGCGGCCGCCTCCCAAGTCGACACCTCCCCCTCCGGCTACACCTTCAACGACACTCCGCAGCCGAAGCCCGGTCGCGACGGCATCTACCCCTGCGCGATCCCCGGGGTGACTAAGGCCGTCTGACCAGAAGCTGGAGTACACGACTGACTTGTACGTAGCACGCTCCGGGTCCCGGCAAATCAATGATGTCCCCTTATTCGGAGCGAAGCCGCCAGATCGAGGGCTTCCATTGTTCGACACACCTATTCCGTAGCACCGGTTTCCCCGGGGATCACGCTGCAGCCGGTTGACTTCGCCGTCAGCGATAGCATCCTGGGGCGTCAGACGGGGCCCGTTCGGCAAAGGGAGGACAACATGATCCGTTTTGCGTCGCTTGCGATTGTTCTGCCGCTGCTCGTTTCGGTGGGGATCACGAAAGTCATCGCGGTCGAAATCTCTGCGGATTTCGAGGGCGGCAATATCGGCAAAGTGGAACGTGTTTCCGAGACGCACCTGCGTTGCGGAGTTCCGGGCGAGGTGGACCAGGACAAACGCAACCGGCAGCCAAGCTGGTTCTATTTTCGGTTGGAGGGTGTAACCGGAAGCGAGCTGACAATCGAGCTGACGGACCTCAAAGGCGAGTACAATTACCGGCCGAACGACGGTTCAGGCCTGCGCAACATGCGGCCGGTCTACAGCTACGATGACCGGACCTGGCATCACTTCGAGTCGGCCGAGTGGAACGCGGCCGCCAGCGAGATCCGCCTGCGTCTGAAGCCGGCAGGCCCGTGTGTATGGATCGCGCGGCAGCCGCCCAACACGCAGCGCCACCTTCAGACGCTACTTGAGGAGGTCGGCACGCACCCCCATTTCCGGCAAGAGGTTGTTGGAAAGAGTGTGCAGGGCCGGCCTATTCCGCTTCTTACGGTCACCAACCCAGACATTGCCGATGGCGGCAAGAAGGTGATTTGGTTGATGGCGCGTCAGCACGCGTGGGAGAGCGGAACTTCCTGGGCGGCAGAGGGCGCCGTCCGTTTCCTTATGTCAGATGGGCCGGCGGCCGCCGCCATCCGTGACCGGTTCATCTGGAAAGTATTTCCACTGCCCGATCCTGACGGAGTACTTCGCGGAGGTGTCCGGTTCAACATGAACGGCTACGACCTGAACCGCAATTGGGACGTGACCGACGAGCGGCTCATGCCCGAAATATTCTACGAGCGCAAGGCAATCTACGATTGGGTGGATACGGGCCATCGAATCGATCTCTTCTTGACCATGCACAACACCGAAGGGGCAGATTTCATTCAAGGCCCGGCCGAACTGCAGCCGCTTGCAGCGAGGTTCTGGAGACTGCTGGTGGATGGCAGCTCGTTCTATCAGCCCAACCCGCCGCAGTCGAAACCGGCAGCGGCCGAGGGCTCTGCCGTGGCCAAGGGCCGGATGGACACGCCGAGCGCCCTGTTTCGAGACCGTAAGATCCCGGCGTTTTTGATGGAGCAGATGGTAGATTCAAGCCCGAAGCTTTTACGCCCTCCCACGGTCGAGGACCGCCTGGAGTTCGGAGCCGCGCTGGTGAAAGCCATGTGTGGGGCCGTGGAGCAGCAATGAACTGAACCTTGGCTGATGAGGCACTGGGATGTGAGGAGGAACGGACCAGAGGGGTGCGTTTCTGACGTTCCTACGGCCGTACGTGCGGCGGAAACCACACCTGTGTCACCGTCGACGATCTCCGCAACTTCGCCCCCTCGCGTCCAACCCCCACCCACCGTTTCGCCTCCGTGATCGAGGTCCACTGACGCTGCTCTACCCCTTGCTCCACGGATCGCCGTCAGCACTCTCGTCCGAGTCCAGACCACTCTCCTGCGTTTCGTCTCCCTCCCGCGCAACCTCCCCCACGATCGGCTCGGCCGTGATGATCTTTCCGGCATCCCACTTGTGTTCGGACACCAGGAAGACCCCGGCGCACACCGTGCTGACCAGGTACCCAACCCCATTCCCACGCACCGGACGGAGGACGGAGGACGGAGGACAGAGGACGGACAGAGGACGGACAGAGGACGGACAGAGAGGGACAGGGGGAATGGCGGCACAAGTACGCGTGGGGTGAAAGAAGTTGGGCGGGGAGTGGCGCCGCAGGCAAGGGGCTGGTGGCGTATGGAACTCTTGCAGATGTACGGATATCAGGGCGTGTACAGGTGAATTGTATCGGACGAGGTGTTCGACGTCAAGCGCAAGATTGGACACCCCTCGATAGAAGAGTGAGGGTTGAAGAGGGAACCGGCAGAGGGGAACGCAACCGACCGGTGGCCCTACTCTCGGGGTGACTCTTGAACCGACCGCCCTATCCGTCGCCCCAGGGATTGCCGGCGCCCGGGTCCTCCCGATCTGGCGTTTTCTCTCGCCCCGTGGCGCCTTCCGGTGGAATGGGGGCCGCAAACGGACTGCCCGTAAGGATTTTTCCCGCGTCCCAACGCCGATCCAACACCAGAAACGCCCCGGCGCAGATGGCGCCGACCAGGTACCCGGCGATCGCGCCGGAAAACGTCGTACACACCAGAAGGTTTTCGAAAGGGGAGAGTCCCCGACTCGAGGAGCTCAGGATCGCAAATACACTGAGGATCGGCATGGCGGCTGCGCCGACGATACAGGACGCAGCCCGCGGGCGCCTGCCGCCGAAGAGCAGCATCTGGCCCAGAATCACCGCCGCACAAAAGACGCCGGCGTAGGGAAACAGGGCCACCGGAGCGCCCGTTACCTGGAGCAGGCTGAACAGCACGGCGAACAGTGCCACGATCGCCAGCATCCGCCCCGCGCTGAAGCTTCGCGGGACCCCGGCAATCGGCACCCGCCGGGGCACTGGAGCACGCCTCACCGCGGCAAGTGCCGGCGGCACGTGCGGAGCCGTGGATTCCTCACCGCCTGGTCTGGTCATGCCGATTGCTCCTTGACTCTGATCACCCGCCCCGCCCGGCCGGGCCGGTCACAGCTGCCACCCGAACAAGAGGCCCTCGCCACCTTGCAGCTCTTCGAGCTTCATCTTCGCCTCGCCCGTCACTCTCGTGCCTGAGAGCTCGAGCCGGTCGAGTGGCAGGCTGCGAAGCGTCTCCAGGGCTTCGTCGCCGATGTCGCATCCCGAAAGAGCCAATCTTTGCAGGCTTGGGAACTTCTTGAGATGAACGAGCCCCTTGGACGTGATTTTCGTTCCGCCCAGCGACAGGTGGGCGAGGGCCGGCAGCGGCGGCAACTGGGCGAGCGTGTCGTCGTCTGCGCCCGTGAAATCCAAGTTCAGGCTCCAGAGAGTCGCGAGGTTCTCCAATTCGGCCAGACCGCCCCCGGAGGCATCGACCCGGTTGAGCGTCACTCGCTCCAGGTGCTTGATGCATCCCAGGAAGTGCGGCGTTTGGGGCGACGTCTCCGGCCCGCACAGGCTTGTGCCCTCCACACCCGACCCGGTCAATACAAAAGTCGTCAGCGACGTGCAGCCTCGCAGCATCTTCATGTCGCCGCCGGTCAAGCGACATCTCGTGAACTCGAGGTGCCGAAGCGACCCCAGCGGGGGACAGTCTCCGAACGTCTCGCCGCTGAACACGCATCCCTGGAATTCGAGGTGCCGAAGCGACCCCAGCGGGGGACAGTCTCCGAACGCCCCGCCGCTGAACACGCATTCCTGGAACGCAAGACGCGTCAGTCTGGGCAACCGGCCCAGGCAGCGAACGACTTCCCGGGTGATTATTATGGGATTGACTTTCTGATCGGAACGCCAGGTCTGGCGAAACTCGACGTCTTGAAGGTCCGTCAATGCGTCCAGGCTGCTGATCAGTTTTCCGGAAGAATGCTGAGGCCCGAGAACCGCATAGTCCACCGAAAACCACCCAGAACTCTCGAGGTGCCCTCCGCCCCGCAGGATCTCCCGAATCGCCGTTTCCCGGGGGGAGTTGGCATAGCGGAAGGCCGCCGCGTTGGCCAGCGCGAGAAGGACCGTCAGCCCGATGCCGCACGCCCACGCGGTCCGCCGGCCGGCGGGCCCGGTCTTCTGGGACCGGAGCGCTCTGGTCCAGCCGTAGAGCCCGGCCGCGACACAACCGACCGCAATTCCGCTGACGAGGATCCCGATCGCCATCCCGCTGGCCGAACGGCCGTCGACGACCGTCAAACGCAACGTTTTCACCAGGGCCGAAAGCGGGCCTTGCGAGGTGGCCTGCTGCCAAGCCCACGTGGGAGTGAGCAGGCACACGGGAACGATGCTTCCCACCACGCCGAGGAGGCTGAAGACCGCCGGTATCCGCCAGTTGCCGTGAAGCAAGCCTGTGAGCGTGAATCCGAGGAGCGGCGTGGCCACGGCGGCCGCGATCAGAAGGGTTCCCCAGGCGTGAAAGGGGAGCGAAAGACCAAGGTTGCGGATCGCAACGCCCAACATCAGCACGGCGCCCACCGGGGCGGTCACCAGGATCAGCATTTTCCCGGGTTGGCGGCGATCTTTCCACAGCCACCCGGCCGAGGCGGCGATCAAGTCCAGGCACCAGATTCCCGTCGGCAAACTTGCTTTGGCCGCCGTTTCCAGCGAAGCCGTCGGCAGCTGCTGCCGGGTGTCGGCAAGCTTCCCGGCGTCCCAGCGCCGGTCCACCACGAGAAACACCCCGGCACTGACCGTGCCCACCAGGTACCCGAGCAGACAACCGACCCCACCGGCCGCGAGGGCCAGGAACACGACGATCAGCCCGATCAGGCTCCATTTCAGAAAGGGCGCCAGCCCCAGCGGCATGACTTCGGCCAATTCGTCCAGCAGCAGCGCCGACACACCCACGACGACAATCAGCGGCAGGAGGAACATCCCCGCCAGGCAGGAGGCCTGGCGCGGCTTCTTTCCTCCATAGAGCAGCGTCTGCGCGAGCGGAACCGCCATGCAGAACAGCGCCGAGGCCACATAGGCCATCCACGGGGCCCCTAACTGCCGCACCCCGAGTACTTCCAGCACACTGAACAGGACCGCAAACAGTCCCACGCCTACCATCATGTGGGCCATGCCAAACCGCCGGGAGACGCTGGCGATGGGGATGCGGCCGGGCGATGTCATGACACAAGTCTCCCCCAGGAGTTTTGCGCACTACTGGACGCTGGCAGCCGGCGCCTGGCCGCGCACCAGCGGCGGCCGCGCCGTCGTGGCTGACTTCGAATCCTGCCCCCACTTTACTCCAACCCGATTTCCCAGGTCAATCGAAATGCGTGCTGCGTGAGCCACCCGGCCACCGTCTCCACCGAGCGGTGATCGGTGATCGGAAACTGCTCTCGCGAACTCTCCAGCTCGACGCACTGGTAGCCCCCGGGAGCCGTGCTGCTTCCGGCCGACATCTGGGTGATGCAGATTGTTGCCAGGCGATCCCGCAACTGCGCATTCTCTCGGGTGGAAAGCACCAGCGGCGAGTCCGGAAAGGCCAGCCGCAGCACGCAGTAGCAGCGGATGAAATGATCGTCGTCTACTTCAAAAGGCGGCCGGAATCCCTCGGGAGCGTCGTGAATCCGCGGCAGGCTGAAGGCGATCGTCCGATCCGGATAGCGCGACTGGAGATAGGCCGCGTGGCGCATCATCGCCGCGAGATCCTCGGCCGGGTCGGCCAGCCCCAGCAGGATCCCCAGCCCGAGCCGCTTCATCCCCGCCTCGGCCGCCCGATCGAGCCCCTCGAATCGCCAGTCGTACGCGGCCTTCGTCCCTCGGGGGTGATAACCCGAATATCGCCGCTCGTCGTAGGTCTCCTGGTAGAGCGTCACGCCGCAGGTGCCCGCCTCCACCAGCTTCCTGTAACCGGCGGTCGACTGCGGCGCTATTTCCACCGCCGCCGAGACTCCCTGCCCGGTCAGGTACTCGATCACCTCGGCATAGTACTCCGGCGTGGTCCAACGCGGAAAATCGCCACCCAGAACCAGAAGGTGGCGAAAACCCCTCCCGATCAGAATGTCGGCCTCGGCCTTCGCCTGGTCGAAGCGAAGGTGGACCCGGTCGATCTGGAGCGGATGGCGGAAACCGCAGTAGGTGCAGTAATTGACGCAGTGATTCGAAAGGTAGAGCGGCGCATAGAGCAGCATCCGCCGCTCGGCCCCCGGTGTTTCCTGCGACGCAGGATCACCAAACCGCTCGATCGTCAGCGCCCTGGCCTGCTCGATCAGGTCATCGAGAGGATACGACTGCTCGAGCATTTCGCTTGCCTCGGCGATCCGCCCGGTCACAAGCGAGTCGTCCTGCAAGAGCTCCCTCGTTCTGCGCGGCTCGCGGACCGGTTGCCCGCCAAGAAGCTCGTTGGCCGTCCGGTCCAGGGCGTCCAGCAGTCGCTTGTCGTCGCCCCGGATCGCCCCCGGCCTCGCATTCATGTGCTGGTAGCGCCATCGTTCGAGTTTTTCGGCGAGCTGGCTTCGCTCGTCCTCAGACGCCTCGCACTCAGCCCCAAGAACCGCCACGGCCCGGTTGAGCAACGCGATTCTCGCTTCCGCGTGGTCGTCCACGCGACGAAGCCACTCGCAAAGGGGGGGAAGAGCAAGTCGAGTTCTGATGGTCATGACGCTTGGTGTTCGAGGCGACCAGGGCCTCCAAGAGGTCGGAGACAGATCTTTTCTTTGCCGATCACTGTCCCCAGGCGGGTCGGTCCCGGCGAAACGAGGTTTGACGAACGACCAACCCATCATATCGGCCAGGGACACAAATCGGGAAGTCCGCCCCACAAAAGAAATTGCGCCGCCGGCAGCCCTTGGTCCCGGATCGCCTGACGGTAGAATGAGTTCGCGGAATCCGTCGGTCATCCATGGAGGTTTGGGATATGCATTTGGGAACGAAGTGGCTCGGAGCAACCGCAGTTCTCCTCTTGGGTATGGTCCAAACGGGCGTGGCCCAGTACCGCGCCGAGGCCCTGCCGGGCGAACCTTTTGGGGTGGGCCGGATCGAGGTCCGTTTGCCGGAGGATCAGTACTCGCCGGTCCTGGGTGTCGAGGGGCTGGCGATCTCGGATCGCAACGGCCGTGTGCTTTACCCTGCCATCCAGCGTCAGGAAATCCCCGGGGTGGTGCGGGAACTGCCCGGCATGGTGACCAACCGACTGTCTGGCCGCGGCCGCGCGATCGGCCAGTTGCTGGGCGGCCTGCTCGACCGGCCCCCCACGGCCGTTATCTACTTCCTGTTCCGCGGAACCGAACCCCTGCAGCTCACGATCCGGTCGACCCGCATCGACCAGTTGACGGTGCCGCTGCGGCCCGACCAGCGGGCCTACGGGCGGTTTTTGGCCGACTGGTGGCGCCACTACACCGATCGCCCGGGCCTGCTGGAGCACAAGGACGACTATCCCCCGGTCGTGCAGAACTACATGACGACTACCCTGGCACGCCGCTACGGGCTGGAAATGCCGGCCCCGGAACGAAAGGGGCTTCTCCAGAAGGGCATCGACGAGCAGGTCGGCCTCTCGCTCGTTGCCGAACAGGTCAAGATCGACTTCGAACGCCGGCGGATCCTGGGTGATCCGTCGCTCGCCGAATCGGCCGATCAGCCGCTGCCCGCACCGATCCCGGCGGTCGCCGCCCCGGTGCCTGAAGTGTCCGAGGAGGTGAAGGTTGAGCCGATGGCGATGCGGGTCCCCGCCGAGTGCATTTACATCCGTTTTGGCGCGTTCCTCAATTTTCTCTGGCTCCAGGACACGCTCAAGAAGTGGGGAGGCGATGCCCAGAACCTGCTCTCCTTGCGAGGGCTCGACTATGGCATGTCGCGGCGCATGGAGGAGACCATCGTTCTGCAGCAGTCGGCCATGGCCCGCCTTCTCGGTCCCACGGTCATCGAAGACGTGGCCATTATCGGCACCGACATCTACTTCCAGGACGGCGGCTCCTTTGGACTCCTCTTCCACGCCAAGAACAACCTGGTGCTGGGGGCCGATTTCAAACGCCAGCGAGCCGAGCGGCTCAAGGCGGACAAAACCGTCAGCGAAGAAACGGTCGAGATCGCCGGCCGCGAGGTCTCTCTTCTGTCCACGCCCGACGGCCATGTCCGCTCGTTCTACGCCGTCGACGGCATGTTTCACTTCGTGACCACGTCGCGCCGGCTGATGGAGCGTTTTTTGGAGACCGGCGCCGACCAGTCGACGGCTCTCGGCACCCTGCCCGCCTTCCGCCACGCCCGACAGCTCTTGCCCCTGGAGCGAAACGACACGGTCTTCGTCTACATGTCGGAGCCATTCTTTGATCATCTGGTGAGTCCCCGCTACCGGATTGAAACCCGCCGCCGCCTCCAGGCGATCGCCGACATCGAACTGGTCAAGTTGGCCCGCCTTGCCGCCCGGGCCGAAGCCTCTGCCGACGATTCCATTGAGCTGCTGGTGGAGAACGGTTTCCTCCCCGCCGAGTTTGGCCCGCGTCCCGATGGAAGCCGTGCCGTTCTCAAGGAAGGCGTCGCCAGCGATTCGCTCCGCGGTCGGCGAGGATCGTTTCTGCCGATCCTGGATGTGCCTGTCGAGAACGTGACCGCCACCGAGGCCGCCGACTATCGGCAGTTTGCAGAATACTATGGGCGCAACTGGGGCAACCTCGATCCGGTGGTGATCGGCATTCAGCGGTTCTCTGCGGAGAAGAAGGTCGAGCGGGTGGTCGTCGATGCCCGCATGATGCCCTTCTCGCGATCCAACTTCGATCGTCTTCAGCAGCGTTTCGGACCGGCCGACCGTTTCCGGTTCGCCCCGATTGGCGAGAATCTCGCTTCCTTCGAGGCGGTGCTCAGCGCTCAGCGGATCTTTGGCGGTCTGGAGGATGTCAACCCGCCGCAGGTGCTGCAGGAAGACGGTTTCCTGCCGGGGGGCGTATTCCGCAACCCGCTCGTCGGCTACCTCGGAGCTGACGGGCCGCTCGGTCCCTTGAGCCTGCTCAACTTCGGCCTTTTTTCCCCCACGGATCCGGCCGGCTACGCGCACAGTGCCCTGGGCGGGTGGCGGCTCTCCATGGGCAACTTCACCCTATTCTCCTTCCAGCAGCAGGTGCTGGCCCGTGTGGCCCCGCAGCTCCAATATGTGGAGGCTGAAAAGCCAGCCCAGTTCCGCATGCACATTGGCGACGTTGCCCGGGCCCGCATCACGCCGCTTCTGAACGACCTGGGCTACGCGCGAACCGCAGAAACCTCCCGCGGGAACCTCCGCCTCATGCATCAGCTGAACCAGCAGTTGGGCGTGCCGGTTGCGGAATGCCTGGCGACGGCCGAAGACATCCTCGACGCCAAGCTGATCTGCCCGCTCGGCGGGCAGTACCGGTTGGAAGAATCGGCCGGCCTCCAGTGGTGGACATCGCCAGTCGTTATCGGCCCACGGTCGCGAGGACTCGTGCCGGAGCCCGCCCCCGAGGGTTTTGTGGCCCCGCCGCTGAGCTGGTTCCGCGGCCTGGAGGCCGAGATGCAGATCCTCCCCGAAACCCTCAATGTCCACGCCGAAGTGCTGATGCAGCAACCCTGATCGGCCGTGTTTGCCATCTGTTCCGCCCCCATGCCATCACGCCCCCTGAACCAGGCCACTCGCGATCGTTTTGACCGCCTCCTCGAGGAGGTGCTCGACGAACTGCCCGACTACATCCACGAGCTCATCGAGCAGGTGCCCATCCATGTGGAGGACTATCCGTCGGAGGAGGTCCTGCGCACCACCGGCGCCCGTCGGCGCGATGACCTGTGCGGCCTGTTTACGGGCATAGCGATCACCGACCAGAGCGTCCTCCACTCGGGTAATCTGCCCAACGTGGTGACCATCTACCGCGAGGGCATCCTCAAGGCCGCGCGGCAGAATTACGGACGCCTCACCGACGACACCCTGTTTGAAGAGATCCGCATCACCGTGCTCCACGAGCTGGCCCACCATCACGGCCTCGACGAAGACGAGCTCGACGAACTGGGCTACGGCTGACCGGCTAACCTCTATCCGCTGCCCTCTGCCCCCTGACCTCTGCCATGACCGACCCCCGCCTGCTCCAACTCTCCCCGGGCGACAACATCTGTGCCGCCCGTGCCACCATCCAGGCCGGCGAAACCATCCAGATCGATGGCCGCGCTGTGACCGTTTCGCAGGAGATTCCCACCGGCCACAAGATTGCCGTCCGCCCGATCGCCGCCGGCGAGAAGGTGCTCAAGTACGGCGCCCCGATCGGCTCCGCTACCCGGGCCATCCGCCCGGGCGACTACGTCCACACGCACAACCTCAAGAGCGACTACCTTCCCACGTACGCCCGGGGCGCCAACTACGAGAAGCTTTGACATTCTTTGGTAGCGTCATGCGAGAAGATTTCCTGCTGAAATGCGGCTTTCTGGCACTGGTCATCTACGCTTTCAGCGTCACTGAACATAAACATCCACTTTTGCTTTGGTGTGTCGTGGTCCTTTACGCACTTCACATTCTTGCCAGGATGACCGGAAGTAAACGCAGACGGAAATAGTACCGGTACGTTCATCGTGCTCAATAGGATTACGTCCGACAAACAGAGCTTTGCGTCACACGCCGCTTTCAATGCGGCATGAGGGAATACTCATGAAATCTTATCTCCGCTCCGATGGCCGCAAGGGAATCCGCAACGTGGTCGTCGTCGCCTACCTGGTCGAATGTGCCCATCATGTGGCCCGCGAGATCGCCTGGTCGTTTCGCGACCGCGAGGTTCACCTCATCGGCCTGGCCGGCTGTTTCCCCAATGCCTACGCCGACCGGATCCTGCGGAGGCTCACGACGCATCCCAACGTTGGTGCCGCGCTTCTGGTCTCCCTCGGCTGCGAGAGTCTGGACCGCGGCGGACTGGCCGGGGCGATCCAGGCCAGCGGCCGGCCCGTCCACACCCTCGTCATTCAGGAATCCGGCGGCACCGCCAGCTCCATTGACGAAGGCCGGCGGTGGATCGACGAGACGCTGCCGTCGCTCGACAACGCGCCCAGCGCACCGATGCACGTCAGCGATCTGGTGGTGGGCGTCATCTGCGGCGGATCCGACGCCACCAGCGGCCTCTCAGCCAATCCGGCGGTCGGCCGGGCCAGCGACCTCCTGGTGGAGCAGGGGGCCACGGTCATCTTTGAAGAGACGGGCGAGCTGATCGGCTGCGAGCATTTCATGGCCGACCGTGCGGCCACCGAGCCCCTCGGCCGCGAGATCATCGCCTCCGTCGAGAAAGCCGCCCGTTACTACACGACTTTTGGCCACAGCAGTTTTGCTCCCGGCAATGCCGACGGCGGACTGACGACAATCGAAGAAAAATCCCTCGGGGCCTACAGCAAGAGCGGCAAGTCGACCATTTCCGGGCTGATCAAGCCGGGCGACATCCCGCCCCGCGGCGGCCTCTACCTGATGGACGTGGTGCCCGACGGCGAGCCGCGGTTTGGCTTCCCCAACATCTCGGACAATGCCGAGATCGTCGAGATGATCGCCTCGGGCGCCCATCTGACCCTTTTCACCACCGGTCGCGGCTCGGTCGTGGGCTCCGCCATCTCCCCGGTCATCAAGGTCTGCGCCAACCCCGATACCTTCCGCCGCATGGAGGGCGACATGGACGTCAATGCCGGCCGCATCCTCGAGGGAGATGCTACCCTGGACGATGTGGGTCGGGAGATCGTCGACAAGATCGTGCAGACGGCCGCCGGCCGGCCGACCTGCTCCGAGGCGTTGGGCCATCAGGAATTCATCCTCACCTACAAGACGTTCCATCCGATCGGGCCGGCGTGCCTGCCGGCGCGAGCTCGGTAGGAGTTCTTTCACGATTCGTCGTCATCACAGAGATAGCCGCGTGGGGCGGTGCGCCTGTGAAGGTGTTTGATCAAGAGGGCGGAGGTCCCTCTCAGGCGCGCAGCTACCGACCGGAGAGCCGTATGCGGGAGGATCGCACGCTTGGTTCGGAGGCAGGGGCAGGGCGACAGCAATCGGCCGCTCCTGCTCTCCAATCCGGCCGGAACGGTACGCTAGATGGGCATAGACCAAGTTGTCAAAGAGCGCTCTTGAGGGTTGTGCAACACGTAATTTTGCACCGCCTTTGCATGTGATCGAGAAAGTTGGGCGACGGGCGTTTTGGCAAGTCGGGACAGAAGAAGGGTTTATACCAGGGGCTCGGGACGTAAAAGGATGTCGCTCGACAGGGGGATGGCGCAAGATTCCCTCTGCTGAGGGAGAAAGCCTCGTCCGAGGAGAAGAGGCGGCGTAATCGACGGAATGGTCGCTCGGCAATAACCATCCAGGGTGACCTGGGTGAAGTAACCATCACCACTCCGCGCGACCGCAACGGGACCTTTGAACCCCAGATAGTACCTAAACATCAGCGTCGACTGGCAGGCTTTGACGAGAACATCCTGGCGCTCTACGCCAAGGGGATGAGCACCCGCGACATTCAGGACATTCTTCAGAAGCTCTATGGGGTCGAGGTATCGCCGACACTCATTTCGGACGTCACGGCGGCGGTGGACGAAGAGGTGACGACCTGGCGTACTCGGCCCCTGACACGCGTGTGGCCGATCGTGTATTTCGATGGAATCGTCGTGCATGTCCGTGGCGCCAATCCTCGCGTTTCCCAGCATACGGCATACGTGGCGATCGGCGTAAACCTGGACGGCCACAAGGAGCTGCTCGGCCTGTGGCTTTCCGAGAACGAGGGGGCCAAGTTCTGGCTCTCTGTGCTGACTGACATGAAGAACCGAGGTCTGGCCGATATCTTTGTGGCTTGCGTCGACGGGCTCACGGGCTTCCCCGAAGCGATCCGCACCGCCTACGAAAAGACGAAGGTCCAATTGTGTGTTGTACGCCTAGTGCGTTCAGCCCTGAGATACGTGAGTGACACGGACAGCAAGACGGTTGCTCGTGACCTGAAGAAGATCTACAACGCGGCGACACTTCCCGAGGCCGAGGTTGCTTTGGAGGAATTCGCCTCAACTTGGGACCAGAAATATCCGACGATTTCAAAGTCCTGCCGTACGCGGTGGCCTGACATCATCACGCTGTTTGACTTCCCTTGGCCCGTCCGCAAGGCGATCTCGACGACCAACGCCATCGAATCCGTCAATAGCGTGATCCGCAAATTGACTCGCAATCGGAAGATCTACCCGAACGAGGAGTCGGTTCTGAAGATCATGTACATGGCGATAAATGAAGCCTCGAAGAAGTGGACAATGCCGATCCGCAACTGGAAATCGGCCCTGAACCACTTCGCAATCCTCTTCGAGGACCGCCTGCCAGACCACCTGAGCTAATCGCGTACCACTTGGCGGGTGACACAAAAACCCGTACCGGGCCGCGTTCGGGCCTCTGACATCTGACCCATCTGTCATTTGCCCCCTTCCTCTCTCTTCCTCCGATATCTCCGATGCGGTTCAAACCCCTCCTCCTGACCTCCGCCGCTCTGTCCCTCTGTCCTCTGTCACTCTGTCCTCTGCCCCTCTGTCCCCCGTCCCCCACCAAAATTCTGTACAACCGTCCATTCTTACGCTTGACATCTTCCCCCGTTTCCGCTAAACTCAACACCATCAACCGGTATCCCATCAGGCCCGCCTCCCCCGGCAGGTACTGATACGAGCCCATCGAAGGCCCCCTCGGCCGTCCTTCGATGGGCTTTTTTTGTCCGTCCTCTGTCCTCTGTGCTTCTGTCCTCTGACTCCTGACCTGAATGGCACTGAAGTTTTCGTAAGTCGTTATGTTGTAAAGAAATGATA
>CAZLWV010000117.1:0-26608 GCA_964563135.1 uncultured Planctomycetaceae bacterium
CCTCCTCGCTCACGCTTCGGGTTACGATTGGACGGGCAAGCTTACGATCAAGGCCCACCGGTCCATCGTCGGCCCGCGTTGGCTCATCCACCAACAGCCAGGATCATGGATCCCTCTGGCAGACTATTGGCCTCTTCCTCCAAAAATACCGGTCGCATACCAGATCCCATTCAAGCCTCGGCGCATGTCGTAGCCGAAAACCGGTTGCGTGCTCCTCACGGCCTTCCAGTGCCCCGACGACTGCCGCCAACACTGGACGCAGTCGAGAGCTGCCTCGAGGAGATTCTGGCCAGGCCAGCTCTCGGCACAAACCTCCTTGGCCAGCAGGCCTCCGGGCAGTCGGCCGTTGATACGCTGGAATCGGCTGTCCCAGGCGTGGTGCCCCTGAAGGCGGATCCTGGCCTGATACGCCGAATGGCTCTCAGCCTCCGCCAAAAGGTACTCGTTAAGCTCGCCCGACGTGCTTTGGGGCGCATCCGGGTGGGTCCGCACTGCGTAGATCAGCGTGCGTTGCGTGAGCTTTCCGGGCGGCAGATGGAGGATGACCCCCATCTGCCTCGTGTCGTAGGCCTTTCCGTGCAGAAACGGGAAAGTGCTGACGACCTGCCCGTAGTAGGACGTCCTGGGACGGGAGAAGTCGACGATGGCGATGCCCGGAAGGCCCACCATTTCCGAGAAGGATGCATGTCTCAATAGCACGAACTGCCTGCCTTCGGATTTCACCTTCGCATCGAGGGCCAGCTTCAAGCACACGTATCCGGCCAGTCCCTGGCGGATCGGATCCGACGACAACGTGCCGGACTCGAACTGGGCGCATCCTCCCTTGCCGTCGGATTGCTGGAAGTAGATCAGAAGCATCCGCTGCTCCTGCCGGGCCTTGGCCATGGCCTCAGCATAGTCGGTCAACCAGGCGATGGTTGTGGTCTCGCCCTGGCGGCCAAGAAACGCCAGATCGTCCGCCTCGACCGGCCGATCGGCTCGCAACGCCAGCGCGCAGACAACTCGCCCCCGCTCCGATTCGATCTTGCTGGAGAAATCGAGAACCACCAGTCCCGGACCTCTATTCAGTCCCGCGAAGGCGGGGTGCTCAAGGAGCCGGATCGCCTTGCCCCCAGAGACGATTTCCGTATCCAAGGCAAGACGGAGGCAGTGCTTCCCCGCCAGATAGGTGCGAGCAACCAGCACAGGCACCACTTCGTCATCAAAACGGCGGCACTGGGGATCGGCTCCGTCCCAGAAGTAGACAATCATCATCGACCCATCGCGGTCCGCAGCCGCCATCACGTTGGCATAGTCGGATCCGCTCGCAACCTCCCCCATCCCGGTTGTTGCCCATTCTCCCGTTGCACTGGTGGCGGCCAGACCGAGGGCCGCAACCGCCCCGAGGGTCCGCACAATCATCGATGTCATACCATGGGATCTCCACGAGTAGAGGCAGTTGCCCGGCTCAACACTGTCCAAGCAAGGGCCGTCCGTGGTGAGTAAGACCGAACGTTCCAGATTCGGTCGTACGGACTGAGGCGGGGCGAGCTGACAAGCGCGGGTCCGTAGCCTCATGGGACGCGCATGTCGTTCCCCAGCGTCGGGTGGATCCGGCACAAATGGCACACTCGGGCGGTTCCACCAACTTACGTTGACTCTTCCGATTATGCTGACGAGCAGAGAAGCGGTAAACCGGCAATTTGGGCGAATTTCGGTAAATTTTGCGATTGCCAGCCGGGTGGCAATCGGTGAAAATGGCACCAACATCCGGATAATTGCCGTGTTTCAGCAAAACCGTCCTTGAGTGCGGCGACAATACACCCCACAGAGGACACCCGAATGGGCGGGGTTTGTCTTCTGTCTCGACGCGGAAGGAGCTTCTCATGCAGACAAGCGGGCGACGTACGACGGCGTTTCTTCTGATCGTGGGCCTCGCACTGGCAACTACGGCCACCGCCGACGATCTCGTTGCCCGGGTGAGAGCAGCCAGAGACTCCTACCGTCCGCTCAGCCAGGCCGATGTGGCGGCGGCCCGCACGGAGTTGAAGGCCGCGGCCTCTGCACTGGAAGGCCGCTTCGCCAAGGCTGGCCAGTCAGCGGATGGATGGCGGGAGTATCTCGGTTGGCTGCAGTTGACACAGGAGCTCGCCAAGTCCGAGGGGCCCGATCTGGCTCAGTTGGAGAAGGCGTTCGGCCGCCTCTCGGCTGGGCATGAGGGACTGCGGCTGGTGCCGTTTGCGGCCCTCCGCGATGCCATCCGCACCTACGTGGGAGTGGCGAGGGCGATCGACGACGAGAAGGTCAAGGATCGCTACGGCCAGGTAATCGATGGCCTGGCGGCAAGTCTTGAATCGTACACAAAGGCTCCCAATGGAGCGGATGCCGCAAAGATCTCGGCGTATCTGCGCTGGTTGAGCGACGCCCGTCAGATGCCGCAGCTCATCCAGGCCATCCGCTCCACCTCTCTGAAACGCAATTTCCACGCCAACGTCTCCGCGGCGCTGATCGACGCAGCCGTGGGACGCAGCGTGGACGAGATCGCACCCGTTCGCGACTGCATCCTGGGAACGAGCGTTCATGGGACCGGTCACACGACCGGGACGGTGGCCGTCTCGCTCGTGCCCAATGAAGACCTGGCCGCAATCGAGGTCATGATGAACGCCACAAACCTCTCCGATACCGTCGGATACAACGGACCGGCGGTCATCTATGCCAATGGAACCACCCAGTTGACGACCCGGAAGCAGGTTCTGGCCAACGGCTCGCAGCTTTGGGCTTCGCCTGCCCAGGCCAGCGCAACCACCCACACCCACATCCGCGCAATTTCTGTGCGAAACAACAGGCGAATCGTGGAACGCATTGCCTGGAAACGAGCATCCAGGCAGAAGAGCCAGGCGGAGGCCATTGCGGCCCAGCATGCCCAGTGGCAGGCCGCCGCCCGTTTCGACGGCGAGATCAACACCCTGATCGGCCCGGCCAACGACGACCTTCAGAAGAAGTTCCGTCGGCCCCTCGTCGAGCGCGGACTCTATCCGACAGAGGCGCAATACAGCACCGATCCGGATTATCTCAGCGTCGCCATGCTCGAGGCCGGCAGCCTTGATCTGGGTGCCGCCACCGAGCCGCCCCAAACCGCGGCCGATGCCGATCTCCGTGTGCAGATTCACGAGTCGATGGTCAACAACTTCACCTCCGCAGCCCTGGCCGGAATGCTCCTCCGCGAACAGCGCGTTCAGGAGGCAGTGAAGAGCATGTTTGGAAAGCTCCCGAAGGAACTCCAGCCCGAAAAAGACTCGCTCCCATGGGCAATCGGGTTCCAGTCGGCCCGCCCGATCTGGGTCGCCTTCGGCGACAACCAGTTCACTCTGTCGATCCGCGGCCGCAGTTTCTACGAAGGAGATACCCGTCATCCGGCCATGGATGTAACCGTGACCTATCGCATCGTCGGCGAGGGCGAGAACGTCAAAGCCGTCCGGCAGGGCGAGGTCGAAATTTTCCCGCCCGATTTCGATCCCAACGCGGGCAAACAGCTCTCCACCCAGGAAACCGCCATCCGCCGGGTCCTTCAGCGGCGTCTGGGCCGGCTGTTCGAGCCGGAGATCGTTCCCCGCGGACTCGTCTTGCCCGACCAGTGGAGCCGGGCTGGCGTTCTGAAGCTCATCCAGTGGGAGGCTCGCGACGGTTGGCTGGTGCTTTCCTGGAAGCGAACAGGGCAGGCGGCCCCTCCGGCCCAGCCGGAGTCAGCCGATGTCGCCGCGGCCAAATAGCCGGCAGAGCGGCGTCTGCCGCCGCTCAGATGGTTGATCCCTGCGCAGTCGATGCCCGAGGATGGCGGGCTGAAGCCCGGAGGTTGCCGGTTCGGCGGTAAATCAGTGCGCCAATGGATTCCTGAAGACCAAAGGACGCCAATCTGTCCACAGCGCCCATCCTGCTGGGCCGGAACCTCGATGCCCCGCTTACCCACCTCCGAGACGATCACCCATTGCGACCGGTGACCTTCGGGCCCCAGCGCGGCGAGCTCGTCGTGCGGGCAGGTCGGTCCCATGGCTTCTTCTGGGAGTGCCGGCGCGATACGCCGGCTTGTCTTTCGGGTTCGATGGATGAAAAATGGGATGGCTCCCTGATGATCGAAGTACTCCGCTCGACTCCCCGGTGGTGAAGCATGACTCCCAGCGTGTTGATTCAGTTCGATTGCCTTCCCATGCGTTCCCTCGGCCGCATCGACGTGCCTCTCGACGCGTCTCCGGCTTTTGAGGCCAAGGCGGGAAGGATCAAAGCCGCCTTGGCAAAACACGGCCAGCACAACACCTTCTTTGTGCACAATGCGACGTGCCGGTTCCAACTGGCCAACAGCGAAAAGATCGGCATGCTCGAATTCCGTTTCGAGGGCACCGTCCTGACCGATGCCGAAGACCGCCGCACCGAGCGATGCGATCTGGATATCGATCTCATCCGCGAAACATGCGACTGGCTCACCGAACCGGTGGTCGAGTGGTTCTGCCAGACGGTTGAACATGCGGTGCGAGTCGAATTCGATCGCTACATCGCCGCAGGAGACCTCCGCAAGACGATCGAACGTGTCGAGAGACTCCAGGCCCAGAGCGACGCTCACGCGGGCTTCGTCGGCATGGGCTTGTGATCGCACCTCCCGAACTCTGGCAGGATCCAACTCCTGCCGCGAGGGCCGTTCGAAGACGGCCCGGATCCCCGCGGCCCCCCTGCCCCTGCCGGTCCTCGTTGACCAATTGGCGATCCCCAATATAATCGAGTCAATTCCGCCGGGTTTGCTGACAACAGAAAGGCTGCGTCGTCTCTCAACCGGGAGCAGACTCACCGACAAGGAGAATCGTCCATGGGAAAAGTAAACGAAGTCAACGACAGCACCTTTCAATCCGAGGTTCTCGAAGCGGCCGAACCGGTGCTCGTCGATTTCTGGGCTCCCTGGTGCGGCCCTTGCCGTGCGATCGCGCCGATGATCGATGAACTGGCTACCGAGAATGCCGGCACGGTCAAGATCGTGAAGGTCAACGTAGACGACTCCCCCACCATCGCCGGCCGGTATCAGATCCACAGCATCCCCACGCTGATGGTCTTCAAAGACGGCAACATGGTCGAAATGCTGCAGGGCGTCCAGCCAAAGCAGAGGGTTCAAAGCGTTCTTGATCAGGCCAAAGCCTGACTGGCGACGATTTAGCGCAGTCACACGAAAAGAGTCCTCGAAACCATGCCAGAGGGCCGTAGCGGTCTCCGCAGCGGCCCTTCGTCGTGCGCTGGACGGGCCCGCAGGGAGGCGCCGATCCGATGGGTCTCGCCAGCGTGCGTCGCCGCGGCGATCCCCTCGCCCACAGGTTGTACCCGCCTGCCCCATTTCTCCCCGCCGGCCGTTCCGTATGCCTCCTCCCCCGGTTACCCTGCCTGCCCACGATGTAATCCCACTGCCCGGGACTTTAATTCAAAGAGTCTAGGCAAAGTTTGCCGATTATATCGATCGCAGCGAGGCAGCATGCTCTTGCGCGCCCTTATCACCCCCCCCAACAAGGATGGCAAGATGGCCCCAAGGGACTCCAGGCAAGCCAAGCCGAGCAAAGGAAACCGAAGGAAATCCGCAGGAATCGAGACTCGGATCGACTCAGCGCACCTCCCCCCTGCCCACCAGGCAAGCCTTGCCGCAGCGGAGCCCCCTGCCGCACCGGCAGTCATCGCAAACGCCAGCGCCGCCGACCTGATTCAGGCCCAGGCCGATCAGTTGGCCTCGTACCTTCGGACGCGTCAGCAGAGCATCGATCAACGCGAGGCGGAGCTCAACGCGCGTCTCGCCATCCTCGACAGCGAGGGGCGTCGTGAGCGGCTTGCCTTGAGCCACCGCGAAACCGATCTGGCTGAGCGAGAAGAGGCCGTGACCCTTCGGGAACGTGAGGTCGAAGAACGACTTGCATCCCTGGCCGAGGCGGAACAACGGCTCGGTGACGAACGTCGAATCGCCGACGCGGAGGCTCGCCAGCAGCAGCGAGCCTTGGAGCACCGCGAGAAGACCCTCCAGGCCTCCGAACAGGCCTCCGCCGAACGCCTTTCCAAACGCCAGCAGGCGCTGCAGGAGGCCGAGACCTGGTTCAGGGAGCAGAAGGAGGAGCACCGTCGGGCCACCCTGGAATTCCGGGAGCGCATCGAGCGCAGCGAGAATGAGGTCCTGTTCGAGCGCCAGCAGCTCGACGCCCACCGGGCCGCCACGCTCGACTTGATCCAGCGCCAGTACCAAGACCTGGAACGTCAACGAGCCTCGCTCGAACGCCGCGAGATGCAGTGGGAAAAGGCAGCCTCCCGCCCCAGTGCGGCCGCTCTTCGTCTCGAGAAATCGCTTCGCCAGGAGGAAGCGGCCTTGAAGCAGCGGCGCATCAAGCTGGACGAGGCCGAACTCAAGCTGGCAGAGGCGCAGGCCAAGTCGGCCTTGCTCCGCGAGCGGCTTCGCGAGGCACGGCAACAGTTCCGCGAAGAAATGCGCGACGAGCGCCGCCGGCTCGCCGCGGAACAGCACGAAGCCCTCGAGGAACTTCAGAAGAAACGGGAAAGTCTGGCCCGCCGGAGCCGCTATGTCGACAACTGCCACGCCAAGCTGGTCCAGTTGCGAACGGAGCTCACCGAGTTGCACAGGGAAACGCTCGACGTTCGACTGGCCACTGAGGAGCTTTGGGCGCAGCTATCCGGATCGGCTCCGCCAGCCGCTCTGGCCGAGTCTCTCGCAGAAATGCGAGATCGGTTGAACCGGCACTATCGGGAATCGGCCGCAGAACTCCAGCGTCAGAAATCCGACATCGAGACCGCCCGCGCCGAATTGGCCGAGCAGCTCGCATCGATCATGAAACGCAAGCAGGAGGTCGACGACTGGGCTCGTTGCCGCGAAGAGGAGCTGAGGCAGCAGGCCAGGCGCCTCAGCGATCGCCAGGCCGACATCCAGCAGCGCGAGGCCGACCTGAAAGATGCCACCCACTTGCGCGAGTCGGAACGCCTCGCCTTCCAGGCAGAAATCCACCACCTCAATCGCCGGATCGCGGAGACCCAGTGCGATAGTCTGGCCGTCCCGGTCTGAAAGAACCGTCACCGGTCGCCAGCGCATGAAAAACCGGACCTCCTCGAGAGAAGAGGTCCGGCATGAGCAGTAGCACGCCGGGAGCGCGTAACAGGGCATGCTCGCCCGGCGTTCTTGGAGCGACCCGGTCAGCTCGCAAGCCAACCAGCGGTCGGTAGAATTCAGACTTAGGCCTTGGGGGCCGGGGCCGGAGCCGGGGCAGGAGCTGGGGCCGGAGCAGCGGCGGGAGCCGGGGCTTCTGCGGGAGCCGGAGCGCTTCCGCCACAGGCGGGCTCACAGGCGGGCTCGCAGGCCGGGGCCGGGCAGCAGCTCACCGGGCGGCAGCTACGAAGACGGGCCAGGAGGCCGCAGCGCTTCGGGCCACAGGTGGCCGGGCAGCATGCGGGCTCGCAAGCCGGTTCGCAGGCCGGAGCGCACGGAGCCGGAGCACAAGCGGGCTCGCAGGCCGGGGCCGGGCAGCAGCTCACCGGGCGGCAGCTACGAAGGCGGGCCAGCAGGCCGCAACGCTTCGGGCCACAGGTGGCCGGTTCGCATGCGGGCTCGCAGGCCGGAGCACAAGCGGGCTCGCAGGCCGCCGGGGCACACGGTGCCGGGCAGCAGCTCTTAGGACGGCAGGTCAACGCTGCGTCGGCCGTCGCCACGACGCTCAGCATCACGAACATGATCGCGATGCAAACAACAAAGATGCGATTCATTCAAGAACCCTCCAACTTGACAGGTACCGTAGCGTTAAGGGGTCTGCACTGACCGTCCTAGGTTGGTCGCTCCCCAGCAACGACGGCCAGCAGCCGGAGAGCCACGAAAAAGCGAAGCTGCACCGCAACGTCCCTCGCCTTGATCCTTGCCCTGTTGAAGGTTTGCGGGTTGGGGCGACGGTAGCAATTTCACAGCTTAGATGGTTAGGTTAGCATGGATGAGATCGATGTCAAGCGGGGCGACGTGAGAAAATAGCACCTCTGGGTGACTTTTGGGGCTTTGGATAGCTGAGAAGAAGCCATCGAATTTTCGGGCGCCGCCTGTTCCGCCCAGAAAAAACGAAAAAACGGGCTGCATCCCACAGGATCCAACCCGTTCCAGAAATCTCAATTCCTTAAAAGCCAAAGACTTACGTCATTTCTCCCAGACACCTGGCTGTGTCTCGACCCTGTCGCATGACCCTCGCAGCACCGGCCTCCGCTCGGCAAGACTACCTTCGAACCGGCGCTTGCGGCGCGCCCGGTTGCTGCGCCTGCAGTTCCCGCTGTTCGATCGTGTCTCGAAGCATGCGAATCTTGTTCATGGCCTCCTCGAGGTTCTCAAAATCCAGCAACAAGGGGGGTTCGCCTTGGAACACGACGGCCGCCATTCCGGCAATCCGCCATCCCTCCGTTCCGGTGCGCAATACCCAATTCATCTCGTCCGTTCTGCCCAAATCGGTCCATGTGGCGGTCACCATGGCCCGGCCTCCGTCCACATACTCCACAGCCCCCACGGCAAACGTGGCCGTGTCGCTCTTCTTTGGAGCCACCTGGTAACCGAGTTGGGCAACCTGGGCCCTGGCAGCAGGCGTGAACATGGAAGCCGCCTTCGCATCATTTCCCACCCGCACGGCATCCAGAAACTCCGCAACCGCTTGAGCGGGAGGCTCCAGTTTCGGCTTGCTCGCTGCCGCATCCGACTTCTTCGCGTCGGTCGGCGCTGCCTCGCCGCCACCGGTTCCGCCGCACCCGACTCCTGCCACGGAAAGCAGCGCCAAAAACAGCATCCATCGCTTCCATTGCATCGTTCTTATCTCCTCCTGAGTGGTCGGACGCTGAAAACCGAAACAACGTCGGACTTCGGCAATCCTTGCCTTGCCATGCAATCTTCCCCAACCCTCCACGGTCGCCGTGGCTGACTGCCTGCCGACAGGTAGCCAGGCCGACAAGGAACCATGACGGCAGGGGTGTCTTGAAACGTCGCGCGCGGAACGCTGCTCGTTCCTTGCGCGGAGGAAGGAGTGTCCCAGGATTGAATCAGCGCGTCAAGGCAGAATTCCACCGCACTGAGCCCGTGAGCCCGCCGGGAAAGACAGTCTTGAACCTTCCCAACAGGCGCTGGCAGTCATGGGCTTTCCCTGTCCCGGCTGGTCCTGGTTCGAACGCTCGCGAAGAAGCCAGATCAACACGACCAGCAGCAGAAGAACCGCCGTCACGAGCACCACGATCAGGCTCACATTCGGCCCTCGCTTCCGACGCCGCGGGCCTGCGAGGAAAGACGCTCCCTCTCCTCGGTCGCCGGCGGCGATCGGGGGCGGTTCCGTGCTCTCCGCAGCGGGACGCAGTTCCAGAAACACGGATCCGGCCTCCTTCCAGTCGGCCCAGCCCTCCCGCCAAACGAGAGTCTCCGAACTCACGCGCCCTTCGCTCAGCCAGGTCCGCATCACGCCAGGTTGCGCCGGCCCAAACTGGCCGCCGCTGGGCGGCCGGACATACCACACCGCATTGGGCATCTCGGCCAGCGGATCCGCCGGCGGCGCACTGGCCGGTAGCGGGGCCGCGGCCGCAGGCACTTCGGCCGCAGGCGCGTCGGCCGCCGGTTCGGCCACAGTCGATGCAGATGCGGCTGCCGGCTGGACCGCTTCCTCCCTCCGCTCGGCAGGATCCGGCAACGAAGCTGGGGCCTCCGCCTGCTGAAGATGCAGCTCCAACTCCTGCTCGAATTGAGTCCCCTCAACCGGCGCACCGGATGCCTGCATCGCAGGGGTCGGCCGCCCTACCGGAAGCGTGCTTTCCAAAGGAATCTGGAACCGCGCTCCGCAGAACGGACAGATCCCACGCCGTCCCGCCTGAAACGCCTTGACGTTGAGTTTGTGGCCGTGGGGGCAGAGAAATCGTATACCCATTCCTTCAGTATATCCTCCCCTTTCCGGGTTGGAAACGCAGCAGCCACCCCCTCCGCATGGTGGGACACACGAAGTGATCTAGGGGCGTTCGTCCGTTTTTGCTACGGTACTGCCGTCTTCGCGCTTCCCCCACCCTCGGACAGACTTGCCCAACCCTTCCGAAGACGTCTTGCGAATCTTCCTGCGTGGAGGTCCCGGTAATGTCCCTCTCACGAAAACTCCCGTGGTTCTGCTTGGCCTTGCTTGGTTTCCTTTCCTTGCCAGCCTTGACCGGCTGCGGTGCCGCCAGAAAGGAGGCTGCCTCTCGCCCCGAGAAGGCGGCCACATCGACTCCGGCCCCCTCGGATACCGCCGGGCTCGATCCCGCGTCTGTCCCTGAAAACCAGGCCATTGCGCTTGCCGGCTCGCAACCTGCCGGCTCCACTTCACCGACCATGCCCAAATCGGCCATGGATCCGCCGGCCGCCGCTCTCAACACGACTGCCGCCGAGACCGCCTCGCCGCATTTTGCCGTCTCCCCTGCCCCTCCCGCCGCTTCAGCGGCGACCACCGGCGGTCAGCCGCAGGTCCCCGCGCCGCGCGTGGTGGCTCCCATGACCAGGACCCGCGCACCGCAATCGGCCTCTGGAGTCCTGCCCGACAGCACACCCTTGGCGGCAGAGCTCGCTCCGGCCGCACCATCCGATGACGCCATGCCGCCTGGGGTAATCATGCCTCGCGCACCGGCTCTCCCGGAAACACCTCTGCCGCCGGCCGCGGCGGCTGCCGAAACGACCCCGCCGGAGGTGGCTGGCGCAACGGCCGCCCATCTCCGCAGGCCCGTCGCCGAAGATCGCGGCCAGTTCCAGGCCGTCACCGTCTTTTACGGAACCGACCGCAATTCCCTGGTCGTCTCGGGACAACCGGACCAGCCGCATCGGCTGTGGATGTATGGCGCCGGAGTCTGCATACTCCTGTTTGGCCTCTTGGCCCTTCTGGCCATGGCCGGTTCGCGAAAGAAGGCTCTGGTCGGCCTATCCGTCGTGAGTCTGCTTGCCGGCGCGGTCATGGCCACGATGGGATCGATCGCCTGGCTGCAGAGCGGCCGGGCAGTTGCCGGTCCGAGGCTGGAGTACGGAAATGGCCGCGGCACGTTCGTCATGGGTACCTGCGAGGTCAGCATTCCCAGGGGCCACCAGGTGGCCGAACTCGAAGCACCGTCAGTCTTCAAACTCGATTTTGTCGAAGACCCGTCCCGACATGTTGTCCTTCTCGACGTCGCCGAGAAGGACTCCAAAGCGTTCTTCTCCGAGCTTCGCGACCGCGTCGACCAGAGCGAGGCCAAGGATGCCTTTGTATTCGTGCATGGCTTCAACGTCACCTTTGAGGATGCGGCACGGCGAACTGCCCAGTTGGCCTATGACCTGAAATTCCAGGGGGCCCCGATCTTCTACAGCTGGCCGTCCCAGGGTGGCCTCTTCCAGTACGCCGTGGACGAAACCAACGTTGTCTGGACCGTTCCCCACCTCCAGCAGTTCTTGAAGGAAATCGCCGGCCGGTCGGGAGCCCGTTCGGTTCACCTCATCGCCCACAGCATGGGCAACCGGGCACTCACCAGCGCCCTGCGCGAACTCTCCCTGGAACGGCCAGCGGCGCCGCCCCTCTTCCACGAGGTCGTTCTTACTGCCCCCGACATCGATGCCGAGATCTTCCGCCGCGACATCGCCCCGGCCATCATCACGACCGCAAGACGCGTGACCCTCTACGCCTCCTCCAACGACGAGGCCCTGGTTGTCTCCAAGCAGGTGCACGGTTACCCCAGGGCGGGAGAAACGGGAGAGGGACTGGTCGTCATCCCCGGCATCGAAACGATCGATGTTTCCGCGGTCGACACGAGCCTGCTCGGCCACAGCTACTACGGCGACAACGCCACGGTCATCACCGACATGATCGACCTGGTGCGCAACTCCAAGTCGGCCCAGCAGCGCAGTTGGCTCGTCGCGGCCCGACTCCATGACCTCTTCTACTGGGTCTTCCTCGCCGATCCTCCCGCCATCGGCGCCACCCCCGCCTCCACACCTTCTCGCTATTGACCCAGCCCCATGGCGGTCGGAAACGGCTCCTGGAGCCCCAGGCGCTTCATCTTCTTGTAGAGCGTGGTGCGGTTGATCCCCAGGGCATCGGCCGTCTCGTGGCGGTTCCAGTTGTGATGAACCAGAGCCTCCCGGATAATCTGCCGTTCCGGACCTTCCAGGGCTTCCTTGAGGGTTCGCATGCCGACCGGTTCCACGTGAATAGGACCATTCTGCACCAGCGAGGGAGGAAGATCTTCCAGCCCGATCATGTGCCCCTTGCCCAGCAGCACGGCCCGTTCGATGATGTTCTGCAGCTCCCGCACGTTGCCCGGCCAGCGGTAGGCATGCAGCGCCGACATGGCGGCGTCAGAGAAACCGTCGACCTTCTTGTTGTTGTCTTCGCACACCCGTTTCAAAAAGTGGTTGGCCAGAAGCGGAATGTCGCTAAGGCGATCCCGCAACGGCGGCAGCTCGATGTTGATCACGTTGATCCGATAGAACAGGTCCTGCCGGAACCTCCCCTCGGCAACCGCCCGGCCCAGATCCTCGTTCGTGGCCAGAATCACCCGTGAGTCCACCGTGAAAGTCTTCGTTCCGCCCACCTGCTCGAACTCGAAGTTCTGCAGCACGCGGAGCATCTTCACCTGCATCCCCACGCTGGCAGTCGCAATCTCGTCCAGAAAGATCGTGCCGCCGTCGGCCTGGGTGAATTTACCCATCTTGTCGTTCGTCGCACCGGTGAACGCGCCGGCCACGTGGCCGAACAACTCGCTTTCCAGCAAGGTCTCGGGCAGCGCACCGCACGCCACCTCGACAAACGGGCGGTCGCGCCTGGCGCTGCGCCGGTGGATCGCCCGGGCTATGATCGACTTGCCCGTGCCGCTCTCGCCCGTGATCAGGACCGTCGCCTTGGTGTCCGCCACGCTGTCGATCACGTCGAAAATCCGCTGCATGCGATGATCGCTTCCGACAATGTTCTCCATCCCGAATCGGATATCGAGCTGCGCTTTGAGATTCTCGTTCTCCTCGAGCACCTTCCTCTGGCTGAGCGCCCGGTGAATGGCCATCTCCAGCTCGTCGTCGATGAGCGGCTTCGTCAGGTAATCGAACGCGCCGGCTCGGATCGCGTCGATCGCCGAATCCGGGGTGCCGTAGCCGGTGATCATGATCACCGACGTGCTCGGACGCTTCTGGCGGCACTCGGCCAGCAGTTCAAACCCGTCTCCATCGGGAAGCCGAACGTCGACCAGCGCCACGTTGTAGGCCCGCTTGGCAATCGCGCTCCGCGCCTGCTCGCAGTTTCGCGCTGTGTCGAGTTCATAGCCCAGGCTCCTCAACCAGTCCGCCATCGCTGCGAGAACCTGTCGATCGTCGTCAACCAGGAGAAGACTGCCCTTGCTCATGATCTGTGCCTCAAACCTCGCGCAGTGGTCGCAGAAAGGAAACCACGAAAACTCCCCCCACCACCCGTTCAAGTGGTTGAAGGAAAACGGCATCGGTGGTCGCCAAATATCTACGTCACCAGACTCCGGCAGTCAACGCAAAGGATTGCCTATCTTCACACACGAGCAGAAACTGCCTCACCGAGGGGTTTCCTGAATGGATTTTCCGGTTTTTTCTAAGGAAAAATCCTGACGCGAGGGGGATAAATCGCCGACAAACCGCTCCCTTAGGGGACAGATTCCACATATATCCCGCTGGATCAGGGGGGTTGCCTAGTCTTCCAGGGGACTTCCAACCTAGTCGCTGGTGCACTACGATTGACTGGAAAAGTTGATCCAATGGGTGGATTCGATCCCCCGATGGGCCGTGATCCACTTGGCCTGAACTCACTGGAAATGCTAGTCTATGTGAGGGGGCATGTTGGACAGGCAGTCGCCTGTCGCTGACGATTCACGTTCGCAAACGCCGCCGGTTCCATACAAAACACCGTCACCCATTTGCTTTGGGGGTCCCCCATGAGTGTCAGACTCCTTGTCGCAGACGACCACGAGGTCATCCGCACCGGACTGAAGAGCCTGTTGGCCGATTCCGACATTGAAGTCATTGCGGAAGCGGCCTCCGGAAAGCAGGCGGTCGAAGAGGCGGAGAAATGCAGGCCTGACGTCATCCTGCTCGACATTCGCATGCCCGACGGCGACGGCCTGACGGCCCTCGAGAAGCTCCGGGCTGTTGTGCCGGAAAGCCGCGTCGTCATGCTTTCGACGTACGACAACCCCACCTACATCGCCCGGGCGGTCGCGCTGGGGGCCAGCGATTACGTCCTCAAGGGATCGAATCGTGAAGATCTGATCACGACGATTCGCGCCGCCGCAGCCGGCGAATCCCCCTCCCGTGCCGGCGAACTGCGCCGCGTGGCTGGTGCGATGAAGGTCCGCCAGGTCATCGACGACGACGACGTCCCCCTCACCCAGCGCGAGACCCAGGTCCTGCGCCATGTGGCTCTCGGTCTGAGCAACAAGGAGATCGGACGCTCCCTGGAAATCAGCGTCGAAACCGTCAAGGAGCACGTCCAGAATATCCTCCGCAAGATCGCCGTCAGCGATCGCACACAGGCGGCCGTCTGGGCGGTCCGGAAAGGGCTCGTGTAAGATCCAGAGCGGCTCGTTCCGGAAGAGCAATTGCCAAGGGCGTTCCTTCGAGGGACGCCCTTTCTGCTTCCCGGCGCCGGGGGGCCGCACGGTCCCCCGCTCCAACTTGTCAGGGGCGTCATGGCCGCTCTTCCAGGTCCTCTGACCGCAAGGTTCGATCCTGGTTGCTCCGCCCTGACGCTGCCGCCTGTGCCGAATCCCCCAAAACGGTCCCGCTCTCGGTCGGCAGTGGGTGGGGGGCGGCAGTCGAATGGAGCGAGCCGGCAAATGCAGCGATCTCCGCCCAGGCGACCGTGCGGGCGTCTTCCGGCATGTAGTTGTGCGTCGTGCCGTCAAGCCAGCAGGATCGTTTCGGCTCGCGGGCCCTGCGGTAGAGCGCCTCGCCGTGCCAGAAGGGAACCACGTCGTCTTCCCGGCCGTGAATCACCAGCACGGGACAATTCACGCGACCGATCCGCGAGATGTTGCGAAACTTGTCGAACGGCACGAGCGGCACTCGCGTGATCACCCGGAACGCGGTCACAAACGCGCTTTCCACAACCAGCCCCCCCACCTGGTACTTTTCCGCCAGGTACAGCGCCGGCCCGCCGCCCACGGATCGCCCGTGGAGGATGATCCGATCGAGCGGGACCTTCTCGTGCTGCCGCAAGAATCCCAGCGCCGCCTCAGCATCCTCGCACGCCCGCGGCGTCGACGCGGCTCCCGTGCTCGTTCCATACCCGCTGTAATCGTAAGCCAGCACCGAGAATCCCAGGTCGCGATATTCCTGGAGAAAATCGCGCAGGTCGCCCAGATCCTCCGCGTTGCCGTGGCTGTAGAGCACCGTGTATTCGGCGTCGGGATGGACCAGATAACGGGCCGAGATCGTCCGCCCGTGGCCCGACTCGAGCTTGATGATCTCCGGCGTATCCCGGTAACTCGAGGGCTGCGGCTGGAAGATCACCTGATCTGAACCAACCAGCGCAAAAATCACCAGACACACGTAGACGAAAACCAGCGTCCGGAGCAGACGCCTCCAGGAGAGATCGCCGATGAGAATCCTCTTGAGGCTTTGTTGTTTCACGGCCGATGCATCCGTCCCCGCGGCGGCTGGTTTTTCCGGCAGTTTTCCCATCCTCCCGCATCATGACACAACCGGCCGCCAGCGGCAACGGATTTGCGCCGCCGATTCCGGCCCTGGCGCACCGCTACCTGGCGGCACTCGGGAGATCTCGCCGGACGGGATCGACGCCGCACCGGTCAGCCCGGAAGGGCGCTCCGGGGCCGGATCAGGGCCTGGTTCGAACCTGAATAGACTTGCACGCTTCCAGGAGATCCGGCCCTCCGCCGCCACCCTTCGGGAGGCGGGTTCAAGGAGATGGCCCATTCTGGGAATCACGCGACTTGACTTGGTGCTCTGCCACAGCTTGATTGTCCATCAACAAGGTCCGTTTTTCGTCTCTTGCCACAATTCTCCAATTGACCTGGACTCACTGAAGGGGTAACTTATCGCCTTCCAGAAGACCAAATCGGGCCGGATCTCCAGCCACCGTCCCTTGTGACCGGACGGGATTCTCCCCCTTTCCTGGATTGGCGTGCATGGAAGCAATCTGGTTCGCTGCCTCAGCCGTCTTCGCCCTCCTGGCAGTCGTCCAGGGTGTGCTGATTGCTGCCCAGGCGCACGAACACCGCCGCTTCACCCGCAGCCGCCTCTCGTGTCTTCAGTCCTACCGCCCCAAAGGTCGAACCGTGCTCCTGGTTCCCTGCCGCGGTCGCGATCTGGGGCTGGCCAAGAACCTCGCATCCCTGTTCGAGCAGGACTACGGCGACTACGAGATCCGCTTCCTCGTGGAAACGCCCTCGGACCCCGTGTGCCGGGCCATTCAGCGGGTCGCAGCCGACTATCCCGAGCGTCTCAGCCGCATGGTCTTCACCGGCAAGTCGGACGACTGCGGCCAGAAGGTCCACAACCTTCTTCGCGGCACGGAATCGCTTCCCGACGATGTGAAGTATCTCGCCTTCGCCGACTCCGATGCCCGCCCCCGCCCTCACTGGCTTCGCGCGTTGATCCATCACCTCGAGAGCGACCGCGTCGGGGCGACCACCGGGTATCGCTGGTTCGTCCCTCTCCGATCGACAACGCCAAACCTGCTCGTCACCAGCGTCAATGCGAGCCTCGGGATGCTCCTGGGCAGCGGCAATCCGAATATTGTCTGGGGCGGATCCTGGGCGATACGCCGCGACCGGTTCGACCAGCTTCAGATCCGCCAGGCCTGGAAGCAGAAACTGAACGACGACCTCGTGGTTACCAGCGTCCTGCGGCGGGCCCGGCTCCGGATCGAATACGAGCCGGCCTGTGCCGTCGCCTCGCCGGTCGACTTCAGCCCGGTACTACCTCCCCGGTTTTTGGCGCAGCGGACTGATCCTCACCACGTTCTCGCTGACGGCCTTCTACCTGTCGGTGGGCGCAACGATCGCCCTCGGGCAGAAGGGCTCCGCCTATGCCTGGTTCTCCGCCCTCGTGGCGGCGATCCTCTACACGTCCTGGGTCTATCGGGGAGCGTATCGCGTCCGGTTGTCGCGCGAGCTGTTTCCCGACTACGAGCGGCGTCTGCGCAACACCCGACTGCTGGACCTTTTCGGCGGCCCCATCGCGGGACTGGCCAACTGGCTGGTCTTCGCGGGCTCCGCTTTCGGCCGCCGCCTCATCTGGCGCGATATCCACTATGTCCTGGACCGCCACGGAAACGTGGTTTCCGTCCGCCACCAGGAGCCGCCGCCGGTCCCTCCCTCCCGGCCGATCGCGCCGCTGGCCATCAACACCCCCAGCCGGCCGGCAAGTCAGACTCCTGCCGGTTCCTGATTGTCGGCCTCCTCCACCTTGGCCCCGGTCATCCGCAGCGCCAGGTCTTTCACCCGCTTCAGGTCCAGTTTCCCGGTGCCGAGAATCGGAATCTCGTCAACCCGGAAGAAGCTGTCGGGCGAGGGGATCCAGATCGACGGCAACCCTGCCTCAGCCAGTTTGCGGCAGACCTCGTCGGCCGTCATGTCCATCGAGGCGTAGAGAACGACGATCCGTTCCCCTTTCTTCGCGTCCGGTACCCCCGTGACGACCGCCGCCTGTTCGGCCTCCTCATCGCCGCCGAGAATCTCGCTAAGGAGCTCTTCGATGCGAAGGTGAGGAACCATCTCCCCGCCGATCTTGGAAAACCGGCTCTGCCGGCCCGTGATATGAATGAACCCGTCCGCGTCGATCTTCGCAATGTCGCCGGTCGTGTACCAGCCGTCCTGCAGCACTCGCGCGGTCAGTTCCGGTTGTCCCAGGTAGCCCTTCATCACGTTCGGCCCCCTGACCAGCAGCATTCCCGACTTGTCGGTCCCCAGCGTCTGGCCGGTTTCCGGATCGACGATCTTGGCCGAGATGCCGGGCATCGGCTGCCCCACCGAACCGATGCGGTTCCCTTGCTGGTAGTCGCTCACGATCCGCGAGGCGGGAATATTCGTCGATACGACCGGTGCCAGTTCCGTCGTGCCGTAACCCTCCACCGGCCGGATCCCGAATTTCGCCTCGAAAGCGTCCGCAACGTCCATCGGGAGCTTTTCGGCCCCCGTGATCAGCACTTCCAGGCTCGCGAAATCCTCCGCGTCGCAGCGCCGCGTGTAGGAGCGCAGAAAGGTCGGCGTCGACAGCAGGATCGTCCCCTTGTATTGCCTCGTCAGCTTGCCGACCTGGCGACCTTCCAGGGGGCTGTAGTGGTAGACGCACATCGGATCCAGCACCAGGGCGGTCCAGATCGTCGTCGTGTAACCGAAGGAATGGAAGAACGGCAGGATCCCGATCAGCACGTCGTCGCGCCGCATGTTGAGCACATGGCTGAACCCCTCCACGTTCGAGCCCACGTTGTGCTGGGTCAGCATCACGCCCTTGGGCAAACCCGTCGATCCGGAAGTGAAGATCAGGGTGATCAGGTCGTCCGGACCGATCTTCGTCAGCCCCAGCAGGCGCTCGTGGAGCCAGGAGGGCAGAAGCCATGCGGCCGCAGCTCCCGCCAGCTTGTCGGTCCACCGGAGTTTCTGGAGCAGGTCCTCGATGTAGACCACGTCTACGTTGAACCGGAACGAGAACTTCTCCATCACCTTCCGCGACGTGAGCACGTGCCGGAGTCCGGCGATCTCCACGCACTCGTTCATGATCTCGTTGGAGACCGTGTAGTTCAGGTTCACCGACACACGCCGGTCCAGGGCCAGGGCGGCATTGGCCAGCAGCCCCGCCGACGACGGCGGCAACAGCAGTCCCACCATCGATTCATCCGCCTCCAGCACTTCCCGGCGCAGCAGCCGGCGCAGGATCAGCGATCGAGTCAGGAGGGATCCGCCGGTCATCTCCATACCGGTCGAATCCGCGATCTTCTTGCGGAAGCGGTTCCTGCGGCAGGCCCGCAGCATCCGCCGCGCCGGAATCATCACGTGTCTCTTGCTCTCCAGCATGCTCTGGTATCCCAGCGATTCGATCTCCAGCCGCACCGCCTGCTGTTCCTTGACGTCGTGCATCGGAGGGCCAAAGACGATCGAAACGCGATAGGGAATCCTCAAGGGCCATTTCCAGAAGAACTTCCCGCGTTCGAAACTGAAAATGCTCCCCCACAACCCGCCCAGGTGGACCGGGATCACCGGGGCATCCGTGCCGTGCAGGACTGCAACAAAACCGCGCCGGAAACCTTGAATCTGCCCCGTGCGGCTCAAGCCCCCTTCCGGAAAGATGCACACCAGTTCGCCATCCCGCAGCGCCTGCTGGCCCGCACGCAGCGACTCGACCATCGATTTCCGGCCCGGCTGAATAGGAATCGTCCGGTAGTCCCTGGCAAGTCGACCCAAAACTCCCTTCTCGATGACATCCGCCCACGCGATGAAACGGATCGCCCGGGGGCAGAACAGGATCAGCAGGATCCCGTCCAGCCAACTCACATGGTTGGCGACAAGCAATGCCCCCCCCTCTTCCGGGATATTCTCCAGCCCCCGCACTCGAACGCGATAGAACACCGACACGAAGACTCTCACGAGCACACGGATCATCGGCGTGAATGCCAGGTACACGATCGCGCAGAGAACCGGGACGGATGCGAGCCCCGCCACCAGCCAGATCTGGTTCGGCAAGAGCCCCAGACTGTCCTTTCCGGCCAGCACGCCAAACAACCCAGCGGTCGCCATCATGCCGACGAACGCGAGGAAGTTGTAGGCGGATAGGATCCGTCCGCGGCACTCGATCGGGCTTTGTTCCTGGAGAAACGCCAGCAGCGGTACGTCGTACAGACCGGCTGTCAGGCCCAGCCCGAACAGGGAGATGGCAGCCCAGGCATATGGCGCGCTTCGATACGTGCCCTCCCCTTCCGGCAGAAAAGCCAGCGAGCATCCCATGATGACGATCCCCGCGGCCCCGATGGGAACGATCCCCAGTTCGATCTTGCCCGCCGACCAGATTCCGGCCAGCGCGCAGCCGATGCCGATGCCCAGCGTGAGCGAAGCCAGAAGCAGCGATACGTAGAACTGGCCGTCACTGCCCACCAGGTTGGGCACGGCCGGATTGGTCGCGTGGTTGTCGACATTGAGCTGCGCCAGCACGCCCAGCGACCAGAAGTAAGCACTCCCCAGGGCGGCCCACAGGAGCGGCCGGCGGGCAAACAGTTCCCACACCTGAGGCACGCAGTGCCCCACAACGTTGTCGCGGAACCGGCGGCCGGGAGCGGCCGCGGCGAGAGGACGGATGTACAGACTCGCAATCCACCCCACCACCGCAACGCCGATCAGTGCCGTCGCCCAGATCCACCAGTGGTGCATTGCCGGATCTTCCACCTTGCCGTTGACCACCACCGACGTCACGTCGAAGAGCATGCCCCCCGCCGCCGTTCCGCCGATGATCGCCATGAAGGTCGTCATGCCGATCCACCCATTGGCGCTCGATATGTGCTCCGTGCGCACCAGTTCCGGAATACTGCCGTATTTCGACGGCGAAAAGAACGCGCTCTGGCCGCCCATCACGAACAGGACCGCGAACATCGCCCACACGTTGCCCGAGAGTATCGCCGCGGCGCCGAGAATCATGATCACAATCTCGGCAAACTTGCACGCGACCATCACGTTCCGCTTGCTGTACCGGTCCGAAAAATACCCGGCAATGCCGGCCAGCAGAACGAACGGGGAGAGGAACGCGAGCCCGCCCCACTGCAGCGCCTTGGCAGGCTCGATGTATTCCTTTCCGATGGGAACGATCAACCACCGAAACATGTTGTCGTTGAACGCCACCAGGAACTGCGTGACAAGCAGGGCGATGAAACTCCGCGACCAGAGCCCTCTTCGATCCTCCTGCGGCGTCTCCCCGTCGTGCGCCGGCCAGTTGCCGGACTGCGGTTCGTCGGCCCCGCTTGCTCTCGTCGTGCTGGATTCGTGGTGTCGGTCTGCCATGTGTGCCTGCTCGGTTCTGCCTGGCCCAGTCAACTCGTTCAGCTTCCGAAAAGTGGTGTATCAAAGGCCGCCATCGGCAGCCCGTTTCCCCGACGGGCGAGGGTCGGTCCCGCGGTACCGCTCTCCAAGGGATCGATAGTCACCTCGAAGAACCCTCGCCAGCCGGCACGGCTGATTCGCGCAGCCCCGCCCCACCTGCTCCGCCCAGTACGCAACGCCCCGCCAGTCCCCAGAACCCTCCGATTGTAGGTTGCCGCCCTCCCACGGCCAAGACTTGCCGCCACCCGGCACGCCGAAAAATGCCCGGGTTCAAACCAAGGCAACACCTTCTCCGGCCGCCACGGCGGCCGGCCTGCAAGCAATACCCTCGCGGAACCGCCTGCACGCCTTTCATGGTCTCGTCCGGTAGAAAAAGGCTTGCCTTGCGGCTCGCAAGAATGGCCCAGGCCCAGAAGAACCGCAAAGCAGGCCTTCTGACCGCAGAGCACGGCCGGGGCCGACCACACTCGTCGCACCGGCTCCTGCAGGCACAGGCGGAGATTCCCGGGCGATGCAACGCCCCTCCCTTGCAGCCTCCGGGCACCCCGCATGGCACCGCTGACACCGGGGAAGACTCCGCTTCAGAACCCCTCGCGGCGCCCCTCCATTCGACCTGCCCCAGAGCCGAGCGATACGAGTCCCTCGCGCATCAAGAAAACGATAACGGCCGCAGGCATCAGATCTGCGGCCGTCCCCCAAGCCGGATTCGAGGGCAGTTGCCCCGACTCAACCCGAAGCCGACATCGCCAGACAGTTTTTCAGCGTGGCCTGAAGCTGCTCGGGCAGGAAGGGCTTGGCGATGAAGTCCTGCGCCCCTTTGCGGATCGCCTGCGAGATCAGTTTGGTCTGATTCAGTGCACTCACGACCACAACCCGTGCCTCCGGATCGAGCTCCATGATCTTTTCCAGAGCGTAGATCCCATCTGTGCCCGGCATGACAATGTCCATCGTCACCGCGTCCGGACGCAACTCGCCGTACAGCCGGATCGCCTCCGCGCCGTCTCTGCCTTCTCCCGCAATCTCCCAGCCTGCATCCATCAGGCTTTCGCAGATCATCTTCCGCATCAGCATCGAGTCGTCGACGACGAGTACTCGCTTGGCCATCTCGCGAACCCTTTCAGTTCAAGCATCTGTTGCCCGCTCTTGGGCCCTTCTGTGGAGCGCGATCCCAAAAAACACGCTTGTCCCGATCTGCCGGGAATCCCCGATTTCGCTCAAGTATAGGGCGCAGAACCCGTCGGCGTGCAGGAAAAGAAGCCCTCGAATTGGTCGATGTCGTTCGCTGCTGCGAGGTCGTGGCGCAGAACCCGTCGGCGTGCAGGAAAAGAAGCCCCCGGTTCAGACGCGGTTTGGGGGGTGAAGGCCTTCGAATGGCTGCTGTGGCCGTGCCGCCCCAAACCATCGCACCGCCATTTTCGAACATTCCCTCTCAAACGGCCCGGAATAACCGGTACTTGGGGGGGCCTGTTGCGGGCGTCTCCCTCCCCCCACCGATAACACGTTCAAGACGATGAGACAAGGTCGCTCAGACTAGTGCTTTCTCTCAGTCAAAAATTGGGATCGAGACTGCGGAACAACGCGGCGATTCGCGCATGGTTCTGCGCCATGGATCCCAAGATTGAGCTGTGACAGAGCACCAGGACGGGGATCGCCGGAGCTGAGGCGACCGAAAAGACGGGAAAGGCTGTGACATGGACATCACACGCAATCAGTACTTCCTGATGGGACTGCTCCTCGTCTTTATCGGCATCGAGTTCCGAGCCATCGAGTCCGTGCAGTTCACCCAGGAATTCACTCAGTTTCTCGCCCGGCGAACCAACCACCCCGCTGTCGCCACCACCGATGCCGTCGACAGCCTCCTGGGCACCGAAACCAAGGTTCCCCCCAAGACCGTCATCCCGCCGGAGTGGGTCGGCTACAGTTTCCTGTCCCTTGGCGCTGTGCTTGTACTCCACAGCCTTGCCATGCCGAAACCGGGGTAATCGACGATCGGCGCGGCAACTGCGCGTTGGCCGGCTGCTTGCCCCATGCCCCCCGGCTCTGTCAAGGCGAGCTCCACGCCTCGCGCCCGGCGTTCTCGCTTGACAAGTACCGAACCCCGGTTCGCTCTTCCAGCCTGTCGCGCATCGGCGAAAACGGGCGCAGCCGAAGGTCGGTTATCGTGCGTTGCACCACGCCCGATCCAGGCACAGTGAACCGAACCTCAAGTGCCCCTCGAACCCACCACTGAGAATTCCGGTGCGGCTCGACTACCCTGAATGGCAGCCGCAGCAGCAGGCCACCCGACTCGAAATCCGCGGTTCTCACGGCCTTGCTCCACCGCTCGGTAACCGCCGTCAGGCCGCCCCCCTTCTCCGATTCTCTCCACGCCCGCAGCGTGAAATCCAGAACCCCGTCGCACTGGACTGCGTATCCCTTGGAGTCCAAGGGCACCAGTTCCACAAGCAGACCGTCGTCCACCACATCCTGGTCCCAGTTGGAGAGCCAGGCCGTAACGTCCATCGCCTCAACCCGCCAACTGGATTCCTGTCGGACGGGCACCCTCTCGCGATGGCCCGCCGTGTCGCTCCCATTCGCTGGCCCAAGGGCGAGCAGCCTCGGACGACTGGGCGGCTGGTCGGCCCCCTCCTCGCGCTCGTGCTCCCGAAGCGTCGCCACCGCAGCTCTGGCCACCCACCCCTCCATGCTGTGCCCGCCGAGTTCCATCTGCACCACACGCTCCCAGCCGATGGACTGGGAGACTCGCCCCCCCCCAAACTGCGTCGTCAGCCAGAGCCGATCCACGTCCGTTCGAGGATCAATCTCGGACCTGATGCGGCTTCCGTCGTCCAACCAGACCAGCGCTGGCTTTTCCGCGGCAAACGCCGACAGGCCGGAAACTGCAATGCCTATAACGGCCATGCCAAATCGCACCATCGGGGAAAAGAAGGGCATTGAAAGCCTCGCGCCGTTGCCGCCAAGACGAAGATCCGTTTGGCAGCCAATGGAGGCAAACCCCATGCCCACGGCCGATCGACAAGGACAACCGCTTTCCAAACCGTTTGAAATCAGCAGTTTATGGGGTCTTCCCCATTTCGTCCTCCCGGACCGGCGGTCGCGGTCATGATGCCGCAAAGCCTCCGCGTTGCCGCAAGACATCATCCCCAGACCGCCCCTACGCCTTCCCTGCCCTGCCTCCCTTCCCGCGACCCCTCACTCCCCAGGCGCAACATGTCACCTCCCCTTCCGTACCGCTTGCCCCGGGACAACGTGGATTCTCCCGATCTCGGCAAACGTAGCGATCGTGCCGATTGTGCCGGTTGATCCGCTTGTGATGAGCCATTTGGTAATTGCGGACTCTCGTGGCAAAAAAGTCCGAATCGGAGGATAGACGGGGTTTTGCGGAAAAGAAGGTGGAGTGACCCGTCAGTCCATGAGAGCCGCTCATCGGGGGCCCCTCCAACACGTCCCCTCGATACATCAGCAAGCTCGTCTGCCACTTGTCCTGGTTCGCACCAAGGATCGATGGATATGAAATGCGAAGAACAGCAGCACCTGTGGGCCCGACTGCCCGGCCGGTTCCGACGAGGCGTCTCGGTGGCCATGGCAACGTCGCTGATCGGTTTGACCGCCGCGTGGTCGCAAGTGCCGCCCCCCTCCCCACAACCGATGCCCGAACGGGCTGCTTCAGCCGCTCCCGCCGCCTCGACCACTCCCGCTGCCCCCGCTGCTTCGACCGCCCCCGCATCTTCGGCGGCTCCCGCTGGTGCTCCTGCTCCCGCTGCTGTTCCTGCCCTTGCCCCTGCGATCGCAGACTCGACCACCCCGAGTGCCAACAATCGTTTGCGCGAGGGGACTGAGTTACAGGATGCCCGCGGCTACTTCCGTTCTCTCCACGACCGCGTCGTGTTCTTCCGCAGCGAGGGGGATGCCAGGTACGTGGCCCTGGAAAACCTCAATCTGGAGCGTATCGTCACCGAGATCACCAATAATCCTTCTCAGCTCGAATGGACCATCGTGGGCACAGTCACCGAATACCGCGGCACCAACTACCTGCTCGTCCGCCGCGCAATTCTGTCCAGGCCCGCCCGGCAGCTCGTCCCTCCCACCCCCTCGGCGCCGGCCAAGGGTCCGGCCCTGCCTGCCGGATCGCCCCAGCCGCAGCCAAAGCAGGCAGAACGATAGGCCCTCGGCTACCCCTCCGTGGAGGACTCGTTTCCCCGCAGCTAGCATGCCCGCCGGCTCCCCGCCCCAGGTCTTCGCCCCGGCAACCGCCGATTGCCCGAGGAATCGGGGATATCTTGACACCCAATATGGTGGTTATATCATACGAGGGTAGTGTTCTACACTGGGCATGCCCTCCTGCCTCTCCAGGAGTTTTGGAGACAGCAAGCCCAACCGCTCGTGACGAGTACCCGTGGGCGCTGGCACGGGAGGATTGGCCGTTGGAAGCTGGGAGCGTGCCCCTTCGGCGGTATTGCCGTGCAGGCTCGTTCAGAAGTTGTTGCCCGCCTTGCGATCGAAGGTCCTGCTGCTTCAGACGGCTGGATTGATAACAAAAAGTACAGGAGTCTGTCCGATGGCCGCATACCGACGGCTGGACGTCAACGAGGTTGGCGACGTGACCGTGGTTCACTTCCGGGACCAGAAGATCATTGAAGACCTGGGAATCCAGGAGCTGGGGCAGGAACTGTTCCAGCTCGTCGAAGTGGCCAACTGCCGGAAGATCGTCCTCAACTTCTCTGCCGTCGACTTCCTCTCCAGCGCGGCCCTTGGCAAGCTCATCACCCTCGACAAGAAAATGAAGGCCAAAGCCGGGAAACTCAAGTTGTGCAATATCCGCCCTGAGATCTACGAGGTGTTTGCCATTACCCGGCTCAACCGTCTTTTCGACATCAAGGACGAAGAAGCAGATGCCCTGGCGGCGTTCTGAGGCTCGCAGACCGAAGGGCAATCCGCCTTTCCGAAAGACGGACTCCCCCGCCCCCAGCGACCATCCCACTCGCCTCGTTTCTCCCGTGTGAGCCAACATTGATGTGCGACCAAGCCTGGACCTGGATCTGCGACGAACAAATCCCCAGCAAGGTGGAAGCCGGACGCGACGTGTTGCACAACCTCCTCGGACAGCTCCAGTCGTGCGGCTGGTCTGAACGCGACGTCTTTGGTATCCATCTGTCCGTGGAAGAGGCGCTGGTCAATGCCATCCGCCACGGCAATCAACTTTCCCCTGACAAGGTGGTTCGATTTGAGTGCCGCGTCTCGCCCCGTTTCCTCTGGATTCGCATCTCCGACCAGGGCGAAGGCTTCGATCCCGACAACGTCCCCGACCCCACCGATCCGGAACAGCTCGAAATCCCCAGTGGCCGTGGAATCATGCTCATGCGGAGTTTCATGTCCAAGGTGGAGTACTCCCATGGCGGAACCACCGTCACCATGGAGAAACAAGCTCCCCTGTCCGAGGGGTGAGCGGCAGGTCCCCCGGATTCCTGCGCCGGCAAATTCCAGGGCCGCCCGCCAGCTCGCCCCCACTGTAGCCTGGTCGCAAGCTGCCGTTCAGTTGCCGTTGGTCTCCTCCCGC
>CAZLWV010000117.1:26618-26865 GCA_964563135.1 uncultured Planctomycetaceae bacterium
ATCGACTGCACGAGCGGGCGCGGTGACGGCCCCGGCTGTCTGGTTCCCCTCGGGCCTTGCCTGGACTTTGCCCAAACGGCCGGAAACTCCAAAATCCGCTGGGCTTCCACCCCCTTCTTGCCGAATAGGATCTGGTGACGTATGATAGCGGGTCTTGGGGATGAGAAAGTGCTGATCCCCCCCTGGTCCCATAATCCCCGATAGCTCAGTTGGTAGAGCGAGCGGCTGTTAACCGCTAAGTCCAAGG
>CAZLWV010000118.1:0-25167 GCA_964563135.1 uncultured Planctomycetaceae bacterium
TGACCGCCCACCCCGCAAAAACCGGGATATCATACCGACAGTTGGCGAACTTGGGTTAGGGGATGCCCGCGCTGTCCATGCACGAGGGCGACGGGCCCGAAGCCCAGTTTGTTGCGGTCTCCCGCTGGGTGGCCGTGAGCATTTTGCAGACGGAGACCCACAGGATTCGGCAGCCGCGAGGCATGGCCGATGGACGCGGCTGGTCGAGCCAACCGAGCTGCCGGTGTCGCAGTTCTGAGACGGCTGGCGATGTGGTCAGCGATCCCGTCGAAAGCCACTTCACCCGAGGCCGGCACACGGTAGAATGGCGAGGAGAAGGTTCTGTCACGTTGGACCCATTCGGGGGGCGGAACCATGCACACGGGGTGGAGGCGGATACGTGTCGGGCTGGCGATCGGTGCCATTGCCGCCCTTCTGGCGGTGGTGGCCATCGCGCCGCAGCTTCCGAGCGGGCCCGCCGAGCGGCCCGAGGAACGGCAGGGAGCCGGCGGGAAAAGGTCTTCCGATCTCGTCACGCCTTACCGGGGGGAATCTCCTGAGTACAGCAACGCCCGCCGCCGGATGGTCGAGCGGGACCTGGCTGGACGGGATATCACGAGCGAGGCGGTGCTGCGGGCCATGGGAAAGGTGCCCCGGCACCAGTTCGTGCCCCCGGACCTCGTCAGCAGCGCGTATGCCGATTATCCCCTTCCGATCGGCCATGATCAGACGATCTCCCAGCCCTACATCGTTGCCCTCATGACTCAACTGGTTGGTGCCAAGCAGGGGGCTCGGGCGTTGGATATCGGCACCGGTTCGGGCTACCAGGCGGCCGTGCTGGCGGAAATCTGCAAGGAGGTATACAGCATCGAGATTGTGGAGCCGCTGGCGAAGGAGGCCAAGGAACGGCTGGCCCGTCTGGGTTACAGAAACATCACGGTGCGCGGCGGCGATGGCTACCAGGGTTGGTCAGAAAAGGCCCCGTTCGACGTCATTGTGGTCGCCGCAGCTCCTGACCACGTTCCCCAGCCGCTGGTGGACCAGCTCGCCCCGGGCGGCAGGCTGGTGATTCCCGTGGGCCAGTGGCATCAGGAGTTGCTGGTGGTCGAGCGGGACAAGGACGGCAAGCTGCACCGGCAGGCCGGAATCGGCGTGCGGTTTGTGCCCATGACGGGCGAGGCACTAAAGAAGAGGGGGGAGTCAAAGTAGGTTTCGGGGCTCGTGATTGGGGGGGCAAGCAGCAGCAGCCGTGGAACCCGCGCCAGGGCAAGCTGGTGAGCATGGGTGGGGAGCGGTGGGAGCGCACGGTTTGCAGCCGCAGGCAACGCGTGTTGCCAGCGAGAATCCGTCAACGCATCCAGCGCGATGGCCGCCCCGCCCTGGTGAGGAAAAAGCCACTCGTGGAACCCAGGGGCAAGCCAGCCCAGGCAACTTGGGCCCAAGGCCAGCCCCGCAAACATCTCGCCAAGCACAGCCGGCTGCCCCAGTCGGCGGGCAACCTCGCCACACACGTGGGCACCCCCAAGAAGCACCGACAGGCCCAGGAAGAAAACCGTCAGATCGGCAGAAGTCAACTCTCCCACGCAATCTCCTCCACAGTTGCTTTGCCACCGCAATCCATCAGAATGGGAAGGCTGGATGTCCTTCAGCCCGGCCATTATCATAACTCGGCGCGACCCGCGCCCACGATCCAGGAGAACAGTGCCATGGCAATCTTCCGCTCTCTTCTTGTGATCCTGCTGGCGGCTTCGACCGCCGCCGCGGGCCAGAATCTCATCGTCGGCGGCGATTTCGAGGAACCTGTGCATGGGTGGCGGGACTACTGGTCGCGCGACGGACAGGGCAAGATGCTCGCGGACACTTCCGTTTTCCAGTCCGGAAAACAGGCCCTGCGGGTCGAGCACCCAGGAGGCGATGACTGGAGCGTACAGCAGGAGGTTTCTCTGCCAGTCGAGCCGGGGGAGATCTACGAACTGGCCGGCAGCCTGCGAGTCGAGGGGGAGGGGACGGCGACTCTGTGCGTGATCCTCTACGACCGCCAGAAGAAGACGCTGAGCTGGACCTTCGGGGGGCAAACCGTCGGTTCGTCCGGCCAGTGGCAGTCGGTCAAATCGCGATTCCTGGTCCCCGCCGCGGGGGCGACGATCACGGCGCGCCTGATCGGCACGGGGCCCGCGACCGTCTGGGCCGACGATCTTGTGCTGCGGAGGACAGGGAACCTGGCGGAATTGCGCGGGGAGAATCTGCCCAGGTCGGTCACGGTCCAAAACGATCTGGTGGCCATCGAATTCGACACGGAACGTGCCGCTTTTACGCTCACGGATCGCCGCAGCGGCCAGCGGCAAGCGCAGCAGCCGGCCGACGGAGTTGCGGTGCTGAAGGCCCAGGAAGATGCGGGCCGCCTTCGCCTGCGGCTTCTGGAGCCGCGGACCATGGGGGAGCTCGAGGTCACTGCGGAACTCGTCCAAGGTGCGGCCGAGGTGGCGATCGGCATCGAAGGAACGGGGCAAATGGAAACGGCGCTGGCCTTTCCGGCCCCCTTTGAGACCAGGGCGGGCGACTACCTGATCCTGCCGGTCAACGAGGGAATCAGCTACCCGGTCGACGATGCCACGCTGCCGGAAATGAGCTATTACCTCTACGGCGGTCACGGGCTATGTATGGGATGGTACGGCTCGACGGACACCAAACGCGGGCTGATGACGATCGTCGAGACGCCCGACGATGCGTCGGTCCGCCTGCCGCGGATCGACGGCCGGCTGGTGCTTGCTCCCCAGTGGCAGCCGCAGAAGGGCCAATTCGGATCCACCCGCCGGCTCCGCTACGTTCTTTTCGACACGGGGGGCTACGTGGCGATGTGCAAGCGGTACCGCAGCCACGCCCAGGAAATCGGGCTGCTGCGGACTCTGACGCAGAAACGCGATCAGAATCCGAACGTCGACAAGCTGGTGGGAGCGGTGAACGTGTGGTCGTTCGGACCCCGCGGACCGGAAATGTGCCGCCAGATGCAGGAGCTGGGTATCGACCGGATCCTCTGGAGCGCCAAGTCCAATCCGGACGAGATTGACGCCATGAACGCCATGGGTGTGCTGACGAGCCGCTACGATATCTTCCAGGACTGTATGAATCCGGCCAATTTCGAAAAGCTGCCCGGCCGCCACGGCGACTGGACGAGCGACGCCTGGCCCGAAGGGATCATGCTCGATGCCCAAGGGGACTGGATCCGGGGCTGGGAAGTCCGCGGCAAGGACGGCACGATGTACCCTTGCGGGGTATTGTGCGATCGGCTGGCGCCGGACTACGCCCGGCGGCGCATCCCCCCCGAGCTGAAGACGCACGCCTACCAGTGCCGTTTCATCGACACCACGACCGCGTCTCCCTGGCGCGAGTGTTACAGTCCGGCCCACCCCCTGAATCGGAGTGAAAGCCGGCACTGGAAGATGGAGCTTCTGCGGGTGATCAGCGAAGAACTCGGCCTGGTGACCGGCAGCGAAACGGGGCATGAGGCGGCCGTGCCCTACGTCCACTACTTCGAAGGCATGCTGAGCCTGGGACCCTACCGGGTTCCCGATTCCGGCCGGCGCATGCTGGAGCCGTGGGACGAGATCCCGGAAAGGGTTGCCAAATTTCAGACCGGGCACTATTACCGCCTGCCCCTCTGGGAGCTGGTGTATCACGATTGCGTCGTGGCCCAGTGGTACTGGGGCGACTACAACAACAAGCTTCCGAAACTCTGGGACCGGCGCGACCTGATCAATACGCTCTATGGAACGCCTCCCATGTTCATGTTCGATGCCGGGATCTGGGAGAAGAACCGGGACCGCTTCGTGCAGAGCTACAAGATGATCGCTCCAGTCGCCCGCGGCGCGGGCTACCAGGAGATGCTGTCGCACCGGTGGCTCACGGAGGACCACGCTGTTCAGGAGACGCGATTTGCAGGGGGCATAACGGTGACGGTCAATCTGGGCGACAAGCCTCACCGCCTGGCCAGCGGCGTCTCTCTGGCGCCCCTCGGGTACCAGGTGCAGGGCCTGCCTCAGGAGGGAGCCGCCCGGTAGATTCCTCACAGGCCAATCGACCCGCCTCTTGGGTATATTTCGCCCAGCCACCGCAGTCTGAGCCCAAATCTCCGTCTGCCCCCGTACTTTCCACGCAGCGCTCAGCGGCCGTTGGCCGATAGGGGTAAGACGCGGGGGTTGGGAGCGGCTTTGGGGGCACGGCTCTGCGAATGCATCCATCTTCCGGCGGATACACTCGCACTGCATTGGGAATTGCGCGATCGAATGCGGGCTCTCGAACTCATGCACGGTATGAAGCCTGTTCGACCGAAACACTGCCCCGCGGGACACGACTGGTCGGAGTGTATGTCCTGGGAGCAGCGGTTCCGGGAGATGTTCTTCGTCAGCCCGGCGCCGATGAGCCTGACGACCCGAGTCGACGGCGTGTTCCTGGATGTGAATCCAAGCTTCCTGGAACTGACCGGTTACCTGCGCGACGAAGTGATCGGCCGCTCGGTCGACGATCTCCACTTCTGGTATCTGCCGGCGGAGCGGGAGAAGCTGCTTCGTATGCTCGAGCAGGCCGAGGGCACTCTGCGCTACGCCAACTTGCGGCTGCGGACGAAGGCGGGCAGTGTCCGGCAGGCGGTCATTTCCGTCGGCTCGCTGATTGCCGACGGCCATCTGTGCCTGCTGGCGGTCTACCGGGACGTGAGTGCCGAGAAGGAGGTGGCGCTGGTCCGGCAGAAAGTCAACCAAGATCTGGCCACGACCGTCCGCCACCAGTCGCAAGAACTGGACCAGGTCACTCGGCGCTTGGAGCGGGAATCCTCGGTGCGCCGGAGGGCTGAGAACCGCTGCTGGGAAAGCCAGCGGATGCTGGCCGCACTCATGAGCCATCTGCCGGGCATCGTGTATCGCTGCCGCACCGATGAGCATCGGACGATCGAATACGTGAGCGAAGGCTGCCGCAGCCTGCTCGGAAGGAGTCCTGACGAACTGATCGGCAGTCCGCGCGACGTGTTTGCGGCGCACATTCACGAAGAGGACCGCCCGCGGGTCTGGGCTTCGATTCAGAGCGCGGTCGAAGAAAAGCGATCCTACCGCATGAAGTACCGACTGCGTCATCTGGAAGGCGAGGAGAGGTGGGTGCACGAGCGCGGGAAGGGGGCCTACGATGTCGACGGCAACGTGGTTGCCTTGGAAGGATTGATCGTCGACATCACCGAGGAGCGATTGGCTCACGAGGCTTTGCGCCACAGCGAGCAGCGACGGGCGGAGGCGGAGAAACTGGCCGCGACCGGCGACGTGGCCGCCCGTGTCGCGCACGAAATCAACAATCCGCTGGCAGGCATTCAGAACGCTTTCCACGCGATCAAGGGCGCGGTTCCGGAGAATCACCCCGCCCGTCAGTTCGTCGGCCCGATCGAGCGCGAGATCGCCCGCATTGCCGGGATCGTGAGGCGAATGATCGAACTGAACCGGTCGGAACGCGAAGAACCTGCCCCGGTGGACCTGGGGATGGTCGTGGGTGACGTGTTCACGATGGTGTCGGGCCTCGCGCAGCGTCACCGCGTCGGGCTGAGAAAGCGGTTTGCCGGAGATCCTGCCCGGGTCGTCCTGCCGGAAGGGATGCTGCGGCAGATTCTCTACAACCTGATCGTCAATGCCATCGAGGCGTCGCCCCCGGCAGAGACGGTCCGGGTCGAAGTCGTTCGGGCCGATCGTCAGTTGCAGCTCAGGGTGACGGACAAGGGAAAGGGAATCCCGGACTCGATCAAGTCGCGCGTGTTTGAACCGTTCTGCACCACAAAGGATCGCACGGCGACCGGCGGTCTCGGTTTGGGGCTGTCGATCACTCGGGGAATCGTAGCTTCGCTCCAAGGGACGATCCGGTTCGAATCCCCCGACGGCGGAGGGACCACCTTCGTGGTCAATCTTCCGATGGCCAGCAACTGTGAGGAGTAGAGAATGGAACATTTGGGTGCAATTCTGATCGCCGACGACGAGGAGACTTTCCGCGAGGCGACCGCCTACCTTCTTCGGCAGCAAGGTTACCGCTGCGACTCTGCCGCGGACGGGTTCGAAGCGCTCGACATGCTGCAAGCCGGCGGCTACGACCTGCTCGTGGCCGACATCAAGATGCCGGGCAACGACGATCTGGGCCTGGTCCAGAAGGTCCAGGAGGTCACCGGCGGTCTGCCCGTGATCCTTGCGACCGGGCATCCGAGCGTGGAGACGGCAACTCGTTCGGTTCCCCTGCCGGTCGTGGCCTATCTGACCAAGCCGGTTGCGTTCGAGGAGTTGCTGCGATACGTCGACTCGGTCATGGAGCGGGCGGGTACGAAGCGCCTGGCGAGAAGAACACTCGAGAGCGTGGAGGCCTGCGCCGACAAGCTTCGCGAAATGTTGCACAACCTGGGACGAGCGGCAAAAGCCGATGGACGGACCCGATTGGCGGCGAGCCTGGAGGAGACCGCCATGAGCCTGGCAGAGGGCTATCATGCCGTGCAGCGACTGCACGTCTCGCTCGCGGGTGCGGGAGCCAAGTCCGACCCCTGCCGGTTGCTGGGCTGCTCGCGGCTCGACGCCCTGGAGTCGGCGGTGCACGAGGGAATCGATACCATCGAAAAGACGAAGAACAGCTTCAAATCGAAGGAGCTCGGCAGCTTGCGCCGCACCCTCCAGCAGGTGTTGGAAAGGTCAAAACAGCCCGGCCGCTCTCGGCTGGACGCACCTTGCAGTCTTTCGTGAATGTGCCGGCCTTGCAGGCAAGCGGGGTGGCGCCTCGCATGCCGGGGGGATGACCGGGAAAGAATCGGAAACCGGAACCGTCTTCCTCCGGATTCCAATTTGCCAGACGCAGAATCCAAAGCTAACGTTTTCCTGGCAGGAGATCCTGCAAACACGGCCGGCTGCGGAGCCGGCGGGTGGAATACCTTGGCGGTCAGGGTTTGGGCCCTGTCAGTTGAAGGCACAGTGAGAGCGATCCACGTTGGCGGTGGATGCTGTCAGTGTGCCTTTTTTTTGTTCTTGGCACGAAATAAGTGTTTCGCGAATCGGGAATGGAAGGGAGTAACAGATGTTCAAGAATCTGAAGATCAGTTGGAAGCTTGGAATCGGCTTCGGCGCCGTCGTGTGCATCACGCTGGCGCTGGGAGTCTACGGATGGAACGCGTTCCGGCAGGTCGGTGTGGCAACCGACCTGGTCACCAAGGCGAACGCGGCCATGGACGACCTGGGAAATCTGCGCAAGCACCGGATGGACTTTTCGCTGCGTGGTTTCGAGGTTGCCGAAGGGGAAACGAAGAGCAGTGCCGACAAGTGGGGCGACACGGTCAAATCGCTGAATGACCAGTTGGAGCAGCTCCGCGTGGCCCCGGGGACGAACGAGAAGCAGATCGGGCTTGTCGACCAGGCCGCCTCCGGCATGGTATCCTACGCAAAGGTGTACGAAGAAACCCTTGCAGCCCGGCGCACCCGGGACGAGGCGTTTACGAACTGGGGCCAGATTGGCCGCGGGATCACCGAGAGAATCAACAAGGTCGTCAGCGAAACGATCCTTCCCGAGCAAAAGGCCGCCGCAGACGCCGACGATGCGGAGCGGCTTGCCCGTTGGGCGAAGATCGACCACGACTTCGCCGAGAAGATGGTTGCCGACTTCTTCCTGTTGCGCGTGACAGGCACCTACCTGCTCGCCACCAAAGGGGATGCGGAATGGGAAGCCTATAGGAAGCAGTTGGCCAAGCTGAAGGAAGGTTCGGCCCAGTGGGCTGAACTGGTCAAGGATCATCCGGGGCTGAGCGCCGCCGCCAAGGAGCTTCAAGCCGATTTCGAGTCGCACGGTGCCAATGGCCAGGCCTTCTACGATGCCGTGGTTGCGACCCGAGCGAGCGAGGCCGCCATGGCCAAGACCGCCCAGGATGTGACGGCCAACATTAACGAGATGGCCGGCGACGTTCGCCAGGTGATGGCTGCCCGCCTGGCCCGAAGCAAGAGCCTGATGCTGATCCTGTCGGCGATCAGCGGCGTCGTGGCTGCGACGCTGGCCGTGTGGATCACCCGGCTGATCGTGGTTCCCGTGCGCAAGTGCATGGAGAGTGCCACGGCCCTGGCCAACCAGGACTTCAGCAAGCGGGCCGACGTGCAGACGAAAGACGAGATGGGACAGATGGCCGTGGCCATCAATCGTTCGATCGACAATACGAAGAAGGCCTTTGACGACATCCGCGATGCCGCCGAGCGGGAGAAGAAGGCGCAGGAAGAGCGCGCCGAGGCCGAACGCAAAGCGGCCGAGGAAGAACGCCGCCGCGAGGCCGAGCAGGCCGAGATGGAACGCAAGCGGATGCAGGAGGAGCAGCGGCGCAAGGAAGAGCAGGCCGAGATGGAGCGCAAGCAGGCCGAGGAGGAACGCCGCAAGGCCGAGATCCTCCGTCGCAAGGTCGATGGATTGCTCGAGGTCGTCTCGGCTGCGGCCGACGGCGATCTGACCCGCCGAATCACCGTCGAGGGCAACGAAGCCATCGACGAACTGGCCGGCGGAATCGACAAGATGCTGCGCGACCTTTCGGAGATCATCGGCCAGGTTACGGAGAGCGCGGCCCAGTTCAACGAAGGAAGCCGCGTCATCGCGGAGAGCTCGCAGACCCTGGCCAACGGGGCCCAGTCGCAGAGTGCGAGCGTCGAGGAGATGAGTGCATCCGTCGAGGAGTTGGCCCGCAGCATTGAAGCGGTCAAGGGCAACGCCGAGAATGCCAACAAGGCGGCCACCGACACCAACGCACTGGCCAAGACGGGCGGTGCGGCCGTTACCAAGTCGATCGAGGCCATGGAATTGATCCGCACCAGCTCCAGCCAGATCAGCGAGATCATCCAGGTCATCTCCGAGATCGCCAGCCAGACGAACCTGCTGGCCCTCAACGCCGCCATCGAGGCCGCCCGTGCGGGCGAACACGGCATGGGATTCGCCGTGGTGGCCGACGAGGTACGGAAACTGGCCGAGCGGTCCAACCAGGCCGCCGGCGAAATCTCCAGCCTGATCAAGGAGTCCTCGCAGCGGGTTGAAGAGGGAGCTCGGCTCAGCGAGGAGACGGGCAAGGCCCTGGAACAGATCGTCTGCGGCGTGGAATCCACCGCGAAGATGATCGCCGACATCGCCACCGCCACCATCGAGCAGGCGAGCAATGCCCGCGAGGTGTCGACTGCGATCCACGGAATCACCGAGGTGACCGAGCAGACCGCAGCCGGAAGCGAAGAGATGGCCTCCAGCAGCGAGGAACTCGGAGCCCAGTCTGCGAGCCTGCGCGACCTGGTGAGCCGGTTCAAGACCGACAGCAATTCGAGCAGGCAATCGGCCGTCGAGCCGGCGAAAGCCGTCAAGGCCTGATCGCCCCATAGAGTCAATCCCTCGGAGCACGGGACGCCTCACCCTCGGGCGTCTCGTGCTCTTCTCTTTTGCGCCCAGGGCAAAACAGGGGCCTCATGCTCCCCGTGTGCCATGAACGTTCGCGGCCAGACCTCTGCCTGCCAAGGGAATCAAGCGCTCGCCGCCCCGGTGCACCCCGGCAATTGCTGGAGCCCGCCGGGAATCACTCACCCCCCCTCAGGTCATGATCGCATATCGACCGAGGCCGGAGGCCCCGCCGGCCTCACTTGGTGGGCGCCGATCCGGTCTTGGGCTCGGTGCGTTTCAGGGCAAACAGGGTCCGTCCGTCGTAGGGTGTGGTGAGAAACTCGGTGGCGCGACGGCCGTTGATCGGGCCGAGGCAGATCAGCAGCGTGTCCTCCTGGATCCAGTAGACACCCCGCTGGAGCCGCAGCTCGCCTCCCCGGTATTCGTACCAGTCGAAGCGGGGCGGATCGTCCTTGGTGTCGAGGTTGTAGGCCACCACCTTGGGAGCGCTGCCCGCCTGGAACAGCTCGATCCTGCCGCGGGTGATGCGGATCTGGAGTTGGGGCGCCAGCTCCGGACGAGGCTCGGCCTGCTGTTCCACGTAGGCGACATCCCAGAGGCCGACAAGGGCGTCGCGGGCAACGATCGCCTCCCATTCCTTGACCATGACCGGTTCCCGGCCCGCTTGGTTGATGATCGCCGAACGCTGGGCGGCGGTGGGAATGGAAAGACCTTCGCTCGGCGAAGGCTGAGTGCCGAGACCGGCAGACAGGATGACAAGAAACACTTGAAGGCTTGACATGGGGAATTCTCCCAGAGTTGATGATGCCGGACCAGGTGAGATCTCTCCGCAAGCCATTATTGGCACCTCGGGGGGAGTTCTCAAGCACGATCTGCGGGCCCGGGGCTGCAGACGGCCGTACAGGGGAAAAATGCCGGTAATTGCTCCCGCCCGCAGATTAGCCGATAACACGCGAGGGGGGGTACTGCAAGTTCCCGGGCGCCGACAGGTTGACATCCGCCCTCGATCAATTAGAATCGGCCTCGAACGGCAGAGACAGAGGTCGCCGAACGCCCACGCAATGCGGCGAAGCGAAGCAGTCATGGCGATCGAAGTCAGACCTGCGCGGCCCGGTGGCGCTGAGGATTGAGGGACAGGCAATTTGCCGATCGGGTGTTCCCGTCAGGGAACCGGAACCCAAGGCGATCGCCTGGGCTGCAGTTCTCGGGTCATTCTATCCTGCCGGCTGTTTTCGCTTCGTTCGTACCGTGTCCATTGCTTGGCGCCTTCTGCGCGTGGATGTCGGCGATCTGACGGTCGCTGTTAACGTGGATGCAGGCTTGAAATTCTTGGAGACAGCCCATGACGTCTGAAAAGAACCCGGCAACTGAGAACGATGCACTTGAGAAGAAGATTGCCGCACTCGAGAAGGAGATGGTCACGTTGAAGGTCGTGATCCGGCGGGCGGGCCGCACTCGGCTCGCGCTGCTGCTGGCCGTGCTGCTGATCATCGGGGGCGCGATCTGGAGCTTTTACCGTCTGGCTAAGGATTTTGCGTCCAAGGAGAACATGAAGGCGCTGGCCGACAAGGCCAGTGTGCGCGCGGAGGATACGAAAACCGAGCTCCTCAAGCACGCGATGGTTCTGAAAGACACGTCGCTGCCGGTCCTGCAGAAGGCCTTCGAGGATCAGGTGAACAAGGACCGGGACAAGTACACGGACCTCCTGAACAAGGAGGGCCAGACCCTTTCGCAGAACGTGCAGGCCGAACTGGAGAAGAAGCTCCGGGCGCATTTCGAGGAGCAGTCGAGCAGGTACCAGGCCATTCTGCAGGAAGAATTTCCCGACCTGAAGGATCCGGAGCTTTCTGACAAGATGTATTCGGCGGTGACCGACGTGCTTGACCGCCTGGTCAACGAATACTATTCCGCCCAGATCCAGGACCAGATTCAGCAGATGAACGACCAGTGGCGGGAATTCGAGATGGCCGAGATGCCGAAGCAGGATGAGCCGAACCTCGAAATGCAGTTCGTGGCCAGCCTGTTCTACCTGGCCGCCATGAAGATCGATAAGAGGCTGGCCGAGTAGTCTGCGGGAACTCGTCAACGTGCATGAACCAAATTATTTCCTGAAAGGATAAACCTCCATGGCTTCCAATAAACCACTTCCCGAGCGTGCCGAGGCCGTTTATCGCGAGCTGCGGTCGTTGCGCCGGCATTTCCGCCTGAGTGCCTGGATCACCCTGATCGTCGGCGGTCTCCTGCTGTTCCTGGTCGCCTTCTACTTCACCTGGGGCTACTTCCAGATCGCCCAGTTGCGGGACCCGGAGATGATCGTTTCTCTCGTTGGGCAGACCGTCGACACCCAGATTCCGCTCGTCCGGCAGAACATCGAGGCCCAAGTGCAGCAGAATGCAGGCACCTGGGCGGAGCAGGCCAGTCAGCAACTCCTCGGCGCGATCCCGAACATGCGTCAGAGTCTGGAGGCCTATGCCCTGCAGCAGTCGGACGAGGTGATCGCCAAGATCGACACGGTGGGCGAAGACAAGTTCCGCGAAATCCTCAATCAGAACCGGGACGCCTTGCAGAGCTCCATCAACGACCTGAAGAATGGGAAGCAGGTGTCCGACGACGTCATGCTGACCCTGCAGCACGAGATCGAGAAAGCTCTTCAGGTCGACTCGAAGAACCAGGCGGAAGCCCTGCGGACCATGGTGACCGACATGAATGCCAGCATGAAGAAACTGCGGCAGGGCGAAAAGCTCAACCGCGAGCAGCAAGCGGAACGCCGCGCCCTGATGCTGGCAAGACGCCTGCAGGTAATCCATATCGGCGATGTCACGGCCGAAGAAATGGCGGGCGCGTTCCCGGTCATCGGCCAGATGGCCGAGGAGATGGAGTCGCGGCAACTGAAGAAGGATACCAAGGAGACCTCGGCCGTTCCGGTCGGAGAAGGCAAGAAGGAAGAGGCCGCCGGGAAGCCGGACGAGAAGAAGCCGACCGCTGAAGAAACGAAGGCCGTGGTGAAACCCGAGGAGGCCAAGCCGGCCGCCAAGCCCGAGGAGAAGAAGGAAGCCGCAGCCGAGGAGAAGAAGCCCGCCGACAAACCCGAAGAGGCAGCCAAGCCGGCCGACAAGCCCGAGGAGAAGAAGGAAGCCGCCGCTGCCGAGGAGAAGAAGCCGGCCGACAAGCCTGAAGAGGCAGCCAAGCCGGCCGACAAGCCCGAAGAGAAGAAGGAAGCCGCCGCTGCCGAGGAGAAGAAGCCGGCCGACAAGCCTGAAGAGGCAGCCAAACCGGCCGACAAGCCCGAAGAGAAGAAGACCGAGGGCTAGTCTCGGCCTGTTTCGCTATCTGAAACAGAAAAGCTCAGGATCCAGGAGCGGGCGAAGAACGATTCGCAGGGGGGCAGGGTCTTGTGTGCCGCGGCTCGCGAACGAGCGGCGGCACTTTTTTGTGCGCCGGTGGAGTAGCCGCTTCCCCTTCTCGACGGCGATACCGTGGTCTCCTTTTTCGGGACAGTGCCACAACCGGGTACCGCCGCGACAGCGTCCGCGTTGTGGGGCGGCGACGGAAACCGCCGCAGCGGCGGGAAGGGCTATCCGCCCTGGCGGTGGCTTGCCGGGCGTACGGGCGCGTTGTTTTCGGAGACCGTTTGCGGCTGAAGTCCGAGCAGGGCCAGTAGTTCCTGCTGCGACTCGGCAGAGAGCTTGCGTTTGACCGGCGCCCCGCCCGAATTCGTCTGCATCATGTCCGCGACGATGAAGATCGACTGCCACTGGCCGCCTGTTTCCAGGAGAATCGAGTAATCGCCTCCCCGGGGCGTGTCCCACATCGGCTCCCAGCCCTTCTCATGCCGCTTGAGGAATTCGTAGACCTGGGCGATCCGGGCGGGATCGTCCACGACACAGACGTCGCTGACCTGACGACCGCCCACGTTGCGGGACACGCGGATGCACTCAACCTGGTCCACCGGCAGGAAACTCGCCGATCGCCGCAGGGCGCACCCCGAACAGACTGCTGCCGCAAGCAGTGTCCCGATCGCTGCCAGTCGATACTTCCCTGGCCGGTTGTGTGGAATTCTATCGGTACCCATGATCGACCGCTTTCGTGTCCTGAACATTCACTGGGCGGCAAGGCCGCCTGCGGGCAGCGACCGAAGGTTGGTCGCATGCGATCGCTCGGTTGCCAGTGATTTGCTCCCGCCTGTGGCGAATCTCTGGCAAGCACGAAACTACTTCTGAAGTTAGTCGTCTGGAGTCTTGATTCATCCGTCTTTGAGATTCGGATCGTCGGGTCCAAACAACCCTCGGTAGCGTCCAGCCGGATACTTCTGGGCGTTCTTGACCATCTTGGCCTCGAGTGCGGCCGCCGCGTCGAGCTTCAGTTCGTTGGCCAGGGCGAGCAGATAGCAGAGCACGTCGGAGATCTCTTCGCCCACCTGGGCCTTCTTGTCCGGCTGGCTCGCCACCTGCCACGACTGCTCCGGTGTGAGCCACTGGAAGTGCTCCATCAGTTCGGCCGCCTCGATGGCCAACGACATGGCCAGGTTCTTGGGGGTGTGGAACTGGTGCCAGTCGCGTTCGGCAACGAACCTGTCGATGACCTGGCGAAGCTCAAGGACCGTTGTTTCTGCGTCGTTCATGGCCATCCCACGGACTCAGAACCTTCCCGCGCCGAGCTGCTCGAAGCCGGGAAGCAACTGTTGAGTGGGGGGATGAATTCCTTCCCGGTAGCGATCCCGGTAGTTGTCGGCCAGATGAACCATGATCTCCAGAACCAGGAGGTCGGCGCGGGTCATGACGTGCCGGGTGCTTCGCGACCCGAGACCGCCCACGAGCTCCTCCAGCACGAGAACGTGAAGCTGCATGGTCTGACGGGCGCTGATGCCCGCCGTCACCAGCAGGTCGGCCAGGCGGCTGAGCTCGCAGGCCAGGTTGCCCGACCCCATGATCACGTAGGCTCGCAGGAGCTCGCGGTAGTGGAGGACCAGTTCCCGCGGAAGCTGGAGTTGTTCGCGCGGAACGGCGCTGCCGCCGGTTCCATGGCTGCGGCCTTCGCCCACGCCGGTCAGGGAGCGGTTCTGGAGGTTCTTCAGGTCGCCGATCAGGGTCCGCTGCTGGTGGAGCAGCCGCTCGGCCTCGTCGTGTTCGCGCTGGAGACGTTGCTGCTGGTCCAGTGTCAGCCTGTGGTTCTCCCGCATCAATTGATGATGCTGGACGGCACGGGCGATGATCCAGATGAGGTTGCGCGAGGTGGTGGTGCTGGCGCAGACATAGCCGTCGGCGCCGACCTCGAAGCAGGCCGCTGCCATTTCCTGCTCGCTCTGCAGTCCCATGACGATGATCGGCACACGGGCGCCGCCCGCCCGGTAGCCTTCGATCAGCTCAAGGGCGTTGAGTTCGGGCGGATCGTGGCTGACCAGGACCGCATCGAAGGTGTCGTCGCGGAGCCTCACCAGGCCGGCCGTGCTCCCCACCACCTCTTCGAGCCGCAGGTCGGAAATGCTTTCCGCCGAGAATGCCTCGGCCAGCCAACCCCCGGTTCGCTGCCGGTTGGCGACGAAAAGAACCCGCATGAGCGGCGGAATGACCCGCCAGGCGGTCCGCGACGTTCGTGAGTGGTTTACAGTCTGGGTGAGAGTCATGCCATCAGGCCAAAAGGCGCCTTTCCGCGGAGAAGTCCAGACTCCCGGCGAGCAGGACGGCAAAGTGCCGACCATGCCTCCATTTCGGTCGACCGTCAGAGGCGGTACTGTACTGATCCGGCCGGTTCGGGTCAATGTCGAGTGCCTCCTCCCCCGCCGTGCCCGCCCTGCCGGACTGGTTGCACGAAAACCTTAATCTTGACTCCGACTGGCTGTCGGAGATGTAATACTGCGTGGTCTGCCCGGCGGCAGAACAGGTTTTCCGCTAAGATCGAGGTGCGGGCGCGTGCCGTGCTGGATCGGAGGCCGGTAACGGGCTTGTCATCGTTGTTGATTTGGGTAAGGGGCGTTGTCTTGAGCGATCTGGCAATCGGCTTTCTGATCGTCGGTCTGGCGAGTCTCCTGGCATGCGTCGTCGGGGCCGTGATGGTGCGCTGGATCACGGGAATCCCGCGCACTCTGGTGGTGGCCGTGCTGGTCGCACTGGTTCTCGCCTTCGCGATCAAGCTTCAGGGGCACCTGATTCTTGCCCGGTGGTTCCCGTTCTCCAACGTGATTCTCGTCGGCAATCTGACCATGGTGGGGGCAGCCTGCTTCGCAGGCGTTGTTCTGGGCTGGCCGTCGCTTCCCGTCTGGCGAAGACTCCTGTTCTCGGCCGGCATGTGGTGCGCGGGGCTGGTGGCCTTGCTGCACCAGATGCCCCGCAATCCACCCCCTGCGGGGAACGAATGGATCGACGAGGTTTGCATGCAATCGAACCGTGCTTCATGCAGTGCCTGTGCGGCAGCCACCTTGCTGGTACACCACGGTATCCCGGCCGACGAGGCCGAAATGATGGAACTGTGTCTGACGGGCTCTGGGGGCACACCCAGCCTCGGACTCTACCGCGGCCTCAAGCTCAAGACGGCGGGCACTCCGTACGAAGTCGAGGTGTTTCGAACCGATATCGAGTCGCTTCTGGCCGGCGACCAGGAACCCGCGATCCTGCTCGTCAAACTCGAACTGGGCGCCAAGGTGGATCCCCGCTACGAGCGGGATTGGGGCTGGATCCCCGGTCTGGGGCACGCGGTCGTCTACTACAGCCGTGCAGGAGCCGACCGGATCATGATCGGCGATCCGTCGGTGGGCCGGGAGAAATGGACGATCGACGACTTGCGGGTACTCTGGCAGGGGGAAGGTCTGCGGATTCGCCCCCGTTGAGCGATCGCTTCCGCCCCGGCGAGGCTGCTCCGCAACGGACTGCGTCGCCGGGCGGATCGGTCTCGATCAGGATTGCCCGGGAAACCGTGGATGCCTTGCGCCGCGAAGCGATGCGACACCGTCACGCGCCGGCAGCCAGGGTTCAGTCTCCGGTGCCGGTTGCTGCCCTCGCTGGTTTGCGCCCAACAAAAAAGAGCGGCACCAATCCCAACCGGATCGGTGCCGCCCGTTTCTACATATTCCCCGAATCCTGGAGCATTCCAGGAAAGCGGCGATCACGCTCCGCCGTCAGCGCCGGGCGGAACTCGGCCTTCCGCCCGGAGTCAATCCGCCGCTCAGAGGGCGGCCATCTTCTCGATGAGGTCGCAGCTACGCATGCTGTAACCCCATTCGTTGTCATACCAGCTCAGGATCTTGAGCATGTTGTCGCCGACGACCTTGGTCCACGGGCCGACGAAGATCGAGCTGTGGGGATCGCCGATGATGTCGGTCGAGACGATCGGATCGTCGGTGTAGGCGAGAATACCCTTGAGCGGGCCCTCGGCCGCTTCCTTGACCGCCGCGTTGACGGCGTCGGCCGTGACCGGTTTGCCAGTCTCGACCACCAGGTCCACGCAGCTCCCGGTCGGAGTGGGAACGCGGAGAGAGTAGCCGGTCAGCTTGCCCTGCAGCTCAGGAATCACCAGCCCGACGGCCTCGGCCGCGCCGGTCGTCGTGGGAATGATGTTCAGGGCCGCGGCACGGGCGCGGTACAGGTCCTTGTGGGGGAAGTCCTGCACGACCTGGTCGTTCGTGTAGGAGTGGACCGTGGTCATCAGACCTTTCACGATGCCGAACTTGTCGTTGAGCACCTTGGCGACCGGAGCGAGACAGTTTGTCGTGCAGCTCGCATTCGATACGCACTTGTGGGCGGCGGTGAGCTTGCTGTCGTTGACGCCGAGAACGCAGGTGAAGTCCATTCCCTTGGCCGGAGCGCTGATCACGACCTTCTTGGCGCCGGCCTTGATGTGGCTGTCGAAACCGGCCTTCTCCGCCGTCGCCGGTGCACGGAACACGCCTGTGCTCTCCAGGATGATCTCGGCTCCCAGCTTGCCCCACGGCAGCTCGGCCGGATTGCGGACGGCCATGGCCGCGATCTTCTTTCCGTTCACGGTCAGCGACTGGTCGTCGTAGGCCACCGTACCCGGGTAGCGGCGGTGAATACTGTCGTACTTGAGCAGCGTGGCCAACGTCTTGTTGTCGGTAAGGTCGTTAATGCCAACCACTTCAAACACATCGGGCTTGGCCATCAAGCCGCGAAACACGAGCCGTCCAATACGGCCGAATCCGTTGATTCCGACGCGAATTGCCACTGTGATGTCTCCTTCTTGAATTCTTCCCCTCACTAGAGGGGCAGCGAGAACTGCCTTGGTCGCCGATCGACCTGGTGTTTCATTGAGCCGGGATCCCAAACGACCGAACAAGCGGCCCTGGCTGCCCGGAATGCCACGATTGCCATGCTCCCATCACTAAGAATCCGGCATTATACTGGTGGAAATTCGACGCTACAAGGACCTCTTGCGCCCGGGTCCGACGGGCGTTCTTGTCCCCTTGAAGGGATCTCATGCTCCTCTCGTCTCGTCCACATTGGCAACTCCCCAGAGGGGTTCCCCGCGGTGTCTGGGAGTACTCGCACACCGAGAGCATCGCCGCCGAGTACGACCATTACTTCGCCTTCAACCAGCTCTTCGAGTTTGATGAGCAGGTGATCGCCCGTCACTTCACCAGCCCGGGCCTCGTGGCCGACTTCGGCTGCGGCACAGGAAGGGCCCTTATTCCGCTCGCTCGGCGGGGGTTTCGAACCCTCGGCATCGACCTGTCCGGCCACATGCTGCGGGTCGTCCGGGAAAAGGCGGAAATCGACGGGCTGGACGTGATGCGGCTGCGAGCCAACCTGGTGGAACTGGACTGTCTTCGCGACGGTGTTCTCGACTACGGAATCTGCCTCTTCAGCACGCTGGGCATGATCCGCGGGCGGTCGAACCGCCGCCAGGTGCTGGCCCACATCCATCGGGCTCTCAAGCCGGGTGGCTTATTTGTGCTCCATGTGCACAATTACTGGTTCAACCTGTTCGACCGCCTCGGACGCCGGTGGATTGTCCAGAACTGCATCCAGTGTGCCCTGGACAGGGAGATCGAGCGGGGCGACAAATTCTTCGACTATCGCGGCGTGCCCAAAATGTTTCTCCACACCTTTCCCCGGCGGGAGCTGATCGGCGAGTTGCGGCAAGCGGGGTTCCGGATCGTGGACGTCATTCCGTTGAACCTGGAGCGCACCCGGCGGCTTCCGCTGGCGTGGTTTGTCGGCGCGTTGCGGGCCAACGGCTGGATCGCCGTGGTGGAGAAGCAGAAGCGTTGAAACGGCCATCGAGGAGTGGGCCACACCTGCCGGGCCTGCCGGGGGTGGCTTGGACGTCGGCACACACGAAGGCCGCAGCAAGTTGAGCGGCTCGAATGGTGACACCCGGCAGGTGCCACCCACCGAGGGATGAACCATGGCTTGGCAAGGAATTGAAGGACACGACCAGCTGGTGAAACGATTCCGTTCGGCCCTCGGGCGCGGACGGATGTCGGGCAGCTTTCTGTTCGTGGGACCTGCCGGGATCGGCAAACACACCTTCGCGCTCAAACTGGCGCAGACTCTGCTCTGCCAGCAGCGCCCCGAGGAGCAGCTCGACCCGTGCGGGGCGTGTGCGGCGTGCACGCAGGTGGCCGCCAATACGCACCCCGACCTGCTCACGGTCGCCAAGCCGCAGGATCGGGCCTTCATACCCCTGGACCTGATGATCGGCGACAAGGATCACCGCATGCGGGAGGGGCTCTGCCACGACATCTCGCTGAAACCCTACATGGGCAACCGCAAGGTCGCGATCATCGACGACGCCGACTATCTGAACGCCGAGGGCGCGAACAGTCTGTTGAAGACCCTGGAGGAGCCGCCGCCGCGAAGCGTGTTGATCCTGGTCGGAACGACACCGGCCAAGCAGTTGCCCACGATCCGCTCGCGCTGCCGGATCATTCGCTTCGACCCCTTGCCGACGCAGGCCGTTGCGGACCTGCTGATGCGCATCGGGCACGTGAGCGACTCCGCCGCGGCACTCCGGCTGGCCCAACTGGCCGACGGGAGTGTCGGGCGCGCCCTGCAGATGGCTGGCAGCGGACTGGTGGAGTTCCGTCCCAAGCTGTTTGCCGCATTGAGCCGCCCCAAGCTGGAAAGCGTGCGGCTCGCCGAGGCCGTCCAGTCGCTGGTCGAGGAGGCCGGACAGGAAGCCCCCCGGCGCCGCGCAAGATTTCACCAGGTGCTCGATTCGGCCGTCGATTTCTATCGCCACTTGCTGCGAGTTCTCAGCGGCGGCGTTCCGCCCGATGATCCGGAGTTGTTCCGGCACGTCGGCGAGGCCGCCGCCGGCATTCCAGGCGGAGCCGAGGCGGCGGCCGCCTGCATCGATCATTGCCTGGAAGCGGGGGAATCGATCGACCGCAACGTCCAGGTGACCAACCTGGTCGAATTCTGGGCCGACCGGCTGGCCGAAATCTATCAAACCGGACGAGCGCCCGTCCGGTAGCCGTAGCCAGGGCTCCTCTCGCGATCGCCGATGAACATGATGCCGTCGCGATCGTAAGACTTGATTTCCTCAGGGCAGTTGTTGCCGAACAGCCAGTCGAGCTTCTCTTGGGGAGTTGGGTCGGCCGGTTCCGTGCCATAGACCCGTTTCTCGCCGATGGCCGAGCATGGCACATGACTCCCCGTGGACAGGTGGCGGACAGAGACTCGGCCGCTCGGCGGCCGGACGACAGTCATGGTAACCCGCTCTGAGGGCAGAGGCAAAAAGAGCGCCCAGAAAGGAGAAGAAGCGGCCAATGTCTACCCAGAATCAAGCTGTGACCGGGCGTCAGGCCGTTGGCTGATCGACCCTTGCGTCCCGCATCCGGGTCCGCGCTCGGCTGAGGACGGGACCGATGGTGTTCTCGGCCACGCCCGTCGCGCCGCTGATCTCCTGGTACGACTTGCCCTCCAGGTGGAACATGCGCACGATCTGGGCGTCACGGCTGGGAAGCTCCTGCAGCAACCGCTCGATCTCTTCGCGGTCTTCAATACGTCGCAGCGAGTCCACCTCGTCCGGAGTCTGTTTCGCCTCCGCCGACTCGGAGAGACTCTGTGGGATTGGACGCTTCAAGATCTCATGGACGACGACGCGCCTCGCCACGACCGTCAGATACGTTGCAAGACTGCTCTGGCCGCGGAAGTGTCGAAGGACCGCAAAATCATTGCGGATCAGGGTCAGAAACACTTCTGCACAGAGATCGTCGCGGTCGTCCCCTCCAAGGTGGATATTGCGGACGCCGGCTGTGTGGTCGACAACGTGCGCGATCAGCCCGAGAAAACGGTCGACAAAGTCTTCCCAAGCGCGAGGCTTGCGCTGCAAGCACCGTTCCAGCAAATTTCGATCGATTTCCGACAGTGCCACCGGTCGAATCCCCGCGTTCTTCGATAGTCGCCCTTAGCGTCCCACGGTTGCGTCGCGCCCCCAAGTTCTCGGCAACACGCTATCTGGAAGATGGCCAACGGACTGACATCTCCATTCTAAGTTCACGGTAGTTTTATGACAAGAGAATGCTCCCCTCTGCCGGCGGTTGGATGCGAGGCAATAGGGTTGACACTCAACCGGCCGGGCCATAAGATTTCCACGCTTGCGAATGGTCAAGCACCAATTCAAGTTGTTTACCCGAAAGGGTTTGAAGCAATGCTTCCAGCACCGCCGGCCTCGAGGCCGGTGGTGGCCCCAAGGTCGACGTCGCCAGCTCGGCAAACTGCGTTCAATTGGAAAACTGGGAGAGTTGACATGTTTGGCTGGCTTGAGGGGCGTCCGGGTGGTGGCCCGTGTGATTCCCCCCGGCCTGACCTTCGGACAGAATGACTTGAGTGCGGCTCCAACAAACCACCTGCCAGAATAAGGGAGAGAACGCCCGATGCCTCACGTTGTCTGCAAACCGTGTTATGACTGCAAGTACACCGACTGCGTTGTGGTTTGCCCGGTTGAGTGTTTCTATGAAGGAGAGAGGATGCTCTACATCCATCCGGATGAATGCATCGACTGCGAAGCATGCGTTCCCGAATGCCCGGTCGAAGCCATCTTTCTGGATGAGAATGTTCCCGACGAGTGGCACGAGTACATTGCCCTGAATGCTGAAATGGCCCCCCAGTGCCAGGTCATCACGGAGAAGAAAGAACCCCTCGCCGAACAGTAGCCAGCGGCGGGCTCCCCGTCCGCTGGTGGCCGAGCGACATTGGTCGGTCGCCAGTCCGGTCTGACGGTATGTCTCAACAGGCTCCCGTCGCAAGTGGGGTAGTGCTCATCGGGCGACTGCGCTCCCCCTCCCTGGAGGTCGTAGCCCTGGCATGTGCTCCTCCGGCGAGCGCACTGGCCGGAGGTAGCGCTGTTTGGCCGCGAGTGCATCCGTCTGAAGCCATTGCCACGAAATCGTTTATCGCCCAGCCGAAGAGGCTGGCCGTGAAAATGCTCGCCGACATCTCCGCCCGCCAGCTGCAATGGCTGTCTCAAATCCATGTGCGTCTGTGCTGAACAGGCAGGCACACGTTGTCCGGTCAACCGCCTTGAGAACCTGCAAGAGGCGTGGAACTTCCCCCCATTTTGGCTCTACCTGAGGGGCCGATCCGTGCCCGCCAGGCCGGGGAACCGGATGTCACCGGTCTGGGGCGCAAGCGGGGATTGCGGTTCAGGTTCGGCCCGGTGGCAACCGCAAGGATTGCCCAGTTTTGGCATTTGTGACCCAAGGGGCTCGATTGCTCTCCAATTCGTGATCCGAACCCCCAAAATTTGCGAAAGGACGTCTTGCGTCGAAAGAAAGAATCTCAGTAGTATGGAGTTGTTCGATGTGTCCTCATGTGTTCGCATCCTGACGTTCGTGGCCATGATTGGGGAGCCGGTTAATGATTCGTTACACATGCGATCTCTGCAAACGGGATCTCGATCCCCACGGCGATCTTCGCTATCGAGTTCGTATTGAGATAGCAGCGGTCTTCGATCCCATCGACGACAGCGTGGACGACGATCGCGATCACCTTCAGGAAATTCACGATATCCTTGAGCGGATGGAAAACGTCGAGGACGAGGAAATCGCTGATGAAGTGCATCAGTACATGACCTTTGATCTTTGCGCGGAGTGCCGCAGGCAGTTCGTCAAACGGCCCCTCGGTCGCGAAAACACTCTCATGTTCGATTTCAGCAAGAACTGATCTGTCGAACAGTCCAAGGGCATGGCGAGGAGAATCTCGCGTTCGCTGCCGTATCGCATCCGGCGTCCCCTGGCCGTCGTCGGCCTGGTCCTGTTGATTGCCGCCCTGCGCCTTCTTACGGCGGATGTGGCCGAATCTCCGCAGTCGGACACTCTCCCCGAAGGGTTTTACCGCGTCGAGCGGGTTGTCGACGGCGATACCCTCATCGTCGAAGGGGGCGCGCCGGTCCGCTTGATCGGGGCCGATACTCCTGAAACGGTCCAGCCGGATCATCCTGTCGAACCGTTCGGCCGCGAGGCCACGCACTACACGCAGCAGTTCATCGCCGATGCCCAGGGGCAAGTGCGCCTCCAGATGGACCGCGAGCGCAAGGACCGTTTCGATCGCTTTCTGGCGTATGTGTTTGTCGGCGACCGGATGCTCAACGAGGAATTGATTCGCGAGGGCCTGGCGTCGGCCCGAACCGGGTTCAACTACTCCGAATCGATGAAACGCCGATTCCGACGGGCGGAAGACGAAGCCAGATCTGCCCGCCGCGGCATCTGGAGTCAGCCCTGAAGCTGATCAGGCACCCTTCCTTATGCCGATGAACAGAAAGCCGGCTTCTGGTCGACCCCATCCAATGGCGGGATCGGACTTTCGCGCGAACCTTTCGGCTTGACCGCGCCACTCATGGGGCGTAGACTGGCTGAGTGACCTTTTGAGTGCCCGTTCTATGAAACCCGCCGCAAACCCCCTGGGCTTACTTCTTTTACCCCGACATAGGGGACGGCCTTAGGGTTTGCGCACGATTGAGTACGACACAACAGGACCCCAAGGCTTTCGACGCTTTGGGGTCCTTTTTTTATCCGGCCGTTTTTGCCGGGCGGAAATGCAGCGATGTACGAGATTTCTACCAGTCTGTCCGTCGGCTGGGCAGCATCTGCCCGCCGCCAGGATCCCACGAGGGCTTGGTTGGTGTTGCCCTAGCCGACCAGTGGTCGGCCTTCCGTAGCAGGCAAGCATCAATGCAACATCAGCGCACCTCGACGAAACAGGATGACCTTGAACATGGCAGACAGTAACTCGCGGAATATCGTCATCTTCGACACCACACTTCGCGACGGCGAGCAGTCGCCGGGCGCGAGCATGAACCTCTCGGAAAAAATGAAAGTGGCCCAGGCTCTGGTCGATCTGGGCGTCGACGTGATCGAAGCCGGCTTCCCGATCGCGTCCCCCGGCGACTTCGAGGCGGTCTCGGAGATTGCCAAGGTGGTTCGCGGCCCGGCCGTCTGCGGCCTGGCTCGCTGCCGGACGGAAGACATCGACCGCGCCTGGGAAGCGGTCAAGCACGCCGAGAATCCCCGCATCCACGTCTTCCTGGCCACCAGCGCGATCCATCGCGAGCACAAGCTCAAGATGGCCAAGAACGAGATCATCGAGCATGCGGTGGCCGGCGTGAAACGGGCTGCCGGCTACTGCCACAATATCGAGTTCTCTCCCGAAGACGCCGCCCGGACCGAAGAGGACTTCCTCTGCGAGGTCGTCGAGGCCGCAATTCACGCCGGGGCCACGACCGTCAATATCCCCGACACGGTCGGCTACGCGACTCCCGCCCACATGAATGCCGTGATCCGCACGCTCCGCAACCGTGTGCCCAACATCGACAAGGCGGTCATCAGCGTCCACTGCCACAACGACCTGGGTATGGCGGTGGCCAACAGCCTGGCGGCCGTCGAGGCCGGCGCCGGCCAGGTCGAGTGCACCATCAACGGCATCGGTGAACGGGCTGGCAACTGTTCGCTCGAAGAGATCGTCATGGCCCTGCGCACTCGCAACGACTACTACAAGGCCGACACCAGGATCGTCACCCAGAGGCTCGTTCCCACCAGCCGGCTCGTGTCGCACATCACCGGCATGCACGTCCAGCGCAACAAGGCGATCGTCGGCCGCAACGCCTTCGCCCACGAGGCGGGCATCCATCAGGACGGCATGCTCAAAGAGCGAACCACCTACGAGATCATGCGCCCCGAAGACGTAGGCTTCACCACCAGCGACCTGGTTCTCGGCAAGCACAGCGGCCGGGCCGCGCTGGCGTCGCGGGCCAAGGCCCTGGGCTTCCGCCTGACCGGCGAACAACTCAACACCGTCTTCGACGCCTTCAAACGCCTGGCCGACAAGAAGAAAGAGATCTACGACGCCGACCTGGCGGCCCTGGTCGAGGAGCAGATCCGCGGCGTGGCCGACGTCTGGTCGCTCGAATCGTACCAGGTCACCTCCGGCACGAACCGCGTGCCCCACGTGGTCCTGAAACTCCGAGAGCGCGGAGATGGATTGCGGCGACGGCCCCGTCGACGCGATCTTCCTGGCCATCGAGGAGGTGACCGGGACCGAGGTGGTGTGCAAGGACTTCCGCGTCCACAGTGTGACGGTAGGCAAAGACGCCCAGGGCGAGGTGACGGTGGAACTCGAATACCAAGGCAACGTCTACCGCGGCCGCGGCGTTTCGACCGACAGCGTCGAGGCGAGTGCCCGGGCTTTTTTGAACGCCATCAATCGCATCCTTGCCGTCGGCGACAACCCGTCGTCGCCGCCTGCCGTGCCGGTGCCGTGAGGCGTAGGAGTAAAGATGCCTAACCAAACCTCCCACCACCCTCACCCCCTGCCCCTCTCCCGC
>CAZLWV010000118.1:25177-26638 GCA_964563135.1 uncultured Planctomycetaceae bacterium
GGCGGAATAGGCAGACGCACGGGACTTAAAATCCCGTGGCCCTTCAGGGCCGTACCGGTTCGAGCCCGGTCTCAGCTACTGACTTGCGACGGCAGCGACATGCCGAGAGCTTGGCCGACACTCCGTCTGCGCGACATTTTTGGAGTAAGAACTGCGATGTCCGGTTTCCTGCTCAGTGGTCCGATCCTTCACAATCTTGCTCGGAACGCATACCTCGAAACAGATCGAGAGCGTAGTGATCGAAGTAGTCAACCCCACCACAAGACCCTGATCTCCATAGTGTTTTCAGTGTCGTCGCTTGAACTCTTCATAAACGAACTGTCCGAGCTTACAGGAGCCTGGTTTGACACGCCGGAAAGAACCCCGAATGCCGTCAGTGCTCTGGGGTCGGTGCTACGCGAGGCCGAAGAGTCTCATGGCTCAACAAAACTCAAATACTTACTTGCTTACAGCGTTCTTACAGGCAAACCTTGGGACAAGAGTGGTGAAGATTTCGAAAACTTCGCTCTGCTCATTGATGTCCGAAATGCCCTGATCCACATGAAGCCAAGCGACAGGCTGGAACGTAAGGCACTGAATGAGATCGAATTCCGTCCCAATCGCTTGCTGAGGAAATTGGAGGGGAAGGCCGTTCTGACACCCGACGGGGCGACGAAAAAATGGGAACCGTGGACCATCCGTATCAATACACGGGCAATGGCACGTTGGGCATGCAACGTCTCAGCCAAGACAACGGCGATCATTGCCGATGTTTTCCCTGAGTGCTTGCTGAAATCCGCGGTAGACACAATGGTCCTGGAGCCTGTTGATTAGGGACGGGTGGCTCTGCTCGATCGTCACGAGCAACCATCGTGTGCCACTGTCTACTTGTTGACAGGGCCCGGCTCACCCCGCCCAATTACCGCAACACCTCAAACCGGCTCGCATCCTGCCCCAAACCGAGCAGGAAAACTCCGCTGATCGTGCTGAACTGGTCGAAATCATAGAATTCGCCCACGACTTTCCTGTCGCGGGTGATCTCGACGATCTGCGGCTGCTCACCCACATGGCCGTGCCCGCCCCAGTTGCAGATCAGCGTGTTACCGTTGGGCAGACGCTCCAGTCCGGCCACGAACCGCAACGGGTTGCCCGGCAGATCGTTTTCGTTGACCTCCCAAACGACCTTGCCGCCGGTGCGCATCGCCGGCAGCGATCAGCGTGTTGCCATTCGGCAGCCGGATTCCGCTGAATGCCATCGGCTGCGAAATCTCGCCAACGATCTCACCGGTGGGGCCGTACTCGCGCATGACGCCGTCGCCGTACTGCCCGACGAGGTAGTTGCCGCCTGCCGTCTTCCGCGCGCAGCGCATCTGGTGATGGACGCGCGTCTGATCGGTCTTCAACTTCACCGTCCTCGCGACCTTGCCGTCGCGGTCGACCTCCACCAGTTGCATCGGCCCCGATTCGGCCACCATGACCAGC
>CAZLWV010000119.1:0-26442 GCA_964563135.1 uncultured Planctomycetaceae bacterium
GACGCCGTTGACCGTGTAGCGGTCGACGTCGGCGTCGAGAGGAAGCTGGGCGGCAATCATGTCGGCGATGATGCCGCTGCCGGTTCCCACGTCGCAGACCGCCGCCCCCCCTGCGACCCGCTTGGCCAGATCGATGGCGGCCACGACCAGGTACTCCGTCTCCGGGCGGGGGATGAGAACGTCTTCAGTGACGCGGAAGGAGAGGGAGAAGAACTCGCGGTGCCCGACCAGGTAGGCGACGGGCATCCCTTCCGCCCGGCGGCGGACAAGATCGCGGAACCGGCCGCGATGCTCCTCCGACGGCTGCTCCTCAAACCGCGTGTAGAGCTGGATCCGCTCGCAGCCCAGCGAGTGTGCCAGCAGGACCTCCGAATCCAGCCTTGGGCTGTCGGAGCCGTGCTTTTTCAGGTAGTCGGCCGTCCAGGAGAGCAGCCGACCCACGCTCCACACCTCTCCCGCCACGGCGAAACCTCGGCTATTCCATCTTTCCGAACTGATCGCGGAGTTCCTGTCGCTCGTATTCCAGCAGACCTTCGATCACCGGCTCCAGGTTGCCGGCCATGATCGAATCCAGCTTGTAGAGCGTCAGGTTGATGCGGTGATCGGTGACTCGGTTCTGGGGGAAATTGTAGGTGCGAATCCGCTGGCTGCGGTCGCCGGAGCCGATCTTGCTCTTGCGTTCGTCGGCTCTTTTCTTCGCTTCTTCTTCCCGCTTGCGGTCGAAGATCCTCGCCTTGAGTTCGCGGATCGCCTTGGCACGGTTCTTGTGCTGGCTCTTCTCGTCCTGGCACTGGACGACAATCCCCGTCTCGAAGTGCGTCAGGCGGATGGCGGAGGCTGTCTTGTTGACGTGCTGACCGCCGGGCCCACTGGAGTGGAAGACATCCTCGCGGTAATCGTCGGACGAGAGGTGGACCTCGATATCCTCCGGTTCGGCCATGACCGCCACGGTGGCGGCTGACGTGTGAATTCGCCCCATCGCCTCGGTCTCGGGCACCCGCTGCACGCGATGCCCGCCGCTCTCGAACTGGAGGAGCCGAAAGACGCCTTCCCCTTCCAGGCCGATGGAGATTTCCTTGAACCCGCCCAGTTCGGTCGGATTGGCGTTGAGGATCTCCCGCTTCCAGCCCTGCTTCTCCGCATAGTGCGAATACATATCAAACAGGTCGCGGGCAAAAAGGGCCGCCTCGTCGCCTCCGGTTCCCGCGCGGATCTCGATGATGCAACGTGCGCGGTTGGCGTCCTCGCCGCCGATCGTCATGTCGAGCAGTTCTTCCCAGAGCTTCTCGCGGCCGGCCTTCAGGTCCGGCAGTTCGCTCTCGGCCAGGTCCCGCAGCTCGAAATCGTCGCCCTCGATCATCTCCATGGCCTCGGCGATCTGAACGTTGAGTTCCTTGAACCGCCGGTACTTCTTGGCCATCTTCGCCAGGGAGCCGTGCTCGCGGGCAATCGCCGAAAGCCGCTGGCTGTCGGCAAGTACCGCCGGATCGACGAGCAGCCGGTCGAGCTCCTCGTAGCGACGCAGATTGTCTTCAAGTATCTTGCGCATGGCGCAAACCCATGGAGGCAGAAACGCACCAACCGCTGCAGCCGCAACCGCCGGATTCGGCGACCGCGCACGCATAACCGCCTGACGAACGGCATCAGGCGGTTGATGAAAACGGGTAACGCGTCAGCCAGGCAAAGCAACCGGAAAAATCGGCAGGCGACGGAAGACCGGTGGGTTGCCGCCACACTCAAGGGCCTGGAATCGCTCTCCAACCCGACTCGCGCCGGCCGCCTTTCGACCGGCAGTCCTGCTCCTTCCGATGGCTGACTCGATACGAAAACGGCTCAGCTACTCTTCGGCTTCCGCCTCGACGGCCTTTTTCTTGCCCATGAGGCTCCGGTAGCCGGCAGCGAACTTGGTCTTGAACTTCTCGATCCGGCCCGCCGTGTCGACATACTTCAGCTTGCCCGTGTAGAACGGATGGCACTCGTTGCAGATATCGATCTTCATCTCGGGACGGGTGCTCCGCGTCACGAACGTGTTGCCGCATCCGCACTTGACCTTCGTCTCGACGTAGTTGGGATGGATTCCCTCTTTCATCAGCCTGTCCTCACATATCTTGGCCAAGTGGCGTCCAGAGACGCCGCCAGCGCCCGCCGGCTCGACTCCCGCCGCCTGAGGCGGTCCTCGTTCTTCCTGGCAGAAACCCGTAATTTTATCCCTGTCCACCCACCTCCACAAGGCCACGCAGCCATACGCAGGCCCTTCGGCCTCTGGTAAACCCGGGACCTTCACCGCGCCGCTCCCCCCACTCATCGAGCAGAGATTCCGGGCCGGGTGAGTCTTTTCTGGTACAGGATGAACAAATACCACCGCGTGGGGGGGCGACAGGGTGCGGGACGCCCATTGGAATCGGGTACCTGGCGGAAACAAATGAGCGGAGGAATCTCCGGCGGCAAGACCGGCGGACCGGCGACGGTTGTGGGATTGGCTGCGAGTGCCTGTAACCGTTTTTTGACGGCTGCATCTAACAAAATACTGAGCCTGCGGGTGGCCCGGAGACGGCCCCAAGAAAACAACCCCACTTGAATCTGGGAGTTCAAAGAACTCGAAAAGGAGTATTCAGAATGGCTACCATCCAATCCAACCGCCAGGTCCTGCACGTCGACCGGTCTCAGTTTGACGAGGTCGTGCTGCAATCCGAGGTTCCCGTGCTGGTCGATTTCTACGCCGACTGGTGCGGCCCCTGCCGCGCCCTGGCCCCGACCCTCAACCAACTCGCCCAGGAGATGCCCGGTGCGAAGGTTGTTAAAATCAACGTCGACAGCAACCAGGAACTGGCCGTTCGCTACCAGGTCAATGCGATCCCGACGCTCCTGGTGTTCAACAATGGCCGTGAGGCTGCCCGCCATACCGGCCTGGCGAGCCTGCCCCAGTTGAAGGCCCTCATTGCGCAGTAGCAAGCGAAGTTGTTTCGGCGGGAAAGGCCGTGGTCCGGCTGGGGGGAGGGATGCAGCCCTCTCTCACGGCAGGACCGCGGCCTTTGGACCGTTTTTTGCGAAGGCTCCTGTACCTCTTTGGACGTGAGAGGTTCTCGGCCTTCCAGTTGGCCCGCAAGCACCTCGGGCGAAGGGTTTCCTGGATCTGAGTCTGCCGGCGCCGGCGAACCTCGGAAAGGCGGCGGGTGTCTGAGGCCGTAAGGCTTGACTGTCCGGGGCAGTCGCCGGCGAGTGTCTCGCCGCTGGTGGCTGTTTCCTCGCCGCGAAAGGAATGCGGCGGCCGCTGCCGTTCCGTCTGACCCACGTCTGGAAGCCCGACAATGACCCAATGGTATGAGACTCTGTTCGCCAATTTCGGCAAATCCTACGACCAGCAGCCCTTCACCCAGGGAACGGCCGGCGAGGTGGACTTTGTGGAACGCGAACTGGGGGCCGACCGCTCCAGAAGAATCCTCGACATCGGCTGCGGCACCGGGCGCCACGCCATCGAGTTGGCCCGGCGAGGCTACCGGGTCACGGGCGTGGATCTTTCCGAGGCCCAGCTACGGCTTGCCCGTGAGAAGGCCGCCCAGGCCGGCGTGGAAGTGGAGTTCCAACGCCGGGATGCGACGGAGCCCCACTTCCACGAGGAGTTCGACGCTGCCATCATGTTCTGCGAAGGTGCGTTTTCGCTGATGGAGACCGACGCGAAGAACCACGCAGTCCTCAGGCACGCCGGCACGGCCTTGCGTCCCGGGGGCAAGTTGATGTTGACCACGCTCAGCGTTCTGTTTCCGCTCTTCCACTCCGTCAAGGAATTCCTCGACGCGGGCGCCGCCGGCACGGCCATCGACAAGTTAACCTTCGACCTGATGACGTTCCGTGAACGGGCCGAGTTGACTTTCACCGACGACGCCGGCGAGTCTCACACCGTGGAGACGAATGAACGCTACTACGCCCCGAGCGAAATGCGCTGGCTGCTGGAGACAGCCGGTTTCGCCAAGGTCGAGATCTTTGGCTGCCACCTCGGCCAGTTCAGCCGCCAGGACGCACTCACGCCCGAGGATTTCGAGATGCTTGTGGTGGCGGAAAAGGGCCGCTCCTGAGCGGCGCTATACTACACCGCGTCTTTCCGGTCCTGGCTTCCCATGGCAGCCGAGTCCGAGTCTCCTTCCCCTCGGACACTCCTCGGCAGCTTGAACACGGGATCCGATATCTGCGTGCCGCGTCCCTCATGGCGGCTCCCCGGATCGGTCCGTCCGGCCGCTGGTTTCTGACCACCAGGCTTCCCCATGCCGCCATCAGTTCCGGAAGAAGGGTCTTGCTTCTTCGGTATTCAGCTTCTCTCGCAATACCTGGAGTTGCTCCTCGCTCATGTGCGTGAGGGCAAACAGGCAGTAGCCGTGGATGCCCATGCGGCGGACCAGCTCGATCTGGTCGAAGAGGAGTTCCGGTGGCCGGGAGTGGACGCCGCCTGCGGATCGCATGTAGAGTGAAAGTCCCGTGGCGAGCTGGTCGTCGTTTTCCATGGCGGCGAGAAACTGGCGCTCGTTGGAGCGGACGCGCAGCGTCTGCATCTGGTAGTCCATGGGGAGAACCAGGTCGATCCAGCCGCGCTTGGTCCAGCCGGCCGGATCCTGTCCCTGGCTCGCCCCGCTGGCCAGGCTCGAGAACACGGCCGCCGACATGATCGCCTTCGGGCGAACGGTTCGGACACCGTCCGCCGTCCGCGCGACGATGTCGCCGATGGCCTCGCGCTGCCACCCGATCCACTGGTCGTCGGTGGCCTGGGCAAGCTCGATCTTGTGGGCTTCGGCAAACTCTTTGCGGCAGTCGGGGCAGTAGCATCGGCCCATGGTGCGGATATAGTCGAGGTGGATGCCGTCGACCTGGTAGTCACGGGCGACGCCGACCATCAGGTCGACGAGAAACGTGCGGTACTCGGGCCGGTGGGCATCGGCACCTTCAGCAAGCACCTTCCCCTCGGCGTCGGGCATGTCGACGCTGCAACCGTACTTGCCGGCGAACCACTTGCGGAACGCGGCATCGCGATAGGTCACGCAGAACCAGGGATGGACCTCGAGCCCGGCCGCATGGGCCTTGGCGATCAGGTCCGCCAGGGGATCGAACCCCGTTTGGACTGCGCCGGTGATCGGCATGAGATCACTCTTTGCATAGAAACTGTTGCGGACGAAGATGTCGGGGATGATCACGTTGAGCCGGGCCTGCATGCACCGGGTGACGACCCGGTCGATGTTTTCGGCCGTCTCCAGGTCATTGGGGGAGACCCAAATGGCCCGTGTCTCGCGGATCGTGCCGCTGCCATCTCGCGGCAACCGGTAGCCTTGCTCGGCGATCTTCAACTGGTCGGCGTTGACCATGCCGGCGCCTCGCGGGAAGTCGGCGGCGACCCGTTTGGTCTCCAAGGCCTTGGGGGTGGCCAGTGTGACATCGCCGGCAATGGTTACGCGTTCGGGAACGGCTTCGGGAAGCGCGGTCCGCATCCAGCCGGTCGGTTCGCCCAGCGGCGACCATTCCGTTTCCAGTGCCGCATGCCAGTTGCCGGAGTCTGCTGCGATCGGCACCCCGACGACCGGCAGCGTCCTTCCCTGCCCGTCGCGGACGACCACTCGAACTCGCAGCGGCCCGCCCAGCTGCCAGGTCGACTGGATCTCGGGCACTGCCAGCTCGTACTTCGTGAGATCGGCCAGGGTGAAGTTGAGGTTGCGGACTGCGGGCAGATGGTCGAAGAAGGGGGGCGGATCGACCACGTCGATCCACTGGCCGTCGGCCCGGTCGATGAGGAGGTAGCCGTGGCCGCGGACCCCGACGAGCCCTGGTTCTGGAAGTGGTCCATACTTGTCGCTGAACCAGGCGCGGGTGGTTCGTGCGGTGTGGCTGCCGGGGCTGGAGAGATCGATCTTCTCGTCCGCATACATGGCGGCCATGCCTTCGGTGGCGAAGTGGCAGAGCTCCCAGTATTCCGTGCCCATGCGGGACGTGAGCAGGATCGGCGCCGGCTCGATCACGTTGTAGTCTACCGCCAGCGGCAGAGGAATTCCCTTTTCCGGATCGAAATGGACGACCTGTGCGCCGAGCGAAAGTTTGACGAACTGGACGACACCGCCGTCGCGATAGGCGGCTCGGCCTTCGGCGCCGTGGCCGACGACCTTCAGGATCGCCGGGTCCTCTTCCGCAGAAAGGCCGATCGCAGCCGGGAGCAACAGGAGAGCCAAGGATACAAGGTTCCGTCGCATCGTGATTCCTCCGGTTGGACGATCTTTGGAGCGGATACCAGCATGACGGACCGCGTGCGCCACCGCCCGTGCTGGACTCGTCATTTGTTCAGAATTTCTGTCCTTCGTGAAAAAACGTACCTTCTCCGAGCTTCACTCGCTCTTTGCCTCCTGCCTCCAGAAACAGCTCGACCGACGAGTCGCCGGTGGCTTCGAAGTAATCGATCCGGATCGGATGCAGGCCTTTGCCGAGCCGCACCTTGCCGCCGACCTCCTGTCGGGGATGGGGGCCACCGTTGTCGATAAGGAGGCGGTCGTGGAGATAGAGCCGGCTCCCATCGTCGGAAGCCAGTATCAGTCGGCACAGACCGTCACTGTCGATCTTGAGGAAGCCTTCGAACCGGATCGCGAAGTGCTGCTCTCTTCCACCGGCGAGCTCACGTGACTTCAGTTCGGCAGACAGCCCCTCCGCGGCCGGCTTGAGACTGTCGAAGTCCGGGAAAGTTTTGAGCTGGCCATCCACATAGAGCTTCCATGCGAGTCCCGGTTCGGCCGTATCCAAGGCGATTCCCTGCTGGGTGGGCCAGGCCGTGAGCTTAAACGTCGTGGATTTCTCTTCATGCGATCGGCGGTACTTGACGGGCACTTCGTCGCCGGCCGAGTTCGTTGCCAGTTGCAGCAGCCAGTCGAGTCCGTCTCGGAGTTCCGATCCGGCGGCGGTCAGCAGGGTATCGCCCGATTGGATCCCGGCTGCGGCGGCCGGCGATTCGGGAGCCACGTCGCTCACCCGGGCCTCATGGGCGAGACAATCGATGGCGATTCCCGCGAAGAGATCCCGCGTGATTTCGGAAGCGATAAGTTCGGACGCACATTGCCGCACTCGATCGACAGGAATGGCATAGCTGACGTTCTGTTCCTTCAATTGCATGGCACACACGACCCCGATTTGGCGGCCTTCGGCGTTGATCAGCGGGCCGCCCGAATTGCCCGGGTTGCTGGCCGCATCGAACTGGATGAAACGGTCGCGCACGTCGCCGGCGAAGTGCGACATCACCAGGGCGTTGGGGGCGTTGTTCATGATCGCCGGAGAGCTGATCATTCCCGAGGTGAACACGACTCCCCGGCCGCCCGGATTGCCACCACACAGGCAGGGTTCGCCCGCCATGAGGTCGTCGCTGTGGCCAAGGGGGATCACGGTAAGCTTTTCAGGCACGGAGATCCGAATGACGGCCAGGTCTTTTTCCGGAAGGCGGCCGATCAACTGGTAGCGCACCGGGCTGCGACCCTTCAACAATACGACGCCGGGACGATCGCCCACGACGTGATCGTTGGTCAGAATGAACCCGGCCGGATGAATGATCGATCCACTTCCGCTCTGGAGAGTCTGGTCCCTTCCTTGGCTGAAAACGGCGACCACTCCCTGCTCGATCTGACGAATGATCTCCACCGTTCGTGTAACTCGCGGGCTGGCAGGATCCTGCGCGAATGCCTGATCATATGACGCCAACCAGCAGATCGACACCATCGCCAGAAGAAACGGCATCGGCTTTCGCGTATGCATCGAACTACCCTTTTTCACTCGGATTACTGGTTCCCGCACCCTCCGCCCTCGAAAAAAACATCCTACTGCCATAGCGTGGCAACACGCAAGTTCCTTGCATTGCGGCCCGGCCAACGATCCCTCAATAGACTCCCGGCGGTTCCAAGAATCCCACGATGGCACTGATGATCGAGTGAAACGACGGGCCGATCATGAACATGAAGCTCATCACCAGCAGGGCGAAGTATATGATCCGCCCGCCGGCCGGGTCGAACATGATCAGGTGGAGAAGTCCGCCCACGAGTGCTGTGGCGGCGATCCACGCCACCCAGTTCAACCGGCTGGTCATCTCGAAGTAGTGATGCTTGCGTGCGCGAAACTCCGTATCGATCTGGTGAAGCTTCTTCGAATACTCGGGCGGTTTCGGCGGGACTGGTCGGACCGGCATTTGCGGCGGCTCGTACTTGTCTTCCAGACGCTTTGCATACTCCTCGTAATTCGACTGGTAAAGCGCGAACATCTCCTTGAAATGCTGCGTTGCCAACTCGTAGTTCTTCAATTCGACCTGGTAACGTTCCTCTTCTTGAGGAAACGCTTCTTCATAGGTGGTCAGATCGTGTTGTGCCCGGGTCTCATCGGCGGAGAACCGCAGTTCACTCAGAGCCAAGACCTCGGTGCGCAGGAGATACGTTGTCGACAACAGTCCCAGGAACCCCAGGCAGGCGACGATCTTGGCCAGTCCGATGCAGCGTGGATGCGACATGACAATCTCCTCACCGTTCCCGTGTTCTGTATCACGAACTTCAAAGATCGTTGGCAACCGAGCGATAGCTCGTATTGGTTGGCGACCCTGCGGCTCTGTGAGCACTCAACTGGGTGAATCGCCAGCCCGTTCAAAGGGATCGCCCGCTTCGGCGGCTGCGGGCCGGCGGTCGCCCGCCGGCTCCCAGGTCGTGTAGGACTGGAGAAGAGCGGCCACGAGCCCCGCGGTGGCCATCGTGGCCACGACGACGACGGCCAGCACGAAGAACCCCACCGCAGGCGAGACGTCGAACCAGCGGAGCACGCCGAATGTGACACCGATTCCTGCCGCGGCCGCGAGCAAGGCCCGCAGACTGAATTGGGGAGGCCGAACAGTGATCTTGACAGAATCGGTTTCGAATGGGGAAGCGTTCATGGGCTCAATTCTCCGTAGCCGGACTGGCCAGTCCGTAGCCGAACTGGCCAGAATTTGGCTTGTCTGTCCGTGACCGGACTTGCCAGGATCTGGACCGTCTGCGTGGTTCTCCAAAGACCGATGAGTTCGGCCGCCTACTTGTCTGACCGATCACCATGTCTGGACGGAATCAGGTCGCGCCGCTCCCAGTTCCAGAAGCGATTGACGGCCGCGAGGATCTGCGATTTTCTGTTTTCAAACACCATGAAGAAGGCCAGCAGCGGAATTCCCAGGGCAAACATGGCCAGCCCGAAGACCCAGATCTGGTGTTGGTCGACGGCCGCATGGTAGACAAGCGCTCCCAGAACCAGGGCCAGCGAGGTGAAACCTACGATCACGAACGATCGAATCCGCAGGAACACGCCCGCCAGGATCCCGAGAATCGCCAGCCCGATCAGGCCCAGCGGCAGCCATATCTGCTGCTCGCCCAGTTCCCAGAGGAACTCGGCCGACGAAGTCAGATAGATGAAGGTCAGGGCCATGTAACGCATCGTCGAGGCCACGGACGGCTTGAGCTCGCGGTGGTGGATCTGCTCGGCCAGCAGGATCGCGATGCCGATTGGGATCCCGTAGAGCTGCACGTGCTCGGTAAGCCCGAGTTCCATCTTCTGCCACAACAGGCAGAAGGCCGCCGCCAGGGTCCCGAGCGAGAGAAAGCTGTAGAGCCTCGATCGCTGCGTGGTTGCCATGATCGCGTAGAACAGGCTGCCGCAGAACCAGACCGCCGGGCTGCTTCCCGCCAGCGGCGAGGCCGGATCGACGCCGCTTGGAATCCAGTAACCGACGGCCGGCAGCAGCGGCAGCAGGGCGGCCGTATTGGCCAGCGGTTGACTCAGGACCGGCAGTCCCAGGCGATCGAACCACTCGCTGAGCCCCGCTCCGGCGAAGGCGATGCCGATCACGATCAGCATCCAGTACTGCTCCATGATGCCAAGCTGGAACAGCTTCGGTTCCGCGAGCCAGAGGTGGATCGCCACCAGCCCGCCCAGGACTTCCGCTGCATAGACGTAGGCCGTGCGTCCCTGCTCGCTCAGTCCGAGCGGATCGCGATGGCGTGCCACGGCCATCGCGATGAGCGCCACGATCATGCCGGCCATTACGGCGGTCACCACCACAACGGCCCACAGAGCCATGGGCGCGCCGGTCTCCGGATTGAAGAGCATGGCCTCCTGCACGAAGACAAGGGCCAGTCCAGCGGCTGCGATGCCCCCGAAACCGGCCAAGGACCTGCGTCCGGATTCGACCCAGGGGTTCTCTCCCGCCACAAGTCGCGGCAGGCCCACACCGGCCGTGAGCAGCATGGCGACAGCCGCCACCAGGAGCACCACGGTCTGGTTGAGCCGGTTGGCGTCGGGCTCGGGAAGCCATGCCCAGCCGATCGTTGCCACGAGCAGTGCTCCGGCGGCCAGCGAGGCGCAGCGCCAGGCCGAAGCGCGCGAGCCGGCGGTCGACTGCGCCATCACGACGGCCGCGGGCAGAACCGCCGCGGCGGCCAGCGGGGCGGACCAGCGCCCCGGCGCCAGCCAGCCGAACTGGGTTCGCAGAAGACTGCCAAACGACGGGTCCAGGGCGGTCGCCGCGGCGATCGCCGCGGCCGTGGCGACAAGTCCCCACTGGACCGCGAGCACGCCGTAGTGGCTGCTCCCGTCCGGCGCGCTTGCTTTCACGATGCCGGCCAGCCGCAGGATTCCATAGGCGATGGCCGCCATCAGGGCAAAGCCCGCCAGTTCCGGCCCGGCAAGCCAGACGAGGTGCCGCGCCGACTCGGCCCGCATGTCGAGCGCGAGGCCTGCGGCGATCAGGCCCAGATAGTAAAGCCCCGGCAGCGAGAAAGCTCTTGACTGGCTTGCCAGCCTGAGCAGCAGCGCGCCGGCCACCGCCAGCACGGTCCACCAGGTGAGCGGCATGGGGCCGGGGTGGGCGGTGCCAGCAAGGGCCAGAGACACGAGCACCGCCGCCAGCCCGGCCATCAGGACCAGGGCCAGGTAAAGGGCCAGTTCTGCCCAGCAGTAGGTTCGCTCGCCCAGATCGAGGTTGGCAACGCGGCCCGGAAGCAGCTTCCCAAGCAGAGTCCAGACGACTGCCCCGACCGTGAGACAGAGGACGTTGGTTTCGATCAACCCCGCCAGGTCGTGTTCCCGCCAGGCGACCCAGGCGACATTGCCGGCCAGGTTCAGCAGCAGGGCGGAGACGAGGATGTCCTCGACCCGGCGCCGCCAGAGTGCCGCCGCCGCGGCTCCGGCAGCCCCGGCAAGCATCACGCCGCCAGCCCAGTAGGGACGCCCCGGGTCGAGTGCACACCAGAGCAACCCGGCAGTGGCGGCCGAAAGGGTGAGGGCGAAATGCCAGAGGGCGGCTGGTTCCGCCGGCAGCATTGTGCCGAACGACAGGTCCGCACCCTGTCCAGCAGACGCCGGACCCTCGGCTTCCTTCCGAACCAGCGCCGAAACACTCGCCGCCGCGGCCAGCAGTACCAGGCCGAGCCCGGCCCAGGTTGCGAGGGTCGCGTGGTAGGGGAGCCAGGCATCGCGGGCGTACCAGTCCGTCCAACCGATCGCTCCGGCCCCTACCAGCGCGCCGGTAGCCAGGGCGGACACACCGATCACGTGGATCACCTCGGACGGTCGCACCTGCAGCAGGTACCAGCCGGCCGCCAGGGCGGCAAGCAACACCGCGGTCGCGCCGGGCGCCGAGCCAATCTGGCGGAGCACTTCGGCCGGCAGATCGCCGGGCGAGGCGACCAGCAAGACCATCGTGGGTGCCGCCAGAGCCACCGCCCCGGCGGCCGTCAGGCAGATCTGAAGGGTCAGGAGCGGTCCCGACCACGCTCCCGGTTGACGCGGGTGGTAGAGCCGCTTGCGGACCGAAAGCCAGGCCAGGGCGACCGCCGCGCCGGCAATCACGTTGGCCTCGACCAGGAACAGGAATCTGGGCCAGTCACCGAGCGTGCCTTCGAAGTAGGTCACCGTGAAGGAGGCCGCCACATTCACCCCCAGGCCGGAGATGAAGGCCCACGCTTCCCGGCGCCGCCAGACGGCCATCGTGGCCGAGGCGGCCGATGCCAGGCCGATGGCCGCCGCGCCCCAGAGTCGCTCGACCGGGTCGAAGAACGTGGCTGCCAGCAATCCCAGCAGCACGGCAGGGACTCCCGCCGCAATGACCCACACGTTGGCCGCGCGGATCAACACCTGCGGTGGACCTTCCGCACCGGCAATGCGCACGTGCTCGGCCATCCACCAGGTCGCCAGAGCGATCAGCATCGAGTAGGCCGCCCAGCCGATCATCCAAGTGTGGAGCCCCCACAGGTTTCCGTAGGCCGACAGGCCCAACGGGCCGACCAGGTTCGTTACCGAGCAGGCCACCAGACCGATCATTGCCAGCCCGGCCAGCCCGGCCAGGTCGGGAGGTACGGGGCGCCGCAGGTCGAACTGGCGATAGACGGCCGCAGCCACGATCGATCCCAACGCCAGCCATCCGAGCCAGCCGCCGGCAGCACCGGAGATGGCTGCCAGACTGGTGGAATGCTCACCAAGAAGGGCGAGCATTCCCGGCAGAAGCACGGTGGCAACGGAAACCGCCCCCAGGGCCAGCTCCAGCCGCATCAGGAGGGCTGCCCCATCGGGCCGGCTCTCGCGCCATACGTCGATCCAGCGTCGGGCCGTGACCCAGCTTGCCGCCCAGGCGGCGGCCGCAATCGCCAGCGAGTACCAGAGAATGGACCACTGTTCTGGCCCCCAGGCAGTGAACGAGAGCAGGCATGCCAGCGCGGCCGTCAGCTTCACCACCAGTCCGGCCGAGAAAGCGTAGCCGCTGGACGACTCTCGCCATGCCAGCACCACCAGGGCCGCTACGGCCGTGAACAGCGGCACCAGATAGGAGACCTTCGTTCCCAGGGCGTGGAAGAACGTTCCCGTGGCGGGCCCCTGGGGCAAGATGCCGCCCAACCGGCCGCCGGCCGCAGCGAGCGTTACTGCCAGCACCGGCAGCAGCGTGAGGCAGAGCATGGCCGCCTGGGCGACTTGCGGTGCCCCAGCGGCTGTTTCCACGGGGATCCCGATCGACCTGGCCCACGCGGCGATCGGCTGCCGCAGGCAGACCAGGGCAGCTCCGGCCAGCAGCATGGCCGCAGTTGCCCAGCGGAGCACGCTGGCGGCGTCGGCATTCACGCCCAGCGAGGCGGCAACCAGCCAGGGCAACGTTCCCGCCACCGCCCAAGCGGCCAGCATCTCGGGCTGACGCCAGCGGTTGCAGGCCCCTGCCGCGCAGCACGCCGCCAAACCTGCCAGGAGCAGCCAGCTGCTGGGAGAGGCAACGGCCTGCTGGAGCACGGCGGCTGGATTGGCCGGCGCCGACCCCAGCTCGTATCCAAGGGCCGGAATCATCGCTCCGGCCGCCAGGAACAGTTGCAGCACGCACAGGAGGCCGCCCAGCACCCGATCCAGGCTCGGCCACTCGGGGTTGAGCAGCTCGCCGGCCGCTTTGATGCGGCCCAGTGCCAGACGGGCGATCGTCCAGAGAAACGTGAGAATCGCTAGCGCCAGCCCGTAAACCTGCCAGGTACGAAGATCGTCGAAACCAACCTTGCCGCTGACACTCCAGGAACACTGCTGGAGCCATGCCGTTGCCGCAGTCACACTTGCCAGGCACATTACGGCCTGGGCCCCGGTCACCAGCGCCGGCAGCCGGTTCACGACAGCAACGACCAGCCAGATCGCCGACAGCCAGAACAGGCACAGCGACAAGGTGAGCATGTGCTGCCAGGAATTCACCAGTAGTAGCGGCAGAGCCAGGGCCGACGAGAGCCCTGCCGACTGGCTGATGGGAAGAACCAGTACGCGGTGCAGGCGGCCGCGGAAAGCATCGTTCCGCGACCGTAACTCGAACTGGCAGGCGAGCGTGGCCACCACGCCGATCGTGGCGTGGAGCAGGACCGAGTCGAGCCAGGGCTGCTCGAACCGGCCAGGCAGGCAGTACACGAAGGTGTGAACAAGCATCAGCAGGATCGTGGCCGAAGCTGCCCACGTCCGTTCGAAGGAATTGCGGACCCAGCCCCCGATCAGCCACGCCACGGCCGCCGACACGAGCGCTACGGCCGGCCATGCCGTGCGGACATGCAGCGCAAGGTTCGGCAGCAGAATGAGCCCCGCCACCGCCAGCGTCAGAGCCGCCAGGCCATCCGCCACATCCAGCACCGGCCCCTGATAGACCGCCGGAATCCAGCGTTCAGGCTGCTTTGACTCGTTCCTGGAAAATGCCCCGGGGGACAGGATTGCAGCCAGTCCTGATGGGTTGCCAACCTGTCCGGCAGCGGGGGCTCTGGTCCTTGCCCACCACTCGAATCCCCACCCGACCGCCGCCAGCACGAGCGCCTCGAGTCCCAGCACGGCTGCCCAGACCGGGGTCGGCGCCGGAGTCAGCCAGTCGAGTCCCCACAGGGTAGCCCCCGCCAGGAGCATCAGTCCCGCGTGGCCCACCGCCGGCACTCGTGTCCAGTTATTCCCGGCAAGGCACGCCAGGCCGTACACACCGAACACGAACATCGCCTGCGGCACCGACGTGCCGCCTTCGAACCAGGCGGCCGCTGCGGAGCCAACCACGCTCACCACCGCCACGACCGCGGTGCCCCAGGCGTAGACCCTCGCATCGTCGATCCGCCGGGCCTTGGCAAACCAGACGGCGGCAGCGGCTGTAAGGCCGCTGAATCCGACGAGTACCGCTGCGCTGGCGCCGCTGAAGATGAATCGCACCATTGCCGGGCCAGTGATGGTCGAATCCCAGGGAAGGTGGCCTGCGATGAGATGATAGCCGGCCAGGCAGGCGGCAGCGCCGGTGCCGATCGCGCCTGCATGGGACCAGGGGAACCGACAGGCCAGGGCGATCCAGGCCAGCACGGCCGTGTCGACCAGGGCGACCAGGAACAGGATCGCGGGCCAGGGCCAGGCCAGGACCAGGGCCGCCGCCATTGCCAGGATCGAGGTCAGCCCCACGGCCGTCGCCGCGGCTCGCCACGACGACAACTTCTCCCGTCCTTCGAGCTGCCGGCTCAAGGTTAGCGAGAAGGCCAGCGTCGTGGCGGCCAGCAGCGACAGGGCCACCGCCAGGGCATCGAGCGAAATGGGGATGCTGCCGAGCGTCAGCGCGGCCTTCTTGGCGGCCAGCCCGAGCGCCAGCGAGAGCGGGAAGAGCGAGGTTCCCAGGAGGAAAAACGCTCCAATGAGCGCCGGTAGACCAGGCTGGTCGAGCCGGGCCATCATGCGGCGATGAAGGACCAGTGGAACCGCGAATACGGCCACCGTGACAACGCCCAGCAGGCCGACTCCCCAGAACCGCGACACCATGGCCGGCCACGCCGAGACGGCCACGATCGCCACGACGGGAGCCAGGATTCCGGCCGCCAGATGCCACGGACGATCGGGCACCAGTACCCGCCCCGCCCACGTGATCAGGTAGCCGAACAGGGCCACCGCCCCCAGCTCGGCGGCCACCACGGTCCACTCCCCGCCCGAACTGGCCACCGCCAGAAAGCTGAGCGGCACCAGAAGGAGCGAAATGCCCAGCAGGCCCCGCCCGGTCGTCTTCAACTGCCAGCGGATGCAGGCCAGCAGCCCGAGCAACATGCTTCCCACGGTGGCTGCCGAAAACGCGGCAAACTTCAGAACCGGGTACTCCTGCAATGTTTCCCAGAAGTAGATGACGAAGATCACCGCGCCGGTGACGATCAATGGGCTGCTTACCAGCACGCCGAACAGCTCGACGGCCGGAATCTCGCGTTCCTCGAGAAACGACTGCACCAGCTCGCGCCAGCTCTTGCGGGGCGGTTGTTCCACCACGGGGCGCGCCGGCGGCGACGAGGGCTGGAGTGGTCTCGCCTGCGCCGCGGTCGCGGCAGTACGGGCCGGCGAGGCGGCAGCAGGAGTACCCGGCACCGTGGGCCGTAGCGGCGTACCACGCGCCGGACCGGCCGCTGCCATCTGCGGCGGTTTGGCGGCCAGGCTCGGCACTACCGGACTGGGGGCCGGCGGAGCCACAGGGGCTCCGGCAGACCGCGGCGCCGACGATCCCGGGCTGGGAGGCTCGATCACGATCGCATCCACTGGTGCCTCGGCGACGGGGATCGCCACCGGTCTTTCCGCTGCCGCCGGCCTGGCCGGGCTGGCGGATGGTTTGGCCGCGGTCATCGCCAGAGGACTCAACCCCAACAACACGCGCCGTTCCGATTCGACCTCCAGAAGCTGGATCTTCGCCTGCTCGGGCGAGAGCTTCCCTTGACTCTGCCACTCTTGCAGCTTGCGCCGCACCGCGCCGAGATCGGCAATTCCCCTCGCCTGCCTGTCGAACAACGTACGGCCACACCACTGGCAACGTCCGCGTCCGACGGTGGTCACCTTCTCGCACCAGGGGCAGGAGAGATGGATTTCCGCATCCTTTGAACCCGCTCCGCCAATCGTCCGCCCGATCCAAGCCAGCACCACCCAGATCCCGTGCCCGATCACCGTCACAACGGTTAGCACGATAAGAATAAACAGCAATGCTTCGGGCGGCATCATTCAGCCCTCCCACTTGTGCCTGGCGATCTGGGTGTCGATCTTGTGTGGTCTGTTGCGCAAAGGGTGTTTTGCGACCCCGTCGCTTGAGGCGACAATGCACCCAGGTTATCCCCCAAGTATACGTCTTGGCCAGGGGGCACGGTCCTCAGGACCTGTTCCCAAAACCGCCAGAACCGTCTCCCGCAGGAGGGGATTGCCAACAGTGGCAGGGGTTTTGGGATCGGTTCTATGTTCTACAGGCTCCCATGCCCCCCGAATATAACGGCAGCTTTCGGCGATCCCCCCCGCCGGAAGCGAAACCGGTGATTCTCTGCCGCGGCCCCGAATGGCTTTGCACGATCGCTCGTGACGGTTATTGTGGTGACCGTGCCCCCGGTTCTTTCCCCGCTCCCAGCTCAGACAGGCAACCGTATGATCCCCTTTCCCTTGCGTTTCACTCTTGCCGCCGCCGGTCTCCTCGTGTCCTGCCTCACCGGCATCGCCTCCGCTGCCGACCTGGATATCTGGATCGGCACGGTCACTCCGAAGAACGGCCTCAGCAAAGGCATCTACCACGCCCGTTTCGACCCCGAAAGCGGCAAGCTCACCCAGCCGGAACTGGCCGCCGCGGTCGATAGCCCCGGCTTCCTGGCGATTCACCCTGACGGGAAGGTTCTCTATTCCACCGGGAGCATCGACGGCGAGCCTTCGCTTGCCGCCTGGCGGATCGATCGCCGGGAAGGGCTGCCGCAGCTTTCCCTGATGAACTCCCAGCCGATCGGCGACGGCGGTGCGGCCCACCTCGCTACCGACCGAACAGGCAAGGTGCTCATGTCGGCCCAGTACGGGGGCGGTTCGACGGCCATCTATCCGCTGAATGATGATGGTTCGATTGGTCGCCAGTCCCAACTGATCAAGCATGAGGGCGGTTCTGGGGTGGTGCCCGGCCGTCAGGACTCGCCGCACGCCCATTGGGTCGGCACCTCTCCGGACAACCGTTTTGTGTTCGTGCCCGATTTGGGTATGGACAAGGTGGTGATTTACGAGCTCGACATCCAACACGCGACGCTCGCGCCCCGGGGCTCTGGAGTGACCCCGCCCGGCAGCGGCCCGCGGCACATGAAGTTCCACCCGAGCGGCAAAACCATCTATATCCTCAACGAATTGGCACTGTCCGTCACCGCCTTCGCCTACGACGCCGCACAAGGCACGATGACGCCATTCCAGACGATCCCCACCGTCTCCGAGGAAGCGAAGGCGAAGGAAGTGACCACCAGCGCCTCCGAGATCCGCGTCCATCCATCCGGCAAGTTCGTATACGCCGCCAACCGGGGCCACGACACCGTCACTGCCTTTCGTATCGATGAAACCACTGGCAAGCTCACCCTCGTCGAAATCGAACCGATCCGGGGCTGCTGGCCGCGCAACTTCAGCCTGGATCCGAGCGGCAAATGGCTTCTGGCCGCAGGACAAGACAGCAACACCCTGGCGGTTTTCGCGATCGACGCCCAAACCGGCGAACTGACCTACAACCGCACCATGGTCATGGTTCCCACGCCAATCTGCGTGCTGTTCGGGATGTGAAAGCCGGGCTGCTTTCGCGAGACCAACCGATACCTTGCTTAAAGCGAGGAAGACCATGCGATATGACGACAAATTGCCAATTGCCTCCAGTCGGCGACCTTGGCAATCGTCGTGCGTTCGGATTGTATGCTCGTTGTCGGCAATTCTCGCGGTATTGATCATTTCCTCTGCCTCGCCTGCAGCGGACGAGTCGCAGTCGCAGGTTTCGGGTTCGCCGATGCCAATGTCGGCAGAGACGGTCGAGGAAATTCGTGCGCGTCTGGAACGAGCGCTCAAAAAGTGGTGCCTGTGGCTTGCCGAATATGTGCAGCCGCTGCCCGGTACCGACCTTTACTCGCTCACCCCGGTGCCCAAGACGGGGCCCAATGCCTATCGCGACGTGGCGGGCAATCAGTTTGCCGCCGCTGCTGCCGGCTACTGGCTGGCCCACAACGATCCGGATCCGCAAATTGCCCGTCCGCTTCGCGGGCTGATCCAGTTCGCTCTGGGAAGCCATGTGGCGATCGGGGCGATCGATCGTCCGGACGTCCCCAAGTGGGGTGCGACCTATTCGGTGGCCGACAACTGGCACGCCGACCTTTTCGCGGCCTCCGCAGGCATGCTGATGCCCGGCGGTCTGACGCCTGACCAAGAGAAGCAGTTGCTCGCGATTCTCGCCTGGGAAGCCGACAAGCAGGTCGAGTACGGAGTCAGCGCCGAGTCGAGAAGCCTCCCCGGGCACTGGCCCGCCAGTTCGGTGGGCGAGTCCAATGCGTGGTCGACGGCCCTGCTTCAGGCAGCTCGGGTTAACCTGCCGGATTCGCCTCGCGAGGAGGCCTGGCGGAAGACGGCCATCCTGTACTCGCTCAACAGCATTTGCCTTCCGCAGGACTTGACCTCTGCCGAGCTGATCGCAGGCGAGCCGCTTCGAAAATGGGTTCGGGGTGCGAACTTCGAACCCGGCGGCATTCAAGAGCATCATGGTTTCTATCATCCCGGCTACGTGGCCTGGCCCCTGGCCTATGAGGCTTTTGCCGCATTGATGGACGAGTCTCTGCCGCACGCCAGTCGCAACCCCGACGTTTACCTCCACAACTGGAAACTCGTTTTCAACCGTTTGAAGGAGGGGACGTTTTCCAACGGGCGTCTGATCCACTGCGCCGGCGACGACTGGAATGCCTACGGCTATGGCAACGACCATATCCTCCCGATCGCGATTTTCGCCGCCAGCCGGTTCCGCGACCCGGATGCCACCTGCATGGCCCTGGGGTGGCTGCGCGTGATGGAGGAGGCCCAGGAGCTGACGAAGGGGTCGATCCAGGGTGCCAGGCTGGCCCGTCTGGAAAGGGCCCACCACAACGATTTCGCCTGGTACGAGTCGATCAGCGGAGCCACCTTGGCCCACGCCCTCTGGGTGCTGGATCATCTGAAAGACCAAAGGCTCCCCCTTCCGGCCACGGAGCAACAGTACAACCGCCGGAACCAGGCGACCTATTACGAGCCCAACGCTCGACTTGTGTGGCATCGCGATTCGCACCGCTGGGTCTCGTCTTCCTGGCGAGCGGCCTTCAAGCAATGGCAGACGGTCGTCCAGCCGGTTGGGCTTCCGAATCTACTGAAGTTCAACCATAACTCCGTGGGAATACTTGAGGCGGCAAAAACAATGCCCGCCCTACAGATTCAGGCGGTTCACATCGAACCGCTCGACGGCGGCGGATTCTGGTCGCTCGGCATCGTCGACCGACTGCGGCGTCAGGGGGGTCAGAAGGATTTTGCGATCCGCCAGTATCAGGCCGTCGTTGCGCTGCCGGAGGGGCCCACGTTGTGGGTCGACCGCTGCCAGGCCCTCACTCAGATCCAGCTTTCGCGCAGCGGCTCGCTCGGACTGAGATTGGCTGCCGACATCTTCAACGATCGCCGTGTCAGGATAGCGACGGCCGACCGGGAGATGGTCTTCGATCAGCATCCCGAGCGCGACACGTGGCATGATCTGCGGTCGCAGTCCCTCACGATCGAGAAACTGTTCACGATTCAGGCCATTCAAGGGGAAGGTACCTTTCAACTCTTGCAGAAGCGCTGCCGCGACCCGAAGCTCCAGGACCCTCCCTATTCCACCGATCGCGCCGCCGTGGAAGAATCCCTCCTCAGCCATGAACTGTACTTCGGCCAGTCCGAATGCCAGGCGCAGGAAACGGTTGCCGTTCAAACGTTCTTTCGGAACGTCGTTCTGCAGATGGACTGTGACCCGCGTCCGACTCGCACGACCACAGTCGCGGGAGAAGGTCTGGCTCTGGTTGTGGATCTCCCGGAACTGCAGTGCAGCGTGGCAGTCAATCTGGGTGGCTCACCGTGCCAACTGGAATCGCGGGCAGGTCTGATGAGCGTTGAGCCGGAGAGCATCAAAGTCACCGGACTCACGCGCTAAAAAGGGACTAATCTCCCCATAGGACGATCCTGGCGAGCCAGACGCAGCCGTTTGTGTAACACATTTGGCTGGCGGTCGTTGTTTGCAGAGGGAGGTCTGCTATCCGGTTCGGGGTACGATCCTGGCCCCGACCAGAATGAATCTGTTTGCTCATATTCGGGAGGTCTGATGGTGGAGAGTTCCACGCGTCGTCAGTTTCTGCGTGCTGCGGCAGGTATATCCGTGGGACCGCTCGTCTTCGGCATGACCAACTTGCCCGCCGCTCCCGCGGGCGGCTCCGGCGGCTCCCCGGGAGGTCATTGGGAGAAGCTTCCCTACCCGCCGGGTCGAATCGACAATGCCCGGTACGTGGCTCTCGATGAGTGCGATCGGCTATGGGTGATGATCACAGGTGGAGTCTACTATTGGGACGGAGAGCAGTACCATGTTCCCGAGGGTGAAGGGTGGGTGTCCGGGGCCGTGCCCTTTCAATTCTTTGGAGGTACTGATCGCGGACTTTTCCTCTCGAGGAGCTCTACCAGGTCTGAACGGAACGAGGAAGGCAGACACTACGGGAAGGTGTATCGTTTGCGCGATGGCCGCATTGACCCATTCGCCAACTTCCATTATGACATGCGCCAATCGAATCCGAGTCTTTACGTTTCTGCGGACGGCAGGCTGTTCCAATGGGGAGAAGGATTCCTGGCATTCCACACGGGCGAGAATTGGGAACGAATCGAAGCCGATATCGTTCCCGGCTACGTACGCGTTGTCGAAACCGCCGGCGGGGTCCTTTTCCTGAGTCCTCGCAACCAGTTTGTTACGGTCAACGCCGACGGACGCATCACCCAAGGCACGCTTGGGCCGGGAACGGAGCTGTGGGACCAGGTCCAGTTGATCGCGGCAATTCGCTCGGTGGACTCAGTCCCACACGATCCAGCCAAGATGGCTTTGCCGGTCGTCAAGGATCTTCTCGATGCCGGTATGTTCCGGGGGAGCAGAATTGTGGAGTTTCCCGCACCGAACGGGGCCGTCTGGCTGGCCGTATCGGTACGTCCGCCCGGCATCGTTGTTATATGCCTTGAACGCGACGGCACCGTGACGCGAAAGGAACACACGGCTGATCTGTTCCACGCCATGCCGTTCGATGTGAAGCCGAACTCGGTCCTGGCAACCGTGGACGGGTGCCTGTGGATAGGATTGTCGTCAGGCGGGACGGTTCGCCTCAAAGGCGACGAGCGTTATCTGTTCGACAGTCGCACCGGACTGCAGATCGCGGGCCCGAAGCTGGAGGATTCCCAAGGCCGGCTTTACTCCGGGCTCTATCTGTTCCACCCCGATCGCTTGGGAGAGAAGAGGCGACCGGCGTTGATTCGCAGACCGTCGCTTCCGGAAATTGCCTGGAAATGGACACCGGAAAGAGGGCAGGAGGTGCAGCATGCCTGGAAGATTGGCCAATGGGCCGTCGTTCTTCCCCATTGCCCCGATCAACAGAGAGTTATGATCCTCGAGCCAACGACCGGCCATTTGGTGAAGGAGGTTCGTGTCGATATAAACGGTGGCAGCCAACTGTTGGCGGTCCCGGGGACTCACCCGGAGGAAATGCTGGTCAGTTATCACAATCACATCCTGGCCATGGAGCTGCCGTCCGGGACGATCCAGGAACGAACCGTCTGTACGGTCAACTATCGTGCGGCCCCATTCCCGCTTGGCAGTCGTTATCTGATCGCCAACCCCGCATATCTCGCACTCATTGAGCGTAGTGGTGAAGAGGTATGGCAGCACCGTTGGCGGGAATCCGCAGTGTTGACGCACTTGCCCGTTTTTGCCTCGATTGCCGTCGTACAAAGTCACAGCGGAACGACTTGCGGCATCGACCTGGAGAGCGGCGCAGAACTCTGGTCCGACCGAACGAACGCATCGATGGGAGCAGGTGCGGCGTTTGGCGACGACGCTCGATACGTGGTGGAGGCAAATACTTGGTTTGACCCGAAAACAGCCCAGGGTGGGCTACTCGCGCGCGAGCCGCGGACCGGCCGGCGGCTCTGGGAATATCGGCAGCAGGAAACCATCAGCCACACACCGGACGTTCACCCCAGGAAAGACCGCGTTCTAGCTGTTTTCGATCGGGGAAATGTTATCTGTCTTGCCGGAGAAGACGGGGCCGAAATCTGGAACACGCCGCTTCCGGAGCCTCCCCATCAAGCACCCCATGTGTACACCGAGCCTTATTGGCCAGCCATCTCTCTCCAGGACAACCGCCTCTGGATCGTTGACTGTAACGGAGTTCTGCAAGTCTTGGATGTCGACGATGGTCAACTCATGGCGAGCATTCTCTTGACCACTGCTTTGAGCAAGGACGGATCCCTGCCGGTGGCTGCCAGAATGGTCAATATGCCCTGGCGCGCCGGTGATGTGCTGGTCGCCGCCACGGAGCTGGGTGTGGCCGGGTATCGAGTGCCTGAGTCAGTGAGATAGTCGCTCTGCCCGCAACCGTAACAGCGTCAGAAATCCCAGAGGTTTTGGAGACGTGAGTCAAACGTCCGCAAACCCAAGAGGCAACCGTTCCGGGGTGGCCGAGGACTGGTCCATTTTTCGGCCAGTCGATCCATCTTCGCGCTAAAGACCTCGGCCGAAAACATGGACCTGTCCCCCTCTCTTCCGCCCGTGAACGGTTACCTCAAGAGCAGCCGGATCGCGACTGCCGTAACCGGGCCGCCGCCAAATGAGCCTGATTTGGAACACCGCGTTGTCGGCCGCTCCGGTTGACGGCAGGGTCAGGTCATTCTTCGTATCAGGTAGGGAGTCACGATCGAGACTACATAGATCAAGAGCTCGATTGGATGAGGCATGCATCCGTCGTAAAAGCCGCTGTACGTAGTCTCAAGCCTCCCGCCGCACTTTCGGCACTTCTTCAGCATCAGCCTGCCTGGAATCTCAAACATCTGGAAGACTGCGTAAGGAAACAGTACGCCCAGGACGAGTCCGGCAACCAAGGTCACAAACCAATTGCAGCCAAAGCGCGCCAGCAGCTTGCCCCATTGGCCCGCCCCAATCCCGACGACCGCCAGCATCGGCAATATTGAAGTCGGGACCGTACTGCCGCACTCGTATCCGCAGTCAGCACATTTGAATCCTTGCGAATGGCCGCTGAATATCATCTCGTGACCTGACGTGAAGCGTTTTGTCGTGTCGTCACGCAGCGATGACGGATAAGACGGCGTTGAACTCAGCCGCGGAGTCTGGTGCGGCATGGGGCCCGCTGTTCGGGACTCTCCCCTGCAAACCGTCTCTCACAACTGCGGCAAAACGTCGTGTGGCCGAAAGCAAGGTCGGGCCGCCTCTGCAGGGTTGGCCTCGAATCCCGCCACGGCAGATTGCGATTATCATCGGGGCAACTGGCGCGATCAAGAGCTCACCTGCGGATTGCGGATGATTCCGCTCCGGCTTGCGGGCACGGCGCCGCGCTGGTTGCGGTGGCGGGGCTGCCGGTTCACAATACGCGAAGGCCTGAAAGATCTCCCTTTCCACACTTGACGATCCGGAAAAGAGCCATGTGTCGCGATCCTCTCCTCGTCGCCGTTTTCACACTCTCCACGTTTCTGCCGATCGGCCTGAACACGCCGGCCGCGCGCGGGCAGACGCCGCAACCAGGAAAGAATGCTCTGGTTTCGCCCGAAGTACAGGCCGACGGCAAGATCACCTTCCGGCTGCGCGCCCCCAAAGCCGAGAAGGTATCGGTCATCTGCGATGCGGTCGGCACGCAGCCGATGACCAAGGACGCCGACGGCATCTGGAGCGTGACCATTGGGCCAGTCGCGCCCGGCATCTACGACTGCCAGTTCGACGTGGATGGAGTGCGCATCACCGATCCGGCCAGCCGGACCGTATTCGGCGGTCGCCAGGGCTCGCGGGACTATGTGGAAGTGCCCGGCCCGCCCGGGCAGCCGCGGCGCGACCAGTGGCGCGAGGTGCCGCACGGCGCGGTCACCGCCCACTGGTACACGTCGAAGGCGACTGGGGCCCGCCGCCGCGTGCATGTCTACACCCCACCCGGCTATCAACAGGAGCTCGACAAACGCTATCCGGTCCTCTATCTGCTCCACGGTTCCGGGGGCAACGACTTGAATTGGATGCTGCTGGGTCGGGCGAACGTGATCGCCGACAACCTGTTGGCCGACGGTCTGGCAGTGCCGATGTTGATCGTCATGCCCGACGGGCACGTGCTGGAGCGCTCGCCCGAGCCGCAGCGAGAAGACCGCTTCCGCTCCCGGGAGGCGTTTGAGCAAGACCTGCTGGAAAGCGTGGCGCCCCTGATCGAAGCGAACTACCGCGTGGAGCCGGGCGCGGAGCGCCGCGCCATCGCGGGACTCTCGATGGGCGGCGGCCAGTCGATCGCGGTCGGACTGGGCCACCTCGATCAATTCGCCTGGGTCGGTGGTTTCAGTTCCGCCGTGGCGGCCGACGATCCGGTGCTGGAGAAACTGCGCAGCGATCCGGACCAAGCCAATCGGAAGCTGAAGCTCCTGTGGTTGGCGATCGGCAGCGACGACTTTCTGCTGACGCGGAATCGCGAGTTTGTGAAGGCCCTCGACGACATGAAGATCCGTCATACCTACCAGGAGACCGAAGGCAAGCACGCCTGGCGCGTATGGCGCGCCTACCTGGCCGAGTTTCTTCCGCTCCTGTTCCGCCCGCCCGTCCCTGCGCCATAGACTCCATGATCTCCAGATCGAATTGATTGCAGGCGGCGTCAGTGGCCGTGCTCACTCGTGCGGCATGGCTTCCTCGGGCGCGCCGCGGGTGGCCACGGCCAGGGCAAGACCGATCAGGATGAGGATCACGCCAAGAGCGAAAAGCGGTCCGAGCCGGTCACCGAAGATCGCGGACGCAGCGGCGATGCCCACGACCGGCTGGAGATACTGGACGCTGGTGGCTACGCGGGCCGGAACCGTGCGCAGCAGATGCAGCCACAGGAACAGTCCCGCGACCGTCACCACGACCCCGAGATAGGCCGCAACCCCGACCGCCTGAGCCGTGAAGTGGATCGGAGCGTGCCACATCTCCCAACCCGCAAAAGGCAGCATGGCGATGAAGCCAAACAGAGTGCTCCAAGCGGCCACCGCGATGGTGCCGAACTCGTCTGTGAGCTCGAGGCTCCAGACATAATAGAATGCGATGGAGACGGCCGAGAGCAGCAGCCAGGCCGCGCCCGTCAGACTGCTCTCTGGCGCAGTGCTCGGCTCCTGCTGGTTTCCCACCGCCACCAGGGCAATGCCGGCGAAGGCCGCCAACAATCCAAGTTGTTGGCGTCCTGTCACCGGTTGCTTGAGGCGGAACGCGGCGAGGACCACAACAAAGACGGGAATGGTAGCGGAGATAATGGTTCCCGCGGATGCCGACGTGCCCTTGACGCCGAACGCCTGTGCGACCTGGCCCAGGCTGATGCCTAGAACTCCAAGCGAGGCGACTGGCGGAAGTGCCCGCCACGGCAGGCGCTCCTTCCCCATGACGAGGAGCAGTAACAGCGGCACAGCAACGGCGAACCGCATCGCGGTCAAGGTCAGGGGAGGAACTGTCTGGAGTCCGAGCTTCGTGGCCGGGATGGAGAGGCCCCACATGACCGCAAGCAGGAGCATTGCCGCGATGCTGTGTAAGGAGAGGCCGCTGCGCGGGAGGGATCGCCGGCCCACGCTATCGACTTCATTGCTCATCACGCACCGACATCATCTACCTTTCCGCTTGTCCAGTACTTATTGCCCCCTGCGTAGCCAATGGACGAGGGCGACCAACGGAAGCCCGGTTTTTCGCGGTCTTCCGCTCGTGGGCCGCAGGCATTTTCAATGCAGGCATCAATAAGGGCCCTCGTTGCGACCAAATAGCGCTCATCACCGCGCCATCAGCACGAACACGCCCCAGCCCAAGTATTCGCGCGTGTAAGCGGCGTAGCGCTCGGGTTCCGAGGTCAGTTCGGCTCGCACATCTTTCGC
>CAZLWV010000120.1:0-26250 GCA_964563135.1 uncultured Planctomycetaceae bacterium
TGGCGAAAGTGCTCATCGTCGCTCAGGATCAGGTTCTCACCGAGAACCTGAAACGCGAGCTGCCGCTGGAGCGTTCTTTCAAGGTCGCTGTCGCCTCGAGCGGATTCGACGCTGGTATCCAGGCGGAAAGCTTCCACCCGGATTGTATCATCGTCGACTTCTCGATCGGTCGCACCGAAGCGCTGCAAATCTGTCAGAACCTGCGCCGCAACACCGAGTTTACCGAGGTGATTTTGATCGCCTTGTTGCCCGACGACGGAAGCTCCACGAGCTTTGATCGTTCGAGCATCAACGAAACGTTCAGGAAGCCATTCGATGCGGCTCTGCTCGCCGAACGGCTCCGCACGCTCATCGGAGCGAAGAAGGAACTCGTCTGATCGTCGCCGTGATTGGGCAGGATTCCTGGAGACAGTCTTCGAGCTTCAGCAGACGGCCGGACTCCCTCGCCCCGCGAGGGGCCAACGTTTCATTCTGCTGACGGCTCAAACGACGGGGCGACTGAGAAACGGCCTCACCCGCTGTCCAGTTCCCGCTATGGGAACGGACAGATGCGACGGGGGGGATACCTGGTGAGCTGTTTCTCAGTCGGCCCCTGATGCAAAACCTGGCTGGAAGCGCATCCTCTCATCCGACATGAGAGTTCTTGACGTCCTCTCGCCAGGCCTTGAAAAGCGCCGGCCCAAACCAACCCGCCGCGGCAGACCCCCGCGGCGGATAATTTTTCTTGGCTGCCGCCTGGCGGCGAAGACGCTCCTTGAGTCCCGTTTCGCGAAGCATCATTCCCGCGGAACAAGCCTGCCTCGGGAGAGCGAATCCCGGCAAGGAGAACAGGTCGGAACACCGCGCCTGTTGGTGGCCGGTTCGCAAACCGAGCCGAACGTCTGCCGATACCCTCGCAGCCTTGGAGGGGCACTACTTCATTGTGTCGCTCAAGGGGCGCGTCAGTCGCTTGGCAGCCAGAACGGTTGCATTGAGAACAACCGACTTCAAGGGCTTGATGGCCATCGCCGCCTTCCAGACCGGCGTTCTTTCCAGGGCGCCGAAGATCGTCCGCCAGGCACGGTGATCCAGACGCTGGTAGTCGTCGAATATCAGGTCCGCCAGTTTGCCCCGTTCGATGGCCATCATCACGAAACGGTCGAAAACCGTCTCCGGCGGCAGGATTTCCGCGACTCGACCGTGCATCTGGAGCGCCCCCGATTTGCAGACCCGGTGGCAGACACCGCAGCCAAGGCAGAGTTCTCTGGCAACCTTGGCCCGGAGGCCTCCTGTCCGCGTGTGCGGTTGGGCGCCCGATTCCATCCAGATCGCCCCGACCGGGCAGGCCGTTTCACATGCACCGCAGCCGCGGCACCTGGCAGAATCCACGTCGGCATACCAGTTGCTCGTGGCAACCGCGGTGCGGATCTCGAAATGACGAATGCCGTCCATCATGGCGCAGCAGCAGCGGCAGCAGTTGCAGATGTAGGTTACCCGCCGGCGGACGTTGTCGGCAATCTGGACCAGCCCGTGTTCCTTGCACTCTTCCAGGATCTTGAGCCCTTGCCGAACACCGATCTCTCGAGCCGTGCCACTGCCGATCAGAGCCCGAGCCGCGTAGCCCAGGGCCAGGCACACTTCCTGCGGAGCGTCACAGGCGTGTCCCAGGTGTTCGGCCTTGTGGCGGCAGGCGCAGCGTGAAACGGCGATGGTTCCCGCGGAAGCCACGATCTCCGATGCCCGCTGCCAATCGAGGATCTCAGAGAAGTCGTCGGGTGCCAGCGCCTCTTCCTGGACCAGAGTACGGCCAATCTGGGTTTCCTGTTGATAGACACTTCTGGCCAGCCGGTCGTCGCCCCGCATGTACTCCTCAAACAATGCCGCCAAGGTGGCCATCGGCAACTCATGCCGGGTCCGCATGAAGGTGAACTCGAAGAACCCCAGAATGAGTGGAGGCAGCGCAAAGTAGTGCTCCCCCTGATACTCAAAGTCGAGCATCAAACCTCGCTCGGCCATCTCCGACAGTCGCCGGCGCAGTTCCTCCTGGGAAATCCCGGTCTTTCTCGCCAGCCTCGCAAGCGGCGTTATTCGAAAAGGAACCTGAACCGCAAGCCGCACGTCTTCGGGCCGGTAGAGGAGATGCAGAATCTGATCGAGAACCGGGCCGGTCGGGGCACCGGTGACCGTGCGGTCGAGCCGCTTCTGGAGCAATCGGTACTCGCGGTCAGAATTGGCCTCGTGCCCCATGGTACAGGCTCCCAAGGCTGGGGGTGGGGATCCGTTCGAGAAACAACCACAGCATTCCCGGCCAGTCGGCGCGGCGGACCACCAGGGCTGTCGCGAGGCGATGGCCACCGGTGTCAGAACGATTCTGAATGGCCGACACGATTCATTCTACCGGGAGAACGGACCACTGGGCGAGAGAAGCGGTCGGTGGCAACCGCCCTCAGGGGCAGCAGGGCGGAACACGGCCCGTACGCCGCTGCGCCGGCGTTTCGGAAGTCTGGCGTTCAAGCCCCCCGCTACCCAGAACGGGTCTCGTTCGCTATCCTGCTGGGCATGGACGAAGAGCAGACTTTCCGGCGCAGCCCTGAGTTGATGTCCGTCGGTGAAACGGCCCTACTAGTCATCGACGTGCAAGAGAGACTCGTTCCGGCGATTGCCGACCACGAGCGGGTCGTGTTCAACATCCGGCGATTGATCGACGGGGCAAAGATCCTCGGCGTGCCCGTCATTGCCACCGAGCAGTACCGCAAGGGCCTGGGGCCTACGGTGCAGAGCCTGGCGGAACGACTCGGCCCGATTCCGGACAAGCTCACCTTCAGTTGCTGCGGGTGCCCCGAGCTGTTTGCCCAGCTTCGAGACACGGGAATCCACAAGATCCTGGTGACGGGAATCGAAGCCCACGTGTGCGTGCAGCAGACAGCGCTGGACCTGCTCGGCGACGGATGGCGGGTCTATGTGGCGGTCGACGCCGTTGGGTCGCGAGGGGCGCAGGATCGCGACACGGCCCTGAGACGGATGGACTCAGCGGGAGCGGTGTTGACGACGAGCGAAGCAGCCTTGTTCGAATGGTGTCAGGTGGCGGGAACTGCGGAGTTCAAGAAGATCAGCCGGCTGGTGCGGGAGGAAATGCCCTTGAGCGGCTGAAGGTTGGCTCCATTGCTCGACTGCACGAAACGTCCAGATCACCGTCCGCCACCTCGAGACGACCCGAACCCTCCGCCACCTGGACCGCGAAATCCGCCACCGCCGAAACCGCCGCGTCCGCCCATCATGGATCGCATCATTTCCATACGGCGCGTGAAGTCTTCCGACACTCCGCCCGTGCGCGGTCCGGTCGTGCCAGTACGGCTGGAACCGCTGCGGCTGCTCGTGGAACCTCGGCCGCTGCTCGACGAACTGGAGTTGGAAACCGCATTCTCTCCCAGGATCGCCATGAGGGTGGATTTGATCGTCTCGGCATTGCCGGTAACCTTGACAACCTCGGTGGTAGCTTCTTCCGCCACTCCGGCGATCGAGTCGAGTTCCTCGACCAGCATCCGGACTTCCTCGTAGGTGGACTGGGAAGCGAACAGGATCAGCGAATTGCTCTTGGCGTCGACGCCGATGGTCATCCGCTCCGGTTCCTCCTTGGCGGCCGTGCCTGAGCTGCCCCCGCGCTGACCGCCACTGCGTCCGCCTTCACCGCGCATGGCGGCAAAGAAATCGGCCGGAGAGGGACGCTGCTGCTGGTCTCCGCCGCCTCGACTGGAGGCGCTCTGCATCTTATCGGCGAAGATCTGCTTGACGATCTCCGCGACATCGTCGGCGGCCATGTTCTGGACCGGGATCAGTCGGGCCCTGGGGTTGACGAGGACTTCTTCGGGGCTTTCAGGCATGTCGAGCTTCTTCAGGACCTCTTCGATGTTGCGCATGTCGACCGTATTGGCCTCAATGAACAGAGCGTTAAGACGCGGTTCGGGAGTGATGCGCAGCATGCCGGTCGGGCTCAAGGTGGTTGCTCCCAGGTTCAGCAGGGAACTCAGGGTGCTGCCGACCGAACCGGCAACCAGTTGTCCGAGCACGTTGTCCTGGCTGGCGGTCGTCGAGGTGCTGGTGCCGCTGCCGATGATCTTGGTCAGCGTTTCCGCAACCGCGGTGGCCTTGGCATGCTTGAGGTAGAAGATGTTCAGTTCGGTCCGACCAGGATCGGTGCCACCGGTCAACGTATTGAGCAGACGCTCGAACTCGTCAAGCGCTTCCACGTCGTCCGAGGCAATCATCAGCCCGTTGGGTCCGAGGGAGACAACGATCGGAGGTTTTTCCTTGGGCGCCGCCGGCTGCTGTTCGTCCGCAGCGGGAGAAGGGGCCACTTCGGGGGTGGTGGTGGATGGATTCGCGGCCGGTTCAGTGGGGGCGGGCTCTTCGGTCGGCTGCGGGGCTTCCGGCGCAGGGGGGGCAGTTGCCTTGTCAGACGGTGACTGCTCAGCCGCTGCGGGCATCTCGGTCTCGGTTGCCTGGGCGGCAAAAAGGAATGGGCTCTGCCGCCGGCGCAGCGTCTGACGGTCGTGGTCCGGTTCAGCGGCCGGCGGTGCAGGGGATGAGGAAGGCCGGTCGAGCTGGGGGACTCCCACCGGTGGCGGGAGGCGATCCGGCTGGGGACCGAGCGGAAAAGACCGGTCCAGGTTGCGGCGACGCGGTGGCGACGGTTCCAGTTCTCTTGCCGGCACGCGAGCGGGAATCGACTCGCGCGGTCCCAGAGACGGAATGATAGCCGATGGCGTGACCACCTTGATGGGATTTGGGTTGTTGCTGAGGGTCGGCCAGATCTGGCGGAGGTTCTCGAGAGCCGCATCGGCGGCACTTCCCGTGATCGGCAGGACGCGAATGCGACTGCCGGCGGCTGGAACCACCCCGTCGGCAAACTCCGGTTCACCCATTTTGCCGAGCAGTGAACGGATCTGCACGATTTCATCCTCGGTGCCGTAAACGATCAACTGGCGGTTCAGCGAGTCGGCTTCGACGGTCGGACCGGTGGAAATCGTTGGTGTCGCCGGAGTCCTTCCGCCGGTGGATGTCGTCGCTGTCGTTGTTGCCGTGCCACCAAACATCTTCTTGATCGAGACGGCGGCCAGTTGCGGGTCAACCCGGCGCAGGGGGATGACTTCGAAGCGACGAACCTCCCTCTGCATTTGATCGATGGTCGTTCGGATCGTCTTATGGTCGGTCGGCCGAGCCAGCGCGATGAGGCTGCCCGTTTTGGGATCGATCGACAAACGGACGCCGGGCAGCCCTTCCAGCAGGGTCTGCATGACCTTGAGAACCGACTCCGGGTCCGCTACGGCGATCGGGTAAACCTCCAACTGGAGCGATTCCTGGACGGCCGATTTGTCATCTTCACCCGTTGAGGCATCGATGGATTCCAGGATCTTCTTGGCCTTGGCGATCTTGTCGGCCGAACCAGAGAACAAGAGCCGCATTCCGACCGGATCCATGGCGAAACGGAAGGAGTCGTCGCCATTGGCGCTGGCGTCGCCGGAGATGCCCAGCAACTGGCGGAGGATCGTGAGTCCCTCGTCCGGCAGAATATGCTTGAACTCATAACTCTCCAGATTACCCGAGAGGATTCCTTGCGGGTCTTCAACCCGCTGGATGACGTCGCGAATCATGCGCAGCCGTCCGGCGGTCTCGACCACTCGCAACTGTCTGGTCTTGGGAAGAACCTTGACCGACCCCTGGGGACCGAGCAAGTCCTTGATCTCGGTAGCCGCTTCCTGCGGCTCAAACTTGTCGAGGCTGAACAGAACGCCGATCAACTCGAATTCCCCTCGATTGTCCAGATCTTCCACCGGGATCCACGTGACCAGTTCCTCCGGAACCACGTCCTCCAGATTGACCACGAACAGCATCCGCTCACGACGCACGAGGGTGTAGCCCTTGATCAGCAGGACGCTGTTCAGCAGGTCGAGCGCTTCGGCCGGCGAGTAAGAACGGTTGTCCGTGTAGTTGAATGTGCCCGGCGGCGGAGTCTCCATCAGCAGGGAAAGATCGCATTGATCGGCGAACCACTGGAGCACTTCCTGCCAGGGTTGATAGCGGAAACTGAACCGCAAGACCGCGGGTTTGCCATCTCCGTCGGCGAATTGGTCCATGGCCGCAGCCACGTCGGGGGGAAGATCCAAACCCGGCTTGCTCCCTTCGGCGGCAGCAGAAGGGGAAACAGGCGGGGCGACCGGCGGTTGCCCGACCGCGGGGCTGCTGCCCAGCGGCGCTGGCGCCGGCGGCACACCCGGAGGCAGGGAGTTGAGAACATCCGCCTCGGGGGGCTTGGGAGGAAGGGGAGTGGACTCGGCGGGTCCCGCCTGGCTGTTGGGCGCGGCCGGGCCGGCAGCGCCCTCGGCAGCTGGGGTGGAGGCCGGTGTCTCGGGCCCGGAGGCTGACGGCGTGCCACTGGCAGTCTCTGGCTTGCCTGCGTCAGGTTCAGACTCGCGTGGCGATTGCTCGGGTTTTGCACCTCCCTTGGCCGGGGGAGCTGGAGACCCAGCAGGAGGAGGCAGAGGGGCGGTGTCGGGCTTCTCCGGCTCGCTGGTAGCGGCACTGTGTCCGTCAGATGGTGATGCGGGCTGCGCGGATGGCTCCTCCGTGGAAGCCGCAGGCGCCGTCGATGGAGCTTTAGCCGCAGGCGCCGTTGCTGCCGGCTGGGGGGCGCTGGAGGCGGTTGCCGGTGCCTCGTCGCCAACAGCTGCGCTGCTGACACCCAAGCCGATTGCCAGCAGCAGTCCCAAGCATGCCGCCGTGCAAATCCCCAGGCCAAACCTGCCAGTTGATGTATGCAGAACAGTCACGGAAACACTCCCCGTCGAGAGAGACTAGTGCCAGCGTGCCCTGGACGAAACAGGGGGGATGTGCGGTACAGAACCCGAACCCGGGAGCCCATCAACTCCGCACGTTTTTCCCTATTTTCCCATCGTAATTACGTAACCCCGCACGAAACAGTAGGTTCCGGGAATCCATACCCGTATCCTCTAGTCCGGTCCGGACGGGGGGATTAATCTGCGGAAACCGATTCTGTTGGCGGGCCTCCTGTCCTGAATCTCCTTTCGAGGCCTGTGGGGGGTGCCGTTGGGACAGACAGCCGGAATACGGAAGGGAATTGGATGGGCAGCCGCAGCCGGCGTCCACGATCTTTCTGCAATCGTCCACGACCGCTTGGGGACCCTCTACAGGGCCTCCACCCGAACGGTCCGGGCAATGGCTCGAACCCGCTGGGGATCCAGGCGGCAGGGCAGCAACTGGCGGAGGTTGTCAACCGAGGCGGCGATGCCCAGGCGGACGGCCTCGGGCATGGGGAGACCTTGGCACAGGGCCCAGGCGACGGCGGCGGCCATCGAGTCGCCGCAGCCAATCGGGTTGACCAGTTCGGACCGCAGGACGGCTGGCGGATGGAATCGATAGGTCTCGGCACGACTGGTCAGCCAGACGGCTCGCGGGCCGTCGGTCACCAGGACCCAGTGGGCCCCAAGGGCATTGAGCGACCGCATGGCGTCGAGGAGGGCGTCGTCGGTCCCGAGCTGGCGCCCGACGGTCTGGGCGAGTTCTTCCCGATTGGGTTTGACAACGGTTGGTTGGAGGTCGAGGACACCGAGAAGTCCCTCTCCCCGGAAATCGAGAACGCTGGGGCATGAGGCGCGACAGAGCAGGCGGCGGTAGTAGCTGGAAGGCGTGCCGTGCGGGAGGGTGCCGATGAGGATCAAGGCTTCGGCCTTCGCCACGGTCTCGGCAAATCTGGCTGCATACCGGTCAAGCTCGGAGTCGGTGACGGGGCGACCGTTCTCGACCAGTTCGGTCATGGTGCCGGTGGCGCGGTCGAGAATCGTGGTGCAGACACGGGTTGAACACTCCGTCTCGACAACGTCGAGGGGCACGCCAAGCGATCCCATTTCCGCCCGGATGAGCACCAGCAGTGGCCCACCGGCCGTGGCCAGCGTAAGGCTCTTCGCTCCCAGGTGATGCACACCGATGCCCGCATTGAAGACCTTGCCCGAGGCACACCAGTGGACCTCTGCAGCCCGGTTCACCTCGCCGTAACGGAAGGCGTCGAAGACGAGAATCTGTTGCCAGGCAGGTGTGAGACCAGCGGAGAGAATCATGAGCAAGCATCGATCGAGGCAATCACGGACAGCCGCACCAGTGTCTCGGACGCGTTTGGCGCCGGCGATCAGGATAGTGAATCGTAAGTCATCAACGGAAGTCCAGCAAGTTCCCTGACTTCAGTCACAGGATCTCCTCCAGAAGCTTCGTCAGTTCTTCATCGGAAACCTCCTTGGGGTTGCCGCTCATGCTGCTGCCGCGGGAACCGGCAACCAGGGCCGGAATCTTGTCGGCCGTGATGCCCAGATCGCCAAGGCGGCGGGGCACGCCCACTTCGTTGCAGATCGACTCAACCAGGGCGACCAGAGCGTCGACGGCCTGCTCGGGTGTGCCGGTCGCCCCGTCCGTACCGAGGGTGCGGGCCAGATGAGCCAACTCCTGGAGGCAGACCTGGCGGTTGGTGCGGAGGGCGACCGGAAGCATCAGGGCACAGGCGGTGCCGTGGGAGACGCCGCAGTGAACCCCCAGCGCGGGAGCAACGCCATGCGCCATGCCCAGGCCGGAGTTGGCCAGACAGATGCCCGAGAGCATGGCTGCGTGAGCCATGGCTTCGCGGGCAGGTCGACAGCGGCCGTCACGGACAGCCTCCACGATGGCCGGAAGGGCCAGGCTCAGCCCGTGAACGGCAAGGGCCTGGGGAATCGGCTGGGCCTTTCGGGAGATGTAGCTCTCAAAAAGCTGAGTGATAGCGTCCATGCCGCTGGCAGCCGTGACGGCCGGCGGGGCTGAAACGGTCAATTCCGGATCGACCAGCGCGATGCGGGGGACGATGCGCTCATCGCGGATACTCTTCTTGAAGACCGGGTCGTAGCAGGAGATGACCGCATTTCTGGTAACTTCACACCCAGTACCGGCCGTGGTCGGCATGGCCAGCACGGGGAGCGGATCGGCCACGATCTGGAGCCCCTTGCCCACGCCTTCCAGGTAATCCTGGATGGTTGGACTTTGAGTGTTGGTGGCCATGGCGGCGGCGGCCTTGGCCAGATCGATCGCCGCCCCGCCCCCGATGCCAAGGAGGAAGTCGCCCTGGGTTGCGCCGGCCCGACGAAGCTCGGCCGAGGTGCGGTCGACATCGTCGACCCCCGGCTCGTGGGTGAGGGTCTGGAGACGTACGCTGGCAACACCGCCCGAGGCGAGCAGGCCGCCGATTTCGTCGATCAGACCGGCCGACTCAAGGGTCCGCGAACCGCAAACGATGAATGCACGGCGTCCCAGGCAGGGAGCCAGACGAGGCAGTTCGCAGCGGCGTCCCCAGCCAAAGACAATCTGCCGGGGGCTGACGAATTCGTAACGAAGTGTGGGGGTAGCGATGGTCAACTGCGTGGCTCCAACTGGATGGATGACAGGTTCTGGTATTAGAACCACGAATGGATGGTATTGGGAGCCCTGTAAGCAGAGTGAGAATCGGACCCAGACCGGTGATGCGACGATCAGGAACTGCCTGCCAAGACCCGCCGACCCGGAAATCGCCGATCCCGTTGACGTGGAGACTGGCGGGGGAGACACTGGTGAGTGAGCTCCCTTGGGCAGTAGGTCTGGGGGGCATGGGTACGATTGACGTTATGGGTCGAACCAGGCACGGTCCATCCTTGAGGAGATACTTCCATGGCAAGATACACACGACGGAATTTCTTGATGCAGACAGCGGCGGCCGGGGCCCTGACGTTGCAGGGACAGGGGTTGCTGCTGTCGGCCGAAGGCGGGACGAAACCGGTCGACATGACCATCGCCCGCTGGAAGGGCGCCGCGATCGACGATCCCACCGAGGCGGCACTGGCAGAGATTGCCACGAAGCTGACCCGCCGGGCGATGGTCGGGTTGGGTGGGATGGAGCGGTTCGTGAAGAAGGGGGATACGGTGTGGGTCAAGCCGAACATCGGCTGGGACCGAAAGCCCGAACAGGCCGGCAATACGAATCCCGAGGTGGTCGCTGCCCTGGTGAAGATGTGTTTTGACGCCGGGGCCAAGGCGGTCAAGGTAGGGGACAACCCGGTCCATGCGGCGGCCAAGAGCTATCCGGCCAGCGGCATCGCCGACGCGGTCAAGTCGTTGGGAGCCGAAGTCGTGTATCTCGACAAGCAGCGGTTCAAGAAAGTCGACCTGGGTGGAGAGGTGCTCAAGTCGGCGCTCGTCTATCCGGACATTCTCGACTGCGACCTGGTGATCAATGTGGCAATCGTCAAGCACCACGGGTTGTCGAATGCGACGCTGTGCATGAAGAACTACATGGGCGTGATCGATAACCGCCAGCCGCTCCACCAGGATTTCGCCACCTGCCTGTCGGATCTGACGCGATTCATGAAGCCGAAGATCACCGTGCTCGACGCGGTGCGGACACTCAAGGCTAACGGACCGACCGGCGGAAAGCTGGAAGACGTAGTCGTCAGGACGACCGTTGCCGCAGGGGTCGACATTGTGGCCCTCGACGCCCTGGGGGTGGAAATGCTCGAAGAAGAATCCGGCGCGATGAAGAAGGCACGCGGGATCATCAAGTACGCCGAAGAGTCGGGACTGGGCAAGTCCGACTACCACTCGCTGGCGCTGGCGGAGCTCGAAGTCGCATGAAATCGCGGCCAGGCATGCTCACGGGCGCGATGCTGCGGCGGATCGTGCAGACAGCGGCCCTGCTGTTGTTCTTCGGTCTGGTGCTCCTGGCTCGCCGCCAGGGTGAAACCACACCGGGAGTCTGGCTGCAGGGCTTCTTCCTGCTTGATCCGCTGGTGCTGGCAATGACGTCGCTTGCCGGGCATGCTGTTCCGGCGGCCCTCCTGCTTTCGCTCGCGACGGTGGCCGTGACAATCCTTTTGGGACGTGTCTTCTGCGGATGGTTCTGTCCGTTGGGCACGTTAAACGCGATTGCCACCCGCGCGCTGGAATTCTTCTGGCCCCGGAAGCGGGCGCCGCAGCACTGGTCGCGGTGGCAGTTGGCGAAGTATTACCTGCTGGTGGCGATCCTGGTGATGGCCGTATTCGGCGTGCACACCGGCGCGGTGCTCGATCCGCTGGTGCTGCTCTACCGGACGACGGTCGTGGGCGTTCTGCCCGGAGTGCAATGGGTGCTGGAAGACGGATCGGCAACGCTGGGGATGAGTGAACCGGTACGGCAGTTCCTCCGCGAGAACGTGACCGAGGTCGAACGCCAGGCGTTCCTGGGAAGCAGCCTGGTCCTGGGGCTGTTCCTGCTGATCATGGCTGCCAACCGGGTGCAGCCGCGGTTCTGGTGCCGGTATGTTTGCCCGTTGGGGGCAATGCTGGGGGTGCTGGCCTTGCGGCCGCTGCTGCAGCGGCGGACGGTGACCTCGGAGTGCAACCAGTGCGATCTCTGCGGACTGAGTTGCCATGGTGCCGCTACGGGATCGCCCGGGGGAGAGTGGAAGGCGGCCGAATGCTTTGGCTGTCTCAACTGCACGCCGGCTTGCCGCCACGACGGGCTCGCATTCCGGTTGGTGCGGCCGTGGCAGCAGGACCCCACCGCGGTGGCCGGCAAGGCGGCAAGCCGCTCGAGGCGGCGATTCGTGCGAGGTGTGGTTGGGGCCGCCGCGAGCGGCGCGGCTGCCATGTTTGTGCTGCGGGCAACACCGCAGGCCCGCGGCTCGATCGGCAGTCAGCGACTGGTTCGCCCCCCCGGATCACTGCCGGAACGGGAATTCTTGAGCCGCTGCACGGCCTGCGGGATGTGCATGCGGATCTGCCCGACGGGCTGCCTGCAGCCGACGCTGGCCGAGGCCGGCCTGGAGGGATTGTGGACGCCCCATGCGGTGGCCCGGCTGGGGCGATGTGAGTACGACTGCACGCTGTGCGGTCACGTTTGCCCAACAGGTGCGATCCAACCGCTGACGGTGCAGGAAAAACATGCGGTAAAGATCGGGATCGCCGTGATTGACCAGTCGCGATGCATCCCGTACGCCTATGGCCGCGATTGCGGCACGTGCGTGGAGGCATGCCCGGCGCCGGAAAAGGCGATTCGACTGGTCGACGTGGAAATCGAGTACAACAACGGGATACGTCAACGGACAAAAGTGGTGAGCCAGCCGATCGTCGATCCGGATCTGTGCACCGGGTGCGGAGGCTGTGTGAAGGACTGCACATTCAAGGACGAGCCGGCTATTCGGGTCGTGAGTGCCAACGAGACGCGATCGCTGTTTGGCCAGCCGTTTCTCAATCTTCACACGTCGAGCCCTGAAGGGAACCCCGGGAGTGAGAGCGCCGCCGGGGAGCAAAGTCCGTACGGGGAGTGAGAGAAGAACCGGTGCCGGGGTTCGGGCACGCGGAGCAACAACGTTTTGAGTTCCGCCGGCAGCGTTTGATGTAGAATGGACCGGCCTGTTTTCCCGGTTCTGGGGACGACCTGTAATGGGGCCCGCCCGAAGCACCGGTGACAGAATGCAGGAGCTGTTTCGATGAACATGCGGAGTCTGTTGGCTGCTGCCGGAGCGGTCCTGCTCGGGATGGTTGCGGCGACGAGTTCCGGGGCGGATCTGGCCAAGGCCTTGGAAACGTTGCGGGCCGTCGGGCCGGGGGGGAAGGGCAATGAGGCGGCAGCGCTGGCCTGGCAGGAGGTGGCCGGGGTCGAAGCGGGGCGAGTCCCCGAACTGCTGACCGCACTTGACGGAGCCAATCCGTTGGCGGCCAACTGGATCCGGACCGCCGTCGACACCGTCTGCGAGCGGAGAGTGCGAGACGGGGGGCTGCCGAAGGAGGCCTTGGAGAGGTTCGTGCTCCAGACGTCGCACGATCCGAGAGGGCGGCGGCTGGCCTATGAATGGCTGTTGAAGGTCGACGGCGGGGCAGAAGACCGGATCATGCCCCGACTGCTGGAGGATCCCAGCGTTGAGTTGCGACGAGACGCCGTCACCCGTCTGATCGAGGAGGGGAAACAGACGGTGGCGCAGGGAAAGAAGGACAAGGCAGCAAGTCTGTTCGAGAAGGCCTTCGACGCTGCTCGAGATCGAGACCAGGTCGACCTGCTGGCAGGGGAACTGAAGAAACTCGGCCGCGAAGTCGATCTGGTTGCCCACGACGGGCTGATCGTCCAGTGGCTGGTGATCGGACCGTTCGACAACACGGGCGAAGCGGGATTCGACCAGGTCTATGCACCGGAAGAGGAGTCTGACCCGAAGGGGCGGTATGCTGGGAAGCACGGCGAGCTGGTGTGGCTTGCCTATCGTTCCAGCAGGGCGGACGGAAGGGTGGACCTTTACGATGCCCTCAAGGGTTCGCTGGTGCGAATCTCCGATAAGCTGCAGGAACGGGAGGTGGTGGCCTACGCGGCGGCCGAATTCCGCTCCCCCAGCGGACAAAAGGCACAGATTCGAGTGTCGTCGATCAACGCGATCAAGCTTTTCGTCAATGGTGGCGTGGTGGGCGAGTACAAGGTGTATCATGCAGGTTCCGCATTCGACCAGTACCAGGCCGATGTCGTCTTCAAGGCCGGGAGCAACCGGATTCTGGTGAAGGTTTGCCAGAACGCCCAGACCCAGGATTGGACTGAGGAGCTGGGATTCACACTGCGGGTATGCGATGCGGTCGGTAGCGGGATCCACTCGGCGGAGTAGCAGCCCATGAGAATTGAATTCGCGGGAATTCGGGTCGCCACATGTCTGGCGGTCGTTGCCTGTTGTGGTGGGGCCGATTGGCTGCAGTTTCGGGGAACTGACAACACGAGCTGCTCCCAGGAAACGGGCCTGCCGACGGAGTTCGGCGAGCAGCGAAACATTGCCTGGACGGTGGATCTGCCGGGACGAGGCCCCGCTTCGCCGATCGTGGTGGGCAGCCGGGTGTATGTCACCGCCTCGAGCGGTGCCAGGGAGGATCGACTCCACCTGGCGGCGCTGAATACGGCCGACGGCAGCACGGCCTGGCACCGGCAGTTGTGGGCCACGGGACACACGCAGTCGAACCCGATGGGGGCCGTGGCGAACAACACGCCGGCCTCGGACGGGAAACGCATTTTTGCCTTCTATTCCTCCAATGATCTGGCCTGCTTCGACCTGGAAGGGAATCTCAAGTGGTTCCGTGGATTGGCCCACGATTACCCCTCGATGCGAAACGACGTTGGCATGGCATCATCGCCGCTGGTGGTAGGCGACGTTGTTGTCGTGCAGTGCGAAAACCAGGGAGAGTCGTTCGTGGCCGGGATCAACAAGGAGAACGGATCGACCTGCTGGCAGCTTCCCAGAGACCACGACGCCATCTGGTCGTCGCCGACAGTGCTCCGGGGTGCGTCGCCCGAAGACGACGTGGTGCTGCTCCATGGGCGGAACGCCCTGACGGGGCACGAGTGGCAGACCGGCAAAGAGCTGTTCCGTTTCGAGGCCTCCTCGCATACGATTGCCACGGTGACCACCCAGAACAGTCGTATCTATTTCCCCGCCAATGGAATCCACTCGCTCAGGTACGATCCGGCCAGCCGCAGCATCGAACCGCTGTGGTTCGAGGCGAAACTGCGAGGCAACAATTCGAGCCCGGTGGCGTTCGGGAACCGGATCCTGCAGGTGCGGAATCCGGCGATCCTGACCTGCGCGGACCTGGAGAGCGGCCGGAAGCTGTGGGACCTGCGCCTGGAAGGCTCGGTGTGGGCGACACCGCTGGTGGCCGGCCAGTACGCCTATGTGGCCAGCTACGAAGGAAACGTGTTCGTGGTACGACTGGGAGAGAAGGGGGAACTGGTAAGCACCAATTTCATCGGCAAGGGCATCCTGGCTTCGCCGGTAGCGGCCGGCGGGGCACTGTACTTCCGAAACGATACCCAGTTGATCAAGGTGGCGGCCAGCAAATGAAGCCGGGGCCCGACGCCGCACAGCATCGCGCAGGCAGGCCGGTAGAGCGGCAGGAAGACCCGGCCGCTCCGCCGCTGCACCGGGCGACGACACAACCCGGGTCGGAGTCCAGAAGCACATCGCAGACCCGGAGGTAGCGCTTGAACGATTCGATTGAGATTGAGGTGTCGGGGCCGGTGCGTGGGGCGATCCGCCCGCCGGGTTCCAAGAGCATTACCAACCGGGCGTTGGTTTGCGCGGGACTGGCGCGAGGAGAATCGACCCTGCGGGGCGTGCTGGACAGCGAAGACACCCGCGTGATGATCCAGTCGCTGGGCCAATTGGGCGTGGAGATTGTGCACGACCGGGATCGGGACACGGCGCGGGTGGCCGGGTGCGCCGGTCGTCCGTCGGCCGCCGGGTCAGACTTGTATATTGCCAACAGCGGCACGACGATGCGGTTCCTGACGGCGGTTGCCACCTTGGCCCAAGGACGGATCCGCCTGGACGGAACCGAGCGGATGCGAGAGCGCCCGATCGGCGACCTGATCGATGCCCTGCGCCAACTGGGAGCCGATGCCGCCAGCGAAGCGGGCACGGGCTGCCCGCCCGTCGTGGTGGAAGCGAGAGGCCTGGCGGGCGGAACGGCCCGAGTGGCGGGAGACATTTCGAGCCAGTTTCTCAGCGGGCTGTTGATGGCGGCGCCCTGCGCGCGCGGACCGGTCGAACTGATCCTGGAGGGGGAACTGGTCTCGAAGCCTTATGTGGATATGACCGTGGCGGTGATGCGATCGTTTGGAGCGCTGGTCGACAGCCGCGATCTTCAGCAGTTTTCGATTCCCGCACCGCAGACCTACGCGGGTACCGAGTACTCGATCGAGCCCGATGCCTCGGCGGCCAGTTATTTCTTTGCGGCCGCGGCGATCACCGGGGGGCGAGTGACGGTGGAGGGCCTGGGCCGATCAAGCCTGCAGGGAGACGTGGCGTTCTGCGACTGCCTGGAGGCCATGGGCTGCACGGTCAACTGGGCCGCTGACCGGATCACGGTTGCCGGCGGGCGACTGCGGGGGATCGAGGTCGACATGAATGCGATCAGCGACACGGTGCAGACCCTGGCGGCGGTGGCCGTGTTTGCCGAGGGGCAGACTCGCGTCAGGGGTGTGGGGCACATCCGGCACAAGGAAACGGACCGGATCGGGGCCCTGGCCACGGAATTGCGGAAGCTCGGCGCGGGGGTGAAGGAGCAGTCCGACGGGCTCGTGATCACCCCAGCTATCCTCAAACCGGCCGAGATCGATACCTACAACGATCACCGCATGGCAATGAGCCTGGCCCTGGTCGGCCTCCGGCAACCGGGAGTCGTGATCCGGGATCCGGGCTGCACCGGGAAGACGTATCCAGGGTTCTTCCTGGACCTGAAGCGGGTGACCCAGGGAGGCGGGTGAGAACAGAGAGAAAGCGGGCTGAGCGGGTGCGACGTTTCGTCCGGCGTGCTCCCTGTTGCAGCGCGACGCCGCAAGACGATGAGCAGACTTGCGGGCCGGCCAATCGGACGTCCCGCCCGGCGGCCGGGTCCCAACTTGGATGAGGCGCTCTCGCGCCGCAGCAGGCCACTGGGGCTATCGCGGGTAGGGAATCCGATGGTGGGCCAAGATGTGGCGCGAGGCGTCACGGAGGAGCTCTTCGGCTCGGCGAAGAAGTTCCTCTGCCTCATTGCAGCCGGGGTAGCGATTGCCTTCGGGATCCTGAGCACAAAACTTCCCGCGGCAGTGCTGGCAGACGACCTGTCTTCCGAGGTACTCGACACGAATCTGAAGCCGCCGGCCGCAAGTAGGGCACTCTTGTACAAAATACACAGAGTTGGCCATCGTCGGACCTCCTGTCAAACCGACTCCTACCCCGATTGAGCCCTCAGCCGGACATGCTACAAAAAAAAGGCCAGATAATCAACAGTTCATTGGCCGAGTGGTGTACTGTGGCGAAAAAATCCCGTTCGTTGTAGCGACTGAAGAAGATGGGTAGTCTGGTCAGAGTCTGCGAATCGCAGTAATGGTGCAGGGATTGACCGGGACATTGTCCATCTCGTTGCGGCTGGTAACCTCGCTCTCGGCGATCTTCTGAAGCACCCGCAGGCCGTCGCCTTCTACCTGGCCGAAAACGCAGTAGCCGGCGGTCTGCCACACGGGCTCCTTCTCGCTCCTGGGGCGAAAATCGAGCCCTGCGTTGTCGACCAGGTTGATGTAGAACTGGGAGCAGGCGGAGTCGGCATCTTCCGGCTGTCTCGCCATGCCGATGGTGCCTGCCTTGTTGGTAAGGGCGTTTTCGGCCTCATTGTGGATAGTGCTGCCCTCTGCTGTCTTTTCCAGCATCGCATCCCCACTGAAGGTGTAGCCGCCGCCGACCACCGCGTAACCCTTGATCACCTGGTGAAAAACGGTGTCGTTGTAGTACCCGGCATCCACGTATTTCAGGAAGTTGTCGACCGTGTTGGGGACGCGCTCGCGATGGAGGAGTACGGTGAAATTGCCGGCGGTCGTCTGGAACTCGACACGAGTGGTCTGGTCGGTCGCGGGTCCGGCTCCGGCCGGCGATATCCCGTCGGCCATGTCAGGAGGGGTGGGGGCCGCGGGAACAGGAATGTCGGTCTTGGAGTCGTCGGATCCTCCGCAACCAAGAGCCAGGGGGAGCAGCAAGGCGAGAAGGCAGATGTGTCTATTGGCTTGAACGCAAGTCATAAGTTCCCCTTCAGGTACACGAGTCGACGCGGCGGACCAACAGTCGGGCAGAACCACTCGGCAGGCCACCGGGGAGAGACCGCGGCAGTTGGTTTGCCTGGTTTGCCTCCATTCCACCCAGGCATCATCGGACAGAGGTGAGTTCTCTGCAACCTCTCTTCGCCCGGAAAACGGCACAATAGGAAAAGTGGGGAAATGGGAAAAATAGAGAAGCATCCTTTTCGTGAGATATTTGCTAGAATACGTGAGCGTCGAGACGTTGGTTCGGCAGCCGGTATCTCCTCCCTCGTGCGGGAGCACCACATTTTCCCGGGGCCGCCTGGACATATTTCATGAACAGTCGCTGGTTCAACGTTGCCGTGCTTGGTCTCTGGATCGCGACGATGTCGTGGCTGGTGACGGTGAAGATTCTTCCGTCGCTTGCGGTGGGTGATCCGCCCGATCGGTCTGCAATCCTGTCGGCCCAGGCAGAAGAGCAGCTTGTGGGCTACGAGGTTCGCTGGAAGGACGAGTCGGTGGGGTGGGCGCTGGTGCGCGGAAAACGGTTGGCGGGAGGTGGCACTCTGGTCGACGGCCAGATCCAATTCGACCGGTTGCCGGTTCGGGAGATGGTTCCCGAGGGAATTGTCAAGCTGTTCGGACTGGAGGGAGAGTTCCCTGAAAACATCCGACTGAATGCCAGGAACCAGGTTTCGTTTCACGCCAGCGGACGCCTGCAGCGATTCGAGTCGGCACTGGCCACGGGAGACCGTGTCGCGGCGGTGATGGTTGAGGGGTTTGTTGTAGGAGACACCGTGATCATCACGATCCGTTCGTCCGGAGCGAGCTATGAAACGCGGCGCCCGTTGCCGCGAAACGTGATGGTGAGCAACGGATTGATGCCCCAGTCGCGGATTCCGGGCCTGCGAGAAGGGCAGCGATGGACACTCGAAGTCTACAGCCCTCTCCGCCCGCCGGCAGATCCGATGGAGATCATGCAGGCCGAGGTGGCAGGCCGGGACCCGATTGTGTGGGACGGCCATGTGGAAGATGCGTGGCTGGTGGTCTACCGCGGCGATCCGGGCAGCGCGGTGGGGCGGGCCGGGAAGGACCACGCGTGGATCTGGGTGCGCGACGATGGCATGGTCCTACAGCACAGGATCGCCGTTTTCGGAGGCGCCTTGACGTTCGTGCGCCTGCCCGGGGGCCAGGAGAAGGAACTGGAACAGCGTCTTCAGGTGGCCAGGAGTGCCGCGTCGGAGGCCGAAGAAGATGCCGATATTGCCGCGGAGACCGGGGTCGACCAACCATGATTCAATTTGAGGCGGTGACGAGGAAGTACGGTTCGACGACGGCCGTTTGCCAACTGGAGATGACGATCTCCACGGGGGAGCTGTTCGCCTTCCTGGGGCCGAACGGAGCCGGCAAGACAACGACGATCAAGATGCTGACCGGCCTGCTGCGTCCAACGGCAGGCAGGATTACCGTTTGCGGGCACGATACGGTGACCTCAGGCCGCCAGGCGGCACGCAACGTGGGATACGTGCCCGATGAGCCGTACCTGTACGAGAAGCTCTCGGGGCGGGAGTTTCTGGAATTCGTGGGGCGGATGCATGGCCTGGACGGCCGCAAGGTGAAGGACCGGATCGAACGGGAGGTGGAGAGGTTCCAACTGGGCGGTTTTCTGCTCAACTTGGCCGAAAGCTATTCGCACGGGATGAAGCAGCGCGTCGTGTTCGCTGCGGCGCTGATGCACGATCCGGCGGTGCTGGTGGTTGATGAACCGATGGTCGGATTGGACCCGCGGAGCACTCGGCTGGTCAAAGACCTCTTCCGCAGGGCAACCGCGGCGGGGACGACCGTGTTCATGTCGACCCATGGGCTGAGTCTTGCCGAAGAGCTGGCCAGTCGCATCGGAATCATCGACGAAGGGCGATTGTGCTATCTGGGCAGCCTGGACGGGCTGGACCGCACGGGCAACGACGCCCATGCGTCGCTCGAGCACCTGTTTCTCAAGTTGACGGGGGGCAATGGGCAGGACGCGTGGCGGGACGAAGAGCCGAGGGATCCATGCCGGACTCCATGAACCCCGCAGCCTCAATCGAGAAGGCCCCGCGCAAGGCCGGCAATTGGTACGGCGGGGAGGACCTGGTGTCGCCGGGGGCGGAAGCCGCCGCCTTCCGGCAGGTGCGCATGCGGGTGATACGCACGGTGGCCTGGCAGACACTGACCAGTTCGCGATTGCGGTTCTTTCTGGTGGTTCTGCTCAGCGTCGTCCTGTGGATGGTCCTGTTCCGGCTGTTCCAGGAGGGATTCGCCTTCTTCCAGTCGTCAATCCAGACGAACGAGTTGCTGGACGCAGTGACGCACACGGTTTTCACGCATTTCTTCTTTGCGCTGATGATCATGCTGGTCTTTTCATCGGCGGTGATCCTCTACGGTTCGCTGTATCGCGCGGCGGATATCCGACTTCTCTTCAGCCTGCCGGTGCGGGCCGAGCGGGTGTATCTGCACAAGTTCCAGGAGGCCTTGCTTCTGAGCGGCTGGGCATTCCTGCTGCTGGCCAGCCCGATGCTGCTGGCCTACGGAAGCGCCGCGAGGGTTCCACGTTACTACTACCTGGAGATGGTGCCGGCACTCGTTGCGTTCACCTACATTCCGGTGGCGTTGGGGGCCATCCTCTGCCTGATCGTGGTCCGCTGGTTGCCGAGCCAGCGACTCTTGATCCTGGTGTCGGCCAGCGCGGCGGCGCTGGCCGCAGCCGTGGTCTACACCGGGGCGCTCGCGGCCGAGACCTCAAGCGACTTCTTCACTCCAAGCTGGATCCAGGAGATGCTCGATCGCCTGCGAGCGATCGAAAGCCGCTGGTTGCCGAGCTGGTGGTTGAGCACAGGGCTGCTGTCGGCCGCGAAAGGGGAGACTGCCGAGAGCGTGATGTTCCTGACGCTGCTGATCTCGAACGCCCTGCTGGTGCGGCAACTGGGGATCGGCTGCGCGGCTGCGATGTACCGGTCGGGCTACAGCCGGCTGTATACCCATCACTCGGTGAAGCGATACCCGGGAGTCGCCTGGATCGATCGGCTGGCGGAGAGACTCACAGCCATGCTGCGGCCGGAGATGCGGCAGCTCATGATCAAGGACTTCCGCATCTTCCGGCGCGATCCGCTGCAGTGGACGCAGTTTCTGGTGTTCTTCGGCCTGCTGGTCCTCTACTTCATCGGGGTGCGGCGTTTCATCTACAATACGCATCACATCGTGTGGGTGCACATGATCAGCTTCCTCAACATCTATGTGGTGGGGCTGCTGCTGGCCACGTTCACGACCCGGTTCATCTTTCCGCTGGTGAGCCTGGAGGGCCAGCGATTCTGGATTCTGGGCCTCCTGCCGGTTCGCCGCGAGACGATCCTGTGGAGCAAGTTTGCCTTCGGGTTGGCGGCGTCGCTGGTACCGTGTTCGGGCTTGATCCTCCTGAGCGACTACATGCGGGTGGTTGATCGCGCTGAGCCACCAGATCACCTGCGTCGTGCTGTGCGTAGGATTGTGTGGGACTGCCGCAGGACTCGGGGCCGCCATGCCGAGTCCCCGCGAGCAATCACCTTCGCGGATAGCCGCCGGATTCGGCGGAACCCTGAATCTCGTGGCGAGCACGTTGTATATCGTGGCCGTCGTGCTGCTGACGGCGCTGCCGGCCCACTTCTACTTTGTCTCTCTGCATGCGGCCTCGGGGACCACCGTAAACACCGAACAGCTCGATTTTTCGCCCATCCTGGCCGCATGGCTCCTGTGGGGTACCGGTGGCAGCCTGGTTCTGGGGTGCGTGGCAACGTCTGTACCGTTATGGCTGGGCTTCCGGGCTTTTCGGCGACTCGAAATCTGAGCCTTCCGGTTTCCCAGCGTTTCTTGAGCGGCGACGCAGGGGCGGTTACACTTAATTGTCTGGCAGGTTTGCGGGCCTACCTTTCCTATGGCGGCCGCTGCCTCTTGCGGCGGTCGCGGCGGGCAGAACAGAAAACGCCTGGACTTGCGGCAACTGGCCGGTCACGCATCCGGCGGAGCGAGCCGTCCGGGGGACAGAGGCTAACCCGCCAGGTGAGGGCACAAATGGCACACGGACCCGGTCGCCGCCCCGGCTGGCGGTTTGGACGGGTGCCCTTCGCCTGCAAGGTTGGATCAGGGTTCCTCCGCTGGCGTTTTGGGTTGGTTTCCCTCGCGGGCGAGCCATGTTGGTGTTGTGTTGGCCCGGAGCCATTGATTTCCTGGAAGATGACCATGAATTGTCGACCGGCATCTCACTTTCCCGGACGGGCGCTCCTGGTTGCAGGCGTTGCGATCGCGATCTCGTTCGCCGGTCGGGTGCAGGCAGGAGACTGGCCGGCGTGGCGGGGCAATGCGGGGCACACCGCCGCCACCAGCGATGAGCTTCCGCCCGTGCTGCGGCCTCAGTGGGTTCGCCAGTACTCGCCGCGGATACCGGCGTGGGCCGACCTGCTCAATCGCGACCTGATGCAGTACGACCGGATCTTCGAGCCGGTCGTGGCGGGAGGCCGGATGTTCCTCGCCTTCAACGACACCGACAAGGTCGTGGCCCTGGACCTGGAAGACGGTTCGGAGATCTGGTCGTTCTACACAGACGGACCGGTGCGTTTCTCGCCGGTGGTGGACAAGGATTCGGTGTTCGTTGCCAGCGACGACGGCTGGCTCTACTGCCTTGCCGCCCACGACGGAAGCCTTCGCTGGCGCTTCCGCGGCGCTCCATCGGATCGGCAGGTGATCGGGAACGACCGGATCATCTCCTCGTGGCCGGCTCGAGGCGGTCCCGTCGTGGCCGACGGCCGCGTGTACTTCGCTGCCGGAATCTGGCCGTTTATGGGAACTTTTGTTTATGCGTTGGACGCGTCGACAGGGCAAGTCTGTTGGCTGAACGACGACACGAGCGCCACGTATCAGAAACAGCCTCACGACGCGCCGTCGTTTGCCGGCGTCGCGCCGCAGGGGCAGCTTGCCGTGGCGGGCGATCTGCTGCTGGTGCCAGGGGGGCGAACGTTGCCCGCAGCATACGATCGGCAAACGGGCAGGCTCCGGTTCTTCCGCTTCGGCGGGAAGGGGGAAGGAGGGACCTTTCTGGCCGCCGACCAGGCTCGAGCCTTCGTGCACACGCGGATCCGGGGGACCATGGCTCTGAGCCTCCCGGACGGGAAGAATGCGGATTTTCGCATCAACGAACCGGTGCTGGCTGGCGACGTGCTGTATGCGGCGGCGGACGCATCCCCTGCCAAGGACGACCACAAGGCGACCCCACCCACTATTGCCGCCTACGATTCCAAGAACAAGAAGCTCTGGGAGATTGCGGCCGAGGGCACCGGGGACCTGATCCTGGCCGGCTCGCGTCTCTATGCGGCCGGAAAAGACACGATTGCTGCAATCGACCTGCCCCGATCCGGCAAGAAGGCCCAGATCGCCTGGTCGATACCATCGGGCGGCGAGGTGGTGCGGCTCCTGGCCGCCGCAGAGCGGCTGTTTGCAGTGACGCTTGACGGACGGATCATGGCGTTTGGAGCGAAGGCGGAGAGACTCCCCGAAGTTGTCCAGACTCCGGTGTCTCCGCGACCGGCCGCCCAGGCCATGGTAGCGGCGGAGCGAATCCTCCAGTCCACCGAGCGGCGGGAAGGCTACGCTCTCTGGTACGGCATCGACGATCCGGAACTGCTCGAAGCCGTCGTGCTCCAGTCGAAGCTGCACGTGCTGGCAATCGATCCCTCGGAGTCGAAGATCGCCCAGCTTCGCAGGCGATTCGATCAGGCAGGGCTGTATGGAAAGAGAATCGCGCTGCGGACCGCCAGCTTGGGGCAGTTTGCAGCCCCGCCGTATATCGCCGACCTGATCTACGTTGGCCCGTCGCTCGCAGGGGCACTCTACGCGAAGGAGACTCTGCGGAGCGTTTACCAGCAGGTTCGGCCATACGGCGGCAAACTGTGGATCCATCCCGCAGTCGAGGCGGCCGACGCGCAGAGGAAGCTTGCCACGGAAGAACTGGCCGGGGCGAAGGTCACCAGCGCGTCGATCGAGACCGTGATCACGCGTGCCGGCCCGCTGCCCGGTGCCGGCGAGTGGACCCACGCCTACGGCAACGTTGCCAACACGGTCAAGTCGGCAGACCGCCTGGTCAAGCTGCCGCTGGGCATCCTCTGGTTCGGCGGCCCCTCGAACGAGGATGCGCTGCCCCGTCACGGGCACGGCCCCAGCGAGCAAGTGGTTGGCGGGCGACTGTTCATCGAGGGAATGAATTGCCTCAGCGCCAGAGACGTCTACACCGGACGGGTTCTCTGGAAACGGGAGTTCCACGATCTGGGAACCTTCCAGGTCTACTTCGACGAGACCTACGAACACACGCCCTACAGCACCGCGTACAACCAGGTCCACCTTCCAGGAGCCAACGTCCGCGGCACCAACTTCGTGGCCACCCAGGACGGCGTGTACCTGGTGACGGGCAGCCGCTGTCTGCTGCTGGACGTTGCCACCGGCGAAACGCAACGGGAGTTCGTGCTGCCGGCCGGCGAGGACGGCAAGTCGCCCGAGTGGGGCTATGTCGGCGTCTACGAGGACCTCCTGCTGGCCGGGGCCGGATTCGGCCGTTACTCGGACCGGCTGGGTTACCAGTACGAAGCGGCGAACAAAAGAGGCGTCGCCTGGAGTCCCGATCGATCGGCCAGTCTGGGGCTGACCGCCTTCGACCGCAACACGGGCGCCGTCCGCTGGCATGTCGACGCGGTCCATAGCTTTGTCCACAACGGAATCTGTGCCGGCGGCGGCCGGGTCTACTTGCTCGACAAGCTGCCCAAACGCGTCGAGGAGCAGAACCGCCGGCGAGGCCGGCAGGATGCTTCGACCTACCGGCTCATAGCCGTCGATGCCAGCACGGGCGAGACGCGATGGACCGTCGACAAGGTATTCGGGACATGGTTGAGCTATAGCCAGCAGCACGACGTCCTGCTGCAGGCAGGGGCGTCCGCCTCGGACCGGGGGCTCGACGAGGTGAATTCCGGCATGGCCGTCTACCGTGCCGCCGACGGAAGCCTCGTCTGGGAAAAATCGGACTTCTCCTATGCCGGGCCGTGTATTCTCCACGGCGACTCGATCATCACCAACACGACCAGCTACAAACAGAGCGAAGGGGCACTGGGCCTGCTCGACGGCCGCCCCGTGACGATCGAGGATCCTGTGACGGGTGAGATCCTCCCCTGGAAGTTCGTCCGCACCTACGGCTGCAACACCGCGGTGGCCAGCGAAAACCTGCTCACCTTCCGATCAGGAGCTGCCGGTTTCTACGACCTGGCGAGCCATGGCGGAACGGGCAATTTCGGCGGATTCAAGTCGGGATGCACCTCGAACCTGATCGTTGCCGACGGAGTACTGAACGCTCCCGACTACACGCGAACCTGCACCTGCGGCTACCAGAACCAGACGTCGCTGGCGATGGTCTCCATGCCGGAGAACGAAATGTGGTCGTACAGCCTGTTCGCCCAGCCGTCGCGAGGGACTTCCGAAATCCAGCGGATCGGCGTGAACTTCGGGGCCCCCGGAGATCGGGTCGCCGAGGACGGGACCATGTGGGTCAACTATCCGCCGGACGCCGGTGCGTCGCCCAGGGTGTGGATCGAGACGGAAGGGGAACCCAGGTGGTACTGCAACCACGCTTCCCGAATCGCGAGCGGCGAGCTGCCGTGGGTGGCGGCCTCCGGAGCCGAAGGCCTGCACGAGTTTACGGTGCGACTGGCTCGGCTGGAGGTGTGCCCGAAATGGGTGCTGTCTCTGGAAGCCTCGGCGGACGATGCCGAGGAGGATGGCAAGGGCGAGGTGGATCTCAGCAGCAGCGACCTGGAACTGACCGAAGACGAGACTCCGCAGACCGTCGGCATCCGCTTCCAGAAGGTCCCTCTGATGGCGGGCGACCCGATCGAAAGGGCCTATCTGCAGTTTGCGGTGGATGAAGCGACCAGCGCCCCGACGCAGCTGGAGATCCGCGGGCAGGCGATCGATAACTGCCCGGCATTTGCGGCCAAGAAGAACAATCTCAGCTCCCGCGAGACGACCCGCGCCGTCGTCCACTGGCGTCCAGAGGCGTGGACGACCCGAGGGGAGGCGGGCCCAAAACAGCAGACTCCCGACCTGACCGCCATTCTCCAGGAGATCACGGGAAGGCCCGGCTGGAAGGAAGGACAATCGCTGGCCTTCATCATTCGCGGTAGCGGCAAGCGAGTGGCCGCCGCCTGCTCCGGCCAAGCCGCAGGAGTGCCGAGGTTGGTGATCGAGATGAAAAGAGACGACACCGGCACCAGCCGGCCCCCGCGGCCCTGCACGGTCCACATGGTGTTTGCCGAGCCCGACGAGTCGGTCAAAGCTGGAGAGCGGGTGTTCGACATTCTCCTGCAGGGCAAGACCGTTGCCTCCGGCGTGGACATTGCAGCCCGTGCCGGCGGCGGAATGAAGTCGATCGTGGCCGTGTGGAAAGGTGTGCCCGTGACGGACTCGCTGCACGTGGAACTGCGCAGCAAGACCGGATTGGAGCCGATTCTCAGCGGCCTGGCGATCGAGCGGGAAGACTGACTTGCGTGATTCCAGGAAAAGGCCGCCACTGGGCTTGCCCAGTGGAAGCCACGATTGATGGC
>CAZLWV010000121.1:0-997 GCA_964563135.1 uncultured Planctomycetaceae bacterium
AACACAGTGTAGGTCTTTTCCTGCAATCGCGCAATGCATAATCCGGGTTAAACGAAGAGCCCTCAGGAAGTTGTGATTGCTGGCGACTGCTGAAAGTGGCGGTGCCCGGGCTACGGTGAAACTGGCCTTCGGCCATGGGGCAGGTGTTTGTCTCGAAGATAGTTCCGGGGTCTCGAGCTGGCACGGGGGCTGACGGGTTCGGTCAACTAACCAAATCAGGGGGAGCGAAACTGGGGGAGGATGTCGTATAATTCAGTGGAGTCTGCGTGGAGAACGCTTGTGATCACCCAGCGGGGGGCGCGAGAGGCTGGCCCTTGTCACGGCCAAGGATTGGGATCGGGAGTGCGCAGCGACTCGGCGATTGTCGCATGGTTCCACGCCGCGGATCCCGGAATCAGGCTGTGACAGAGCACGAGGCTTCCCCGTTGGTGGCGCGGGTGCGTCGACTGCGCGGACGTCTATAGAATGAGCCCGTTAACAGGCAGCATCCCTTCAGGCTTCAAACCGTCATGCGAGAATCGCTCGGCGGCAGGGGAGGAATTAAGATGTTGTCGGACCTGTTCGATGTGCGCCACTGGCGAATCTGGATCCTGGGCGGCTGTATTCTCGCCATTGTGTTGACACCCAACGATTCGTTTTCGATGGTCAATGCCGCGGCCCTCTTGTGTGTTCTCTACGGCAGCGGTCTCTGGTTGGCCCACCATCCGCGCCGCCACTCGCATTAGGGGCGGCGGGGAAGCGAACGTTGCGCATTTTGCTGGATTGTGACGGTGCGCGACGGGGCGGGAGAGACGCGGCCTACGTGCGTGGTGGTGGGCGGGGAGGAGACGGGTCTGGAGACCCATCCTACATGTGTGTGCGGGGGGAGGAGACGGGGCTGGAGACCCGTCCTACGTGCGTGGTTGGCGGTGTTGGGATGGGGAGGAGACGGGCCTGGAGAGCCGGGGCCTACGTGTGTAGTGGTGGGCGGGGAGGAGACGGGTCTGGAGACCCGTCC
>CAZLWV010000121.1:1117-26055 GCA_964563135.1 uncultured Planctomycetaceae bacterium
TGGGTTCGGGCTGGGCTGAAGGCCTGTGTTGTCTCTTCAGCCGGGCGGATGGATGTAACTTCTGCCATCCGGATTTTCAAAGGCATGCGCGGGACGGGCGCGGCGGTGGGCCCGCGGGCGAAAGATGGCCGTGAGACGCAAGGCTTTGTTGGCAAACAAGTTGTGTCTCAATCCGGGAGAATTTGTGCCGGTAGGGATGTTGCGCTTCTGACGATTGGCACGCCAGTTGCAGTTAGATGGGTTTTAATCCGGCACCATGCCGGACGGTTCTTCCGGCCCCAACGGAGTGGAGGAAGGATCTTCGAGGAACTGCTAGTATAGACAGGAGAGGCGGAAGGTCGTCGGACAGATTGGGACGCAGAAGACGGCTCAAAGGGTATTTTGAGCGAACTGCCGACGGCCAACCACCGTACCAAAGATGAACAGTACGATCGAACAAATGCAGCCGAGTGCATCACAGACCGTTCCTTTCGCCGAGTGGTCCGACGAGGATCTCTTGGTTGCGTACAGGGCCGATGGTGATCGCCGGGCCTTCGAGACGTTGGTTCACCGCTACGAGCGCGAGTTGTTCAACTACCTCCGACGCTACCTTGGCGACGCCGAGATGGCGGAAGACGCGTTCCAGGCCACGTTTCTGCAGGTCCACATGAAGTGCAAGTACTTCGAGCCGGGCCGCAAGGTTCGCCCCTGGCTCTACACGGTTGCCACCAACCAGGCGATTGATGCCAAGCGCCGAAATCGGCGGCATCACCTGGCGAGCCTCGATCGGTGCTGCCGAGCCGGCGATCAGGATGACGAAGGCGGCTCGCTGATGGAATTCCTGGGCAGCGATGAACCTGCCCCGGACGCCCACATCGAATCGGCGGAAGTGGACGCACAGGTCCACCAGGCCGTTAGCCATTTGCCCGAGTCGCTCAAGGAAGTCCTGACGCTGGTATATTACCAGGGCCTGAAGTACCGCGAAGCTGCGGAGGTCCTGGAGATTCCCGTCGGTACGGTGAAGAGCCGCCTGCACGCGGCGATCCGCAAACTCGAACCCTCCTTGACCCATCTGAATACTGCCGGACATGGCTGAAAACGCACAAGAGCAACTACTAGGTTACCTGCTCGACGCTTTGGAGGATGACGAGCGTCGGCAAATACAAGAAGACCTTGCCAGGGATCCCCAGTTGCGGGAGCAACTGGAGACCTTGCGGATGGTGCTCGCCCCGCTGGAGGCGACTGGCGAGCCGATCGATCCGCCGCCGGGCCTGGCGCGTCGGACGTGCGGGTATGTGGCAGCCCAGATTGCCGGTTCCGGCCAGAGGTCCCGTTCCGCCGGGTTGGCGCGTCTGCATGCGATGCGGGCGGACATTCAGTTGGAGGGCAGCACCACTTCGTTCAGTTGGCTTGACGTGGCGGCGGTTGCCGGGGTCGTGATGGCGGCCTCGCTGCTGTTGTTCCCGGCCATTCTGAGCAGCCGCTCCGATGCCCGCACTCTGCGGTGCGCGGGCAACCTACAGAGTCTTTACCAGGGGCTGGCGCAGTACAGCGACGCTTTTGCCGGGTATCTCCCGGCGGCCCCGCCCAGCGATCGGCTGGGGGTGGGGGGCGGGTTTGCCGTCGTTCTGCAGTCGGGCGGCTACCTCGAGGATCCCTGCGGGCTCGTTTGCCCCGATTCCCCCCTGGCGGAAAAGGGGGATTTTTCGATTCCTGCTCCCGAGCAGATTCTCGTGATGCCCGACGGAGAGGAACTGGAACTGGTTCAGGCATCGCTCGGCGGCAGCTACAGCATGAGCCTCGGTTACGAAGAGGACCACCGCTTCCGCGGTCTTCGAAACCGGGGGCGGGACGGCTTCGCCCTGGTTTCCGACGTGCCGGACGCCGGCGCGGCGGACTTCCACAGCCAGAATCACGCGGGCGGGCGCAACGTGCTGTTCGGCGGCGGCAACGTGCGTTTCATGGCGGTGCCGGTGGCCACGGTGGGAAACGATCACGTGTTTCTGAACGCCGCCGGGCAGGTTGGGCCCGGGCTGAATCCCTACGACTCGGTTATCCCTCCGGCCGGCCGGCTGCCGATCGTCTACGTCGGCGGCAAGTGGTAGTATCGGCCGAGGCTCGAGACAGGCGGTCTTGTTCGGCGATGCCCAGGGGCGGTCACACGTTGCCGTCCAGTTGGAGCCGGTACATGCGGGCAAACGCTTTCAGGCGGCGCGCGTCGCTCCGATCGCAGCAGTAGAGCACGGGGTGCGGGCCGGCGTAGATATCGCACACGTCGCCGACTCCCTCGATCTCCATGAGCACCCGCGTAGCGCAGCCTCCGGTCGGCGGCGACTGGGGCGACTCGATCACCTTGCCCAGCCAGCAGGCCAGCTTGTCCTGGCCGCTCAGATACTTGGCCACCATGACCGGTTCCCCCGGCGTCCACTGGACGTCGAGTGCGGCCGTCTTGGGAAGCTGGTGGAAGAACGGCCGCACCGCGAACTTCTGGCTCTCTCCCTGCGGCCCGTGCAGCTTCAGGGCACAGGTGCAGTGGGCGCCAAAGTAGCGGTTCTCGCTGGTGTCGAACTCCGGGTTGTGCTGGAAACCCCCGCGATCGAGCAGCCAACGGCCAAGCATCAAGGTCAGGGTCGCATCGAGGTGGTTCTCGCATCCGCTGGGCAGCAGATTCCCGTTGTTGATGGCGAAACTGAGACACGGTTTGCGATGTTTGAGCATCAGGCACTCGATGGTGATCGCATCGGCCGAGTAGCGATCGATGATCTGGTGGACCGCCCGGTGGGCCCGCATGGCTTCGACGAAGTACTCGTCGGTAACGTCCGTCACGCGTATTGCGGCCTGCTTGAACTCCATGGCTTCCTTCCGCATGGTCTCGTCGGGCACAACGGCATCGAACAGCGCGTTGAGCTCTTCGGCCGGAACGTTTACGATCTCCGTTTCGAGCTTCTTCTCGCGATCTTGCGTCATCGAGGCTACTTTGCCGGAGACCCTCAGCAGGCGGCTCTGAGCCAGCATCTTCCTGGCCCGCACCGCGCGGAGACCGCGTTCGATCTCGTCGAAATTCTCCATCGAATGGATGTAGTAAAGGCCTTCCGCCTTGCGGAGCTGTTCGGGCGGCAACTGGTGGTTCGAACCGAGCGAGTGGTAAACGATCGCGGTCGGAGCCGATTCGGTCGCCATCCGGAAGGCCCAATTGGACAAGGTATTCCAGAAGTTGACGATCAGGACGGCGTCGGGGGAACTCTGCTTGGCATACGCGATGAACTCATCGACCTTTGCCTGCTGGTAGATGGCTGCCGGGGCAAAGTCGAGTTCGATTCCCAGGTCAAGTCCCATCTGGCGGATCTTTGCAGTGAACTTCTGCTCCTGCGCCTCGGGCTGGAACTGGTTCCCCGGCCAGGTGAACCACTGGTGCGGCGCCCAGGAGTCTTCCATCTTGCCGGCGTTGACCACATCGGCCGGCGGATAGAGAAAGGCGACAAGCACACGGGCAGGCTTCTTGGCCAGCGGAGGCAAGGCCGGTTCGGCTGCCCCGGCCCGGTCCGCCCCCAGGCCAGACAAGAACATCGATGCGCCCACGGCGCCGCCCAAGGCCAGAAACTCCCGCCTTCCGAAACCGCTCCCGTCGCACGATTCACACATGGTTGATATCTCCTGAGAAGAGAATATTACTAAACCTTCGCTTGCACGGTCCGCTCGCATCAATGAGGTGGCGTGATTCCAGGAAAGATTCGCGGCTTCCACTGGGGCGAACCTGAGCCCAGTGGCGGCCTCTTCCTGGAACACGCAGGGCCCCGTTCATACTCCGGACGGCATCAGTTTCTCCGTGTTAGCATAGCGGCTTGCGGTCGTCCAGTCATTGGGCCGATTTCTTTCTGGGGCGTCTTGGTAGCCCATCACCTGCATGGGCTTCGCATGGCCCAACTTCACGACCTCGCTGAGGAAATCGTGCTTCAGGCCCGGCTGTTCCGGCACAACGTCCCCCTTGTAGCAGGCATGGCCGCTGCAGGAAACGGCGAATGTCTGGATAATATTGCAGCCCAGTTGTTCGTACCAGGCCACGTGCCTGGCCGGATCGGCGTCGGCCCAGAGCCCCGGCCAGGCGAACGTGTCAGGTCCCCCCCGGCCCCCAGTTGAAGTCCACGCAGAACGGCCTGATGGGAACCGTTTTGGCTTGGGCCGGCGCTACCTGCGGCGGTGCGATGGGATCGGGCGCATGGCTGCGGATCATCTGACCGACCTTCCGCAGCGTCTCGACGTCGATTTCGCGCAGCCGGCCTGCGTAGTCCGGTCCGACGTCGAGCGAGAAGATATTGCCGAACTTCACCGCGCCGAGGTAATCGCTGTAGAGTTTCTCTGCTGGATGGCAAATCGCGTCGTGGATGGGCAGGGAGTAGAACCACATGGCGCCCCCCTGGTGCGGCGGAAGGATCGGATAGGTGAATTCGGCCAGGCGGTAGCTCTTGCTGGGGGCGTCCTTCATGTGCGGGCCCGCCGCGGCGTGATCGTCCAGCGGGCCGGGCCGGCCCATCTCGCCCAGCCGGATGTCCGCACCTTCCTGGTCGCCATGGTTGAAGCCGACAAAGCAGCCCGGCTGGAACGACTTGCACCAGACGATCGTCTCCTGGTGGCTCAGGCCACCGTCGCCGACGGCGTGGTCGAACCAGATGTACTCGATGGGGCCGTACTGGGTGAGCAATTCCTTCAATTGTGCCTTCTTCATCTCCGGGTTCCTGCCGGCGCCGGCTTTCCAGCCTTGGCCGTCAACCGCCCCGGGCCAGGTCCAGTCGCCCTCCGAGAAATAGAGCGCGAGCTTGATGCCGTGTTTGTCGCAGTTCTTGCGCAGCTCGGCCAGCACGTCGCGGCCCAGTGGCGACCTGGTCACCTTGCGGTCAGTGGTCCTGGTATCCCAGAGACAGAATCCGTCGTGGTGCTTGGTGAGGAACAGGATATAACCCATGCCGGCGTCCTTGGCCGTCTGGGCCCACTGGTCGGTGTCGCAACCGGTGGCTTTGAAGAAGTCCACGTCCGTCACGCCCGGCGTCCATTCCTTGCCCGAGAACGTGCTGAACGACCAGCAGATGAACATCCCCCAGCGGAGGTTCTTGAGTTCCTCCGTGCGCTTGGCCATATCCACGGGCTCGGCGGCACTTGATACCAGCGAAAGCGATGCGATCACGGCGAGGGTTGATATGAAGGTGCGTTTCATGATTGCCCTTTCAGGTCCAGTTCGTTGTTTGGAATAGGTTGAGGATGGATCTCACGCGCGCTGACTGGCGGCGGAGTCTTGCGCCGGCAGTTCTCACGAGTTCCCTCCAGCCTCCGCCTCCTCGGCGGCGATCCGAGCCCACTGGCAGAGCCGTTGCGGCTGGCGCCGAACCGTGGAAATGTCTTTCATGATCAGCTCGACGTGGCAGCCGCGGGCCGCGTTGAGAAAATCGCAAAGATCCCGACGGGCCCGCTCGGGATTCCAGTGGTCTTCGGCAAAAACCGCCGGATTGGGCTTGCGGCTCATGACCCAATGGGGCCCGATCAATTCGACCGCCCGCTGGGTCTTGCACCAGGGCGTGACGGAGACCTTTCATTGATCCAGACCATCGGGCGATCGGACTGGAGGTCGTTGAGCTTGCGCCACATCTCCGCCTTCTCGCGGTGACTGGGATCGGAGGCGATTCTGCCGACTTCCTCGGCCAGTCTCCGCAGCACGCTCTTGTCGGAGTCGCGCAGCCGGATCGGCTCGGCTGGCGCCGGCGGCTCGTAATGGCTCGGGTCGTGCAGCATGCAGCGGCGCCTTTCGCTTGGGGTTGGCAGTTTCGATCACAACGTGCGAAGTCCAGCACTGCGTTCTTTGGCTTGCCGAAAGCTGTCTGCTCATGCCCCCCAGGATTATCGCAGGGCCCCCCGGGGCTTGATCACTCCTTCAGCCGCTCAAGCAGTTCCAGGGCCTTGTTCTCGAAAATCTCTTGCCACTGGGGAGCGAGCTTCGTGAGGGCATCCTCGTAGGCCTCCTTGTCGTAGGCATCGGCCGTCGGCGCGTAGCCGACCGAGCCATTGGAGTATCCGGCCACGAAGGTGTTTGGGAATGGCGACCGCTCCTTGATCCGCAGGCCAACCTCGGCAAACGGCTCGCCGGCGAAAGTGACGAGCACCAGTGGGCCGATCTTGATCGCCTGGACCTCCGCAGGCAACGGACTGGTGTCGGGATCCTTGAGATGCTGCTGGAATATCTGCAGGTTCGTGCGAATCAGGATCAGCTTCTCCATGCGGTCGATGCACTCCAGGTAGTTGTCGATCCGCTTCTGGTTCTGCGCATCCAGCTCTCTCAAGCCCCTCTGGTCTGTCGCCTCTTCCTCCGCATACAGGTACGAAGCGTAAGCAGGATGCTCGGGATCGACGACATGCTTCATGTAGAGCGGCAGGAAACTCTTGAAGTTCAGCGGCGTCCCGGCCCCATGCGTGCCGCAACCCAGTCCGGTGAAGAACTGCAGGATCTCTTCCTGCTGGGCCAGGAGGGAATCGATTCGGGCCTGCACATCGGTCCTGCGGGGCAACTGGATCACCTCGCTTTCGACGCGAACGCTCCCTTCTTCCGCCAAAGCGAGTCCTTGCGCCGCGTGCAATGTGCTCAAACCCAGCCAGGTGCCAAGTTGCTCGGTGGGAGGCGGGGCATCAAAATCCTTGTAGCGGATGGGCGTCACGTCGCCCGCCGCGCCTTGGACAAACATGGCCACCGCGCCCGGCCAGGCTTCTTCGATAACGCGGGAAGCGAAACCGGGCAGGTCGGCCGTTACCTCCCCGCCGGGCACCCCGCCATAGGCATGCGAGGCGAAATTGTAGACCACCGCCAAAGGCTTGCCGTCGAGCCGGTCGAGACGCAGGATGCCGATTTCCCAGTCGACAGGTCCCAGCCCCGCCACGGTTTCGTCCTTCGGCGACGGCGTCGCGCGGCGAATCGTCCAGTGCTTCCCATCCTTCATCCGCAACCGGCGATTGATGGTAATGCGCTGCTCGCGACCTGCCCCCGCGCCAATCTTGACGGGCACCTTGTTCTCAACCGCCCGGTGAACGGCGCGGACAATCCGCGGGACCACGTCGTCGGCAACCTGTCCGCCGGTGTGGTGATTGTGCGAGGCATTCAGCGTTACGGAAGACTCCGCGATCGCCAATTCCTCGCGCAGCTGGCGTCGAACGGCGGCCGTCAACGCCTCGGAGGCGCCGATCAGGTCCAGGCAAACCAGGACGGCGCACGTGTTGCCGTCATCGACCACCAGCGTTTTGGCGAAGAGCGGATCGTGGATCGGCTGCGTGGGGGAGTCCGAAGTGATATTCTCCACTCCGACTCCTGCCTGCAGAGACGCGGCCGTCGCATCCGCCCGGATAAGGATGGCCACCAGCAGCACAGCCAGTGTGCTTCCAGAATTCAGGACGAGGCTCTTGACACGAGGCATCGCCGGAACCTCCTTGAGATTGAAGCGAGATCCACGGTTCGAACTGCGCTCACTCGGGTGCGACAAGGCGACGATCCAGATCTTGTCGCACACCACCACTATGATTCTACTGATGGCCGAAAGGAGGAGCAACAATCGCCGGCCTGTGGAGGCTCTGGCGATCGTTCGAGTTCGGCAGACCGCGGCATTCGGTCACGGAGGATCAAGGCCCAGGAACACATGGTCGACAAGTAGAAATCGAGGTAATCATGAGAAGTATTTCCAGATCGCTGTGCATTACGATCGCAATTGGCGCCATCGGCTACGGCGGCGGCCCAGTTGGCGCTGGAGAAGAATCGAAGCCCCCTTCCCGATATATGCGGATCGGGCATTACCAGTGCATCTGCCGGCAGGGCGATTTCGAGGCCAATCTCAAGACGGTGATCCACGGGTTGGACCTGGCCACTGAGGCAGGCCTTGAAATCGTCTCCTTCCCGGAGTCGTTTCTGACGGGTTACTTTGCCAAGGAAGAAGACGCCCGCATCCACAGCTTCTCGACCGACTCCCCGGAAATGAAGCGGGTTCTCCAGGCCACCTCCGGCTACGAGCTCCTCTTTCTCGTCGGCTACAATGAACGACGTGGGGACAAGCTCTACAACACCGTGGCCGTCATCCAGCAGGGCCGTCTCCTGGGCACCTACAGCAAGGCGATGCCAGGGATGTATTTCACCCCTGGTCGCGACTTCCCGGTGTTCGAGAAGAACGGCCTGGTGTTTGGGGTCATCATCTGCGCTGACGGCGGTTATATCGAGCCGGCGCGAATCCTGGCATTGAAGGGCGCCCAGGTGATCTTTGCCCCGCACTTCAACTTCGTGACCAAGCCGCTCGAACACAACCAGACCGTTCGCAGCGACCATATCGCACGGGCCGTGGAGAACGGCGTCTATTTTCTCCGCGGCAACAACGTGGTTCCCGGCGAGGAACTCGAGGGATTTGACCAACCGGGACACGGCTATGGCGACAGCTACCTCCTTAACCCCAACGGCCAGGTTGTGGCCGCCGCAGGACTGCATGACGAATACCTGATGATCTACAACCTGGATCTGAGCAAGCGGTACTACTCTCAACGTGGCAAACGCAGTGAACAGTCGGCGCGCGAGCTGGTCGAGTTGCTCAATAGGAGTCTCGACGCCCGGAAGCATGAAGCCCGTTGACCCGGCTGGCTCGGAGGGGCTGGTGTGAACCGGTGGGCCTGACGGTCACTATGCTGGTCGTTTACGGTTCGGGCGCCAGAGCCTTGCCGCCTTCGGCCGGTTCCGCCGCGGCGTGCAGGCGGATCTCTTCGGCGGAGAGCACACGGCGATAGAGCCGCACGTCGTCGAGCAGCCCGTGGAAACAGGCCTTGTGGCCGGTCTCATAGTTTCCGAGAACGAGGTGGCAGTCGTTGCCGCCGATCGGTCCCGGCCGATCCATGGAGCCGCGTTCCGTCCCGTCGACATAGAGACGCATGGTCTGCCCGTCGAAGGTCGCGGCCAGATGCACCCATCTTCCCAGCGGCAAGGGATCGGGAGCTGCCAGATGGTGGCTCCAAGCAGTGCAAGGGATCTGGAAGCACGGCCTTGCGCCGACCAGGCCGAGCCGAAAGCCGGTCGTCTCACTCCCTCCGAACACGCGGTTGAGGATCCAGTTGTTTGGCTGCTCCGGCAGGTCGGTCTTCACCCGGCACTCGATGCTGAGGGTCTCGAAATCGGAGAGCTGTGGATCGCCGGGCACAACGACGCACCCGCCGCTGCACTCGAGGGCCCTGCCTTCGAATCCTTCCGCCCGCCTGGCTTCCTGCAGCTGGCCGCCGAGGCGGTGGCCTGAAACATCCAGCGCCACGGGCGCATCGGGATCTTCGTCGAAGGTCCACCATGCCGCAATACCCTGGGGGGCGTCCGGCCGGGTGACCCTGCGCGTCATCAGGCCGCGGTGTTCTGCCTGGCGGCGGAAATGCTCGCGGATGGCCGAGTCGTAAGGCCCCATGCCGATGTCCTCGGGAACCAGGTCCACGTGCTCCTTCGGGGCGGAAGAGAAGACCTGCCGCACGGCGTCCAGATAGCCGAATCCGTACTCGCGATAGGGTGCGATGTAGTGCCCCTCTCCCCACTCGTTCCAGTTGTCGAGCAGCAGCATGCGGCTCCCGAGCTGGTCCTTCGGCAACGCAGCGGCAAGATCCTTTGCCGCAGCAGCCCCTCGTAGTCGGCAGGCGGGATCTTCCAGATCGTTCCCTCATCGGCCCAGCCGCTCCACGCCTGCGACACCGTGACCACTTGCGGCAGGATTCCGAGCTCCTGGGTCTTGTGGATGTAACCGATCTGTGTCTGGATAGCTTTCTCGGGGGTGGGATTGTCGGGCACATGCCAGCAGTAGGCAAAGGTGTAGTCGAGCCCGAGGTTCTTCATCAGCTCGAGGTGTTTTGCATCCGTGCCTCGGTATTCGCCGAGGAGATGAATCCCGTCGAATCCCGCCTCGCGGCACGCCTGGCGCATCTTGTTCAACGCGCTGGCCACGTTCTCGACGCTCCCGAGATCCTGGACGAGGAACTCGGGACGGTAGATGAACAGCACCGGCTTGTTGTCGATCTTCAGATAGCTGGGATGGCGGAAGTAGTTTTCGATCCAGTAGGGGAGCAGATTGGCAAAAAGGTCGTGCTCGTCGGCCACGCCTGCCACCCCGCGCGCCTGGTTCTCCCACATGATGGTGAACTTCATTTTGTCGACGAACCTGGATCGAAACAGGGCGTCGTGGATGGCGCTGCCAAAACGGGTCTTCACTGCCCCTGCCTGGCCGCTGCGATACCAGCAGTAGATGAAGAACGAGATCCCGTGCTCCACTGCCCATTTCGTTTCCCAGTCGGCCACTTCGGGATTGTTCTGCGCGTAGAATCCCAGGGCCGGTGTTCGTTCCGGGTGTTTCAGCACGTTGAGCCACATTCCTGGCTGGTCCGGCTCCCACAGGGGGCAGTGATGGGCGCCGACAAGAATCTCCGTCGCCGCCGGCACCGGTTCCGGAATGTAGCCGAGCTTGCGGACCTGCACTTCCGGAAGGAACCGGATCTCCAGCGTCTGCCTGGCAAGGGGCTTGCCGCCGGCAACCACTTCGAGCGCCAGCTGGCCCAGCATCTGGCTCGAGGCCTCGATTTCCCATGTCAGCCGCGTCTGGCCCCCCTCGGTTCGCAGCGGAATCTCGCCGGCCGCACTGGTCTGGAGCAGGCGCACCCCCTCCGGCAGCACGAGCGTGGCTTTGACCACGGCGTCCACATCGCCAAGATTGGCCAGTTCCGCGGTCACCGCCACCGGCCGCCCCGCGCGGCAGATCGGCCGCTCGGGCTCGAGGCGGCGAATCTCGATCCGCGGAGAAGCCAGGTTTCCCGCTGCCGGAGGCCCTTCAGCGGCCCGGAGGGCCACCGGCGCGATCGAGAACAACGTCAAAAGCAGGGAGAGTCGCGGTTTCATGAGTCTCACAGGTGCCGCTCAGGGCAATCGTTTCACTTTGATGTTGCGGAAGCGGGCGGAGCTGCTCGGATCGTGCTGCTGCAGGGCTATGTAGCCTTTGCCGAGCCGGCGCGGGCCCTTGATCCCCTCGGGCTCCGTATAGTCGACCACGATCTTGCCGTTCACCTTCACCACGATGTTCTGGTCCTTGACAAGAATGTGGACGGTGAACCACTCGTTGTCCTTCACGGGAGTCTCGTAGAGCTTCACCACGCCCCAGAGGCTTCCCGTCCTGACCGGATCGGCATGGGAGTTGTTGATCTGCACCTCGTGCCCGTCGAAGAACCAGCCCTCCGGATGGTGTTCGATGTGCAGGTAGATCCCGGAGTTTCCTCCCTGGTTGATCATGACTTCGGTCTGGAACTCGAAGTTCTTGAAGGTTTCACCCATGTAGTACAGATGGCTCCGATCGCCATGGCCGACGATCGCGCCGTCCTCGATGGTCCAGTTTTCGGGTCGTTCGTTGGGCTGCCAGCCGCCGAAGGATTTGCCATCGAACAGGCTTTGCCAGCCGTCGTCGCCGGTTTCAGCGGCGGCAGCGCAGGGGATGAAAATCGCCAGGCCCAGGACTGCAGTCAGACATACTCTCAGCATGATCGGTTCTCCTTGAGAGCCAGAGGGAATGGTTTCTTCTTTGTCGAGGTGTGTGCGAGTCAGACGCCAATCTCGAAGCCTTTGCGCTGCTGCCGCGCGAGATACCCGTTGGCCTGGTCGTCACCGACGAACAGCTCCCGTTCGGGATCCCATGTCAGCTTCCGGCCCAAGCGGATGGAAATATTGACCAGGTGGCATGTGCTGGTGGACCGATGCTGGCTGGCGACATCGGAGATCGGCGCATGGCCGGTTCTGACACAGTCGAAGAAATTCGCCACATGGTTGGCGATCGGCCTGTAGTTGCCGGCCAGTTCAAACTCCTCATCGGCGGCCTTCCTTGCACGTTTCAGATCGTCATGGGCATACAGTCGGTAGTCCGTTTCGGGCAGCGGGTGGTCGTGGAGCTGCTCGACGGGCTTGCCCGACAGCACTCCGCGGTTGACGAACAGCCGCCCCTGGTCGCCTTCGAACATGATTCCGGCGCGGCCCGTGTCGCGAATCTCCATCACCGTTTCGTCCGGGTAAACGAGGGTGGCCTCGTAGTCGATCGGCACGTTGTAGCCGTTGGCGATATCGGGGAGCTTTCCTCGGCCGTCGATAGTCACCGGGCCCGTGTGCTGCATTCCCATCGCCCACTGGGCGATGTCCACATGATGGGCGCCCCAGTCGGTCATCTGTCCGCCGGCGTACTCGTACCAGAAACGGAACTTGTTGTGGCAGCGCTGCGGGCAGTACTCCACGGCCGGGGCCTGCCCGAGCCAGAGGTCCCAGTTGAGATGGCGCGGAGCGGGCTCCGTCGGAAACGGCCCGCCGGTCGTATTCTTGCCCAGCGTGACGGTCACTTTGCGAAGCTTTCCCACCCGTCCCTGGCGGACCATTTCGCTCGCCAGCCGAAACCGGTAATCGCTGCGCTGCCACGTGCCGACCTGGAATACGGAGCTGGTCTCCTTGACGACCTTGCACAGCAGCTTGCCCTCGTCGATCGTCAACGTCAGCGGCTTCTCGCAATACACGGCCTTGCCGGCTCGGCAGGCGGCGATCGCCATGGCGGTGTGCCAATGGTCGGGCACGGCGATCATCACCGCGTCGATATCCTGCCGGTCCAGCACATGGCGATAGTCCTCGTACAGGTCGGCCTTGCCGCCCAGGCGTTCGCGGGCCATTTCGGCCACTTTGCGATCCACATCGCACATGGCCACCACGTCGGCCAGCGGCAGGGCATTCTCCGCGAGAACGGCACCCTGGTGTCTCAGGCCGATCGCCCCGATACGAAACCGATCACTCCGCGAGAAGTCAATCTTGCTCAAGTCGGTCTGAAGCGGCGTCTCGACGTAGACCACCTCCGCTGCCGCCCGCCCGGGACGCAGCCAACACGGGCCGCCGAGCCCGGCGGCCACGATGCCCGCCGAGGTCTTCAGAAAACCCCGGCGTGTGGGTTTCGAAGTGCTCATGTGTGTCGAGCCTTTCGTGGGTAGCTGCTTTGCACTGGTCATGTTCACCGCCCGGGGAGAGATCCGCCAGAAGAAGCCGCCGGTGTCTCATTTATCAGGGAAACGGACTCCCGCCGCAATAGGATCCACGTGCGCTTTCCCGTTCTATCTCCCCTCTCCCAGGCTCGGCGCTCGGCTGGAACACTGCTTGGGGAGCCTGACCTTGGGCCTGGCCGGCGATGTCCCTCCTTTGCCGGTACTTGACGGTCGGGGACTCCTGCCGTTGTGTGCCGCGCTGCCACTGCCTGGACGGGTGTGCGAGGCAATGATGGAAAAAGAACTGCGAGAAATGGCCAAAAGACACATCCGCACGCTCTGGGGGGCGATTGCCGGTCGAGATCTGGCTGGAATCGTGCAGGTCGATTTGGGTTCTCCAGGGTGGGAGCTTCGCAACGCCCCCCCAAATCGAACGAGGCAGGTGGCGTTTGCCGTCAGAATTGGAAAACACCTTGGACACAACGACTTACAGCAATGGTTGCGGCCCGGGTAGGCTCGACCGTCGCGCAACTGTGGTGCACCATCGTCCGCTGCCGAAACCGCGGCCAACCCTCATGGAATCCCGTTCCCCCATCGGCTACGCTGAGGGGACCCTATGATGATCGAACCGTCCTGCGGAGGCCCTGCCATGGATCGAGCGTGCTCCTCGTTGTGTTCTTTCGTGGTCTTCTTTTTTCTTGCAGGCGTCTTGGCTGCCGCGGCGCCGGAGCCCCGGTCGATCGAGGATCTGAGTTTCGCCCGGTCCGAGAATTTTGTCGGCCAGACGGCCGAGTTTCACGTGGATGGCCACAAGGCGTTTCTCGTCAAACCGCCGCATCCACGGACCGACGGCAGGAAACCCTGGATCTGGTACGCGCCCACGCTGGCCAACGGGGACGGAACCTGGGAGCTGCCCGGCCCACGTCACGTTCAGGCCATCCAGTCCCTTCTCGACGCCGGCTGCTACTTCGGTGGCGTCGACGTGGGAGAATCGTGCGGCAGCCCGGCGGGGCGGGAGACGTTTACGGTGTTCCACGGGCCCCTGGTCGACAAGCTGGGCCTGGAGGAGAAGGCGATGCTCTTCCCTGTCAGCCGCGGTGGGCTCATGCACTTCAACTGGGCGGCCGAACACCCTGAAGGCGTGCGATGCATCGGCGCCATCTACCCCGTCTGCTCACTGGCCAGCTATCCGCGTTTGGAGCGGGCAGCCAAGGCCTATGGCATGAGTGTTGAGGATCTGCAGAAGGAACTGGGACGCCACAATCCGGTGGACAGGCTCGCACCTCTCGCTGCAAACGGCGTGCCACTGTTTCACCTTCACGGCGACCAGGACACCGTGGTACCATTGGCCGAGAACAGCGGACTGGTGGCGTCCCGTTATCGGGAGTTGGGCGGCTCGATCGAGCTGGTCGTCGTTCCCGGCAAAGGGCACGAAATCGCCCCCGAATTCTGGGAGAACCCTCGGCTCGCCGAGTTCTTCCGCAAGTGTCTCGAGAAACCCTGACCAAGCGCGTGGCCTGGTTCCCCGCCGGGGATGCCGGCACGGTTGCGGGCGGGAGGCGGGCCGATGCAGGATCCAGCCGCGCAGCATCACGGCACTCAACCGTAGGTTTCCACGGAGCAATCAGTATGGAACCACTGCGATCCAGTCTTCCTGATGTCTGCACGGAAAGTGCTTGTGGCCACCCCGCGGGAGGCCGCGAAAAGGCGGGCTTCCGCCCGTCGGCCTGGTGGATGGACCTGGCCGGCGTCCATCGTCTCGCGATCGTTGCGATGCTGGTTGTCGGACTTGCTCGTCTTGGGGCGGCTGCGCAGGATCCGGCGCGGCAGGTGCGGAAGACAGACTGGTGCGAGATTGCGGTTCCCAGGCAGGCGGCCGTGGGAGAGACGATCCAGGTGCAGGTCAAGCTCACCGACGTCGAGGGGGACGTGTTTCTCTCCTGCGACCTGAAGGATCAGGGCCACGGCATGATGAAATGGGGGGGCAAGCCGCGCCGGCTCAGATCGGGCGGCCAGGCCGTTTACGAGATGCCGATCCGCGACAGCCAGGGGCTCGAATCGGTCTACGCGTTTGTGTACATCACCAGGAATGAGAACGACGATCACTCGAAGGCCGTTGGTGTCACGTCGAGCGATCCGATAAGCATTGCCGGCCGCGCGCCCGGGGCCGACGTGCTGTACAACAAGAGCTGGATCTATGTCGACTCCTCGGCGGGGGGCAAACCGCTGGTTTCGGGAGACCGTTGGGAGGTGCCGGTCGAGTACTACCTTGATCCGGCGGAGCACTTTGGATCGACCGTGCTTTCGATCTGGGGAACCGGGCCGTGGATCGACTCGCCCGATGGAAAATACACCACCAAACGAGGCCACATCGGATACCCGGGGCTGAGCGGCCGGCTGGAGTTGAAACAGCCGGGGCGCGGCCGGCACGTGTTTGCCTTCACGGTTCCTGAAGGCCTGGAACCGGTCAAGAAATACAACCGGCTGCTGCTGATCGCCAATTTCCGCGACAGCCACGGCAAAGACTGGCCCTGGAGCGTACGCGCAGAGAACCAGTTCGTCCGCAGGCAGGGCTTCTACGAGATCCAGACCGAGCAGCCGGGGCACCTGTTCACCTACGAGGAGCCCGTCCGGATCGCGATCCGCCTGAAGAATGTGAAGACTCCCGGCGAGAAGAAGACGCTGGACTACGAGGTCCACGACACGTCCGGGACGAAAGTCGACCAGGGGAAGGTCGAGTTCACCGCCGAGCGCGAGGGGCAGACCATTGCGATCGAGCCCCAAGTCGAACGCCGCGGCGTCTTTCTCCTCCAGGTGAACGTTGCCGGATGGGAGGCTCGCCACACGACCTTTGCCAGGATCCCCGACCTTGAAGCCGTCACCCAGGGACGCCTGACGCGATTCGGAATGACCAATCACATGGACGCTCCGCCGGAAGAAGCGTGGGCGATCGCCCGCCGGCTGGGCCTGACGACCTGCCGCCGGTTCACGAACTGGTACCGGCACAATCCCGGCCCCGAGGTTTTCAAGTTCGACGACCTGGAGAAGGAACTCGAGGCAGCCGGCCGGCATGGGGTCGATGTCTGGCTGTGCATCTACGATCCGCCCGCCTTCGCCCAGCCCGGCAAGGTGAGTTCCATCAGCTACCGCGCTTTCGATTTTCGCCAGGACGTGTGGCGCCAGTTCGTTGCGACGGCCACCGAACGGCTGCGAGGAAGATTCCTGGGCTGGGAGTGGCTTAACGAGATCACCCCCGGCGGGTGCGACGATCCCGTGGCTACCTATCTTTCCATGTGCCGTATCGGAACCCAGACGGCCAAGCAGATCGATCCCAGTCTGGTGACGATTCTTGCCGGCGGTCTCTATCCGCGGAGTTTCCGGCTGGACATGCTCAAGGCCGGCGTGGGGCAGTACATCGACGTGCTGCCGGTCCACTACCAGAACGGCAGCGGAGTTGCCGAGGCCCGCGGGGATCTGGATGCGGCCGGGCTGGCCAAGGTGGCTGTTTGGGAGGACGAATCGGGCCGGGCCCGCAACGCCTGGGGTGTGCCCCCGCTGGAGGAGATTCAGGCGACCGATCAGGCCGACTGGGTCCTCCGCCAGTGGACCGACGAACTGGCCGCCGGCTGCGAGAAGATCATCTACTTCGGCGGCCGCGGCGATGCCGCCGGCTCCTGGGACTACCTCCTGGACGATCTCAGCCCGCGCCCTGTTGCCGCAACCCTGGCCGTGCTCGCCGCCAAATTGCACGAAGCCAGGCCGCTCGGGACCTTCATGCTCGGCAAGGGAGCGCTCGTCCACCTCTTTCATCGCCAGGGACGGGCCGTTCTGGTTGCCAGCACGTATGAGAGCGCTGGCGAGACGATCCGGCTCCACACGGGGTCGAAGTCGGTCCTCATCACCGACTACCAGGGCAACGAACAGAGCATGGCGTGCCCGCAGGGTGTGGCAGAGTTGCGCCTGGCGGGACTTCCCCTGTTCATCGAGGATGCCAGTCTCGACAGCCTCAAGGCCTATGTCATGGCCGAGATCCAGGCGACCCAGGTGGCGGCCGGCACCTCGGCCAGCGTGGCCACGGCTCGCCGCGTGACCCCGCGCCGCACGGCACTCCGGGGCCAGAAGCTGGAACTGCCGGTGAGGCTGCGGAATCTCTTCGACCGGGAGTTGACCGGGCACGTGGAGGCCCAGCTGCCCCAGGGGTGGCCAGCCCACCAGTCGCAGGCCTTCACGCTGCCTCCGGGAGCCGACTTGGCGGGGCAAGTCGGTCTGCCCATCCCCGCCTCGATCCAGCCGGCGGATTATCCCGCGGTGCTCAGGTTCCACTTCGACCTGGAAGGACTTCCCGAGGTGGAAAAGCCGGTCGTTCTTTCGGTCATTTCGCCCGCCACGCTCGGCAATCTGATCGCCAACGGCGACTTCGAAACGCCCGACGCGAAAGGCTCAGGACCCGAAGGATGGCGAGTCGACGGCAAGACCCGGCTATGGGCCGAAGCCGAAGGGCTCGCTGGCGGGCTCGGTGAGCGGGTCATCAAGTTCCAGGACTCGCCCGACTGGAACTACATCAGCCGGTCGATTCCCGTGCGCGGTGGCCAGACCTATCTCTACACCTTCTGGGCCCGCAACGAGAATATGGGCTGCGGCTCCAACATGACGCAGCAGCTCGCCGATGGCAAGGAGATCCGCCTCTACGATACCCAGGTGATCCGCTGTGGCGACAATAACCGCTACTGGCAGGTGTTCACCTGCCGCAAGCAGATGCCGGAAGGAACCGTCCAGGCCAGCTTCACGCCCATCGGCAAGGGCACCGGCTGGGCCATGATCGACAACGTTCGCGTCACACTCTACGACGGCACCGACTATGTGGCCGAGGCCCACCGTGCGACCAGGCCCGTGGTGATCGACGGGCAGATCGACGACTGGATCACCCACTGCCCCATACCCCTGATCGGCCGCAACCAGCTTATTTACCAGGCCGACGGCTATCAGTGGACGCCCGAGAACCTCAGCGGGATCGGCTACCTGATGTGGGATGCGTCGAACCTGTACCTTGCCGTCCGCGTGCACGACGACACCCACAACTCGCTGACAGCCGCCACACCCTCGGGCGAACAGGCGATCCGCGGCGACAGCGTGATTCTCGGCCTGCAGCCCGTTCGGGGCGGAAACCCGTCTGAAGCCTTCGCCTACTACCTTTCGGCCGCAACCCCGGGGGGCGGCAGCGGCACCCATACGCTGTTTCGTCCGGAGGACCGCAGCGGCGGCCGCACTGCGGGACATCTGTTCCGCGATTCCTCGATCTACGAGATGGCCGTCGGGGTCGAGAAGGGAGTCTGCGTCTACGAGTTGCGGATCCCCCTGTCCGAACTGGGGGTTTCCCCCACTCTTGGCTCGCGCCTGGGCCTGTCGGTCGTGATCGTCGACAACGATGGCGGCCGCCAGCCCGCCGGCCGTATCGCCTGGGGCGGAGGCCTTCAGCCGGACTGGTCCCCCGACCAGTTCGGCGCCATCACCCTGGTCGAGTAACCAACAGACACATCGAGGAGCCATTCCATGACAAGACTGACCCGCCGAGGTTTTCTGAAATCCTCCGCCCTTGGCATGGCTGCCGCCGCATCGGCTGCCCCTCTGCTGGTGGCCGACGCCACGGAATCGCTGCCGCCGGTCCGCACGATCACTCACGGCCCGAAGTTCCACTGGTTTGCCTACTACGACAAACTCCAGTTCGACCCCAGCGGCCGTTACGCCCTCAGCAACGAGGTCCAGTTCGAGCACCGCTCCCCCACCGCCAACGATGCGATCCAGGTCGGCATGGTCGATCTGGACGAGGGTGACCGCTGGATCGAACTGGGCGAGAGCCGTGCATGGTGCTGGCAGCAGGGTTGCATGCTGCAGTGGCTTCCCGGGTCGGAGACGGAAGTGCTCTGGAACGATCGCCGGGACGACGCCTTCGTCTGCCACATCCTGGACGTGAAGACGCAGAAGAAACGCACCATTCCACATCCCGTCTACACGGTCAGCCCGTGCGGCAAATGGGCGGCGGCTCCCGATTTCCGTCGCGTGAACGACATGCGTCCCGGCTATGGTTACGCCGGCCTGCCCGATCCCTTCCAGGACGAACTGGCTCCCCAAGGCTCCGGAATCTGGCGTGTTGACCTGGAGACCGGTCGGCAAGAGCTGCTTCTCTCGCTGGCCCAGATAGCAGCGATTCCCTACCGGGAGGACCTGAGCGGGGCCAAGCACTGGTTCAACCACCTCCTCGTCAACCCTGACGGCAGCCGGCTGGAGTTTCTCCACCGCTGGCGGAAGGAAGGCCAGAAGGGGTTCGGCACACGGATGCTGACCGCCGCGGCCGACGGTTCCGACGTGCGGCTGATCGATCCCTCCGGCTACACCTCGCACTTCATCTGGCGCGATCCCGGCCACATTCTGGCCTGGTCACGGACCGACGCCCACGGCGATGCGTTCTACCTCTACGAAGACCGGGAGGGGGGCAGCGTGGAGGTCGTTGGCGGGGGAGTGATGACCACCAACGGCCACTGCACGTATCTGCCGGGAGGCGAGTGGATCCTCAACGACACCTATCCCCAAGGAAACGAGCGCTATCAGAGCCCCTACCTCTACCACGTCGCCTCGCGCCGGCGAGTCCCGCTCGGCCATTTCCCCCTTCCCAAGCAGTACACGGGTGAGTGGCGATGCGACACCCATCCGCGGTTCAGTCCCGACGGGAAGCTGGTGTGCATCGACTCGCCACACACGGGCGAGGGTCGGCAGCAACACCTCATCGACATCAGCCAGATCGTCGGCTGACGTGACCGCCATCAGCCGTCGTCTCTCCGCTCCCGCATCGGACCGCCACGCCCGCCGGCACCCGGGCGCAGACGCTGGTCGCGGCCTGTACGGCCTGTCTGCAGGAGAGCTGCAGAGTAGCCGTCCGCAGAAGTGCCGGAAACCCCTATTTCCCACAAGCGCCCTTTCGGAGAGTGTCTGCTGCTCTTCTTGCCACATCAGGGCTTCGCAGTTCTTCTGGGCTTGTCCGGCGGGCCCTTCGGCTGCCGCTCCGGCCGTGATATGATGGATGGTTTGATCCTCCAGTCCGCATGGCCCAGTCTTCGAAGTGACCGAACCCTCTCCCCCTCAGCGTGTTGCCGTCATCGGAGCCGGAATCTCCGGCCTGGCGGCGGCGCATCGCCTCACCGAATTGGCTCCCGATTGCCGGATCCGCCTGTTCGAGCGTCAGCACCGGCTGGGCGGCGTTCTGGCCACGGTGCACGAGAACGGCTACCAGGTTGAGCTCAGTGCCGACAATTTCATCACGACCCAGCCCTGGGGGATCGACCTGGTGGGCCGGCTGGGACTGAAGAATCGGCTTGTGCAGACGAACCCGGCCTGCCGCCGGACGTTTGTGATGTGGAAGAAGCGGCTCCATCCGCTGCCCGACGGGTTTCTGATGATGGCCCCCACGAAGATGTGGCCCATGGCGGTCACTCCGGTGCTCAGCCCGTTGGGAAAGATGCGAGCCGGGCTGGAGTATTTCCTGCCTCCCCGCCGGGAGGAGTCCGACGAGAGCATGGCGGGCTTCGTCCGCCGCCGGCTGGGGCGGGAGATCTTCGAGCGGCTCGTCGAGCCGCTGGTGAGCGGCGTCTACGCGGCCGATATGGAGAAGCTCAGCCTGCTGGCCACATTGCCGCGGTTTCGCGAGATGGAGCGGGAGCACGGCAGCCTGATCCGGGCCATGCGCAAACAGATGAAGGCCCAGCGTGCGGCCGGAAAGCATGTCGACCAGAGCGGCGCCCGTTACAGCATGTTCGTCACGCTGGAAGAAGGGTTGTCGAGCCTGATCGATGCCCTGGCGGCCCGGTTGCCGCAGGGAACGATCCGCCTCGGCACGGCCGTCGAGGAGATCTCCCCGTCTCAGGCCGGGTGGCAGGTGACGCCTGCCGGCGGCCCCCCGGAGTCATTCGACGCGGTGATTCTCGCCACGCCGTCCCACGTGGCCGCCGACCTGCTCAGGGCGATCGACCCGCAGTTGAGTTCCGATCTGGCGACCATCGAGCACGAAGGCACCGCGATCGTGACCGTGGCCTTTGAGAACTCCCAGGTGAAGCACCCGATGAACGGGGCGGGATTCGTCGTGCCCGGCATCGAGCGGAGTCCGATTCTGGCCGGCAGCTTCAGCAGTCGGAAATACCTGCATCGCGCCCCGGAGGCAAAGACCCTGATCCGGGCCTTCGTCGGGGGCGCTCGCGCCCCCGAAATGGCCGAGATGCCCGACGACCGGCTCGTTCCGATCGTGCTTGGCCAGCTTCGCGAGGTTCTCGGGATCTCGGGCGATCCGATCTATCAGATCACGGCCCATTGGCCCGGAACAATGCCCCAGTATCACGTGGGGCACCTCGATCTGGTGGCTCGGATCAGCACGCGCTGCCATGCCATCCCCGGGCTGGCCTTGGCCGGCAACGCTTACCACGGGGTGGGGATTCCCGCCTGCATTCACAGCGGCGAGCTCGCGGCCGAATGGTTGATGGCAAATGAGGCAGCCGAGAAGATCGGCAGCCCGTCGAAGCCGTAGATCCCGGTCATTTCATCAACAGCAGACTCAGGGCCATCACGGCCATGCCACCCATCAGGCCGAGCAGGCTGTCGTGGCCTCTTCCGTAGGCGCGGCTGGTGGGGAGCAGCTCGTCGAGGCTGATGTAGACCATGATGCCGGCCACCGCGCCGAACAGCATGCCCATGAGCTGAGGCGGCAGGGCTCCCGAATCGTTGCCCAGGAAGAATCGCAGCGCCACATAGGCGAGGCCCGCTCCGACGGGCTCGGCGACGCCGCTGAGCGACGAGTAGACGAAGGCCTTCCTGCGATCGCCAGTGGCGTAGAAGATCGGCACCGAAACACTAATGCCTTCGGGGATGTTGTGCAGGGCGATCGCAATCGCAATCGCCAGCCCCACACTCGGATCCTCAAGCGCGGCCAGGAACGTCGCCAATCCTTCCGGGAAATTGTGAATGGCGATGGCCAATGCTGTGAACAGGCCCATACGCAGCAGTTTCGAGTGCGCCACGCGGTGATCGTGGGCGCCCGGTTCCGCTTCGCGCGGATGGGCGGCGATTTCGTCAAAGTCCGGCAGCGGGGCTGTCGCGTCATGAAGCGGAGCCGTCTCGGCAGCCGTATGTGTTTCGTGGGGGTTTCTTGCCGAGGGGATGAGGTTGTCGATCAGGCCGATGAGAATGATCCCCACGAAGAAAGAGGCGACATTGGCCCAGTGTCCCCAATAGCCGCCGTAGGCCGCCACGAGCGAATCGGTGCCCTTCACAAAGATCTCGACAAACGACACGTAGAGCATCACGCCCGCTGAGAAACCGGTGGCAATCGACAGGAAGCGGTAGTTGGTCCGTTTGGCGAAGAACGCAATGGCGCTGCCCAGGCTCGTTGCCATTCCGGCAAACAGCGTCAACCCCAGGGCGATCCAGATGTTTCCCATAGAACCAGGTCTTTCCAGGAATCGGCAACAGGCAAGAAAGGCGATGTGCGGATGTGGGTTTGCCGCGGTCGGCGCGGCGGGGCACGGCCGGCAATTGGTCGAGGTCGGCCGGAATTGCCCGTCCAGAGTCCCTGTCAGTATAATAGTCCGAGGCGTTTTCTCAATGGGAAGACCCGGATCACCATCAGGTATCAAGGAGAAGACAGTGAATGCGCTTTCTGCCGATCGACGCCAGTTTCTCACGCGTTCATTTCTGGCGAGCGCGGGGGCCTGGCTGGCCACAGGCGCTGCCAGGGAGCGCGTGCTCGGTTCGGAGCCGAAGAAGGGTTCGATTCGCCTCGGCGCACCCGTCTTTGAGCAGCCCGAGGATCCTGAAGAGCTGGCACTCGCTCATCGGAAGCTCGGTTACAGGGCGGCCTACTGTCCGAGCGTGCCGCTCGACGACAAAGACCGAATCCGCGGCATTCGTGAGGGCTTTGCCAAGCATGATGTGGTGATTGCCGAGGTAGGGCGCTGGTGCAATCTGCTGGAGCCGAACGAGGCGAAGCGGAAAGAGAACCTGGCAAGAGTGACCGAGGGACTGGCGTTGGCCGACGAAATCGGAGCCCGGTGTTGCGTGGACATTGCCGGATCGCGGAATCCGGACGTGTGGTATGGACCCCATCCGGACAATCTCTCAGACGACTTCTTCAGCGCCGTGGTCGAGAATGCCCGTGCGATCATCGACGCCGTCAAGCCGAAGTCGGCCAAGCTGGCCTACGAGATGATGGGCTGGGCCCTGCCCGACAGTGCCGACTCCTACCTGGCTATGATCAAGGCCGTCGACCGCGACGCGTTTGGCGTGCATCTGGATCCCTGCAACCTGATCAACAGCCCCGCGCGGTTCTACCGCAACACGGAGCTGCTCAACGAGTGCTTCGACAAGCTGGGGCCCTGGATCGTCAGTTGCCACGCCAAGGATATCACCTGGGACGTGGAGATGCAGGTCCATTTCCGCGAGGTCGTGCTGGGGGAAGGATCGCTCGACTACCAGACGTTCCTCAAGCGTCTGGCCGCACTGCCCGGCCAGGTGCCGCTGATGATCGAGCACATGAAGGACGCGGGGGAGTACGACCGGTCGCGGGAGTATGTGTTCCGGGTGGGGAAGCAGGTCGGGGTGGGATTTGAATGAGCTGCGTGAAGGCTGCATCCGGCAGATGCACTGAGTGGGTGACACTCGCCGAGTGTCACCGTGAGACGAGGCATGCGGCAGGATCGCGTCAGGCACGTCCAAAGTATGTCCCTGGGCGTTTCTCATTGGCGCCGCTGAGAATCGCATCCGGCAGATGCGACCCACTGGGAGATGCCACCCGAATGAGGCTGCTGCCGAGACCAGCCGACGTCTTTCTTGGGGCCGCTGCCGAATTTCTGAAAATCCCCCTTGACAGTATCGGCGTCTGTACTAATACTACTAGTACAGTTGATACTCAGGGAGGTTCCTGTGGAATTTCGCATCGATCCGACCAGCCGCAAGCCGATCTACCGGCAGCTCTGCGACCAGCTCCGCGAGGCGGTCGCGCGGGGCACTGTGGCGCCTGAGCAGCGGTTGCCGTCGGTTCGAGATCTGTCGCGAACCCTGGTCGTCAATCCGAACACGATCGCGCGGGTCTACACGGAACTCGAACGCGACGGCGTGATCCACTCGCGGCCGGGTCTTGGTGTATTCGTCGCCAGACCGAAGGCCGAGCTGACCAAAAAGGTCCGCAAGGAGAAACTCGTGGAGCTTCTCGACCGTTTTCTGACCGAGGCGGTGCATCTCGGCTTCTCGTCGCAGGAGGTACTTGCGCTGGCGACAGAGCGGGCCGGCAATTTCCATTGGCAAGCAGAGGGGTGAGGCGAGATTGGTGACGTCACGATGGCGGCGGCAGAATAACCGCCGCCATTGGGTCACCGGGCAACTTGGGAATCAGGCGGGGGTGTTGGCATGGACTATGTGATCGAAACGCAGAAGCTGACGAAGTACTACGGATCCAAATGCGTGGTCGACAGCCTCGATCTGCGGGTTCCGCGAGGTTCTGTCTACGGATTCCTCGGACGCAACGGAACGGGCAAGTCGACGACCATCAAGATGCTGCTCGGCATGGTCCACCCAACCCGCGGCTCGGCGACGGTGCTGGGGGAGGACGCGGCCGACCTCTCGCCCGACGTGCGCCGCCGGATCGCCTACCTGGCCGAAGGCCATCCGATCTACCGCTGGATGACGGTTCGCGATGCGGTGCGGTTCACGCGTGCCTTCTACCCTCAGTGGAACCAAACGCTCCTCGACCAGATCCTCGACCACTTCGAACTTTCTCCCCGGCAGAAGATTCGCCGATTGTCCAACGGGCAGCGAGCTCAGGTTTCGCTGGCCCTGGCCGTTGCGTCCGACCCGGAAGTGCTGATTCTCGACGATCCGACGATCGGCCTCGACACGGTCGT
>CAZLWV010000122.1:0-792 GCA_964563135.1 uncultured Planctomycetaceae bacterium
GTCATGCCTTGCTTCTAACGAGGCGAGCCAGGTTCGACTCCTGGTCGGGGCGCTGATAGGTGTACGGTGTCTGTGGTGTAGCGGTTTCTGCACGCCTGGCTGTGAACCAGAGGGTGCCGGTTCGACCCCGGCCAGACACCCTTGTAGTGAAAGGACTTTGACCATGACCAAGGTACTCCAGCGTCCCACGCTGATCCTCAACCGCAACTGGCAGCCGGTGAACGTCGCCACGGTGGCCCGTGCCCTGGTGCTGTTGTGGAACGAGTCCGCGCACGTCGTGGACCCGGCCGACTACCAGCTTTACACCTGGCAGGACTGGGCCAAGCTGCGTCCGCGTGACGGCGAGGATTGCATCCGTGCGGTTCGATTTCGGCTACGGGTGCCGGAAGTGGTTGTGCTGACGGATTACGACCGGCTGCCGGTGGCCCACGTGACCTTCAGCCGTCGGAACGTTTTCAAGCGTGACCACAACACCTGCCAGTATTGCGGTGCCCAGCCAGGCAGCGAGGAGCTAACCATCGACCACGTTCTGCCCAGGGCGCAGGGTGGTGTGTCAACCTGGGAGAACTGCGTGCTGGCGTGCATGGACTGCAACAAGCGCAAGGCCGACCGCACGCCGGACCAGGCGCGGATGCACCTGCGCCGCAAGCCGGTCCGCCCAACTTGGAAACCGCTGTACGCGGACCACAGCGTGCGGATCGCAAGCTGGTCGAAGTTCATCAGCGAAGCGTATTGGAACGTGACGCTGCGAGAGTAGTTGTTACGCCACGAGGCCCCTGGCCGCAAGGCCCG
>CAZLWV010000122.1:907-10146 GCA_964563135.1 uncultured Planctomycetaceae bacterium
AAGGCCCGGGGCTGATAGGAGTGTCCTCCTGGGAGAGGAAGCGGCCTCCAAAGCCGCCTGACGGGGTTCGACTCCTCGCACTCCTGCTTGATAGAGGCCGACGTGGCCGAATAGAAAGGCAGCGGTCCTGTAAACCGCCTGGTGCTGGTGCAAATCCGGTCGTCGGCTCTTGTTTGTACGTCTCGATGGTGTAGTGGATCGCACAGGACTCTCCGAAGGTCCATGTCCAGGTCCGATTCCTGGTCGAGACACTAACGGCGCAAGCCCTGCGGGTGTGCCGGACAGCACAGCAGTCTTCGGAACTGCAAGACGGGGTTCAATTCCTCGGCGGGGCGCTAAAGTAACGAATGTCCTCGGAGTGTGGGGATTTGCACGCGACCCTGCGAAGGTCGAAGACCAGGCTCGACTCCTGGCGAGGACACTGAATGATGCGAGGCTGGAGCCAGACGGCACGGCAACCGGCTGCAACCCGGTCCAAGTGGGTTCGACTCCCACCGGCCTCTCTGATACGGCCAGGCCAACGGCGCACGTTGCCCCGTCCTCAGACGAGGCGGTCGGTGGCGTGTGTTCCGTTCATGGGTTCTGACCGAAGGTCGTGTCAAGTGAGGTTAGCTCAGTGGTTAGAGCACCGGCTTTGGAAGCTGGCTGTCGCGGGTTCGACTCCCGTACCAAGACCGCAGGTGCCACAAACACTTGCTCCAAGCGGCCCGAGGGAGGCGGGCCAATGTGTGATCGGCCACCGGCGAGCAAGCGACCGGCAGCGTCGAGGAATCCGGACAGTCTGCCCATCGGGCGACTCCCGAAGGAATCGGCGCAAGCCCGGCACGCGGTTCGCCGCTGGCAGCACGGCCGAGTGCCATGCAGTGCGTGGATACCGCTTCGACTGGCCTAAAGGCAAGCGGCAATGGATGTCGGGCGACTTGCGCCGGGGCCTGCCCCGGCGGCGACAAGCCCGAGGGAAGCTGCTGTGCCGCCCGAGGCTGCGTCGATGCTCAAACGACACTCCGCACTCAGAGCGTGTGATCGCCACTGGTTCCGCCGCCCAACGGCTTTGCCTGACACGACCGAAACGAGACGAAGACCGCCGCAGTAGGCGGCCGGAAGGAAGGTGAAGGATGACTGTGCTGATGCTGAAGACTGTCAAGATCTGCAGCTACGAAATGGGTCTGTACTTTCACGACGGCGAGTTCAAAGGCCTGCTCGGCATTGGCCGGCACTGGTTCCTCGACCCGCTCGGCAAGGTTAAGGTGGAGGTTGTCTCGCAGCGCGCGCCGTGGCTCGCCCACGAGAAGCTCGACGTGATCGCCAAGTCGGGTGCGCTTGCCGACCGCGCCGTCATCCTGGACCTGAAAGACTACGAGCGCGCGCTGGTGTGGGTGGACGGACGCTTCAGCCACATCCTGCCGCCGGGCCTGTACGCCTACTGGACCGGCTTCCGCGAGGTCGCCACGGAAGTGATCGACGCCCGCAAGGTCCGCTTCGAGCACAAGGACCTCCAGGTGATCGTGCGCTCGGCGCTTGCCGATCGCGTGCTCGACACGTTTGCCGTGGAGCAGGGCCACGTGGGCGTGCTGTTCGAGGACGGCCGCTACGTGGAAACCCTGCCGCCGGGCAAGTACGCCTTCTGGAAGAACATGGCCAAGCTTCTGCTCGTGCCGGTCGACCTGCGCGAGACCATGCTCGACATCGGCGGCCAGGAAATCATGACCGCTGATAAGGTGACACTGCGTCTGAACGCCGTGGCCACCTACCGCGTGGCCGACGCCCACAAGGCCCTCAGCGCGGCCGACGACGCCCGGCAGGCGCTCTACCGCGAGGCGCAGTTGGCCCTGCGCGCCGTGGTCGGCGCTCGGGAACTCGACCAGTTCCTGGCCGATAAGGACGCCGTGGCCAAGGAGCTGGAGACCATTGTCCGCGAGCGGGTGGCTGCGTTGGGTCTGGAAGTCCTTTCGGTGGGCATCCGCGACGTGATCCTGCCTGGCGACATGAAGGACCTGATGAACAAGGTCACCGAGGCCAAGAAGGCGGCTGAGGCCAACCTGATCGTCCGCCGTGAGGAAACCGCGGCCATGCGCAGCCAGGCCAACACCGCCAAGGTGCTGGAAGGCAACCCGACGCTCATGCGTCTCCGGGAACTGGAAGTCCTGGAGAAGGTCGCCACCAGCGGCAAGCTGAACGTCGTGCTGGGCGAAAAGGGCCTGGCCGAACGGGTCGTAAACCTGCTCTGATACCCCCCTGCGAGCCGGGCGTTGCCGACGCCCAGGCTCCCGAACGATAGAACGCTACTTGCCCAGCAATCCCTGGCTCTTCATCCACTCGGCACAACGAGCTGGCCAGGTGCAGCTGGGGTGCTCGCTCGGCCGCAGCCCGAACCCGTGCCCGCCGGAGGCGTAGATGTGCATCTCGCACGGAACGCCCGCCTTCTTGAGCGCTAGGTACATGTGAACGCTGTTTTCCGCACTGTGGGGGTCATCGCTCGCATGGACGAAGAACACCGGCGGCGTAGTCTCGCTCACACGAATCTCCGGCGAAAACTCGTCGCTCTTGTCTATCACCAGATAGGCCGGGTAAATCAGCACGGCGAAGTCGGGGCGGCAACTGAGCTGGTCCGCGGAATCGACAGGCTCGTAGTTGCGCCGGTCGGAGTTCGTCGCCGTGGTGGCGGAGAGATGCCCGCCGGCGGAGAATCCCAGGATGCCGATCCGCTCCGGATCGATCTTCCACTCGGCCGCCTTGGAGCGGACGAGGCTGAGGGCTCGCTGCGCATCCTGCAGAGGAGCGTCGTGTTTCTCCCGTCCTTCGCGGCGCGGCACGCGATACTTGAGCACCACGCCGGTGACGCCGATCGAGTTGAGCCACTCGGCCACCTCGGTGCCTTCGAGGTCGTAGGCAAGGATATTGTAGCCCCCGCCAGGGCAGATCACCACGGCCGCGCCGGTGTCGTTGGCGGCCTGGGGCTTGTAGACCTCGATCGCGGGCTTGGAGACGTTCTGCAGCCGGGCGACCGGCCTGTCGGGCGTTTCGGGGGCCAGTTGCTCCGGTCCGATGGCGGCGGTCTCGCCCGGAGCCGTGCCCGGCCAGAGCTCGACGGTTGCTAGCGGCTCGATGGCGGCCGCCCAGTGGGCAGACAGCAAGATCACGGACAGCAGCATCAGAACGATTCGCATGGTTGTCTCTCCGAGGAAGAGTGGCTAAGATGCGGTTCTGGGACGGCGGGGAAAGCCTCCCACGGCGGAAACAACGACCGGAAGGGCGGCGGTTCTCTTGGGGCCGGCTCTCGAACAGCCAATCGAAACGGACAGGATCAACCAGACCGATTCGATGGATTATGATCCATTCTGCACGCCAGTTCCAGTGGATGCCCGCTCATGGGGACTGCCCAAAAACGCCTGATCGCGATCTCCGGACCATCGTGCGGTGGGAAGGGGCCGTTGCTGGCGGCGGTCGCCCAATTCTGCCCGGACCAGGAATTTGCCGCGTGCTCGGTGGTCAAGAGCCGGGAGTCTCGAAGCGGCCAACCGCGGCCCGACGAATTGGCCATCTGGGATAACCCCGACTTCTTTCGGTCTCGGGCCGAGATCGAGGCGCTCACCGGCGATCGATATCTTCGCGCCGTAAGCCACGGCTATCCGCAAGTGCTGGATCTGGAGCGGATCGTAAGGGCCCCATCGCCGCTGGTGGTGCTGGAGGCGTGCCAGCAAATCACTCGCCAGCTTCCGGGGTCCGACTACCTGCGCGGAATCCAGGTGACGACGCTATTCCTGTCGCCGCTTGGCGGGGAGGAGATCGCCCGGCTGCGGGCGTGCCGCGTGGACGCGGCCGAGTTTCTGAAAGGACTGGGGGTCTGCCGGCTGCTCGCCCGGGCGGCCTTTCACGGCCGACGGGTCGACGAAGCGTTTCTGGCGGATGTGGCGGTGAGGGCCGGAGACGCCGTCGACGAACTTCGCACGGCCCACCTGTTTGACTACGTGCTCGCCGGTCGGGCGGGCGAGGGTGCCGCCGAGTGGAACCGCGACCCGCAGGGCCGTTTCCTCGGCCCACCGCGAGGCGAAGCCGCCGCGACGCTGGAGACATTCCGCCGCCTGCTGGCCGGAGTGGCCGCCCCGGGGCTGGAGCACTGGCCGGTCTCGCCGCTATGATGCCGGCTTCTTCCGAACACTCGTGATCGCAAGGGACAAGCCATGAAAGACAATTGCGTAGCCATTGCCGATTTCATCACCGACGGCCTCGAACCGGAACGCCGGATCCTTGGCGATGCGGCCCGGGTTGTGGCTCTGGATGCGAAATGCGAAGAAGACCTTGTCGGCCGCATCGAGGCCATGGACGCGATCGTCGTGTATCATGCCATTTCGCTGACGCGGAAGACGATCGAGCGGCTCACGCGGTGCAAGGTCATCGTGCGCGGCGGCGTGGGCTACGACAATGTCGACTGGCGGGCCGCCCGCGAGCGCGGCATCCCCGTGTCGATCGTCCCCGACTACGGATCGGAGGAAGTGGCCGACACGGCAATCGGCATGATGCTGGCCCTGACCCGCGGGATCCATCTCCAGAACTCCCTGCTCCGGGACGGCCGGGGAGTGTGGGACTACACCAACGCGGTTCCTCTCACGAGGCTGCGAGGTTCCGTGTTCGGAGTGGTGGGACTGGGAAGGATCGGTTCGGCGGCCGCCCTCCGGGCCAAGTCGCTGGGGATGGACGTTGTCTTCTACGACCCCTACAAACCCGATGGTTACGACCGCAGCCTGGGCATCCGGCGAGCGGAAACCCTCGAGGAACTGCTGGCCCAGTCGATGGTGGTGAGCCTGCACTGCCCCCACAACGAAGAGACCCGCGGCATGATCAACGCCGAGGCGATCGCCCGCATGCCGGTCGGATCCTACCTGGTCAACACGGCCCGCGGCGCGATCGTCGACACCTCGGCGATTGCCCCCGCCCTGGCCAGCGGCCAGTTGGCGGGAGCAGGAATCGATGTCCTTCCGCAGGAGCCCCCCTCGCGCGACGATCCGCTGATGGTTGCCTGGCGGGATCCGAGTCATCCGGCCCACCAGCGTCTGATCCTCAATCCGCACGCCGCCTTCTACAGCGAGGAAGGGCTTCTTGACATCCGCACCAAGTCCACGGAGACCTGCCGACGGGCGTTGGCCGGTTTGCCGCTGCGAAACGTGGTGAATTAGCAGGGCGTGTTTCGATGCACCACGCATCCGGAAAACGAGAACAGGCTGGTCCGTCAAAACGCAGGGTGCCTGTTGCCATTTTGGGCGAACCGGGGGCGAAAAGGTGGAAGTCCGGCTCACCGGCGGGCTAGAATGGCGGGCATTACCACAATCACCCTTCGCGGAGACCCGCCCGTGAGCGATGCAAGAATCATCAATCGCCGCCAGATGTGCCGGTTGCTGGCGGCCGGAACTGCTGCCGCCTGTCTGCCCCGCGCCCTCTGGGGCGCTGAACCGGCCGGGTTCCGGCTGGAGTATGCACTGGCCTCGAGCATGTACGGCAAGTTGCCCCTGGCGGAGATCGTGGGCGAGGTCCGCAAAATCGGTGCGGAGCGGATCGACCTCTGGCCCGAGCATCATGCCAACCAGCGCGAACAGATGGAGGAAATGGGGCACGAGCAGTTCGCCGAACTGCTCAGCCAGCACGGAGTCTCGCTCGGCATGACCACCCGCTACGACCTCGGTCCGCTCGGACTGGGGAAGGAACTGCAGGTGCTCCAGAAGTTCGGCGCGTCGCTCGTGGTGACGGGCAGCACGGGGCCGAAGAACGTGACCGGGGCCGAGGCGAAGGCGGCCGTCAAGGCGTTTGTCGAGCAGATGAAGCCCCTGGTGGAACTGGCCGAAGAGCGCGGCGTGACGATCGGAATCGAGAACCATGCCAACGCGCTGGTTGCCAGCGTCGACTCGATCCGCTACCTCGGCGAGCTGTCGACCAGTCCGAAATTGGGTATCGCCCTGGCCCCCTACCATCTCCCGCAGGACGAAAGGTTGCTGGCCGGGCTCATCGAGGACCTGGGCCCGAAGCTTGTCCACTTCTATGCCTGGGAGTACGGCAAGGGCTGCATGCAGAAGTTGCCCAAGGACGAGGAACTCCAGCAGATGCCGGGACGCGGCTCGCTGGACTTCCGCCCGTTGCTGGCCGCGCTCAAGAAGATCCGCTATGACCGCTGGGTGGAGATCTTCATGCACCCGGTGCCTCGCGGCATTCCCATCATGGAAACGCGGGCCGCGGTCACCAGCGAGATCAACGCCGCCCGTGCCTATCTCGACAAGTGCCTGGCCGAGGTCTGAACTCAGAAGTAGCTGTGGATGTTGCAGGCGTTCTGCTGGGCAACGTAGGGCTTCGGTTGACCGCTGCCATCGGCCTGCGTGAAGATCAGGATCGACCGGCCGTTGTAGGGCTGATAGAGGACGAGTTCCTCCCGCTCGTCGCCGCAGAGGTCCAGGGCGAAGGCCTGGGTGGCGACGTGCGACTTGGTGGTGCCCCATTGGAGCCGCTCCCGGACGTAGTCCTCTTGGGAACCAAGCTCGGCGACCACCTCCCCGCGGCCGTCGACCAGGCTCCGGTCGATCGGGATCCAGAGGGACTGGACGCCGCCCCCGAGCCAGTTGACGACGCAGGCGAAGTCGGGGTAACCCTTCAACTCGCGGCGGTGTTGGAAGGTGGCGAGTTGTTTACCGTCAGACCCTCGCACGGTCACGAAGTCCCCCCAATGGCCACTCTTGAGGATGATGACCTCGCTGCCGGGCTCCGAGTCGATGAAGTTGCCCGCCCAGATTCCCTGGCCGTGGCTGACCTCCTCGGTCGTCTTTTCCCAGAGGATCTTGCCGGTTCCATCGAGGCAGAAGGCCGGACCCGAGTTGCAGATGCTGATCAGTGCTGCGTGGTTTGGGCTTCCCTGGGGCTGGAAGATGGCCGTGCAATCGGCATGGTTCTGGGCCGGTTGGCGCCAGAGGAGTGTGCCGTCGTCGTCCACGAGCGTTGTGCCGAGAAGGACTTCGTCCCGTCCGTCGCCGTCGAGGTCTCCCACCGACGGCAGATGTCCCACGTCGGTCGGCTCGCCCTCCACGTGCCAGATCGTCTTTAGCTTGGCATCGAGCGCTACGGCATGGGTTGGCACCCGCCCGCTGGCCTCGAACTTGAGCACAATCGACGGCGGGCCATCGGCGCCCTTGAGCAAGGCGATCATCGCCAACGGATGGCATCGGCTTCGCTTCCCGCCGCGGACCTCCAGGTCGAACGGAGACAGACGCTGCGCCTCGATCTGGCCGGACTGTCCGTCGATAAGGCAGAGCATCGGTTGGCCGTCTTTCCAGAGCTCGGCAATCACCTCGGCGCGATGATCCTGATCGAGGTCGTAGATGCATGCGATGCCTCGCAAGGCTGGTTCGTTCCACGCCCCGTCAGGACGGTGTTTCAGAATCGTCGAGTCACCCAAGTTCCACAACTTCCTCCCATCATGGTCGACCGCCACAAGGCAGCCGGGCGTGGTGAATGGTCCCTGGCGGTAGAGGAGGAAGTCGACGCGGCCGTCGTTGTCCAGATCGCCGAAGCAGGGAAAGGTGCCGCTCCAGTCGGAAATATCGATTTCCTTCCAGAGCTTCATCTCGGTGGGAAGTTCTGCCCTGCCTTCTGCGAGCTGTCCCAGCGCCGCCGAGTGACAGAACAGCGCCGCGGCAGATGCTGCCGCCGCGATCCAGGACCTGCAGAAGAAACACATGGCCGTCGATTCCCGTGGGGCAGTGGAAGCGATCTGCGGCAAGGGACGACATGCCCCTCGGCCGGCAACATCGTAGCAGGTGGAACCAGACGCCGGCAATCGTTTTCGCAGAAGTCCTGGATCTTCACTCGTAGCGCAGGGCCTCGATCGGATCCATGCGGCTGGCACGGAGCGCGGGGAAGAAACCGAAGAACATGCCGACCGCCGAGGAGAACAGGATGGCGACGACGGCCGCCTTGAACGACACCACGATTGGCCATTTCGTGCCGGAGGTCAACGAGTTGATGAGCATCGTGATGCCGGTCGACGCACTCCAACCGAGCAGGAAGCCGATTGCGCCGCCGATCGCCGAAAGGACGATGGCTTCCACGAGGAACTGGAGCAGGATGTCGCTCGAACGGGCGCCGACGGCCAGGCGGATACCGATTTCGCGAGTCCGCTCGGTCACCGAAACGAGCATGATGTTCATGATGCCGACACCCCCCACCAGGAGTGAGATTCCGGCGATCGAGGCCAGCAGGATGGTCATCGTGCCGGTCACCTTGTCGAGAAAGGCGGCGATTTCGGCGGTGTCCTTGACTTCAAAATCGGGCGATTCGCCCGGTGCGATACGGTGCCGCTCGTAGAGAAGCTGTCTGATTTCCTCCTGGGCCTCGGACATCACCTCGGGGGAGCGGGCCGAAGCGAAGATGACGTCGACGTTGTCGAAATCGGATCCCCGCAAGCGTTTGCGGATCGTCGAGTAAGGGGCGAGGACGACGTCATCCTGGTCATCGCCGACGAGGTTGGCCCCTTTCTCCTGGAGGACTCCGATGACCTCGAAGGGAATGTTGCGGATGCGGATCGTCTTGCCCAGCGGACTGGTGGTCTGGAACAGCTTGGCGACGATCGTCCGGCCGATCACGCAGACTTTGGCGGCGCTGGCGATATCGCGCTCGGTGAAGAACCCTCCTTGGCCGATATCCCAGTTGCGCACTGTGAGATAGTCGGTGCCGACGCCCATCATTTCGCGCGGCATCCAGTTGTTGTTGCCGTAGATCAACTGGCCGCCGCCGCCGACAATGGGCGAGGCCGCCATGACGGAATCGCAGGTCTCGGAGATGGCCGCGCAGTCGTCGGCCGTCAGGGTCGGGCGGCTGCCGAATCCCTGGTGCACGCCGTGCTGGCGCATGCTGGCCGGAATGACGACGATCACATTGGCCCCGAAGGCCTGGAACTCCCCCTGGACCAGGTCGCCGGCGCTTTGCCCGACGGACACCATGGTCGTGACGGCAGCAATTCCGATCACGACCCCCAGCACGGTCAGTCCCGCTCGCAACTTGTTCTTGGCCAGCGCCCGTAAGGCGATTTTGAGAGTGGTCAAGAGAGACATGGTTCCACCTGAGTGTCGTGGATCGCGTTACTTGTCTTCGGGCTTCTTGGTGGTGCCGGAGACGAGCTTCATTCCCTTCTTCAGGTCGCCGGCGACCAGTTCAGTGAAGGAGCTGTCGTTGATCCCCGTTTCCACGGCGACGGCCTTGAGAAG
>CAZLWV010000122.1:10156-20662 GCA_964563135.1 uncultured Planctomycetaceae bacterium
ACGTGGCGTTTCTTCCGCTTGCGTTTCTGCTGCACCATTTCAGACGCCGAGCGATTCGAGGTCTCTTCTTCGGCTTCCTCTTCGGTGACCGCTTCCTCGGCCTCTCCTCCCTCGAGAATCTTCTGGTCCTCGGGCCGGACGTTCTCGCGTTTGGGGAAGAACCTCAAGGCCGAGTTGGGAATTCGGAGAACAGCGTCGCGGCGATCTACCTGGAACGAGATGCGTGCGGTCATTCCGGGCAGGAGCTTCAGGTCCGGATTGGGGGCCTCGACCACGACCGGGTAGGTGACCACGTTCTGCGTGGAGGTGGGATTGAGCCGCACCTGGGCGATCTTGCCCTGGAAGAGATCGTCGGGATAGGCATCCACGGTGAACTCGACCACCGCGTGGCGATCCTTCGCCTGCTTGATCAGTCCGATGTCGGCTTCGTCCACCGAGGCGTAAACATACATGTGTTCGCGCATCTCCACGCCGATGATGAAGAGTTGGGGCGTCTGGAACTGGGCTGCCATCGTCTGCCCTTCGCTGATCTTGCGGTCGATCACCAGGCCGTCCTGCGGCGCCGTGATGTCGGTGTAGGCCAGATTGGTCTCGGCGTTTTCCAGGCTGGCCTTGGCCTGCTCCACCGAAGCGTGGGCGACGGCGAGCTGCGCCTCGAGCGATTCGCGGTTGGCCACGATCTGGTCCAGCTCGGTGTCGGAAATGAAGTCGGGATGTTTCTCTCGCAGTTGATTCGTCCGCTTCTCCTCGTTTTCCGCCTGGCGGAGCAAGGCCTCTACGCGAGTGACCTCGGCCTCGCGAGTCTTCAGGGCCGCCTTTTCCCGGGCCACGGCGGAAAGGTAGAGTCGCGGGTCGACCTTGGCCAGCAGTTGGTCCTTCTTGACTTCGTCGTTGAAGTCCACGGGCAGCTCGATGATCGGCCCGGATACGAACGAACCCACCTCGACGCGAAGAACCGGTTGCACCTCGCCGGTCGAGTTGACGACCGAGATGATTTCTCCTTGTTCGACCTCCACCTGCCGGTAGTGGACCTTGTTCACCTTCTTCAGATAGGACGTCACGCCCGCGTAGGCGAAATAGCCGCCTCCGGCCAGAATCGCAATGACAACTGCTATTTTCACGAGCAACTTCATGGGAGCCAACGCAGCATGAACGCCTGGGGTGGGGGGACGCCAATCCCTTCGATTCTAACATAGAGATGGGAAGAGTGGGTAAGTGAAGGTTTGCCAACGGGGCGCGCCTTGTGGGGGCGATGGCCGAAATCTAGAATAATCGGCTGCCAACTGCAGCATTTTGGGCACCCCCACATGTGGAGGAAGGGATATGTTGTCGAGGAGCCTGTTTTTCCCGGTCGTGATCGTCTTGACCGCCCTTTCAGCAGGGGTTCGGGGTGAACAGTGGGAAATCCGCTCCCCCAATGGAGCCGTGTGCGCAACGGTAGCGCTCGACGATCTCGGGTCGCTGGAGGGTTATTCGCCCGGTGTCCGCCTGTATTACCAGGTGAGCCGAAAATCGGAGAACACCGATTCGCCCATCCTGCCCTTCTCCCCCCTGGGGATCACCCGCAACGACCAGGGCTTCGTCGAGGGGCTGAAGCTGGTGGCCGCAGGCGACACTCGTTCCCTCAAGGAAACCTACACGCTGGTCCACGGCAAACGGCGGGAGTGTTCGGTCGACGCCAACCGGAGAACATGGACATTCCAGAACGAAAAGGGGGCCCGGCTGGAAGTGGAATTCCACGTGGCCGACGACGGCGTGGCTTTTCGCTACCGGTTCCCCGAGCAGAGCGCGGAGCGGCACATGGTCGTCGGCGAAGCGACCGGCTTCACGATCCGGAAGGGCTCGCGGGCGTGGATCCAGCCGTACCAGGAGGCCACTCAATGGGCCCCTGCTTATGAGGAGTACTTCCAGAACGGCGTGCCGGCGGGAACGACCTCGCCGACGCCCGCGGGCTGGTGCCTGCCGGCCTTGTTTCAGATCGAGGACCAGTCGTGGATTCTCCTGGCGGAGGCTGCCGTCGACGGCAGCTACTGCGGCACCCGGCTGGCCGCCGAGGCCCCCGGAGGACGGTATCAGCTCCGGTTTCCCGATCCGGGCGAAGGCAACGGCGTCGGTCCCGTCGAGCCTTCCTCGCCGCTTCCCTGGGCAACGCCGTGGCGGGTGATCATGGTGGGACGGACGCTCAACGACGTGGTGCGGTCGACGATGGTCACAGACCTCTGTCCCCCCTGCGCGATCGAAGATACGAGCTGGATCAAGCCGGGGCGTGCGGCGTGGAGCTGGTGGTCCGACCACGACAGTCCCCGCGACTACCAGAAGCAGATCGAGTTCATCGACTTGGCCGCCGACATGGGCTGGGAATACTACCTGGTGGATGCCAACTGGACCTTGATGGACGGCGGCGACGTGCGGAAGATGGCCCGCTACGCGGAGAGTAAAGGGGTGGGGTTGCTCCTGTGGTACAACTCGGGCGGAGAGCACAACTACGTCACCGAAAAGCCGCGAGGAACGATGTCGCATCCGGTGGTCCGCGATTTCGAGTTCTCGCTTCTGAGCCAGTGGGGCATCGAGGGGATCAAGGTCGATTTCTTCCAGAGCGACAAGCAGAACATCATGACCCTCTACCAAGACATCCTCCGCGACGCCGCCCGGCACAAGCTGATGATCAACTTCCACGGTTGTACAGCGCCCCGAGGCTGGTCGAGGACCTGGCCGAACCTGATGTCGATGGAGGCCGTCAGGGGAGCGGAGTGTTACACGTTTGCCGAGGAATACCCGGCATAGGCCCCGTGGCACAACACGATCCTTCCGTTCACTCGCAACGTAGTCGGACCGATGGATTACACGCCCTGCGCGCTGAGCGACGATCGCTATCCCCATAAGACCACCAACGCCCACGAACTGGCCCTTTCGGTGGTGTTTGAAAGCGGCTGGCTCCATTTCGCCGATCGTGTTTCGGCCTACCGAAACCTGGCCGAGGCCCCCAAGCAGTTCCTGCGCCATGTGCCGGTTACCTGGGATGACACCCGCGTCGTAGACGGTGAGCCGGGCAAGCTGGCCGTCGTCGCGCGGCGCAGCGGAGATAAATGGTTCGTGGCAGGGATCAACGGCGAAGACCAGGCCAAGAAAGTCAGCCTTGATCTGGGGTTCCTGGAGGGGGGCAACTATCAACTGGATCTGATCGCCGACGGCGGCGATGCACGGTCGTTTGGCGGAAAGACGATGACGGTCGATCGCACAAGTCCCGTGCGGATCGCGGTGCGTCCCTTTGGCGGTTTCGTGGCAACGATTGCGCCTGCCAGGCAGTGATCCAGCCGCGATTGATCGGGCGGGGCCGGCCGGCGCCCGGCGTGGGCCAGCTCCTCGGAGCCGTGGCCTGCCATGCGGTGCGAGGTAAGAGGCTTGTTCGGGGCGCTCTCCCTTTGCGCCAGCCCGAACCACCGGCGGCTCTGCCGGGGAGTGTAACCTCTTTGCTGGATGGTGGTTAGATAACCCTGTCTGAGGTGTGCCGGGATGGGGGGCCGGCCGCGACCGCCGTGAAACGAGCGTGTTTGCGAGGTATGCTGGCTTAACCAGCCAGGGGGAGGGACAATTTTTCGCCAACACCCTCGACACGGAGTCCGCCAGACGCGATAATAGGCGACGTCCGGCTAGGCATTGACGACGTTCACATGTCGTATGGGGCCGGTCCGAAGAGGCACACGGACGGAGAAGAGCGAGCGCTTTCTTACCGGGAAGGGCTCGGAATTTGGATGAGGCTCTAGGGACAGAGAGGGGTCGAACGTCAAGGCAATGCCTACGGGAACGGAGGAGGCCTTGGCAGCGTTACCCCGGCTATAATCCGGTCATTGTATCTTCCGGGGTACCGCGGCAGCTTCTCGGAACATCTGGGCGCATTGTCGCCCGTCTCTCCTCGCCATCATGTCCCCGATTGGGGACAACTCTGCGCTGGCGGCTCCCAGGAGGAGCCGCGTTGCAGGAGGCGGGCTTGCGAATTCTCTGTTTCCAGCGACTTGCTGCCACCCTCGATTGCCTGTCAGCGGCTTGCGAGGTGTCCGCACAGCCGGCCGCGATCCCGTCCGCAGTTGGGCTCTGTCTCATGATCTCATGAGCCGTGCGCATCTCAGGGGCACCAGCGCGTCTGTCCAGGAGCGGGAACGAGAACTGCAGGAGCTGAGGCATCGGCTGTAACTCTCGTCTTTCAAGCAACTTGTGTCCAGCTACTTGTCCCCTCGGGGGATATCTGTCACGATATCGTCTTTCGCACCTTCAGTCAGTGCAGTGACCCGCTGTTTGCGCGTTGCACGGAGAGACCCGCCATGACCGCTTTTCCTGCTATCAGCAAGATCAAGTTCGAAGGTCCCGGATCCCGGAACCCCCTCGCCTTTCGCTTCTATGACGAGAACGAGATCGTCGAAGGCAAGACGATGAAGGATCAGCTCCGTTTCAGCGTGGCCTATTGGCACACCCTGCGAGGCACCGGCTCCGATCCTTTTGGCCCCGGCACGATGATCCGCCCCTGGGAAGGACCGGTTGACGATGTGCCCAATGCAATCAACCGGGTCAAGGTGGCGTTTGAGTTCATCCAGAAGCTTGGAGCGCCGTTCTTCTGCTTCCACGATCGCGATGTCGCACCCGAGGGAGCCAACCTGACCGAGACCAACAAGAACCTCGACCAGGTCGTCAAGGTGATCAAGAGCGAGATGGATCGCACCGGCATCCGGCTGCTCTGGGGAACCGCCAACCTGTTCAGCAATCCCCGCTACGTGCACGGCGCTGCAACGAGCTGCAATGCCGACAGCTTCGCCTACGCGGCGGCCCAGGTGAAGAAGGCCCTGGAGGTGACCAAGGAGCTGGGTGGAGATGGCTACGTGTTCTGGGGCGGCCGGGAAGGCTATCAGAACCTCTGGAACACCGACATGAAGCGCGAACTGGACCATCTCGGCACGTTCATGCGGATGGCCGTCGACTACGCCGCCGAGATCGGGTTCAAGGGGCAGTTCTACTTCGAACCCAAGCCCAAGGAGCCGACCAAGCACCAGTACGACTTCGACTCGGCGGCGTGCATCAACTTCCTGCGGGCCTATGATCTGGCCGACCATATCAAGCTGAACATCGAGACGAACCATGCCACGCTGGCGGGCCACACGGTCGAGCACGAGTTGGAATACGCCGGCCACCAGGGATTCCTGGGGTCGGTCGACGCCAACACGGGCGACCTGCTTCTCGGCTGGGACACGGACCAGTTTCCCACCGATATCTACCTGACGACGAAGATCATGCTGGCCTTCCTCAAGTATGGCGGGATCGCCCCTGGTGGTGTCAATTTCGATGCCAAGGTCCGCCGCGAGAGTTTCGAGCCGGTGGATCTCTTCTATGCCCACATCGGCGGCATGGATACCTTTGCCAAGGGGCTCAAGATCGCCGCCCAAATGCGGGCCGACGGCACGCTGGAGAAGATGGTCAAGGACCGCTACAGCTCCTGGGACAACGGTGTCGGCGTGGAGATCGAGAGCGGAAGCCACGATCTTCACACGCTGGAGAAATACATGCTCGCCAAGGGCGACATCGAAGCCTGCACCAGCGGACGCCAGGAACTGTTCGAGAACGTGGTGAACCAGTATATCCTGTAGATCCTCAGTTCTGCTGATCGTTCTTCTTCGGCTCCACCATGGCGCTGGCGGCGGAACCCATGAAGCGGAACAGGTTGCGGGCGATCGTGCCGCCCCAGCCGCTGTCCTTGAACTCGGGACGCTCGTCGGACTGGGCGAGAAGGACCACCACCTCGGCGGCCATCCGGGAGATTCGAGCGATACCCTGGCAGTCGATGGTCTCCACGTCGTCGGTTGGCTTGTGGTAGTTGTTCCAGCCGCCGGTGGTGATCAGGTGCACCACGGGGATCTCGTGGGTGTAGAAAGCCATGTGGTCGCTGCCTCCAATGCTCCCGGGCATTCTTGTCACGTCGAGATCGTGCTGTGCCGCCACCTGTTCGACCAGGTCTCCGAGCGCCGGCGAGGTCCCCACGCCGCTGGCGGTGATGCGGTCGTCCTCGAGGCAACCGACCATGTCGAGATTGATCATGGCCACGGTATTTTCCATGGGCAGGACCGGATGCTTCACATAGTAGAAGCTGCCCAGCAGCCCGCGTTCTTCCGCCGCGAAGGCGATCAGCAGCACGCTTCGCGGCAGTCTCTGCCCCCGCTGGGAAAGAATGCGGGCGATCTCCAGCATGGCGGCCGTACCCGAGGCGTTGTCGTTGGCGCCGTTGAAGACCGTGATCTTGCCGCTCTTCTCCCGGTATCCGAGGTGATCATAGTGGGCGCCGACGACGATGATCTCGTCGGCCCTCGGGCCTTCGCCGGGTAGCAGGGCGACGACGTTCCTGACTTCGACAGGGCGCCGCTGTGACCGGTTCGACCTCAAAACAGGCTGTTGCTCCGGCAGATGGTCAGTTGCCGGATACGGCGAGGGGGAGGTGGATCCGGTCCCCGCACCACTGCTGCCCGTGCCGCTCTCGCCGGGAGCGGGAGCCGAAGGGCGGTTCTGGGACGGGGGCCCGGCCGAAGGATCGGTTTCCGGCTGCTTTTCTTCGACGGCGTCCGTGGCGTCGCCGTCGGCACCCGTGCGGACGCGGGGAACTCGGGTGCTCGACTTGAATGGCTGGAAGGGGCGCCCATCGACCAGGTCGGTCTTCAGGCCCAGCTCTTCGAACCGTTTGGCGATGAATTCCGCCGCCCGATCGAGGCCGGCCGTGCCCGGGGCGCGACCCTGCATGTCGTCGGCGGCCAGCAGGGCGACATCGGCGTGGATGGACTGGTCCGGCGAGGGTTCGTCTGCCGAGGCGGCATTTCGTGCCGCAGGGGCCCACCAGGCGGCAGTGAGGCAGAGGCAAAGGGCCAGACATCGGAATTGCAGTCGGCAGCAAAGTTTATGGGGGAGTTTCATGGCGTGCCTGATGGCGATGACCTTGTTGACTGGCAGCGAAACGCCAACGTGCCCCGGCGAAATGTGCAAATCGCTCGCGGGCCCGTATGCCGCCGGTGGCCAGGTTGGCGGTTCCTGAAGGGGTTGGGGCCACCAGCGCGATGCGGAGAAAGGGGGCCGCACAGGCCTGTTCATCTCCCATCTCCCTCACAGGGCAGTGTACTCGGGATTCGAACCGGGTGGAAGACAGTCATTCACCAGACCTGTTCGGGCTTCGCATTTGCCGGTCCGTCATGCCGCTATCGATTCTGGGATCGAACAGCGCGAACAGCCCTCAGCGTCAGATCTCCGCCGGGGCACGAGAGTCGCAAATCGCCGCCATTTGCCCGTCCGGCAAAATGGGCGTGCGGCAGTTCGAAACGGGCTTCCTGCCACCGTCCGGAACCGGAGAGCCGCTGAGGATCCGTCTGGCGAAAGTACTGGGCGATCCCCACCGCCGCCGGGTCGGCCGAGTCGTATTCCAGCAGGATGCCACCTCCCGTCGTGGTGGCGAGGTATTCGACGACGACCGAGAGCGATTCGTCACCCCCCTCGAGGAACGTGTAGTCGGCATCGAAATACAGATAGCGGTTGCCGGAGTGGCGGTTGGGACGCGTTCGCCAGGCCTTGAACCCTTCAATATCAACCTCTTCTGCCAGACCGTCGCCGTCCGGAGATACGTAGAGGCTCAGCCCGCGGGAGGTTTCCGGTGTGGCGGAAACGTCAGCGACGGGCGCGATTCGATCGGTGGAGTTGAGCTTGCCTCGCTGGTGGAAGATATCTGCGAAATGGCGCGTGAGCTCGATGTACTGACGGCCGTATTCTCGGGTTTCGCATATCTCGGTCCCCTCGTGGAGTTCGTTCCAGGTTTCCACATGGACGAGCCAAGGGCGTTTGGCCGGCTCGATGTCGAGCAACTTCTGCCAGCCGAAACGGTAGAAGCGTCCGTCGTCGCGGCTGCGAACCAGGGGTGTGCGGCCGGGTACGGCCGAGTGGTCGTAGCCGGGGCCGATGCCCGCCGTATCCAGAATCTGCGGATTGATCGCGCCGCCCCACTGGTACTGGCTGTCTGCCTGGCCCGGCCAGCCTCGCATCTTGACGAGAAACAGGTCTCCACCAAAGTCCTTGCGAAACATCTGCCGCACGGCGGTAAAGAGCTGCTCGTCCACATTCTTGGCAAACGCACTGGCATAGAGGAACACAAGCGGCCGGCCGTCGATCGTGGCACGATGCTCGGCGGGGATGAGCGAGAAACAGTCGCGGATCGAACCGTAGAACCAGAGCCGGCCCTGCGGCTTGGTCAGGTCGATGTGCACGCCGCGAGAGTTGAACTGGAGCGTGCTCGTGTCATAGAACATGCCGATCGCCGGCGGGGTCTTGCCCTGGGCAAGCAGCCGTTCGCGGGCGGCCACCAGGGGCGGCAGGCCCTCGTTGCTCCACTGGGGCAGCTTGGTTGGCTCGCCCCAATAGACGGGCAGGGCCACGTCGACCCCGGCGTCGATCATGTCCTGGAGCTGGGCGGCGTGCCAATCCACGCTGCGGTAGCTGAAACCTTCGAGCGTGGGAGGATGGTCGGTGAGCGCATCGGATCCGTCGCCGTCGATCAGGTGAGCCTTGGTATCGCTGTCGTACCAGTAGAAGTAGCTGGTGGCGATCAGCGGCTGGCCTGCGGCCAGTGCGGATGCGGCCGCCGTCTGCGACACGAAGGGCCCGGGGGGATCGGGGAGGGTGAAGTCCGCGGGAAGGTCGGCGGCGTCTGCCGAGGCGACCCCGAGCAAGAGCAACGGCAAACATCGCAGCAACATGGCAACCTCCTGAGGCGAAAATCCGTGAAAACGGTCCGGCGGGACGGTGCGCCCACCCGGACCGCATGGGGCTGGACCGGGCAGTTGGGGCCGCAGTCATTTCGGCCCACTGCAGCCATGGAACACGTGGGGCTACAACCGGATGCGGCGATTCTCCCACGGCCGCCGGGGAGCCGCAAGGTCTGCTGGGGACAAAGCAGGCGCCGGGAGCGACGATTGGCCAGACGGTGCCGAATCTCGCGGGCGCCTCTCGGGCGGGCCGAACACGGAGGAGACGCACGCTGCGCGATCTCTGTAGTTTTTTGCGCATTGGTCGCTTGCCGGTGCCCATGCTGCAGGGGTAGCCTGATAGGTGCACCGGGCGGCGGGGCCGCCAGCGGGCACCAGCCGAACGTCGGTCGCGAGCCACCGCTCGCTTGCCGGTGGCCTGCTCCCGGTGGGCGGGAGTTTCTTGTCAGACGCTTTGCAGGTTCGTCGTACGATGTCCTCCTGGGCACGAGAAGTTGCCAGAACGACGCGGCACGGGATGGAACGATTGTAGCCGTCGGTTTCCCGGAGAGATGAGCGGAATGATCAATCTCGAACAGTATGAAGTGTGGTTTGCCACGGGAAGTCAGCATCTCTATGGCGACGAAACGCTCCGCCAGGTGGGGGAGAATTCCGCTGCGATTGCGGCGGCTCTGGATGCCGCGGCGGCGATCCCGATCCGTATCGTGCCAAAACCGGTGCTGACCACGCCAGAGGCGATCCGGCAGCTCTGCCAGGAGGCGACGGCCGCCCCCAGGTGCATCGGACTGATTACATGGATGCATACTTTCTCCCCTGCCAAGATGTGGATTGGCGGCCTCAAGTCGCTCCAGAAACCGTTCTGCCATCTCCACACCCAGTTTGGTCGCGACATTCCCTGGTCGACGATCGACATGGACTTCATGAACCTGAACCAGTCGGCCCACGGCGACCGCGAGTTCGGGTTTATCGGCACACGGATGCGGCGGGAGCGGAAAGTGGTCGTAGGGCACTGGCAGGATCCGGAGGTCGTGGCCGATCTGGCCGTCTGGACACGGGCTGCGGCGGCGTGGGCCGACGCCCAGAGCGGGAAGATCGCCCGATTTGGTGACAACATGCGGGAGGTGGCCGTTACCGAGGGCGATAAGGTCGAGGCCCAGATCCGGCTTGGCTACTCGGTCAGCGGATACGGCGTAGGTGATCTGGTCGCAGTCACGAGCTCCGTCAGCGACGCCGATATCGATACGCTAGCCAGCCAGTACGATGATCGCTATCAGATGGCTCCGGAACTCAGGCCCGGCGGCGATCGACGCGCGGCCCTCCGCGAGGCGGCACGCGCGGAACTTGGCCTTCGAGTGTTTTTGGAGCGGGGTGGCTTCACCGGCTTCACCGACACCTTTGAGAACCTCCACGGCATGAGACAATTGCCTGGCATCGCCGTGCAGCGCCTGATGGCCGACGGCTACGGATTCGGTGCCGAGGGGGACTGGAAGACGGCCGCCCTGGTCCGCGCGATGAAGGTTATGGCGACGGGGCTGCCGGGGGGCACGTCGTTCATGGAGGACTACACCTACCACCTCGACCCGGCGGGCCCGAAGGTTCTGGGCGCCCATATGCTGGAGATCTGCGAGTCGATCGCAGCCAGCCGGCCTGCGGCCGAAATCCACCCGCTTTCGATCGGGGGCAAAGAGGATCCGGTGCGGCTTGTGTTCACCGCTCCCGCCGGCCCGGG
>CAZLWV010000122.1:20807-26039 GCA_964563135.1 uncultured Planctomycetaceae bacterium
GTCGCCAGGGCGCTCTGGGTGCCACGCCCGAACCTCAAGATCGGTGCCGCCGCCTGGATCCATGCCGGCGGCCCCCATCACACCGGATTCAGCCAGGCCATCGGCACGGAGTATCTCGAAGATTTCGCCGAGATGGCCGGCGTGGAACTGGTCCGGATCGATGCCGATACCAGGATCGCCGATCTGAAGAACCAGCTCCGCTGGAACGAGATGTATTACCATCTGGCCCGCGGGTTGTAGCCCCCTGCTGGGTCGCACCTGCCCGTGGGTCGCACCTGCCGGGTGCGACTCCCGACTGATCACAAACGCCCCATGCCGTGAACATCCACCCCTCGCATTTCCCGTCCGTACTGCATCCACGAGAGTTGATGCAGGCAAGGTGATTCACATTCTGGGCATGGCGAACCAATCCAGTCTGGCCCACATTGCCTGTGGTCATGTTGTTTGGCATCTGGATCAGGTCCACGTTCACCCCGACGGGCAAGATCAATCCAGACCGCCCTCGAGTGGCCGATGGCAGGTCTCCTGGTGGTGCCTGTTCGCGTCTTGCTGAGAGACTCGGAAAAGGAGTCCGCGGACTACCCTGCCGACGACAACTCGGTTTGACACAAAACGTTGCGGAATCTACGATCAGAGCTATCGCCCAGTTCCCCCCCGTATGCGATGTCTCTCCTGATGGCCAGCCCGGTTGCCGCCTGCACGCCCGTCGTCTCTGCTCTCCCCTTCGGCCGCCGGTGCTGCCCAGAGTGGTTGGCTCTTCTGGTGGCCGCCGGTATTCAAGTACTGCCGGGGATAGTGCAGGGTGCTGAAAGGGCCAAGATGCCCATGATCTATGGCTACGAGATCGTCAACACCTACCCCCACGACCCGCAGGCATTCTGCCAGGGGCTGGCGATCGTCGACGGCCAGTTGTATGAGGGCACCGGCCAGTACGGCCAATCGACGCTGCGAAAGGTCGAACTCCAGACCGGCAAGGTCCTGCAACAAGTCTCGCTCGACCAGCGTTTCTTCGGCGAGGGGATTGCCGTCTGGGACCAGCGGATTTACCAGCTCACCTGGCAGTCGGCCCTGGGGATCATCTACGATCGGGAGAGCTTCAAGGAACTCGGCAGGTTCCGTATTCGCGGCGAAGGGTGGGGCCTCACCCACGACGGGAAGCGGCTTATTCTCAGCAACGGCACGCCGACTCTCCAGTTCCTCGATCCAAAAACGTTTCAAGTCGTGCGACGGATCGGCGTCCGCGACCGGCAGGAGTGGGTCCGCAATCTCAATGAGCTGGAGTATGCCAACGGCGTGATCCTGGCCAACGTGTGGACTACGAACCGAATCGCGTGGATCTCGCCCGACACGGGGCAAGTAACCGCCTGGATTGACCTGGAAGGCCTGGCTCCGGCCGAGGTGCGGGCCAATCCCGACGCCGTGCTCAACGGCATCGCCTACGATCCCCAATCGAAGCGGCTGTTCGTGACGGGGAAGAACTGGCCGAGTCTGTTCGAGATCCGGGTCGTCAAGCGGTAGGCGGTCAGAACGGCTCGAGGATTTCCGGCGTGGCGAATTCTTCCTTCATGTCGTAAGGGAGTCGGCGTACCGTCTTGCCTTCGAAATCGGCGAAATAGAGCCGCGAGATCGAGAGCTTGTCCGGATTCCCGTCGGCCCAGAGCACAGCGAACGGGGTACCGGGCTCGGCGCCGATCACCTTGCGGACGTAGCAGAAGAAGGTCTTCTTCACCGCCGGGGCATAGACGGCAATCGGTGTGTGGTCGGCCGTGTAGGTGCCCAACCCGCCCGAATACTTGTCGCCGTAGTCCCAGAAACTCTTCCAATCGCCCTTGCCATAGGGGCCATCGGTGTACTGGCCGAGGGTGAACCAGATCCCGCGGTAGCCGTCGTCCTTGGGTTTGACCGTGGCATCGTCGGCTGCCGAGGCAATCGCAACGGCGAACACGCCGGAAAGGCAGAACAGTGCGGTGCGAATCATGGTCGTTCTCCTCGAGACGGGGCTAGCCCGGCTGGTCGATGCAATCCAAGTGCTTCTCAGAACCGGTCAGACTAGCCCGGGATCGCGGAGGAATCAAGAGATAACGGATGATTTCGCCCGGGTCATTCGAGCTGCTTGCGGAATCGTGCGATGCTCAGGGTGAGAATCGTGATGCAGCAGATCGCCAGCCCGATGACCGAGGGCACCAGGTCGAGCAGATCGCTGCCGCGGAGGACGACGCCGCGGAGGATCTCGAGAAAGTAGGTGACGGGAATCGCGAAGGTGAGCACGTAGATGATCGGAGGCATCTCCGAACGGGGAAACATGAAGCCCGAAAGGAGCACCGAGGGAAGCATCACCATGAAGGCGAACATGAGGGCGGCCACCTGGGTTTTTGCGAGTGTCGAAACCAGGAGGCCCAGGCCAAGCGAACAGACGAGAAACAGTGTGGCCAGGCCCAGCAGCAGCGCGATCGAGCCGTGAATCGGAACGCCGAAGATGTAGACCATCACGCACAGGACGATCAGTGTTTCGATGAAGCCGAGGATGGCGTAGGGGGCGAGCTTGCCAAGCATCAGCCCCGCACGACCGACCGGCGTGACGAAGAGCTGCTCGAGGGTGCCCATCTCCCGTTCGCGGACGATGGCAAACGAGGTGAGGAAGAGCGTGACGAGCTGCATGATGATTCCCACCAGGCCTGGAACAAAGAAATGGGAGCTTTCCAGGTCGGGGTTGTAGAGCAGGCGCGGGCGCATTTCAATCGGAAGCGCCGGCCTGCCGGTCGGCCCGCGCGACGGCACGGTCATGGCGGCTTCGGCCGACGTGCGGGCGATCGTAATCGACAGGCTGGCCCCAAGCAGGTTGGCGGCGTTCAAGGCCGTGGTGGCCACTTGGGAATCGCTGCCGTCGATCAACACCTCGACAGAGACCTGCTCGTGGCGCACGATGCGGTCGGTGTAGTCGGGCGGGATCTTGACGCCCACCTTGGCGTGTCCGGAGGTCATCGCGCGGCGGAACGACTCTTCGTCGTGCGTCTGGTCGACGATCTGGAATTTGCGGGTGTTGACCAGCGCGTCCACGAGGTGGTCCGAGTAGCGGCGCTGGTCGAGATTGTAAACCACCGTGGGAATATGCTCGATCTGGGTGTCGATCGCGTAGCCGAAGATGAGCGTCTGAATGACCGGCACGACGAGGACGAAGAACAGGGTAGGTTGCCGCCGAATGTGGGAAAACTCCTTCAGACAGATCGCGGTGAATCCGTCGGTCGATCGGCCCGTGAGCGTGTTCTCGGGCGACGGGGGACTGGCGGAAACGGGTGGCGAAGGAGGTGCGGCCACCTGCACGGCCGCCGGGGAACTGCCCGAGGACCGGGTGTCGAGCCGCAGCGTTGGACCGGTTGCTAGGCCGGCCTGGCGGCGCCGGTCGGCCGCGCCGGTCAGAGTCACGAAGACGTCTTCCAGCGTGGGTGCTATGGGACGGATCTCGATCTTGTCCCGCGGAATCTCCAGCCGCTCGACGATCGCAGCTTCCGTAAGCTCCCCGGAAACCAGCGTGTGGATGGTATCGCCGAACAGGGTGGCGTCCAGAACTCCGTCCATCCCTCGCAGCCGGGCAAGCTGCACGGTCGCCGATGGCAGGATCAATTCGAATCGGCGGGTTCCCTCGGGGGTGACATCGGGCAGTTGCTTGAGGTCGTCCGTGTCGCCGAGCACCAGCAGCTTTGAAAGGTAGATGTAGCCCACGCTGCTGCAGCGTTCGGCTTCGTCCATATAGTGGGTGGTGACCAGCAGCGTGACGCCCCGTGCGGATAGCTCGAACAGTAGATCCCAGAGCTGCCGGCGGGCGACCGGATCGATTCCCGCGGTCGGCTCGTCGAGAAACACCACCTCCGGCTCGTGGATCAGCGCGCATCCCAGCGCCAACCGCTGTTTCCAGCCGCCGGAAAGGTTGGCGGCAAGTTGCTCGACGCGGTCTTCCAGGGCGGTCAGGTCAAGCACGTCGGCGATCCGACGCTCCAGACTCGCCGGGGGAAGCCCGTAGACACGGCCGTAGAACTCGAGGTTCTCGCGGACCGAGAGGTCGGGATAGAGGCTGAACTTCTGCGACATGTAGCCGATGCGGCGCTTGATCTGTTCCGCCTCGGTTCGCACGTCGAAGCCGAGAACCCGGGCTTCACCGGCCGAGGGAGGAAGCACTCCGCAGAGCATGCGAATGATGGTCGACTTACCGCTGCCGTTGGGACCGAGGAGTCCGAAGATCTCGGCACGCTCCACCTGGAACGAAACATCCTCGACGGCGGTCAAGTCGCCGAAACGCCGCGTGAGTTGCCGGGTGTCGATGACGGGCATGCTCATGGCCTGCCGTCCTGCGGCGTGAGCCACACATCGGCCGACATGCCGGGCCGGAGCCGACCCTGACTTTGGCGGATAGTCACCTTGATGCGGAAGACCTGTTTGGAGCGTTCCTCCGGTGTCTGCACGTTGCTGGGGGTAAACTCGGCCTGGCGCGAGATGAAGGTAACCTCTCCGGTGAACTCCTCGGAGTAGGCGTCGACGGTGACTGGAACCGTCTGGCCGATTTCCAGCTGCAGACGCTCCGGCAGATAGGCCCGTACCCAGAGCTCTTCCGATTCCATCATCGACATGACCGGCCCGCCCGGGGCGGTGAGGTCCCCCGGACGCAGCTCGAGCGATTCCACCACGCCACTGACAGGGGCAACGATCTTCAGCTCGGTGAGCTGCGCGCGGATGACCGACAAGGCGGACTGGGCAGCCTCGACCTTGGCCTTGGACTGGGCGATTTCCTCCTGGCGGTATCCGGCGAGCATCAGGTCGAGGGCCGCCTGGGCCTCGTCCAGCCGTGCCTTGGCCGCGGCGATGTCTTCCTGGCGGCTCCCTTCCTCGAGGACCTGGAGTTCCTTCGTCCGCGCGACGAGCTGTCCGCTGGCTGCATCCAGTTCCTCGATGGCACGGTCCATCTGCTCGGCGGCAATGGCGTTGGTGCGGAGGAGTTCTTCCGTCCGTTTGTGAACCCGCTGGGCCAGCGTCAGGCCGGCCTCTGCAACCTTGACATGGGCTCGGGCCGCCTCGATCTCGGCCTGGCGGGGGCCTCGCACCAGCCGCTCATGATCGGCGGTCAATTGGGCAACACGGGCTTTTGCCTGGGCGATTTCCTCGGACCGGAAGCCGGCCGTCAGTCTGGCATAGTCCGACTGGCAGGCCGCCAGATTGGCCTGGGCCTCGGCCTGGCCGGCC
>CAZLWV010000123.1:0-25543 GCA_964563135.1 uncultured Planctomycetaceae bacterium
TCGCAGCATCGCCATCTGGCTTGAGGTCCGCCACGGCGGCCGGCGGATGACCGAAGTAGCCAAGCTTTCTGGTCATCGTGATGGCAGCGGCGCTGATCGCGTGGTACAAAGGCTGGAAGCACTGTCAAGAGGCAGGAGTTGACCCCGTATACCCCCAAACGAGGCTGCCATGATGAGATTCGTGCCGGCTGCAATTGTCATTTGTGCCGTAGCCTGTGGGCGCACGTTTTGTCAAACGCCGGTGACGGGGCATTCGGAGCCCGCGAACTGCGAGTTCAACAAGGGTCGATGTGCAATGGATGAGATTCAGGACGATGCAATACGGGCAGCGATTCGCAAGTCCCAGGAAACGTTGCCTGAATTTCGCCGGGCGTTCGACAAGCGACAGCGGGCCCAGCGGGATTTCATGGTGACCGTCCTTGAAGACACCGGCGACTCGTACACGCCGGTGGGGCTCCTGGTGGATCGCATAGGAGATCTCACGCTTTCTGGACGCAAGGTCGCCAATGCCCGATTTTGCGAGCCGGGCGAAGCGACCGAATGCGCCCAGAATGCCGTCGTCGACTGGCGTTACGTCGATGCATGCGAGATGGTAGGAGGATCGCTGTATCGAGAACTGTACACACGTCAGCATCCTCGCGTGCAGAGCACGATCGCGAGCAGGTTGCCCTTCCTGGTATGCCGGAAGACGGAGATTCCCCCCGATCTGCTCCAGCTCTTTCGAGACATCGCAAACGGTCGCACCGATCGGATAAAGCAGTTGCCAACCGATGCGATTTCCATGAGCGGACTTACTGCGGACATGCCTATGCTCACGCACTATACTGTTGGTCGGTCAGTGGAACTCTACTCATGGAGCATTCCGGAGTATGGCACACAGTTCGGAAGTCGCGAAGTCATCGATGTCCTGTTTGAGCGAGGGGTCCTGGTGGAAGAGAGTGGGAAATGCGCGCCTCTGACAGACAGCACGTTCGAAGGTAATCTGGAAGCAACAATACGGTTGCTGCAATTGAATTTCGACCCCAACGCTCTGGATGGACTTGACAATAGCCCGCTGCTTCTGGCTGCCAAGCGCGACCACGTCGAGATTGGGCGCCTTCTCATCGCTCATGGTGCCAACTGCAACTATCGTGATCGTGGGACAGAGACGCCCCTTTTCTACGCGGTCTCCGTGGAGTTCGCCAAACTTCTGATCGAAGCTGGCGCAGACGTTCACGTGGTCAACGACGTTGGCCGCTCCTGTGTACAACACCACTATGAGAAGGGTCGTATGGGTATTGTGAAGCTGCTCGTTAGCGCCGGAGCCGAACTCGATGCCCCGTTGGATGAACCGTTGGATGAACCGTGGGAGCAACCTGCGGAGGATGGCCTTGACGTGCTCATGGATCTGCTGGATAAGGGTCACTTTGGCGAAGCCGCGGACGAGATCAGAATCGCCGCGTCCGTCGATTTCGGGTACGTTCTTCCTGTTCGAGTCGTGCAAAAACGGCGTGCCAAAGCGGATCCTGCAGCGCGATAGACGAAGAAACGCGGGTCCGACACCGGGCCGCAGCTAGTATTGACAAGATAGGGCAAGCTACGCCACCTCCCTCGCCACCGCCGACGCCAACGGCGACAGTTTCATCAAGGCGGCCGACTCCTCCTTTGCCCTCACCTAGCGCTGCCTCAACCAGAACCAGCAGGATTTCGTCCTCCGCTACGGCACGGTCCAGAATGCCCTTCTCTCCGACCACTCGCCCACCCAGGTCCAGTTCTCCAGGAAAAGGCCCAGCACGTGGCCGCCTGGTGGGCCGACGAGTCCCTGGAAAAAGGAAGCGATGGCGCGATTCAGGGGACCCGGCCGGTACGCGCAAGTACTGCTCTTGCCACCGTCGGTGAGCTAACGGCGAGAATGCGAGCGCCGTCGGATACCATTGATTGTGAACGAATTCCTCCTCCTCTTGGCCAGATAGCTAAGTTGACCGGTAATGCCAGGAAAAGGTCCCATGAGTGGAAATTGTGGGGGCAAGACAAACGAAATTGCCGACTGCGACGTTGATCTGGCAAGGACAAGTGTTGGCATTGCCGTGTTCCTTGAGGTGATCGGCCTTGAGGGAGGCATCCACGTGTACCTGTCGCATTCCTTACCCATGCCGTATAACATTCTTCTCATGCTCGCCGTGAAGGCTATGTGCCTTGTGCTGATATTTGCGCCTTTGGTCGTCTACGTCCATCGGCATGGTCTTCGCGCACTGAAGTTCGTCAAGGCGCGTGTTGCTCTTGTCGCCCTCATAGTTGTCCTTCACTTTGGCGGTGTCCTCTTCATGCTATTAGGCTTGCTCCGTCGTGCTGGGGTCATCTGAGGATTCTTGCGGACTCGTCCCCCTCTTGCGGTCTCTGGACGAGACGATTGCACGGACTCGGGCTTGAAATCGGACAAGTGACCGGCACTGACCATGGTGCCATGGGCCATCCCACGAACATTGCCGCCGGTGCCGGTAACCGTTCACACCCCGGGACTGACCCCGTGGCGCACCGGGGGGCAGTTCCGCACAGGTCGTCTCCCCACAGCGGGGACATGTCAGCCGGTGCTGCTGATACTCGGTGACGAGCAGTTTGATGTCTGGCAATTCCCAGACCTGATGGCGGTGTGAGGGCGCAGCGTCCAGGGGAGCATCTTCTGCCCCCGTCCCTGCCCAAGCCCCTCTCTTGCGGGAAGGCCAGAAAAACCACTTGACGAATACCTGCCGTTTTGTATACTGTACACATGACAATCTGCAACGAAGACCACCCAGCCCTCGCCCTCCTCCGCGACCCCCCTGACGGTTTCGATCGCCATGGCGCCGTTGTCGCCACCTGGCGCAACTACCGCGGCCGGCGTCTCGGCCCCTACTTTCGCCTCGCCTGGCGCGAGCACAGGCGGCAGCGCTCCATCTACCTCGGCCGCGAAGGCCCGCTCGTCCAGCACGTTCGCTCTCGGCTCGGCTGGATCCAGCGCGATCGCTCCTGGCGCCGCGACATCGCCCGTCAGCGCAGGGAACTGCTCCGCCCCCTCAGGCAATTTATGGCTGAAAGCGTCCGTCTCTACGCTCCTGGGTTCTACTTCAAAGGCTGGGAACTCCGCGGCTTCGGTCGCCGCGGCGCGCCCATCCGCACCATTTGCCCCCCCAACGCCCCGTCTGGTGAAAACCTGCTCGCCAGCTTCCTCGCCGCCGCGCGCGCCGGCCGTTCGGGAAAAAACGTCCGCCCCGCCTCGACCGCCACCCCCAGCCAGCCTTCGCCCGTCTCGGCAGCCTCTGCCGCCGCCACACCTGCCGGCAACCGTTCCCTCCCCGCCCGCGATGCTGAACCTCTCCGCCCATTGCCCACCCGCTTCGTTCGCCGCCCCTCCTTTCTCCACCCGTTCGTCCTTGCCATGAGCCTCCCCCCTGCAAAGCCCATCGAGCAAGACACCCCTCCCGAGACCCCTTATCTGGAAAAATGCCCATTTGTTGCCCAAAAACAGCCCCAAGGTCTCACACTCCCCTTCGCCGGCCGTCCCCCGCCGTCTTCATGTGGTTCGTTTCTTTCCCGGTCCCGTGGTTGTCTCGTTCCAAAGGCCGGACTGGCTCCCCTAGCCCAGCCATTGCGGAGCATTATGCGATCCGGTAGCCTGATCGCATAACCAAGAAACCCGCGACCACGAAAGGACCGAGACATGGAAACTCCCCGTTTCACTCGACGACAGTTTGTGGCGGCTACTTCCCTGGGATCTCTCGCCGCAGTGACCGGCCAGACGGTTCCCACACGCGCCGCGGAAACTCAGGCCGCAAGCAAGCTGGCGGTCCGCGGCGGCAAGCCGGTGCGGACCAAGGGGTTCTCCGGCTGGCCGATCTGGGATAAGCAGCACGACGAAGAGCGGGTCCTGTCGGTCCTCCGCAGCGGAGTCTGGTCACGGGCGAAGGTTGTGGCCGAGTTCGAAAAGAAATACGCCGAACTCCTGGGAGCAAAGCGCTGCCTGGCCACCACCCACGGCACCACTGCCCTCCTCTCCGCCCTCAACGCGCTCGATATCGGCGTGGGAGACGAGGTGCTCGTCGGTCCCTACACCTTCGTGGCCTCGGTAGCCGTGATCTTCCTCTCCGGCGCCCTGCCGATCATGGTCGATACCGACCGCGAGACATTCCTGGTCAATCCGGAGAAGATGGAAGCCAAGATCACGCCCAACACCCGAGCCATCCTCCCCGTTCACATCTACGGGCTGCCGGCCGACATGGACCGCATCAACGCAATCGCCAAGAAGCACAACCTGGTGGTGCTGGAAGACGCCTGCCAGGCCTGGCTGGCGGAGATCAACGGCAAAAAGTGCGGCACCCACGGCAACCTGGGCTGCTTCAGTTTCCAGAATTCGAAACACCTGACCTGCGGAGAAGGCGGCGCCGTGGTCGGTAACGACGACGCCTTGATGGACCGGGCGTACTCCTACCACAACTTCGGGACCGGCGGACCGCGTCTGGGCTCGAAGTGCCGCATGACCGAGTTCCAGGCCGCCATCCTGCTGGCCCAGATGCAGCGGCTCGAGGAGCAGACCCAGCGGCGTTGGGAAAACGCCGTCTACCTGACGGCCAGGCTCCGGCAGATCCCCGGCATCATGCCCCACCGGCTCTACGACGGCGTGACCCGGGCCGCCTACCACCTCTATCCCTTCCGCTACAACCCCCAGGAGTTCAACGGCGCCGGACGCGACAAGTTCATCGCCGCGCTGCGCACCGAGGGCATCCCCTGTTCCGGCGGCTACGGCCGTCTGAACAAGGCGGCCATGATCGAAGACACCTTGAGTTCCCGGAACTTTCAGCGGATGTACTCGCGCGAGCAGCTCGACCACTGCCGCCAGGAAATCGAATGCCCCGACAACGATCTGCTCTGCAGCGAGGCCGTCTGCTTCAGTCAGAACCTCTTGCTCGGAGGAAAAGAAGACATGGACGACATCGCCAACGCCATCGCGAAAATCCACGAGAACCGGGACCAGTTGGCGTAGAGGCGGTCGAACAATAGGTTCCGCTTTTCGGAAAATCGGACCAGCACCAGGAGACCATCATGGACAGACGACAATTCCTCAAAACCACCGCCCAAGGCGCTGCGGCGGGGGCCGCCGTTGCCCTCCCCGCCAGTACCATTCTGGCAGCCCAATCCCCCGCGGGAGATCCGGCCGCGGCCCGATCCGCAGCGCCGGCAATTCTCGCCAGCTACACCGCCGAGGACCACCGCCGCCGGCTGACCAATGTCGCCATCTGCACCCAGAAGATCCGCAAATGCCTGCGCAGACACCTGATCACCGACTACCTGCCGGCCCAATGCGTTTACAACATGGGTGAGTATCCCAGCCGTACGCCTTGGGAGCCCAATGAATATGACGAGCAGGAACTCGACCGGCTCAAGAACCACGGTATCCAACTCGTCCACGTGATGGACGAATGGAACGACCGCTATGGGCTTTTCGGCCGCAACAAGCTCACCGCCGTCAACCCCGACGGATTTCGCCGCTTCGTCACCATGGTCCACCAGCGCGGCATGAAGATCCTGGCCTACGCCTCCAGCGGATACTTCACCGGCACCGATCCCGAATATCGCAAAGAGTGGACGCGTCCCGGTGACGGGCTGTTTGGCTGGTGGGACCTGATGCGCTGCTCGCCGGCCAGCCCCGGGTGGCGAGCCTATTTCCTGCCGCGGATGATCCAGATCCTCGAGGACTATCAGCTCGACGGCCTCTACAACGACTGGGGATACGTGCCCAACGCGGAGAAACGGATCAAGGAGCCTGCCCAGGACGAAGTGGTCGCCTTCAACGAAACCCCCGAGTACGACGGCGCCATGACCGACCTGCTCTATCTCATCTACTCGGAGATCAAGCGCCGCGGCGGTATCTACAAGATGCACGCCGATCGAGCCAACGAGCCGCTCACCGGCGGACTGAAGGTCTACGACTACCTCTGGGTAGGTGAGAACGTCGACAATGCCGATGGCTTGCGCGAGGACACGAAGAACCACACGCCTTACGTTGTTCCCTGCATCCAGGGGACTTTCGCCAAGGTGGAGGGAGAAACCGAACACTTCCTGCACTCGATCCCCTACATGCAGTTCCCCCTGTTGCAGGGCGGACGGCCGCTCACGGGGGAGCGGGGCGTGATCCCCATTCCACGGCTGCCGGGAGTGACGGAGAACGGCTTCTACACGGAAGCCTGGAAATACTACCAGGCCCACCCCGACGGCCCCTACATCTACGGCGGCTGGGATCCCATTCCCCCCAACCCGGACATGCGGCCCGCCCATGCCCGCTGGCTCAAGCAGTACCTGGCCATGGTCGAAGACGGCACATGGGCCTACCTCGAAATCGCCGACTCCGACCTGTTCGCCGCACCCCTGCCCCAGGGCTGCGTGGCCTCGGCCTTCGCCAATCGCCAGCTCTACCTGGTGCTGGCCAACTACGGCCAATCGCCCCAAGAGGTCGTGACAAATGATGCCTACGTTCCCATGGACGACCCGGCGGCCGCCCCCACAAAGCAATGGCCCCTTCCGAAGCGTTCCTTGAAGATCTTGCGATATTCGGCCTGACGGTGCCAGGCCAAGTGACAGATTGGAAGCGGTGAGGTTACGCAGATCGTTTGGCCGAAGGCCTGTTTTCCACCGTAGCCTGGGGCAACGCCCCAGGAATTGGGGCAAAACATACTTTTGGCCGAAGGCCATATTCACCCGCTGTATCGGAGATCGTATTTGACCGTCGACCACTCACCACCTTTCCGCCGCGCCCTGGAAACAGGTCATAGGATACTGTACCCCAGCCAGGCTTGTCCCGGTGGAAACAGGTCTGGAAACTACGGCGCAGTCTCTGCGGAATACCGCACCTCTCGCCCGCCGTCAAAAAGCGGCGGATGAAAGAACTCCAGTCCAACGAGAACTGATATGACTCAACCCCTATCGCGCAGAAACATGCTCGCGGGCCTGGTTGCCGCCGCGCCCCTCGCGTGCCAGGCCGCCGACTCGGCCACCACCGGTCCGGCCCCAGAGACGCAAGCCGTTCCGGAGGTCCGCTTAGAACACCTGCGGCCCCACCAGATCGACGAGGCCATGAAACAGTGCCCACTCCTGTTTCTACCCCTGGGCACGATCGAATGGCACGGACTCCACAACATCGTCGGTCTCGACGCGCTCAAGGCACACATGCTGTGCGCCCGTGCTGCCCAGCGTGGCGGTGGGCTCGTCGCCCCGCCGCTCTATGGAGGTATTGGCGGGCTGGATCAGCCCCATACGTTCGTTATGGAAGCGGAGAACGACCTGTTTTCGGTTCTCCTCCACCCCTGGCTCGAAAAGCTGTGCCGAGAGGCGGTGCGCCAGGGATTTCGCTCCATCATTATCCTGACCGGCCACTATGGGGCCGGCCAGCAGATCGTGGTCCGCGAAACGGCCGTCCGCATGAGCCGCATTCTCCAGGTGCCCGTGCTGGGCTGCCCCGAGTACTTCCTGGCCCTCGATGCCGGCTACCGCGGCGACCACGCCGCCTGGGGAGAGACGTCTCTGATGATGTACCTCGATCCGCCCAGTGTCGATCTGGACCGGCTGGGCGACGAGCCCCATCGCGGCGTCGGAGGAAAGGATCCAAAACGGTTCGCAACACGTGTAGACGGCCAAAGAATGGCGGAACTGATTGTCGACCGCCTTGCCCGGCTGGCTCGCCAGATGCCATCCTGGGATGCGGCGACTCTCGAGCGTTTCATCCAGGCCGAGTCGGCCCTCGTCAACCGCCAGATCGCATTGGCCCAGGCCGGCAAGGAGGCGTGGGCCGGGTGGCGCAACGTCGGCCAGGGAGTCTTTGACGATTACGGCCGCCTGCTGGTCGAACAGAAGTTTGAAGACATCCGTGCCCTGGTCGAAAAGCTCTAAACTCTGCAATGCGGATCGATAGGGCTGTGAAAAACACACGTCGTTCATTCAGGAGCCATCACCATGCGAATTTGGATTTTGTTGTTGCTGGGCACCTGCGCGGTCTTGCTGGGACAATCACCGCTCGGAGCTGAAGAACTCGCCGTCGATCTGGCGGTCCCGGACGCTGCCACCAGTTGGCTCTTGCTCGACAGCTCGGCCCGGATCGAAGACGGCCAGCTCGTCCTTGACGGCCGCCAGAAAATCTCCCGCGCCGTCTATCTGCCCCACGAGTGGAGCGATGTCGTGCTCACGGCGAAGTTCCTCGTCGAACCCCAGGCCGAAGGAGTTCTCGCCTGCGGATTCATCGTCCGGGCCGTCGACGGAAGAAGCTACTACTACGTCCATTTCGATCGCGGCCAGGCGATTCTCGTCCGCCACAGTCAGGCAACCGAGTGGAATGAAATCAAGCGGCTCAGCGGGCTCGACAAACCAGCCGGCCAGTGGCACGAAGGACAACTCGAGTGCCGCGGCAATACCCTGCGGGTTTCCCTCAATGGCAAGCTCCTCTACGAAGCCCAGGACGACACGCTCGCCAGAGGCCGCATCGGCTTCTACGGCAGCCAGGGACTGGTCCGCATCAAAGACATCCGCGTCGCTGGCACTGCGACAAAGCCGGCAGAAGACTTCACCATGCCGCCACCCGCATTCGTACATGTATGCGAAGATGCCGGCGCCGGCGGCTACGAGGCGTTTCCGGATGTCTGCCGGCTCAGCGACGGACGGCTGATGTGCGTGTTCTACGCCGGCTACGGCCACGTGGCACTGCCGAACGACCAGTTGCCCAAGGGAGGACGGATCTCGTACTGCCTCTCGAGCGACGAGGGCCAGACCTGGTCGGCCGCCCAGACCCTCTACGACGGGCCCGACGACGATCGCGATCCCTCGATCGTCCAGCTTAAGAACGGCCGGCTGATCTGCAATTTCTTCTCCCTGCGCAAAGGAACCGGCAGCAAGGACTACGAAGGCCTCGGCTCCTGGATGGTCGCCTCCGACGACCTGGGAAAGACCTGGTCCCAGCCCCAGCAGATCTCCAAGACCCATTACTGCAGCTCGCCGATCCGGGAGCTTACCGGCGGCCGTCTGATCCTGGGGCTGTACACGGAAAACGCCAACAGTTCCCAGGGGTCGGTTGTCTTCAGCGACAACGGCGGCAAGACCTGGCAGCCGGAAGTGCTCATCGACAACGGCGGCATCCGCCTGGATGCCGAAACCGACATCATCGAACTGAAGGACGGAACCCTCTACGCCGCCCAGCGTCCCCATATGTGTTCTGCAACCTCGAAAGACCGCGGCGCAAGCTGGACTGTTTCACAGCCCATGGGTTTTGCCGGCCACTGCCCTTACTTCCTCCGCACGAAAGACGACGTGATCCTCTTGGCCTTCCGCCTGCCGAACACCAGCCTCCGGTTCAGCCGCGACGAGTGCAAGACCTGGAGCGACAACGTTCTCGTCGACGAGGTCATCGGCGCCTATCCATCCATGGTGAACCTCAACGACGGCAGCGTCCTGATCGTCTACTACGAAGAGGGCGCTGGTTCCAGCATTCGTGCCAAGCGGTTCCGCGTGACCACCGAGGGGATCCTGTGGATGCCGCCGTCGGAGGTCGCCAGTAGCGCACAGGTTCTACCGCCTGCCGGGTCGCCATGAGAGACGGCCGTCCTCCAGCGTCCAGAAGTTGCCTTCAACCGTCCCCGGGGCCCTGAATGGCCGCCCATACTCGACGTCAGCTGCCCGTGGTTCTATGATAAATCACTGACACGTTTTTGCTGACAAGTCTTATTGAGGGCGTTTTTGATGGCATCTGCTTTGACACCGCGAGAAAAGGAAGTCGTCCGTTTGGCCAGCCTGGGCTGCACTGTTCTGGAATCCGCAAAGATCCTCAAGCTCGCCCCTAGCACCGTGGATAACCACAAGGCACGGGCGATGGCCAAGCTGGGGACCGACAAGGCGGCTCTCCTTGTCCGCCTGGCCCTGAAGCTGAAGGTTACGAGCATGAGCGACAAACTGACACCGCTCGAGATGCGAAAAAGCGGAAGGAAGAACGACGGCTGGAACTGATCTGAGCGACGATCAGAATTCCCGGCAGTCGCGCGCCGCAGGGGGATTCGCCTGATAGCAGAGTCACGGCAATGACTGCGGAAGACCACGTGGTCGTCCCCCGTCCGGTTCATGGAGTGGCCGTGCCCAGTCGATTCCCGCCTCCCGGCGGAACAATCTCGGCCACCCAACGGCAGGGATTTTGTGATTCCGCGGGATATACGGCGTACTTCAGCCCGAGATCGTGTCGAAGAGAATTGCGTGCTCAAACCCAGCCTCTCCCCGTCCCGACCTCCCCTACCGGTTCATCGGATGGGGAGAGGCTTTTCGAGTCTGTAGCATCATTACAGAGGGTTGCGACGAATTGCCATTGAGCAGCAAGCGGAATTCGGTATGCCGGGGGGCTCTCGCAGTCGCACTCTTGCGATATCGAGGGGCACAGGCATCGACCGCTTCTCTTGCCCCAAGAACACGACCGTTCTTTGGCCATGCCAGACAAGACCCTCTGTAATGATGCTACAGACTCGGCTTTTCTCGCAGGTTTGGGCATTCTGCCGTCAGGCGATGACTTCCACCTCCAGCTTCAGCATTTCGCCGAGCTGCTTGAGTTCCTGGCTGTAGTCGCCGTAGACCCACTGAAGGTGGTTGCCGTAGTCGAGCCGCCGCTTGAGAAACTCGTCCAGCCGACCAGAGGGCGGCTGGATCAGGGCTTCCACCGAGCAACCGATCAGGTCCTCTCCCCAGCCGCTCGCTCCCACAAGCCGTCCCTTGAGCACCAGCAGCCTGGTGCCGGTCGGGTCAACCCGGGCCACGGTGACCGTCTTCTCCTCGCTTTTCAGGAAGTCCACCGCGAACTTCGTCCCCCAGCCCTTGGAAACGAAACGGCCGAGTTCGTACGGCAGCTCGGGCTGGTCGAAACCGTGCATCTTGAGAGCCGGATTGCTGTGATTGATGCGAAAACTGCCTTCCCCCTTCGGATCGGAGTTGCCCTGGTGGCAGGACTTGCCTGAGACCGACATCAGGAGCCGCACCGCCAGCAGCGAGCCAAGATCTCCCTCGCACGAAGCCGCATGTCCGCGGTCCTTCAGCAGCCCGTGAATCAGGCAGGGGGTCACCTGCCACTTGTCGGGAAGGCGGCTCGAACATAATTCGAAACACTCAATCGTGAAAGCGTTGCAGTCGTGCCGAGCCATCAGATTTCCGATGGTCTGGTAGAACTGCAGACTTTTGACAACGTACTTTTCCTCCAGGTAGCACTTGTGCGCATTGGCATACAATTGGCCGGCAGTCCTCTGGGCCTCGGCCGTTGCGGCCGGGTCGGCCTGGACCCGCTCCATCTCGTCTGACATCTCCCGGTAGCCGATCGCCACCACATCGATCCCCAACCGCTCCTTCAGCCCTGCCAGGTCCCAGATGCTGCCCACCGAACAGGCCGCGGGTAGTCCCCGGTCGGTAGGAAACAGCACCCGGGTGCTGCGGAATACCTTGCGTGCCCGCAGGAGCGCAAGGATCCCAGCCAGCTCGGCATCGTCGGCCGCCACAAAGGCTTCGTTTCCCCTGCTCCGCGTGTAGGCGGCAATATCCACGTTCCGGCATCCCAGGCCCTTCAGCACAATCGGCTTGCCGAAGTGGTTTCCGATCTCGTAGGCCGAGATCGAAGAACCGGAGGGGACGACAAAGAAGACGTCGGTCGCCTCGCAGTCGGCCGCCAGCTTGTTCATTTCGTCGGGCCGGATGACAAAGTCTTCCGAGAACGTGACGTGCACCGGCTCGAGGATCTTGACGGCGTTTGCCGCCCCCAGGGCTTTCGCCCGAATCTCCCCCGACCAGGAGGCGAATCGCTCGCCGGCGAGCCTGGCCTCCTCGGCCGGGCTGATCGCATTCCACCGGCACGACCCTTCCCAGATGTCCGAGTGGATGATGTCGGTCATCACCGGTTTCACATTCAGCTTCGTGTCGTTGGGGCTGGCGGGCAGATTGCCAGGCGTTGTCGTGCCGGAAGTGGCCGCCTCTTGAGCGGAAACCAGGCGGCTCGATGCGGCCAGGACCGCTCCCGCCACGCCCGTTGCCAGAAAGTCACGCCGGTTCATCTTGGTTCTCCTTGCGAAACTAAGAGCCGTAACAAACCACCGAGTGTACACATCGGCGCCCGCGGGAAACTCCTGTGCAGGGTCCGGGCAGATCAATGGACTTGCACGGTTCCAACCGATCCAGACTCCGCCGCCACCCTTCGGGAGGCGGCTTCAAGGAGATGGCCCATCCGGCAATCGCGCAGCCCGATTCAGCGTCTCCGGCCCTTCTTGCGCCGCACCTTGTAGTTTCCGCGGCTCTCGTCGTACTCCAATTCGATGTGCCCCTTGGCCTTGATATCTTCCAGCAGATCGGAGAAGCTCCCGTAGCCGAAGTAGTTCTCGTTGAAGCTCGGGTGGACGCGCCGGATCGCCTGTTTGAGCGTCGAGCCCCAGAGGGGATCGTAATCCTGCTCCACCGAATGGAGGACCTCCAGCACACGGTCGACGGCCTCCTGCTTCTTGTCCTCCTCCGGCTGCCCCTTTTTCGGCTCCGTTCGCGGCTTCTTCGCCACCCGGATGAGATCGTCATAGTAGAGGAATTCGTCGCAGTTGGAGATCAGCAAATCGGAGGTGGAACTCTTGGCGCCGCAGCCGAGGACTCGCTTGTTGTTCTCCTTGAGCTTGGAGACGAGCGGCGAGAAATCGCTGTCGCCGGAAATCAGGGCAAAGACGTCGATGTGCTGCTTGGAGTAGCAGAGATCGAGCGCATCGACCACCATGCGGATGTCCGCGCTGTTCTTGCCGCTGGTACGTCGCTGGGGAATGTCGATCAGCTCGATGCCGTGGGAGTGGAACTCCTGGACGGCATCGGGGTAGTTGCTCCAGTCGCAGTAGGCACGCTTGTAGACGAGCCGGCCCTTTTCCAGCAGCCGCTTGAGAACCAGTTGGATCTGGAACTTCCCGACCTTCATGTCGCGGACGCCGATGGCCAGGTTCTCGAAATCGACAAATACGGCGATGAGAGGTTCTTCGGACATGGATTGCTGTATCCCTTTTCTGGCAAATGCCGGGCGAGGAAGGAGTCATCTCTCCTCCGCGACCCTGTTTCCTGTCAACGTCGATCACCCGCCCCGCACCTATCCTGATGAAGTGGTCCCCGAAGGTTCTCTCGGTCTGGGTGATCACCCGGTCCCCTATGTGTCACCCCGGCTTTCTGCACGCCGAGAATCGCGCCGATCCCGATCGTAGCGCCGGGTCGTTGCATCGCCGACCTCCTTCTTGTGAATTCACTGCCGCGATTCAAGCCCCGCCGTCCCGGTCGGCCGGGCTCTGCGGGGTCAAGACGCATCCGGCTCGTAACGACCCGATTTCAGGCAGCACTTCTTGTACTTCTTCCCGCTGCCGCAAGGGCACGGATCGTTCCGCCCGATCGCCGGTCCGGTATTTCGAATCGGCTCGAGGGGCGGAAGGGCGTCGAAGTCCTCGCCGTTGAAGGACTCGTCTTCGTCGTATTCGTCTTCGTCGTACTCGTCGCCATCCTCGTCCTCGTCGTCCTCGTCGTAGTCGTCCTCGTCGTAGTCGTCGCCGAACTGGTCGTCCCACTCTTCGTCGTCGAAGTCGTCGTCTTCAAACTCACGGAGGAAATTCTGGCGAAGCCGCTCCGGTTCATCGTCGCCCCAGCCCCATCTGCATTCGATCGACTCCCGGTACCACTCCTCGTACTCGGGAAAGGTCGTCCCCATCACCGTGCAGGCTGCAACCAGGGTGTACGCGAGCGGTATGTCGATCGGGTGAGGATTTCTGCACCAGCCGAAAAGCAATTGACGGACCGGTTCGATCGATTCCGGGGCAAACTGCGCCAAGAGCGCTTCGGCAAGGAACTCGGCGATATCCTCGTGTTTGCCGGCCTCGGCCCGAAGCAGCTCGAGGCAGGTCTTCGTATTCAGATCGCTGTGGATGGACTCGAGCACGTCCGCTGCCATTATGCGAAAGGCTCGATCGCTCGTGGACCATCGCTCGGCGATCATTCCGACGACCGAATCGGTTCCGATCCGCGCAAGCGCGTTTCTCGCCACGTCGGCAAGGTCCTGATCGTCGTCGCCGAGCCGCTCGACCAGGAGCGGCACGGCGTCCTCCAGCCTCATCCAACCGGCTAGTTCGACGACGGCGTACTCCAGGCATCCCATGAGATCCGGATCCCCGTCGCAATCGTCCAGCCTGAGCAACGCCAGAAGGCCACTCGCCCTATCGCGGTGCCGCGACAGGGCCTCGACGATCCTTTGCTCGCGGCGCACGTCGCAACGCCGGTATCCTCCCCGTTCCGAGACTTCGCCGGCCAGGTTCTTCAGAGCCGCCCATCCTGTATCCCAGTCCCAACCGAGCATATCGAGCCGTTCGAGGAACCCGTCCCGCAGTTCCTCCGGAAACCTCGCCAGTTCCGTCATCTCCGCGCGGAGGAACTCGACCGGTGCGTGGCAGAGGATCGATCCGATGGCAAAGCAGTAGTTGTCCTGATGGATATCTGCAAGATCCCACTCTTTCGAGAGCTCATCGACGAGCCACTGGATCGTGGCCTGCGTCTGCGGCAGAGTCTCCGCCCATTGCAGCAGGCGCGCGGCACTATCGGGGCCGTATTTTTCCACCGCCTGGATGACCAGCGGCATGACGTCCGTGTCTTCCGTGAAGGCCCGTTCAAAATAGGCGAGGGCCCTCCACCGGATTTCTTCGACGGGATGAAGGATGGCCTCCTTGATCTTCGTTTCGGCCGTACGCATTGCCGGCTCCGTCCTTGTGTACTGAGGGTGATGATCGCTCAACGATCCCGTTCGCTTCCATCGCGGGAGGCAACGAGTTCGGACGCGAGACTTTCCTCGAACTCGAGAGACTCCCTGACGGCGGATTGGCCGGGCGATTCTGACTTCAGAAACTCCGGCCCATTCTACCGCTTGCCCCGAGCCGGCGGTAGGATCTCCTGGGAGAGGCACCTGCCGTGGCCTGTTAATGCCCGCACAGTCAATAGACAGGGACGACGGACGGAAGCCTGGCTTTTTCTGGTCTCCCGTTGGGCGGCCATACGCATGTTCCATGCAGCCATCGATAGATACCGCTTTGAGGGCCGGTTGGGCCTTCGGAAATCCGGCTGATTCGCTCGGCCACGGCCCTTTTCCGCCGACCCGTTCGGGCGGCGGCTGTGACCGATCCCGGCTATCGCACGGTCAGGTCAAACGTCTGCTGGTCAAGGGCCTGGAACGCGGGCCCCTCCTTGACGAAACCCGAGCTGCGATCGTCGCCCGGCTTGAGTTCCCGAGGATACGTTCGGCGGCCTGTGATCGTCACACGATGCACCCCTCGGTCCTCTTCGGTTGGGGTACCGCTGAGCAAGCCCGATTCCGGATCCACTGCAAGCCAGGAAGGTCCTTCGGCCAGCTCGAACCGACAACCCTCGGTTTCCCAGAAGGCATACCCGGGACCCGTGTAGCGGTGCTGCAGATCGCCCAGACACTTCAGCGTTGTCACCTGGTAGCGATAGGGCCTGCCCACGGCAGCGGTCTCCGGAGGGAGCGAATAAAGGAAGGGATGGGGCAACTCGATCTGTCCCGAGGGACCGCTGGCCACGCCGGCGGCATCGACCGCCACCACACGGTAGAACGAGCAGTTGTACGGCGGAGCCGCGTCGGGGCAGACGACCGTCAGCCGTGTCTGGTCTGTGGTGGCGAGCAGATTGCCCTCCTGGCGTCCCAGGCCGACGACTTCATAGGCCGACTTGCTGGGAGTGAACCCCCGTTCGTTGCTCCCGTAGACCTCGTAGTGAACCGGTCGCGAACCGCGCGGGTTGGCCTTCCACGAAATGGTGATTCCGCGGCCGGAAACCTCGTAGTTGCCATCGACGGGCACACGCGGACCCGACCACCGGAACTTCCAGGCCGGGCTCCACCTCCCCCAGACACCGTGCTGATCGCACGGCCGGACTCGCCAGTAGTACGTCTGGTCGGGGTTGAACAGTCCGGCGAAGGGCGACTCATGTTCCGTCGAGTCGATGATCACATCGAAGCAAGGCCGAAAGGGCAGGCGCATATCGGGGCGTCGGCTCACATGAATATGATAGCAGACCGCGTCTTCAGCAGCCGGCCACCGGAAGGCCACTGTGGTGGCCGCGACCGTAGCGTTATCGGCCGGGGAGAGGGGGCTGGCGGGAGGCTCGGGGGGCCGTACACTGCTCGATTCGCGCCAGCAATGGGTCACCGTTACCTCATGGGGTTCGCCGCACTGGTCCGTATACTCAACGCGGTTCGAACCGATGCCGAGCCGAGGCAGGGCATGCGGCGAGGTCATCAGATCGGTTTCAATCTGCAGGGACTCGACCGCACCGATACCGGGAGAGACCTTGACCAGGTAGGCATACTTGGCCGGGCCCTCCTTGTACTTCAGGCAGTCGCCGGTTTCGGCGCGACAGGTCGTTTCCGCCTCCCGGCCGGTCCATACCTCCCGCCAGGTGGTACCGTCGAGCGAGACAGCCACCGTTCGGGCGACCGAGGTCGCAGTGCCGGCGAACTCGACAGAGACCCGCCCCCCACAGATCGCATAAGGTGTTTTCATCTGATAGACGATCTCTTCGCCGCTGGCACGCTGGGCATCTTCGCGCAGTCGCTCGGGAATGAGCCGCGGGCGGTAGATCCAGCGGGAAGTGCCCCAGAAGCGGCGGTTCCTCTGCTCCTTGGTGTTGTCGGAGGCGAACCGGCCGCAGTTGTCCCAGCGGTATTCGATCCGCTCCCCGGGCCGGAGGTCGAAGTCGATGCGGTGCCCCGCGGCGGCCAGAAAGGTGCTGCCGTCGTCGCGGCCGAACAGCGCGGCCGCATTTTCGCCGATCTTCCAGCCTTTGAATCGCGGGCCATACGTGTGATCGCGTTTGGCCAGGTAGTGATCGCTGGCAACGGCATCGCCGCTCACGGGGCGTTCGTTCTCCAGATCGAGGTAGAAGGCGTTCTCGTCGATGTCGAGGAACTGGTACCCGCCGTCAAGTATCGCCTCGCACATCATGTGCCCTCGCAGCGTGCGGACCAGGGGCGTTTTGCCGTACCTCTCGACGCTCAATCCGGCGTGATGGAGCAGGGAGCAACCCACGTAGCCCGAGTCGTCGCAGAGCCCGGCTCCGAACACGTTGAGCATCTTCACCGGGTCGTGGAGCTCGTCGTCGACGAAGATCGGATCGTCGTGGTGCCGGTTGCTGCGAACGAAGTCCCAGATCAGCAGGGCTTTTTCCTGGTCATCGCTGGCCCCCTGGAGAATTTCGTTCAGAAGCTCCTCCATGTTCCACCACCGACGCCGGCCGTTGGTCACCAGGCGAGGGTTCTTCACGGTGGCATCCCCCGTGTTGGCGATCGTGAGCGACTCGTTGTTCTGAAAGGCGATCTGGAACGTCTCGTACAGGCGCGTTGTCGTGTTGTCCATGTCGACCGTGCCCCCCACCTCGATCGCGTATTCTGCCCGGTTCATCTGGATCTTCTGGACGTGCGACCGGGCGGTTGTCGGTTCGAACGCGTTAGGCACATCACCGCCCAAGGCGAGGGACGAAGAGAGAATTCCGAGGACGGCGACAGGGGAAAGGTGGGGATACATTTTGTGACCTGAAGAAATGGCGACTGCTGCCGGCAGCGCCGGCCTGCTGGCAACGTTCAATGCTTATCTACTTCCAGGACAATCTCGCCACCGCCCGCTGCCGCTCGTCTCCGCCGGGCGGCCCGCTCCAGGCCTCCCAGTCGAAGCCTGTTTCGTGCGGCGGGGTCTTCTGCTGCATCTTGACCTGATACTCTCCGCCGGCGTCGATCTCCCAGTCGACGTCGAAATATGCCAGGATCCCACCGGCCCACTCCCGGTTCCTGGGCCAGGTTGCCGGAAATGGAGCGCCCATGAAGTCGGCGTAGATCAACCACACACCCAGTCGGCCCGAGGTTCGAACGCCGCTGCCGATCGGTAGTGTGAAACGGTCTGATCGGGCGGAGTGGACGATCGTGTGCCGGTCGGCCGCGCCCACCCCAATCGCGTGCCACTCGGCCGATACGAGCGGTGCGTTCTGAGTGGCGGGCAACTCGGTGGTGCCCGCCGCATCGTAGGCCCGAATCAGCACCGCCGCGAAATCGTTGTCGTTCCCCTTGCCGGGGTCCACGCCTCCATAGCGTTCCACCCGCTGCCTTCCGTGGGCGCGAAGCAGATACGGAACGTTGGGCCACTGCCACTTCTTGTCGGCGTCCCAAACCCGCACACGGTTCATCCAGTCAAACTCGCGGTAAGCAAGGCGGCTGTTCCAGATCTCGCGGTGTTCGTCATCGGATGGGCGGGTCAATTCGATCCAGATCGTGGCCGGGCCGGGATCGCCAGGCCGGCCACCGCCCCGGAAGCACAGTTTCGCGTCGAGGAGCGGCTCGCCGGTCGGTCTTTCTGGATTGCCTGGATCCCGCGGCGGCCAGTAGACTGCGAAATCGAGCACCTTCTCCGGAGACTGTGCTGCCGGTCTTGCTGCCGGTGGATGATTGCAGCCCAAGCTTACGGTCACGAAAAGTGCAGCGGCAAGTATGATGCGCACCGGCATAACCCGGCTCTCCCGATCTACGGCTTTCCCCGTCCCATTCTCCTGGCCGGATCGAGTCTTCGCAAGTCTTGCCGGCGCTTTGGGCACTCTGCAAAACCTGTCGGCGTATTGTGGCGTGTGGCCTGACCGTCTACGATTCCAGCATCGGTGCAGTTGCCTTGTGGACTCTTGAGTTGTCCGGGCGGATCGCGGTACGCTGTGCTGCCCCGTACCGCAGCAAGCCGGTGTGCGATGGAAAGGGAGGGAATAAGACATGCTATTGCGAACAAACGGTGTGCGATTTCTGTTCGTGCCGGTGGCGATCGCCGCAATTCCTATCGCCATCATTGCCCCTCTCGGCCTCTTCTTGCCGGTGCAGCCCTCGCTTGCCGCCGAACCGCGAAATGTCGTCCTGCTGCCTCTTGACGGGTCTGAACAGGCGGCCGTTACCCATGATCGAAAAGACGCTCAGCGATTCCTTGCCACGGACAAGGCCGACTCGGTCGACGGCAACGGTGCACTCCACTTCGGCGGCATCGCCCCTGCTGGCAAGGGCAGCAAGTACTTTGGTGTGAAGATCGCGCTGCCCGAGCCGATCGATCTGACGCAGCGCCGAATCGTGTTTCGTGCCCGTACCAACCACCCAGGCAAGACGGCCGCCTTCTATGTGCGAGCCTACAACCGCAACCAGGAGGATCCCGCCCTGAGCTACAACTCCTGGGACTCGCAGCTTACCGAGTCCTGGCGCGAGTTCCGCCTCCAGGCCGGGCTCTCCATGACCGGCCTGGCCTGGGAGGCGGAAGTCGTCAAAGACCGCAGTCCGACGGCCGTCGACCAATTCGAGTTCATCATCGGTACCCGCGAGGATCAAGTGCCTATCGACGTGCTCCTCGACAATCTCGTCAGCGCTCCCAGGCTGATCCGGCTCCAGGAGTTGCAGTCGGTCCACCTCCGCAGCTCCGACACTCCGTTGGTGGAAACTGGCCGGCCGGTCGTCACCATCCTCCATCCCGATACGGATGCCGGTCGCCAGGCGGCCGCAACGATCGCCGCCAGCATCGCCGACCGGACCGGTGCTGCCCCGCCGGTCCGGGTCGGCACCGAGGCCGATCGAATTCCCGAAGGCCCCACGATCCTGCTGGGCAATGTCGACAACAACCCGGCCATGCTCCTTCTCTACGCCCGCCACATGACCCCTGCCGACAGCGTTTGTCCCGGCGCCGGCGGTGCCCTGGTCCACACGATCAGTGATCCTTTCGGTCGCGGTGCCGATGCCGTAGTGGCGGGCGCCACCGACGACGCCGGCCTGGCGCAAGCCGCCGAGGTGCTGGCCGGCATCATCCAGCGGCAGGAAAAGGCACCCACGCTCAAGTTGCCGCGTCTCTTCGAACGGCACTACGGCCGGTCTTTCCTCAAGCACTTTGCCTGGGCCGACGATGAGCCTGCCGCCGACCGCCTGCAGCGCGGTCTTGCAGAAGGCCAGAAGGCCCTCGACGAGGGACGTCACTGTTCCGTCGCCGGCATCCTGGGCAGTGTTGCCAACCGCTACCTGTTCACTGGCCACAGTGTGGAAGCCGAACTGTTCGTCAAGCTCTGGGATCTGTATGCCGAAAGCGCCGTGGCCGACCCGCGCAAGTACGGCGGACCGTGGGGTTTCGACAGCGACTTTCCCTCGGCTCAGGTCGTTCATGGCTGGGACATGATCGAAGACGATCCTGCCCTCTCGGACGCAGATCGCCTGCGGACCACCAAGAACATCGGCCGTTGGCTGAGCGAAGCGGTGATCCCGAAGTGCGAAGGCGCCGCCCGCAGCATCCGCGTGCCCCACAACCACCAGACGTTCCCCGGCCTCGGGGCACTGGCGGCCGGGCTGTATTTGACGAATCACTACGATCTTGTCGAGGGCCAGGCCTGGCTCGACATTGCCGACGCGATGTTCCAGCGTCAGGCCGGCTACTTCAAACCTCACGAAGACTGCAACGGCTACCAGTGGCTCACCAACGGCCACCTGATGCGTTACTGCGTGGCCCGCCCCGACTTCACCCTGTTCGACAGCGGCAACGGCGCACGGATCATCGACTACTGCATCGGCACCATGAACAACCTCGGGTATCAGGTGCCCTATGGCGATACCGGCTCGTGGCAGTGCTGGAACAGCGAGATGATCTGCCTGGACATGTTTGCCTTCGCCACCGGCTCGGCCGACGCCCGTTGGGCCGCCAACCTGAAACGTTCCGTCAAGAACACGACCGAAACCCACGCTTTCTACCAGTTCGGTGCCGCCCCGCGACCTGAACGGTTCAACGGCGTCCGCGTCTGGCCTCTCGAACCCCAGTACTACGCCAGCCACGAGGCTGCCCCCCGCCCGCCCCTGGAACGCTGTTTTGACAAGATCTCCTTCCGCGAATCCCTCGATCCGGCCGCGGCCTACCTCCTCCTGGACGGGCTGAGCAACGGAGGCCACAAACACCTCGACGGCAACAGCCTCCCCCAACTCACCCTTTTTGACCGCATCTGGCTGGCCGACAACGACTACTTCAAGGCCCCAGTCAAGTTCCACAACTCGATGACTGTCTTCCAGGACGGCCAGTCCACGGAAATCCCCCCATACGCCGAGTTGCTGGGCGCCGGCCAGTCAGAACGCTTTGGCTACAGCAAGACCCGAGTGGAGGACTATGCCGGTGCCGACTGGGTCCGCACCGTCGTCTGGCTCAAAGAGCTCCAGGCCTTCGTCGTCCTCGACGGGCTCACACCCCGCAGCAACAGCGAATATCAGTTCCGCACGCTCTGGCATGGCGTGGGCGACGCAAAGCTCGATGACAAGGGTCTCCTTCTCAGCCAGAACGGCCCCAGCCTCCGTATCGATATCGCCCCCGGCCCCCAACTCGACCTCCAGGCCGACGCGGAACTGGGCACGAACTGGAAAGGCTATCCTCATGCTGATCCGGTCGTCCAGTCTCTCCAGGCAGTGGCCACTGTCCGCCTCGGATCGAACGAAGCCTACCTCTTCGCCAGCGTGCTTCATGGCCAGCCGGAGGGTGCCACCGAGCCCTGGGAAATCGACTTCCTCGACACGCCAGGGGGCGGGGTCCGGATCTCGACAGGCAAGGAGTGTCTGGACGTGATTCTCGGCCCCTTCGATGGTGATACGTCCCAGGGACGCTTGACGACCGACGCCCAGTGCATCGTCATCGGGCGCAACGGCCTTTCGCTCCTTGGCGCCAGCCGCGGCCGGCTTGCGGAGCAGGAGTTGCTGAAGGCCGATGCGGGGAACTCCGCAGACTTGGGTCTTCCGAAGGCCGCCGAGCTACTGGCCGGTATGCCTCTCCGCCAGGCGGTTGCCAACCTGGCGGTCGCCGCCGATGCCCCGCCCCACAAGGTCCTATGGTCGGCAAGCCCCGGTTCCAATGACGCGACAGTCGTGCGGTTCAGTCGCCTGGCCAGCGCCTCGCTCGGCACGGCTGGCCCGCACGACACGATCCTCGCCGCCACGGCCAATGGTGCTCTTCTGGCGATCAACCCCGATGGCTCCACCCGCTGGACCATCGACACAGGCAGCCAGGTCAACGACGTGACCGCGGCCGATCTGAACAGCGACGGCAAGGACGAGATCGTGCTCGCCCGTCAGGACCACCAGGTGCAGGTCCTGGATGCCTCCGGCAAGGAGGTTTGGAGCAAGGCCCTTGCCTATTACCGCAGGCCCCCCTACGTGAATCTCGTGCGAACGGGCGACATCGACGGCGACGGCAAGCCCGAGATCATCGCGGGGGGCGAGAACTGGCGTTTCTACGCGCTGCGCAGCGACGGCACGGAGCTGTGGAACTACGAGAGCGTTCACCCGTCGCGGTCCGGCGCGGTGGCCGACCTGGACGGCGACGGGAAAGACGAAGTGATCTGCGGCACCCACTACTACTGGGCAACCGCGCTGAATGCCGACGGCACGCCCCGCTGGAAGTACAGCTTGGGCCCGATCTGCTACTCGATTGCCACCGGCCGATTCGACAGGAGCGCTGCGCGAGGTGTCGTCTTCGGCAGCGGCGACGGCAAGGTGCACCGTGTCGACAGTCGTGGAAAGGTCCAGATGGAGTACGACACGGGGGACGAGGTCAAGCATGTGGCTGCCGCGGATCTCGATGCGGATGGGATCGACGAAGTCCTTGCCGGCTCGCTCAATTACAGCGTCTATTGCTTCGGCGCCGACTCGCGGCGACGCTGGCGAGTGGACCTGGGTGCCCCGGTGTCGGCCCTGAGAAGTTTCCCTGGAAAGCAGGGCGATCTCGTGGTTGTCGGCACGACCGGCGGCCGCCTGGCAACGATCGACTCGACCGGCCAGCTCCAGGCGGTCAGCGAACTGGGCTCCGAGATCCTCGACGTTCTTGTTCGGCCGGACTCCCTGGTTGCGGCCACCGCGGACGGCCAGCTCCGGAGCATGGCGCGGTAGAGAGCCGGCTGTCGGAGGTTCTTGCAGCCGGGGTCCGCAGGATCCTCATTGGCGAATCGCTCGCTTTCCGGCCCGCGGGCCGTTATGTTGGACGGCTGCGGAACCATCGTCTGCAAGCGCCGTCAGAGAGCTCCTCAAACGGAAGAACGGAAGAACTGCCATGTGCCGGACGTCACGTTGTGTTTCGCGGCTCCTTGCCGCTCTTCTCATGCTCGCGGTTGGTCTGGCGGGGAGTTCCTGCCTCGCCGCGACTTTCACCGTCGCCCCCGACGGCCAGGACTCCAACCCCGGTACACCGGACAAACCCCTGGCCACTCTCCGCGCCGCGCGCGACGCCGCACGCAAGGCCGAAGGCGGCCCGCACCGAATCGTCGTCATGCCCGGCCAGTACTTCTTTAGCGAACCACTCAGCCTCGAACCTCAGGACAGCGGGCTGGCGATCGAGGCCGGACAGGGCGGAGCGGTGACCCTCTACGGCGGATCTCTGGTGACAGGCTGGCAGGCTGACGGCGACAGGTTCTGGGCCGCCGAACTGGCCGAGGTGAAGGCAGGAAGCTGGGACTTCCGAGCGCTGGTGGTGAACGGCCGGCTGGCCGAGCGGGCCCGGCTACCCGAGTCGGGCACCCTGCTGCACAAGAGCGTGTTTGACGTTCGCTGGCTCTCGTCGGTCGGCGGCGGCTGGGACCGCAAGCCCACCGACGAAGAACTCACCACCATGCTCTACGATCCGAACGACATTCCGGCGAGCCTCGACGTGGGCAACGCCGAACTCCGCGTCTACCACATGTGGGACGAGTCGATGGTCGGACTGAAGGCTAACGATACGGAGCGTCACGCCCTCCTGTTTTCGACCCCCGCCAAGTCGCCGCCGGGCGCGTTCGGCGTGAAGAAGTACGCGATCTTCAATACGCGCGAAGGCATGACCCGACCCGGCCAGTGGTACCTGGACCGCACGCGCGGCAAGGTCGTCTACTGGCCGCTGCCGGGAGAGGACATGGCCAAGGCCCACGTGGTCGCCCCGCGCTTGCAGCGGCTGATCTCACTGGCCGGCGCCCGGCAGAAGGAGATCACCGGCGTCACGCTCCGCGGCCTGGCGCTGCGGGCCACCACCACGCCCCTCCTCGCCGGCGGGTTCGGAGCCTATGCCTTCGACGGCGCGATCCGCATCGACCGCGCGCGAGACTGCGCGCTCGAAGGTCTCGACATCAGTTGCGTCGGCGGCTGGGGCGTACAGTCTGGAGGCTTCAACGAGTCGCGGATTACCGACTGCCACATTCATCACACCGGCGCAGGTGCGATCCGAGTCAGCGGCGCCGGCACGCTGATCGCCAGGAACCACATCCACCACATAGGTCTGTATTACCCCAGTGCCATCGCGATCGGGGTCAACGGGTCGCGGAATCCTGAAGGGAAGAGCCTGCACCTGTACCGCAACGAGATTCACGACACGCCCTACACGGGCATCGCCGGCGGGGGCGAAGGTCTGTTGATCGAGGAGAACCTGATCTGGCGGGTCATGCTGGAAATGCACGACGGCGGTGCGATCTACGGGGGCATGAAGGAAGCGATCGTCCGCGGCAACGTAGTCCGCGACGTCGTGAAGATGGGCGAAGGCTACGGCGTATCCGCGTACTATCTCGACGAAGGGGCCGAGGACTGTATCGTCGAGAACAACGTTTCGATCGGCGTGGAGCGTCCGACGCACAACCACATTGCCACGAATATCACCATCCGCAACAACGTGTTCGTGTCCGAGGGGGACATGTCGCTGAGTTTTCAGCGATCGGGCAGCTGCACGGTGGAAAACAACACCCTCGTCGTGCCCGGCAACCTGGTCGTGGCCCCGCCGAGCGCCGTGACGGCCTGGAAGAACAACCGGGTATTTCGCAGTGGTCTGGGCAAGGACGGCCAACCGCAGGCCTTCACGATCGACGATGCCATGCCCGCAGTCGCCGAGCCCAAGCGCATGACCTGGTCGGCAGCGGCCCTCCGCGTGCCGGCGCCGCCAACGCTGGACGGCGAACTCGGCAGCGCCGAGTGGCCGGGTGATCTGGTGCGGCTGGACCGGGCGCCATCGCGGTGGAGCGCCAGCGGCGCGCCGGTCTACGCCCGTTTGAGTTACGACGACGAGGCCCTCTACGTAGCGCTCAACTGCGTGGCCTTCGACGTGGGCCGGCTTCGGAGCGGCGCCGAGTGGGGCCAGGATGACGGCGCGGAGATCGCGCTGGCCGGCAGGGGGGCCGACGGGCAGGCGGCGACCTATGTGCTCCGCGGCTATGCGGGAGGGGCCCTTCAGAGCGTGGGTGACGCGGGCGCGCCGGCCGCGGATGCCGAGCGGGTGGGTCGGGCCGTTCGATTTGCCGCCAGAGCTTACGGCAAGACCCGCGGCGGCTGGAAGGGCGAATGGGCGATTCCCTGGCGTGCCTTGGGCCTGAAGCCCGAAGCGGGTCTGAAGATCCCCTTCAACTTCACGGTCTACCGCAGCCAGGACAACGTCTGGCGCTGCTGGGAGGGGACGCGTGGCCAATCCTGGCAGCTCGACGAGGCGGG
>CAZLWV010000124.1:0-24724 GCA_964563135.1 uncultured Planctomycetaceae bacterium
CCGCAACTCGATTACGAAATGTGGACCGGTCCGGCGCCGATGCGGCCGTTCAACAGGGAAAAGCATCCCCGGGGCTGGCGGAGCTACATGGAATACGGCAACGGCACGATCGGCGACATGGGGATCCACATGATCGACATGGCCCGTTGGCTGTTGGACCTGGGCTGGCCCAAGCGGATCAGTTCGACCGGCGGCAACTACTTCCACAAGGAAGGCAAGCCCAACATCTCTGACATGCAGACGGCCACGTTCGACTATGGCGACCTGCAGATGACCTGGCAGCACCGGCACTGGGGAGAAAAGCCCGACCCGGACTACTGGTGGGGTGCGACGATCTACGGCGAGAAGGCCACGCTCAAGGCGAGTGTCTACGGCTTCGACTTCCTGCCGCTGGGCTCCGGTACGCCCATCCGCCGGAAGTGGGACGACAAGGACGCCAAGTATCCGGTGGACAGCGACCGGTACCCGGAGGACAAGACGGAGAAGGGGATCGAGTACCACGTGGCGCCGGCGATCCGCGCCCACATGCGGGACCTGTTGGCATGCAGCGAGAGCCGCTCGCGTCCGCGAGCCGACATCAGCGAGGGGTGTATTTCCACTGCCTCATGCGTGCTGGCCAACCTCTCGCTGCAACTGGGGCGGAGCCTGGCGTGGGACGCCGAGAAAGGCCAGGTGGCGGGCGACGAAGAAGCCAACGGGCTGTTGGCCCGTCCCTACCGCGCGCCGTGGGTGCACCCGGTGCCGGAGAAGGTCTGAGGGAATGACGAATGTCGCTTGCTGCGGAGTTGACCCCGAGTCCAAAAAAGTCCCTACAGGACAAGGATGAACAACAAGACTGCAGCCACTGTCGAAACGGCCAACGCCACACTTTCACGTCCGCGAGGACTGGCGAGCATCAGCGCGAAGCCACTAACGCTGGCGCTACCGGCGAACGCTAATACAATGTACGGGAGCATAGTCCGCTCGGTAGTGACCCACGTACCTCTGGGCACAACGATGTACGACAATCCGAACAGCACATAGGCAGCGAGAACACACACTGCATGCACGCCAACAATTGCCGTGTTCATGCATTGTCTCCTGCAGGTCACTGGCCATAGGCCACTTCCGAAAAGCGCAGGCTGAAGCCTGTGCTCCAGCAAACGCGGGGCAAGCCCACGCGGCTATCGCAGGTCTGGGAGCATGGATTGTTGCATCGCCCCTGAAGGTTCACTTTCGGCTGTGCGGGATCTCCGCCTTCGCGGCCGTGGCGCCCAGTTTCAGGCCCGGCAGGAGGTCACGGGCAGTGGATTCACTCAGATTGAAGATCGTGAAGCCGGCGGCGCCGAGTGTGCGGGCATGGAGGATCTGGCCGGCCACTCGGTCGGCCGAAAGCGTGCTGCGCGAGGCGGTGGCGCCGATGCCGGGATAGACGGGAATCCGCCCGCCCACCAGCTCCAACTGGTTCTGGACCAGTCCGCAGAAGCCGGGATCGCTGTCGGTGTAGTCCATCGGGCAAACGAAATCGAGCCAGCCGGCCTTGATCCATTCGGGCCAGTCCTGGGCCACCGACTCGCGGCACGAGGGATAGGAGCCGAACACGGCCGCCGAGATCTTGAGCGAGGGGCGGAGTTTTTTGCCCTGATCGTGCACGGCCTGGACAACCCGCGAGATCTGGTCGCAGCGCCACTGGGTGTAGGCCGCCTTGTGAACGCCCGAATGGCAGTCCTTGGGCCAGTCGTCGACCTTGATCCCCGTGGCGGCCTGGAAACGCTCGCGGCAGCCGTCGCAGAAGCAGGAGTTGCCTCCCGGATAGCGGATGTAGTCGAAGTGCAGCCCGTCGACGTCGTACTTCCTGGCTACCTCCAGCATACTGTCGACCTCGAGCTGGAAGTTCTTGGGATGGGACGGGCAGAGCCACTTCGCGGACTCGCTTCCCACGAACACCTGCAATCGCCCCTCCTCTCCCAGCTTCTCCACGAACTGGCGGGGGGCGCCGGAGAGGTTGAAATTCACCTTCCAGACGTGGACTTCCAAACCGTACTTCTTCGCGGCGGCCAGACACTGCTGGATCTGGTCGCCAAGTTCGTCGTTGGTCTGGCTGCGGGGCAGGATATCGCTCGGGTAATGGGCCCGGCCCGCCCAGAGCATGTTGGGAAGGATCATGTTGAAACCGGCGTCGGCCAGTTCGCGGCAGGGACCGGTACCAGAGTGGTTCCACCAGGCGCGGCCTTCCACCTTGCGGCTCTCCTGGGCAAGCAGATAAGAGCGGGCCAGGAGGTCGCGGGCCTGGCGGGCGGTCACCACGGTGGCGGCGAATTTCTGCGCCGCAAGGAGCTCCTTGGCCTTCGCTTCCGCCTCGACAGCCGCCTTTCCAGCCTCGATGGCATCGGCCCGGCCGGAGGGTTTTACAAACTCGGCAACCTCCTGGAGCGTTCGGCAGTGTCCCACCTTGCCGACCTTCTCCAGTTCGGCCTGGGCCATCTGCCGCCAGAGCCCGGAATCGAGGTGCCCGAGCACGGCCGCCAGCATCTGCCGTTTGGCCCCGGGGTCGTCGCCGAGGATGATGTGGCTGAGGTAGGCGCCGCGATCGGAGACCCACATGGCCGGCAGGTTGGTCGGCTTGCCGCTGGCATCGAACCAGTGACCGATCACACGGGCGCCGTGCTCCACAGGCTCCACGGTGTTGATATTCCACGAGGCCTGGCGGGCCGATTTGGGGAGGCCCTGGATGTCGGGGGCATCGAAGCGAATCTCCGCCAGCGTTCCCGCTGCGGGGCGGTGGTACTCTGCCCGCTTGAAGCCGAGTGCCTTGATCAACGGGTCGGGAAGCCCGTAACAGCCGAAGACCTTGCCGCCCTTTTCGACGAAGTCGACCAGTGCCTCGGCCGTCTTGTCGGACATTCGCGGATGGTAGGCGAGGATCGCCACGCGCCGCTGGCCGAGCCCGCCGGCGGGCAGGGTGGAGTCTTCGACGGCGTCGGCCCCGAGGCCCAGGTCGTCGAGCATCTCGCCGACCGATTCGGCCGCTTCGAGGGCGGAATTGATCTCGCGATCGCCTGGATGTTCGGAGGCGCTGGGAATGACCACCGCCACGTCGCTCCAGCAGGCAGCCAGGCGGCGGATGCGGATCGTGGCGTCTTTGGCCCGGCCCTGCCAGCAGGCGATGCGAATTCCGTCGATCTTGTCCCAGCCGGCCGGTGTGCCCTCCGTGCGGAAGTTGGCCTTCGAGAATCGCACCGTCTGCCAGCCCTTGTCGGGCAGTCCGCTGCCGGCGCCGTACCATCCGCCTCCGCTGCGGAAGTAGAGAGTCAGACTGCCGCAGGCCTCCGGGGGATCGACGGCGATCTCCAGCTCAAACCGTCCCGGCGCCGCCAGGTTGAGCTTGACCGATCGATCGATGACGGTGCGCTCCAGCCTGGTCGACGCGGCAAACGGGGCCGGAACCGTAAGAACCGAGCGATCTCCGTCGGGAGCCACGCCCAGCCGGCCGGTTCCTTCCGAGGCCGTCCAGACAGCTTCAGCCGCCTTGGCCGTCGGGTAGGAGAAATCATCAAGCACATCTTGCATCGGCGCACCGGCCGCGAGCATCAGGAGGAGGACTGTGCACTGGGTCATCGGACAACTCCCTTCCGAAAGGGGAAACATGCACGGCATTCCGTGGGCCGGCCATCGGGGCCGCCCGCGCCACATTGTGACAGGAATTGTGGTGGATTTCCAGGCGCAAGGCTGGAGGTTGAGAACTGCAAAGTAGCAGGCGCTCTCCCAGTGCCGTCCGCAGAAGTGCCAGAAACCCCTGTTTCCAGCAAGCGCCCTTTCGGAGAGTGCCTGCTGCTTCTCTTCTCACATCAGGACTTCGCAGTTCTCCTGGACCCCCGGGCGGAACCGTTGCAGCCTGCGGCGGCGGAACGCTATTCTGGACGAGGCTGTCGGGCGATACTTGGGAGCGGTGTCGCCGGCCTGCCGCCAATCCAGCCAGCCTTCCCGCCCGGAGTACCGCCATGTCTGGCCCGATATTTCCTCTCGTCCTGTTCCTGGGAGTCGTAACGGCCCCTGCGGTCGAACTGTGCGTGTCGCCCGCCGGCAACGACAGCAACCCGGGGACGCACGCCGCCCCGCTGGCCACGCTCAGGGGGGCCCGCGATGCCATCCGGGCCATGAAGGCCAAGGGGCCGCTCGCCGAGTCGGTGCGCGTGGTCGTGGCCGACGGCCGCTATGCTCTGGCCGAGCCGCTGGTTCTCCAGCCGCAGGACAGCGGCACGGCGTTGGCACCCATCCGCTACGAAGCGGCTCCCGGGGCCGCGCCGGTCTTCTGCGGCGGAAGGGCGATCACGGGCTGGAAAGAAGGCCCTGGCGGTGTCTGGACCACTCGGGTCGAGGAGGTGGCCGCGGGCAAGTGGTACTTCGAACAGCTGTTTGTCAACGGCCGTCGCGCCACCCGGGCGCGAACGCCCAACGAGTTCTACCTCTATATCCAGGACGTCTATGAAGACGTGATCGAGGCCGGTTCGGCGCGGCAGCCCAAACGGGCCAGGCAGACCGTGGTGATGCGTCCTGAGGATTTCCGAATTCTTGCCGGGCTTTCGCCCCAGGAACTTCGCGACGTGAACTTCATGGTCTACCACAAGTGGGACAACACGCGGCGATTCGTCGACGGGCTCGATACGGAACAACAAGCGCTCGTCACCAGCGGCGCCGGCATGAAGTCGTGGAATGCCTGGACCCGCAACTCGTGCTACCATCTGGAGAACTTCCGCAGCGCGCTGGATGCGCCAGGCGAGTGGTTTCTCAGTCGCGACGGCCTGCTCTCCTACTGCCCACGCCCTGGCGAAGACATGACCCAAGCCGAGGTGGTGGCCCCGGTCCTCGATCGGTTCCTTCTCATCCAGGGCGATCCGGCCGCCGAGAAGTTCGTTGAGCATGTCAGCTTCAAGGGTCTCGCCTTCCGGCACGCCCAGTGGCTCACGCCGCCGGGCGGATTCGAAGCGGCGCAGGCGGCTTCTCCAATCGAGGCCGTCGTGATGGCCGACGGCGCGCGGAACGTTACCATCGAGGATTGCGAGTTTGGTCACCTCGGTATCTACGTCGTCTGGTTCCGCAAGGGCTGCCGCAATTGCACGATTTCGCGTTGTTTCCTGCACGACTTCGGCGCCGGAGGGGTCCGCATCGGCGAGGGGGAGATTGCGGCTTCGGAGCCGGAACTCACCAGCCACATCACCGTCGACAACAACATTATCCGCGGCGGCGGGCGGATCTTCCCCTGCGCGGTCGGAGTGTGGATCGGCCACAGCCCCGATAATGCCGTCAGGCACAATGAAATCGCCGATCTCTACTACACGGGCATCTCGGTGGGCTGGCGCTGGGGCTACAGCAACAGCCTCGCCAAAAGAAACCAGATCGCTTCCAACCACGTCCACCACATCGGTTGGGGTGTGCTCAGCGATATGGGGGGCATCTACACCCTCGGCCCGTCGGAAGGCACGCAGGTTGTGAACAACGTGTTCCACGATATCTACGCCTACAGCTACGGCGGCTGGGGGCTCTACACGGACGAAGGCAGCTCGAACATCCTCTTCGAGAACAACCTGGTCTACCGGGTCAAATCGGGCGGCTTCCACCAGCACTATGGCCGCGAGAACATCGTCCGCAACAACATCCTGGCCTTCAGCAAGGAACAGCAACTCCAGGCCACGCGGGTGGAGGAGCATCTCTCGTTCACGTTCGAGAAGAACATCGTCTACTGGGACACCGGCACGCTTCTTTCCAGCCGCTGGGACCAGGTAAAAACAATCACCCGCAACAACTGCTACTGGCAGGCTGCCGCGGAGCCCTTCGATTTCTCCGGCAAGTCGCTCGCCGAGTGGCAGGCTGCCGGCCACGATGAGGGTTCGATCGTCACGGATCCCAAGTTCCGGAACCCGGCCGAACTCGACTTCCATCTGGCCGACGATTCCCCAGCCTTGAAACTCGGCTTCAAACCTTTCGACTCCACGAAGGCCGGCGTCTACGGCGACCCCAAGTGGATCGCCAAGGCCGGCGGCGCCACCTTCCCGCCGCTGAAGATCGCGCCCGAGCCGCCGCCACTGGTGATCCGCGACGACTTCGAACGGCAGAAGCCGGGCGAGGCCCCCTCGGGCGAACTGCACGTGGAAGGCAAGGGCGACTCGATCACCGTCACCGACGAGACGGCCGCGGGCGGCAAGCAGAGCGTCAAGATCGTCGACGCCGAAGGCCTCAAAGCCGCCTACAACCCCCACTACGTCGTCCGCGGCATGAACTACAGCGAAGGCCGCGTCTGCAACTCCTTCGACCTCCGCGCGGAGGTGGGCGTGAACCTCCGTTTCGAATGGCGCGACTACACGACCAAATCCCCCTACCTCACCGGCCCCAACTTCACCATCCGCAACGGCAAACTCGAACTCCCCGGCAGCATCACCGCAGACCTGCCGCCCGGCCAGTGGTTCAAATTCGAAATCATCGCCGACATGTCCCAGACCTCCGGCAGCCGCTGGTCCCTTCGCGTTACCTCCCCCGAAGGCGAAGTGCGCCAGTGGCGGGATCTCGCCTTCGCCAATCCCGAGTGCTACAAGGTCAACTGGATCGGGTTCACGAGTAATGCCACGAAGAAGACCGTGTTTTATATGGATGGATTTGCGGTGCATCCCTAGACCGGCAAGGTCAGCTTCAGTGGCAACGAACCCAGTCAATCCGTATCGTTCACCAGCAAACGAGAAACATGCAGAACCTGAGCGGCTTGGGAGCTATGCTGAATTCTTCGCGATTCACTCACGAGGGCAATTTCATGAGACCTATCCACTCGAGAATCCATATTCCAGCCCTGGCATTCCTGGTCCTCTTCCTGCCCCTCCAACTGGCAACAGCAGCCGAGAACAAGGAGCCGAGCGGAGAGACTCCGCCGCCGGTGGTGCGGGTGCTGGTCGCCTACTACTCCCTTCACGGCAATACCGAGCAGTTCGCTCAGGGCGTGGTGGAGGGGGCCAGACAGGTACCCGGCACGAACGTCACGATCAAGAAGGTCGAGGATGTCACCAAGGAGGATCTCCAGGCCGCCGATACAATCGCCTTGGGAGCCCCCACCTACTTCGCCGGCATTCCCGGCAAGATGAAGGTCGTGATCGATGACTGGAACTGGAAGTGGAAGGTCGACTTCACGGACAAGGTTGGCGGAGCCTTCAGCACGGGGGGTGGGCAGACGGCGGGCAAGGAGTTCGTCGTGGTGTCGCTTCTGCTGTTCATGATCAACAACCGCATGATCGTGGTCGGTCCTCTCTATGAGGACGCGGAGGGGGAAGACATCTGGGGCGAGCCCGGCTCGTCGGCCATGACCGGCCCGTTGGATCCGGGCGTGAGCCAGGCGGAACTGGAGGGCGCCCGCCGACTCGGGCATCGGCTGGCCACCGTGGCCGGGAAGGTGAGGGCAAGGTAGAAGGGGGAGCTTGAAGCGTCTTGCGTTTCGCGTTTCGCGTGTTCTGATACGGATATACCCATCCACTTCCTCTCCGGCCGCATCCTCCTGGCCCTCGGGGAAAGCGTGCAGCTTCAGGGAGTGGCCTTGGGCTCCTCCGGCCAGGGGCCATCGAGAGTCAGCGAAGTGCCGGTTTTGGGGCAGAGAGTTGCCTTGGGGATGCGGTTGATCTGGTCGGGGGGCGGGACCGGGTGCCACTTGGCACACCTGGGACAGTACATGCCGGGCATCAAGGTGCGCTTTCCCGTCAGGGGCTGAACGGCCGGGAAGGCGGCGGTGACCGGCACGACCGAGGCCTTCTTCGTAACCGTGTCGACGCAGACCATCTTGCCTTCGCGGCCGCTGGGGACCGGCTGCTCCGGCGAACTGCACCCGGCCAGCCAAACGCTCAGTGCCAGGGCAAACCAGCCCGGGAGGGCCCGAAGGGAATTGGGCTGAATCATTAAGGGGACCTTTCGCAATAACGTCCGTGGTGCCGTGGGCACACAGGAGAAGGATCGTCAGCGGGGAGGCTGCCGGCCGCCAACCTCGTTGACCAGCCGGGGGGGCTGGACGGCGCCTGCCCAGTACTTGGGAAAACCGTTGTGTCAGGTGCTGGATCGAGGCCTGAGGTGCCGTTCGCAGGCTACTCCTCACTGTCGATCGTAGAGTTCGTCGCGGCGGTTGGGATCGTCGAGGTGGCCGTCGCTGATGAAGCCGAGGTTCTTCTCTTCCATCAGGGCCACCTGTTCCGCCGAGAGCCAGTTGCTGCCGGGCACCTCGACTTGGAAGTGACGCTGCCGGACCTCCACGTGGCCGTCAAGGAAGGCGACATTGGCGGCACCGTTATGGCGGAAATGAACGGTAGGGAAGTTGCGGCTGGGGGGGTCGAGGATCCAGTTCTCTTCGAAGCTGAAGGCCGCCGGGAAGAAGGAGGTCATCCGCACCTGGGCGCTGTCGGCAAAGGCGATGGTCTGACTGGTCTGCTCGACATCCCGGACGCCGGCCGGCCGAAGCGAACCTGATCCATCTGGTTGGGGCCGAAATCGGGGCACTGGAACGACTCGTAACTGGTTTCCATAAAGGGGGCCAGGGGACCCTGCGTGTAGTCGAGCTGGTCGTTCGGATCGGCACAATCGTAGTCCACCACGCCGAACCAGAACTGGGCCGTACCCAGGGAGCCGGAATAGGTGGCCAGGTAGTTGAGCCGCGAGGCGTCTTCGATCACGTAGGGAACGAGCGACTCGCGGTGGCTGTCGGCGTAGTTGTGGAGAGCCAGCACGATTTGCTTGAGCCGATTAGCGCACTGGGCGCGACGGGCGGTGGCGCGGGCCTGCTGGACGGCCGGAAGCAGCAGGGCGATCAGGATTCCCACGATCGCGATGACGACCAGCAATTCAATCAGCGTGAAGGCGGACCGGCAGCAGCGGCGATAGAACATGACAATCCTCGTTGGCGGACAGGGGTTCGGAATGAACCGTGTCGACGCGACTCCAAGAGGACTGCCGAGGGGATCTGCCGGGCTTTGTGACCGGGGGACCGCGCCGTCTTTCCCGACGCATAGGCGCAGCCGGGAGAGGCAAAGGAAAGAGCAGGCGTGCAGATCACGAAAGGTCCCTTCTCCTCGAGGGAATCCGTCGTCGACCGAACACCGGGCAGGTCTTCTGGCTTCCGGATCGCCCTCTACCCTTGCCTTCCCACGCTCGCAGCTTTCGCAGCCTTTCACAGGCGGGCCAAAAAGCCGCAGTTCTTCGCAGTGGCGTTGTAAGGGTATCGTCCCCGGTTACAGCGGCGGGACCGCAACGGAATTGCACCGTTTTCCCTATTCTCCAGGCAGCAACGAGCCGCCTGGCACCCGAATCGAGCCCTCAGTCTAACATCTGCGGGGGACATGTCAACACCCGCAGCGGCGTCCGCGTCGCCGAGGTGGGCCCGGCCGTCGGGCGCGATATGGCTCGGGAAACGGTTCGGGAGGTTGCATGTCTCCCGCCGGACGGTTCACGTCGCGTCCTTCTTCGGCACCGCCGGCTTGGGCCTGACCGAAGCGGGCTCAACCTCGAAGGGGACGGCAGGGAGGATGCCGTAAGAGGTCCGCCGCTCCTTCGGCTTGGGCGATTCTTCCGTAGCAGCGGGAGTCCACTTGCGGAAGACTTCGAAGATCAGGTTCCCACTCATGCCCGCCTTGGCCAGCTTGGCGTCGGCCTTGAGCACGACCGAAACGCCCGGTTCCTTGGGCGAGATCTCTTCCACGCTGATCCCGGTGGGCGGGTCGCGGAGTTCAACCCAGGCCTCGGGCGGCAGCGGGAGCTTCTCGGTGAGACGAGCCACGACGCTCGCCGGCTCGCCGAGCTTCATGCGGATCGGGCTCGGCGGAAACTCCAGGGGGATCTTCGACATGGGTTTGCCGGTAACGACCACGGTCCACTGCTCGGCAGGAACGATCTGCAGCCAGAGAAAGGCCTGCATCATGCTCTCGGCGGGGACGACCGGGCGCGTGAACTTCCGCTGGCGATGGCTGCCGGGGGAGAGGCCGTCCATCTCGAGCACCACGTGCTCATCCGGGGCTTTCGCGGGCACGGTCAGGGTCAGTTGGACCTTGCTTTCGCCGCGAGGCACCTTCGACCCGGTGAGGGTGAATCCTGGAGGCGGCTCGATCAGGGCCAGTTCGATGTCGTCGTCGTACTGGCCCCGCCGCAGGGCGTGAACCGTGATCGGCACATGGGCTCCGGGCCGGGCAATGATGCTCGACGGGACGACGCGGAGATCGAAGTCGGGCTGGGGCCGGCGGATGTAAAGGCGGTAAATGAAGTCTTCTCCCCCCTTGCGTTGGGCGTCAGTCAGGTGGAGGCAGAAGGGGCCCTTGCCGCGCAGATCCACCGAGAGGAGCGAATCGGCATGGTGGGTGATCAGGGGTTCGGCCTCGTCCTTGTGGTCGTCGTTGAAGCCGATTTCCCTGCCGTCGGCATCGGTGAGGGCAAGGGCCGAATCGATGGGGGAGCCCGCGCGTCGGCCGAAAACCTCGACCTCCAGCCTCCCGAAGCCGTCGAATCGGAACACGTCCTCGTCGTCGGGCTTGTCGATGCGGCCGTTGACGATCACCGGCATGGTCACATCCTGGGCCGTCTGGGACGTATCGTTCGGTTCGCGGTCGAAAACTTCGTTGGTCATGTCAATGCGCAAGGGGAAGCGGATGTCGACGTTCTTCGTCTGGGGGATCGAGTACCAGCGGACGGGCCGGTTGCGGTTGAAACTGGCGCGCACATTCAGGTCGGTCTCCACCAGGTTCCAGCCCTGCAGCTTGACGGCCACATCGGTGCCGGCGCGGCCGCCGAGTGGAAAGATCCCCGTGACGAAGGGGAGCTGGCCGAGCGTGATGCGGTAGACGAAATCCTCACGGCCGCGATAGATCGAATCGCGAATCTCGCACACATACTGGCCGTCGGCGGGCAGTTCGTAGTAGATCACCGGATCCTGGCGGAAATGGTCGGCGCCGGCATAGGCGAGCTGCTTGCCGCTGCTGTCGTAGAGCGCCACGACAGCCTGGAACCAGCCGGGCACGGCGTCTGCCAGGTAGGGCATCAGTTCACGGGCGGCCGTGTTGATAACCAGCCGGGTCCCCTTGCGGGCCGTCAGGGCGAAACGATCCACGTCGCCAGGCATGATCTGGCCGTTGACAACGACCGGCAGCGAGGAGCCGATCACCGGATCGGGCGTCTCGTCGTTGGGTTCGGTCTCCTTGCGCTCCTCCCACTGATCGATGAAGAACCAGACCGGATTCGACATGCCTATAGGAGTGATAACCCGCATCTCGCGTTTCCCCATCGCCGCGTCCGGGGCAAGGGTGATCTTGAGCGTGAGTTCCTCGATGATCTGGTTGTTGGGCTGGCGTTTGGGATCGTCTTCCCGCTGGCGATAGACCTCCATTTCCTTCAGTTGCTCCTCGCTGACGCCGGCGGCCTTGGCAACCTCTTCCAGCGGGATTGGCTTGGAGGCCCCTTCCGCTTCGAGCTTGTCGCGGGCCTCGTCGAGCATGCGGTTCAGCCCGGAGTATTCCCCCTGCGTGAGCGGGCGGTAGTGCTTGACGACCTCGGCGGCGACCCCGCTGCCGGCGAAGTAGACCTCACTGGTCTCCTTGATGAACTGCCCCCCCACGGTCACCTCGAACGAAGTGCCGCGTTGTCCGCCCGTGGGGTACACGTAGCCGATATGCGGCGGAGTGGCCTGGTCCTGGGCCCAGAGGACGGCTGGGGCCAGGCAGAAGACTGCCGCGGCGAGGAATGCCTGCTGTCGAAAGCCAGTCATGATACACCGGGGTATGTGGCGGTGGAGGAGACGACCAATAGGAAGAGGAGAACACCGGAAGAGGCTGGTGCTAGGGTCACAACCAAGAACTGGGATCGAGACTGCGGAACAACTCGGCGATTGTCGCATGGTTCTACGCCACTGATCCCAAAATCAAGCTGTGACAAAACACTAGTTTCAGGCCTTAGCGCCGACGGGCCGAGCGGACCGGGGGCTCGCCGTCACTCGATGCCAGCCACCTTCTGAACACCCAGGGTCTTGTCCCCCGCAAGCCTCAGATGATCTCGGTCAACCGGCCACCCATCTCGAGCCCCTCGTCGGGACCGGGAACGGCACGGACGAATTCGTTGGTGGGGTGGGGCAGTCCGGCCTGAGGGTCGATGCCGAGCAGTTCGTACATGGTTCCAATCAGGTCGCAGGGATAGACAGGGCGATCCTTGACGTGTTCCCCCTTGGCATCCGAGGAGCCGACGACCTCGCCTCCCTTGAATCCGCCGCCGGCCACGACTGCGGAAAACACGTTGCCGTAGTGGTGGCGGCCGCCGTTCCAGGGCGAGGACCAGTCGACCTTGGGCGTACGGCCGAACTCGCCGCACCACCAGACGATGGTCGTGTCGAGCAGTCCGCGGTCGGCCAGATCGGCGATCAGCGTTCCCATTCCCTTGTCGAGTTCGGGCAATTTGCGGCGCATCGCGGGGAAGTGGTCCTTGTGCGTGTCCCAGCCGCCGTAGTTGATGGTCACAAACTTGACGCCCTCCTCGATGAGCCGCCGGGCGGCCAGGCAGGATTGGCCGAAGGTATTGCGGCCGTAGCGAAGCCGGAGGGCTTCTTCTTCCTGGGAGAGATCAAAAACCTTGCCGGCGTCACCCAGGATCAGGTCGTAGGCCTGATCCCTGGACTTGGTAGCGTCGGCCAGTTGCGGATGGTCCGGCATGAACGCCGCCAGGGTGTTGCAGCTCTGGAGGAGAGCTCGCCGCTCCTGCTGTTGGGTATCGGAAATACCCGGGGCCACGATTCCCTCGACAGCAAAGCGGGAGGCGTTGGGGTCGCCGCCGGTGGCAAACGGCTTGTAGCGAATGCCCATGAAGCCTGCCTCGGAGAAGCGGCCCTGGGGCTGGGTGAGAACAATGTAGGGGGGGATCAGGCTTTCCGATCCTTGCTGGAAGCCCCTAAAGGCCGTCACAACGGCGCCGACCGACGGATAGACCAGCCGGCCACCGGGAATCCGCCCGGTCTGGGTCATGTACGCCGCCGTCTCATGGCCGTTGATGCCGTGGGTCATCGAGCGGATGATCGAATACTTGTCGGCCACCTTGGCCAGTTCGGGCAGGAGGTTGCCGATGCGGATTCCGGAGACCTTGGTTTCCAGGGCCCCGGTCAATGGGCCGGTGTAGTCGCTCCCGGCGTCGGGCTTGGGATCGAAGGTGTCGGTATGGGGCGGGCCACCCCACATCCAGATCTGGATCACCGCCTTGGCCTTGGCCTGGGGCGGCGCGGCCGGGGAAGAAGACTCTTGGGGCGCCTCGGCAGGCGGCGAGGCGGGCTCCCCGCCCATGCCCAGGTGGCCGGCGGCAACCAGCCCGGCGGTGCCCAACAGGCCTCGCTTCAGGGCCTCGCGCCGGGAAACCGCGTGCTGGCACTTGCCGGAAACAACTCCGCTGCGCTGTTCGGTCATGTTGGCTCACCTCGACGACGAACCTTGAAGATCGTTCAATCTCTCACAAAAACCCGGCCCTGCCCACCTCAATGTTTGAACAGGAATTCGTCGCTGTTGATCAGCGCCCAGACCAGTTCCCCCGCTCCATAGCGCGATTCCGCCCGCCCGGAGGCCAGGTTGCGTTCATCGCCCGTGGGCATGCGCGACAGCACGGTCAGGTAGAGGAGCTCGGCCTTGTCGGAAGAACCGGCCGACTCCACAAGCTCCTTGAGCTTGGGTCCTTCCCGGACCTTCTTCAGAATATGAGTGGAGTTGATCAGGTGCAATGCCTGGGCAGCGGTGAAGCGGTTGTTGCGTTCCGACTCCAGTCCCGAATCGCGCGGCGGGCGTCCGAACATCTCCAGGACGCTGCTGGTGATGCTGCCGTCGGGGAGCGAGATCGAGCGCTGCTTCTCGGGAATGAAGGTGAAGGGTTCGGGGATCATGCTCGAGTAGGATTCGGTCGTACCCGTGATCTGGCAGATCGCATCCAGGATCACCTCGGCCTCCAGGCGGCGCAAGGGATAGCAGGCGTAATTGCCTGCGGCCCGGGAGGCGTCCCCCTTGGGAATGCAGGAGAGCTGGTAGGTCTGGGAGTTGAGAATGATGCGGTAGATGTGTTTCAGGTCGTACTTGGCCTGAACCAGCTCGCCGGCCAGCCAGTTGAGCAGTTCGAGGTTCTGGGGCGGATTGTCCGGGCGGATGTCGTCGGGCTCGTGTACGATGCCACGGCCGAGAAGCCAGTACCACACGCGGTTGACGATGTGGCGGCTGAACCAGGGGTTCTTGGCGTCGATCAGCCAGTCGGCAAAGACCTCACGCGGATCCTTGCCCGGCGGCAGCTTGCAGGCAGTGCCGTCGGGAAACAGGGGTTCAGCCGGCGGGGAGTCGGTTTCCTTCCTGGGTTTGCGGGGATCCCAGACGATGATCTCTTCCTTCCACTCGCCGGTGGGCTTGAATCCGATCTGGGAAAAGAAGACGGCCATGCCGGCCAGACGTTCTTTGGGCCAGGTCTCGGTGCGAACTCCCATGAAGGCGAGGCCTACGGCGCTGGCAATGGCCGGCGGTTCCTTGCTCTGCAGCGCGCGGTAGAAGTTGACCTGCGGCGTGCGGAAATTGCTGCCGCAGGCGGTGAGCAGTTCCCGCACAAAACGGTCGTAGGGCATGTTCTCTTCGATCGACGTGCGGATCCAGTGGTGGTAGGCCTGGGATGCGTTGGGCCAGAGATTGATGGGAAACTCGGCCTTGACCCGCAAGAGGTCGCTCCATTTCATCGCCAGGTAGTCGGCAAATTCGGGCCGCTGGAGCAACTCGTCGATCAGTTTGGCCCGCTTGTCGGCATCGGTGCTCTCGAGAAACCGCCTGGCCTGGTCGGCCGTGGGGAGCGTGCCGGTGGTGTCCAGGTAGACTCGGCGGAGAAAGGTCCCGTCGGAACAAGGATTGGCCGGTTCGATCTTCAGCTCCTTGAGCTTGGCGAAGACCAGTTCGTCGATCTTGCCGCGAGGAGCCGGCGGAGCCGGCGTTTCGAAGGGGTTGTTCTCGGCAAGCTTGGCCGCCAGGTCGAAGGAAAAATCGCCCGGCTCGGAATCCGGTGCGGAGGGTCGACGGCTGACCTCGACGAGAAAGCTCTGCTCGGCCCTCTGCGCCTCCCGCCCGGAAGCCTGTACGACCACGGTCACCCGGTAGACTCCCGGCGGCTGCGCGTCGCTGACCGGCCAGCGGAAGTCGCCTTCCACCGGGTCGATCGTCGCATCGTCCGGGGCATCGCGGAGGCTGTAGCGGAGCTGGCCTGACGGGCGGTTCGGGCCGGCGGCAATCGCCAGCCACAGCGTCTGCCCCTGGATGATTTCCTGATTGACAATCGGCTGGATCGCCGGGGGAGTGGCCCTGCCGGAGGCCAGCGACCAGGCAACCCCGGCCAGGATCACGAGCACCGCACAGCCGAGCCCGAGGAGAAGCCAGGCCGCCAGCGGCGACCTGCGTCGGCCAGCGGAGCGAGCCGCGGGCCGACGGGCGGCATCGACCGAAATCTCTGGAAGTTGGCTGTCTTCGGGGGAAACCATCCGAGGCCTCTCTCTGCCGTGGGCAGGCGCCGTTTCCCGAAAGTGAGGAGTCTATCCTTTCATTCTAAGCTACCCCGTATGGGTGTCCAGCGGTTTTTACGCGTCCGTATCCACGTCCGCCCGGGTGAAGTACCAGTTGGCCAGCTCAAACAGCCCCTCTTCCTGCCACTGCAGCTCCGTTGCCCTGGGGGTGCAGACCAGCAGCGGCCAGTTCGAAGGCCGTCGCCAGAAACCGAATCTCGTGAGCAGACGGGCGATCGAATCGGGAACCAGGCACTCCACAACGGCCGTCTCCATCCCCCAGCGGCGCGCAATCGCCAGTAGCTCGCCCAGCAGGGCCCCCAGGTCGGCCGGTTCTTCGTAGAGAAAATCGGCCAGGTGGACCGTGGTGCCGTGGAAATGATAGACCAGATAACTGCGAAGCTGATTCTCGTTGTCGCAGAGGGTCAAGGCGCGGTAGCGAACATCGGGCGCCTCGCCGAAGCGCCAGTTGAGGAACTCGCATGATCGATCGCCGAGGATGGGCAGTCGCTTGCCTGCCCGCAGGAACAGGGCATCGAACCGCTCGTCATAACGGTCCACGACCTCCACGCGGGTCCCCAGCCGACGGCGATACCAGCACTCGGCGCTGCCGAAGCGGAGCGCTAGATTCAGGATCGCACAACTCGGCCGGCGCAGCCAACTGCCGCGAAGTAGCGGCGGCAGGAAGGGCTGGCTCATGAGCGGTTTCGCCCAACGGCCCACGTCGCCCACTAGGCGGTAACCGATCCGCTCCAGGACCAACTGGCTCCGCCGATCGCAGACCCCGTAGACCAGCGGCAGCCCCTGGTCCTCGGCCGCCTCGATCGCCTTCCGCTGCAACTTCAGAGCCGGCCCGAGGCTCCGATGGGCCTGGTCCACATTCATGTCGACCGCCTGGCCGGCCGTCACCGCCCGATTCCGCATCCGGAACCTGCGCTGCATGAGGCCCACACTTCCCACCGGGAGCTGACGCTCGTCCTGAAGGAGCCAGTCCCGTGCAGTCCCCTCCCGGTACAGCCAGCCATAGCGTCCCTCCGTGGCCGTCGGGAGGTTCCGCTGCCAGAGCTCGAGAATCGTCTGCTCGTCGTTGGCCGAAGTTGGACAGATGTGGTAGGACATGGCAGGGTAAACGTGCAGGCTGGAAGGATTACTGGGGTGATGAAACGATGCTGTATTGAGGCGCCGGGATCGTCTCGCGGGTCTGAAGAATGGTTGCCCGACAGTCGATTTCTCCATCAGTCCACGACGGCTGTCTCAGCAGACTCCATGGTCGGTCATCCGCAGGGGCGGTTCGTGAAGGTACTCCGCCGCTTTGCGTTTGGCTTCGATATCGTTGTAGACGCGGCGAACCTGGTCGGCCGACAGTCCGATCGCCTCGGCCACCTCTTCTGGAGGCACGCCGTGGTCGTTTCCGTAGAGGCATAAATCCATCTGGTCGTAGGGGAGGGAGAAGAAGAATTCTTCCTGCGACTGGGGCAGAGAATACGTGTCGGTCGTAGGCGGGCGGTCCCGCACGGATTGGGGAACCCCAAGGAAGTCGGCGAGCATGTAGACCTGCGACTTGTAGAGGTGGGCGATGGGTTTGACGTCGGCCGAGCCGTCGCCGTTCTTGACGAAGAACCCCAGGTCGTATTCGAGCTTGTTGGGGGTACCCACGACGGCGTAGCGGAGCCGGTCGGCATGGAAATACTCGATCATCTTCCGCACGCGCTGTTTGAAGTTGGTGGCCGCAACCACCGTCTGATAGGCCTCCAGCGGAAGCCGGGCCTTCTGCTGTCTTCCGTCGGAGGTTTCCATGACCGCCGAAAAGACGCGATACGCCGACTGGCCAAAGAGACTCGGGAGCACGATCTTCGCACGGCAGCCATCCTCGTATTCGGGGAAGACCGAGCGGAACGCCTCGTCGCGCCGGCGATAGCAGCCGGCAGCGGCGAGGGTGGGAGCGATGTCTTCCACGACCGCCTCGATCCCGAAGGTTCCGGCCACCTCGCGCCCCAGTTCCAGGCTTTCCGGGTCGCTGTCCTGCTCGGGCATCATGATCCCCAGCACGCGGTCCGGGCCGAGGGCCCGCACGCAAAGGCCGGCACAGACGCTGCTGTCGATTCCACCGGATAGGCCCACCACAAACCCTTTGCGGCGCAGCCGCCGCACGATCTGCTCGCGCAGCATGGCGGCAATCCGGTCCGCCTCCTGGCGCGGATCCAATTGGAGAGAGGCGGCGGAAAACGAGGCATGTTCCACTCGGCTCATACGGGAACTCCTTCCAACAAGCGTTTGTCGATCTTTCCGTGTTCGGTTCGTTCCAGATGATCGCGGAACTCGATGATCTGGGGCACCATGAAGTCTTCCAGCAAACCGGCGCAGTGGCGCTGCAGTTCCCGCGCGGCCAGTTCCATGCCGGGACGAAGGACAACGAACGCCTTGATCGCCCGGCCGAGCAGTTCGTCGGCAACGCCGATCACGGCCGCTTCGGCCACCGCCGGATGGTGGAAGAGGGCGTCTTCGACCTCGCGGGGACTGACCTTCTCGCCGCGGCTCTTGATGACGTCGTCGATGCGGCCGACAAAATACAGAAACCCCTCGTCATCCTGGCGGAACAGGTCACCGGTAAAAAAGACCCGCTCGCCCTGGATCGGCCCTGGGCGGAGCACACGGTCCGTTTCTTCCGGCATCCGCCAGTACCCGCGCATGACATTGGAGCCGCGCACGACGAGCTGTCCGACCTGGCCCCGAGGCACCGGGTTGCCCTGCTCGTCGACGAGGCAGATTTCCTGGTTGGGGAGCGGCAGGCCGACCGAATCGGGCCGCCGGTCCAGCTCTTCCGGCGGAAGGGCACAGACCCGTTTGCACTCCGTCAGCCCGTACATGGAATGGATTGTTGTATGCGGGAGGGCCACCTGCAGCCGCGCGATGTGCTCCGACGGCAGCGCCGCCCCCGTGCTGGTGATGTAGCGAAGCCGGCTCAGGTCGTGGCGCGCCAGATCGGTCTCCAGCAGGATGGCCAGCATCGTGGGCACGACGGGCAAACCCGTCACCCCTTCGTCGACCATCCGGTTGAGAACCGACTCGGGGTAGGCAAACGATCGCTCGATGACCAGCGTGCCCCCGAACTGGGCGGCCATGAGGATGTGGTACAGACCGTAATTGAACGAGAGCGGCAGCGCGTTGAGAATCACGTCGTCGGGCGTGTTTCCGAAGTAGGAGGTGAGCGTTGTCGACGAGGTCACCATGTTCTGATGGGTGAGCATCACCCCCTTGGGTACGCCCGTCGAGCCCGACGTGTACATCACCGAGGCCAGATCGATGTCGATGGCGCGGCGCGGTGGCGCTTCCGCACGCTGGTGGTGGCGGTCGAGGAGTTCCTGGAAGCCCACCGTTTGTTTGTCGCCCGGGATGCTGCAGGGCGGGCTTGTTGGCACGAGCACTACACAGCGCAGCTCCGGCGTGCCGTGCAAGCCCTCTTCGATGGCCGAGACGCGGCGAGAGGATGCAATGAGGACCGTGGCCCCCGAGTGGGTCAGGAGATAATGGAGCTTCTCGGCCTTGGTGGTGGCCCCGACCATCATGAATGCGGCCCCTGCCTTGAGGATCGCAAACACGCTGACCGCAATCTCGAGACTGTTGTCGAGCATGATCGCCACGCGATCGCCACGCGACACGCCCAGGGCCATCAGAGCATGGGCCAGCCGATTTGAAGCCGCCTCGTACTCAGCGTAGGACATCCGCTGCGGGCCGCAAACCAGCGCTGTCTTGTGCGGCCAGAGCTCAGCACTTCGCTGCAAGAATGTTTCCAGCTGCATGGCAATGTCCTGTATCAACCGACGACGGCTTGTCTGCGATCCAGGAACCGGACAATGTTGTCGACCGAGTCGAGGTTCTCCGGTACCAGGTCCGCATCGTCGATCTTCAGCTCCCACTCGGTTTCTAGAAACGTGACCAGTTCCAGGACTCCGGTCGAGTCGATGATCCCCATTTCGAGGAAGCTGTCGTCGTCGTTGAGAACGTCGTTTCCTCCAAACAGGAAACTGTCGCGGACGAAACGGCGGATCTTTTCGCGTGAGTCTTGCATGGATGTCCTCCTGGTCGTCAGTCAAATGGTCAGTCGGTGGTCGTGTCGGGGAGGGGGTCATGGATCACCCCAAATCCGCTGCCGGGCGGCAGGAGAGGCTCGCACCCGGCGGCAGGCAGGTTGCCCACCTGCTCCGCGGAAGGCATGGGCACTGCCGGGCCGGATTTCGTGCCGTCCCCGGAAACGTTTGTCTGCGGAAAGTCTTGCCGGGCCGGCCTGGAATTGCGGATCAGGCGGTCGAAAAGGATCTGCGTGGAGAGGATGCCGACCAGGGCCATGTTGTCTTTGACTCCGATCGCCCGTCCGCTGCGGACTTTGTCGACCAGGTGTTCCACGGCTCTGGCCTGGAAGACTCCGGTGCTCTGGATCTGAGCCGGGGAGAGCATGTCGTCGGCATATTCATTGCGCAGCGGGCGCTCGGGGGTGCCGAAGAAGGCGGCCGCCTCCGGTGCGCGGTAGGGCTGCTTGGGCCGACCGACGATCTCCTCGGGGACGAGCCGGCCTGCGGCCCGTTTGAGCAGGTACTTCTCGCACAGGCCCTTGATCTTCAGCCGCGGCGGAAGCCGGCCGGCCAACTCGGCGATACGGTAATCGAGGAACGGGAACCGCCCTTCGATTCCATGCGCCATGGTCATGCGGTCTCCCTGCGACGAGAGGATGTAGCCGGGCCGCAGAACGGCCGATTCGAGGAACTGGGCCTGGGCCAGCGGGTGCCATGAGCCAAAGGCGGCCGGCAACAACTCGCGGACGTCGTCGTAGGGCTCCCCGGACCGATCGGCGGCCGCATAGGGCTCCGCCAGAAACCGCTTGAGCTGGCCTGCCAGTCGCCATCGAGGAAGATGGGAGAAAAACGGGCTCTCGAGGTCGTCGGCGCCCACGTGGAAGAAAGCCTGGAGGTAGGCAGGCGGCTGCGCCTGCAGGTTCGGCATGTAGGGGTAGAGCTTTCTGAGCAGCAGGCCGCGCAGCCGGCTGCCGGGCTCAGCACTCCAGAACCGGCGGACTTTGGCTTCCTTGAAGATGTCGTAGCCGCCGAGCATCTCGTCGGCCCCCTCCCCCGTGACGACTACCTTGTAGCCCTGCCCTCGAACCAGGCGCGCCAGAAGGTAGAGCGGAACGGGCGCCGTGCGCAGGACTGGTCGTTCGGCATGAAACACCGCATCCGCAAATGCCGCGCCGATATCCGCGTAGCTGCATCGCAACTCGTGATGCCGCGTGCCGAGCCGCTCGACCATCATCCGCTGGAAACGGCTCTCGTCGTACTCGGCGTCGTCGAAGGCCACCGAAAAGGTCTCGAGCGGTGTTTCGGTAAGCTGCCGGATGAGGGCGGCTGTCACTGAGGAGTCCAGCCCTCCGCTGAGGTAGGCCCCGACCGGCACATCGCTCCGCAGTCGCAACCGCACGGAGTCGGAAAGCAGGTCCAGCAGCGCCTCGACCGCCTCCCCCTCGTCGAGCCCCGGATCGGGATCGTACCGGAGCTGCCAGTACTGCCAGCAGCGAATCCGGCCCTTTTCGACGGCCAGGCAATGGGCCGGCGGCAGTTCCTGAACACCCTGGAAGACGGTCTGGGGCGCGAGCGTGGTCCAGTAGCTGAAGACCTGGTTGAGTCCCACCGGGTCGAAGGCGAGGGTTACATGCGGATCGGCCGCCAGGGCTTTCACTTCTGAGGCGAACAGGAATCGATCGCCGGTCGATGTGTAGTAGAGGGGGCGGGTTCCAAGACGGTCGCGGGAGAGAAAAAGACGCCGACGCCGACGGTCCCAGATGGCCAGTGCCCACTGGCCGTTGAAGTGCTCGACACAGTGGTCGCCCCATTCTTCGTACGCGTGGAGGATCACTTCGGTGTCGCTTCGCGTGGCGAAACGGTGCCCCAACTCTGTCAGTTGCTCCCGCAACTCCAGGAAGTTGAAGATCTCCCCGTTGAAGGTCACATGCAGCGAGCTGTCGGGAGTGGCCATCGGCTGCCCACCTCCGGCCAGATCGAGGATGCTCAGGCGGGTATGCGCCAGCCCGACCGGACCGTCAACGACCGCTCCGCTCGCGTCGGGGCCCCGGCGGCGAATCCGCGCCGCCATCTGCTCGAGCAAACGGACCACGACCGGTCGATCGCTGTAATGGAAAACACCGGCAATGCCACACATCGAAATGCTGCTCCGTGCAGAACGAGTTCATCCACGCCGCTGGAGGCCACCGAAATGCCCAGCCGTCGCGGGCCGCGTTGACCGACGGCCCGGATCCCCTTTCCTGCACGGCCGGCCTGAGACGGGCCAGACTTTGCAGAAAGGCAACTTCCAGGGGGGCCACTGCACGGCGGATGGCATCTGCCGGGGGACCTTGAGCCAAGCGCTCGTCCAACGTGCGACCCAGAGGCCGGTCCCTGCCAGGTCGCGACCCTGAACCAGCGCCTGTTTTGCAAGTCTAGTCCATGTAGACAGGTGACGAACGGCCTCGCATCAGGGACGGACTGGCAGGCTGCCGGTGGCGGTTGGGAGTGCGCGGATGTTGGGGTCGTAGCGGTTGCACCGGGCGGCCTTTGGGGGCAAATGTCCCAGCAACTCGGGCTTGGGACCGCCGTCGACACAGCAGGGCCATCCTGGCAGCGCCCGTATTTCACCCGCAAGCCCGGAAGTACCCGCCGCAGGCTGACCGCACGACCGCCCGCCTGCGGAGGGTGGCGGCTGCCGCTGTGCCAAGTCTTTCCCGCCCCGAAGGCGACCGCTATCATCAGGTTGTCACAACACCCTTCTGCCTCCGGAGTGAAATGATGAAACGAGCCCTGTTGACAACCGTCCTGCTCCTGCTGGCGGCCACCGCGATTGCCCAGGAGGACCTCCTCATCGCCGATTTCGAAGGAAACGACTACGGCTCCTGGACAGTGGAAGGCGAGGCGTTCGGTCCCGGGCCGGCGGAAGGGACGCTCCCCGGGCAGATGAATGTTTCCGGCTACCGGGGCAAGCGGCTGGCCAACAGCTTCTACCGAGGCGACGGCACAACCGGCACGCTCACCTCGCCCCCGGTCAAGATCGAGCGGAAACACATCAACTTCCTGATTGGCGGCGGCGGATACCAGAACGAGACCTGCATCTGCCTGGTGGTCGATGGCCAGCCCGTCCGCACTGCCGTGGGACCCAACACGGCCCCCGGAGGGAGCGAAGCCCTGCGCTGGCAGTCATGGGATGTGAGCGAGCTGGGCGGCAAGTCGGCGGTGATCCGCATCGTCGACGCCCGGACCGGTGGCTGGGGGCATATCAACGTCGACCAGATCGTGCAAAGCGATCGCACGATGCTGCTCCCGCCGGAGAAACTGCAGAAGACGATCCGGTTGGAGAAGAACTTCCTCAACCTGCCGATCAAGAACGGGGTCAGCAAGCGGAGGATGGAACTGCTCGTCGACGGCAAGGCCGTCATGATCTCCAACGTCGAGCTGGCACCCGACGAGCCGGACTGGTGGGCCCACATCGAGATCGCCCCGTTTCGCGGAAAAGAGGCGGTGCTCAAGGTCGACGCCATGGAACCGGGCAGCGGTGGCCTGGAAATCGTTGACCAGACCGACCGGATCAAGAGACATGAAACGCTCTACGACGAGCCGCTCCGACCCCAGTTCCACTTCAGCCAGCAGCGGGGTTGGAACAACGACCCCAACGGCCTGGTCCACTACGACGGCCAGTACCATCTCTTCTTCCAGCACAATCCGTACGGCTGGGGCTGGGACAATATGCACTGGGGACACGCCGTCAGCCGCGACCTGGTCCACTGGCAGCAGCTCGGCGAAGCCCTCAATCCGTGGACGCAGGCCGTCGAGCACTGCTTCTCCGGCAGCGGCACCGTTGACCAGGCCGATACGGCCGGGTTCCGCTCCGGCGAGGAGAAGACGATCGTCGTCGCGTTCACCGACACCGGATGCGGCGAGGCGATTGCCTACAGCAACGATCGCGGCCGCACTTTCACCTACTGGAAAGGCAACCCCGTCGTCAAGCACACCGGCCGGGATCCGAAGGTCTTCTGGTACAAACCGGGCGGTCACTGGGTGATGGCCGTGTATGACGAGGAGGGCACGGGAGAACAGCAGAAGCGGCAGATCGCCTTCTACACGTCGCCCGACCTGAAAAACTGGCAGCTGCAGAGCAAGCTGGATGGATTCTTCGAGTGCCCCGATCTCTTCGAGCTGCCCGTCGACGGCAACTCATCCAACACGCGATGGGTTGTCTTCGCCGCCGACGCCAAATACGCGATCGGCCAGTTCGACGGTAAGACCTTCACGCCGGAACACGAGGGGAAGCACCAGGTCCACTGGGGCCGCTACTATGCCTCGCAGACCTTCGATCAGATGCCGGACGGACGCCGGATCCAGATCGGCTGGGGGCGGATCGACATGGAAGGAATGCCCTTCAATCAGATGATGACATTCCCCTGCCGGCTGACCCTGCGGACCACCAGCGAGGGCGTGCGGATGTTTGCCCAGCCGATCGATGAGATCAAGCTCCTGCACGGCAGACGCCATGCCGTAAACGACGCCGTGGCTCAGCCGCAGAAACCGGTTCGTGTCGAGACTTCGGGACGACTGTTCGACATCCGTGCTGAGCTGACCCTGGAAGACGCAAAATGCTTCGGAATGGAGATCGGTCCGCGCCGCGTGATCTACGATGTGGCCGCATCGAAACTCGACGAAATGCCCCTGGCACCGGTCGATGGCAAGATCCGCCTCCAGATCCTCGTCGACCGCCCCTCGATCGAGATCTGGGGAAACGACGGCCGGGTGGTCAAGACCGACTCGTTCCGCAGTCATGACCAGATCGGGTCCATCGCGGTCTTTGCCGAACAGGGCAGCGTCCAGGTGAACTCGCTCGAGGTCTACCAGTTGAACTCCGCGTGGAAATGACGCCCATAACAACCTCAGCCAAGCAAATCCTAATCCTAATCTTAATCTTAATCTTAATCCTCTTCTCAAACCTCCCGCGTCAACCGTAGCGCACAGTTTGAGCGCATGCAAAGCCTGCTGTAGCAAGAGGAGCCGATCCGTGAGGATCGGGTAGGAGAGGGAGCCGGGAGACCTTGCCAATCGGCAAAGAGGGTCTCCTGCAGAAACTGTATCATATCAAGTCCCGACCAGTTTGCTCGCCCCCTTGCGATCG
>CAZLWV010000124.1:24734-24946 GCA_964563135.1 uncultured Planctomycetaceae bacterium
CTTCGACTGCGTCTGCCTTGCGTCACTTTGCGATCAAGAACCGTTTACGGCCAAAGGCCGTGAACGGTTACCGGCCAGCCAGATTCCCCAGCAGGAGGCATCCGCGCCATCAGAGCACGCCCCTCGCCACCCCTCTCCTGGGGCTCCTCAAAACTATACCTCCGTCCAGTTATGGCCTTGACAAAATAACTAGACGACTGTATACTCCATGG
>CAZLWV010000125.1:0-5232 GCA_964563135.1 uncultured Planctomycetaceae bacterium
GGGAAGACGGTCGTCTCCAAAGTAGACCGCGCCAACCTGTTGGGACGCTCGCTCACCTCCTGTGTGACCAACCCGGGGGCAGCGGCCGCTCCAGACTGCGGGCTGTCCGGACCAGGCGTCGGCGTCCGTTTCGATTCCCCCGTGGTGAATCGTGAGGGGACGGACCTGGTCCTGTTCGAGGCTCACAAGGGCGGCGGTGCCGGGGACGGGTTCCACGTCGCCCCGATCGAAACGAAACCGGGCTGGCACGGCATCACGGTTGCAGACTACGACGTGGACGTTTCCCATGTCGCCTGTCTCGAATTGCCCGGCCTGGATCTTTACGGCCACACCGTGCCCCTGCTCGATACGCAGGCCTTCCTGGAGGGACCGCTCCGCAACCACACGCGCTCCGAAGGAGGGTTTGCCGTCATCGCCACGGGGATCGATCTTTCCGCGATGGGGGTCAGGGAGGGCGAAGTTGTCGCGGGGGTGATGCTCCGCTCGGTGACGGGTCGTTCGGCGTTCGATCCGCTGGCGATCCTCGGCCTGCCGGAACCGTCACCAGAGAACACACTCGCGAAGGCGCCGGGACCGGCACGCCCCAGGCCTTTCGAGATACGCGACATGGCGCTCAATGGCCCCCTGGCCGGGTGCGACGAGATCGTCTTCGCCCAGCGGGAATCGAGGAACGACCACTGGTACGGCAATTTTGGACACTACTCGGACGGCCATCAGGGCCATTACGCGCCCCCTTCCACGCCCAAGTCGCTCGACTACTTCAAGTACGCCTTCGGCGACGGCGGCCGGCTCTGCCGCCTCAATCTGCGGACCGGCAAGCTGACCGTGCTCCTGGACGATCCGAAGGGCGGCGTCCGCGACCCGTGCGTCCACTACGACGGCCGGAAGATCCTCTTCTCCTATCGCAAGGGCGGGTCGACGACCTACCACCTCTACGAGATCGACGCCGACGGCGCGAACCTGCGGCAATTGACCGACGGGCCCGACAACGACATCGAGCCCGTCTACGCACCCGACGGCTCGATCGTCTTCTGCTCCAGCCGCTGCCACCGCTTCGTCCCCTGCTGGAAGACCCAGGTGGCCACGCTCTACCGCTGCAACGCGGACGGGACCGACATCCGCATGCTCTCGAACAACGCCGAGCAGGAGAACACGCCCTGGATGCTGCCTGACGGCCGGGTGCTCTACACGCGCTGGGAGTATGTCGACCGCAATCAGCTCCTCTACCACCACCTCTGGTCGGTCAACCCCGACGGGACCGGCGTGATGGTCTATTTTGGCAACCAGTATCCGGGCTACGTGATGATCGACGCCAAGCCGATCCCCGATACCAATAAGATCGTGGCCTCGTTCTCGCCGGGGCACGGCATGGGCGAACACATGGGCTACGTCACCCTCGTCGATCCGGCTCGCGGTCCCGACGACATGGAGATGACCCGCCGGGTGAGCGAGGCCAAGTATCGCGACCCGTATCCCCTGGCCGAGGACCTGTTTTTGGTCGCCGATACCAAGGGGATTCACTTCCTGACGGGGGACGGCCGCACCGAGTTGATCTACCAGCCCGAGGAGGCCGGCGCGAGGTGGCAGTGCCACGAGCCGCGTCCCTTGCGCCCCCGCCGGCGCGAGGCGGTCATCGCCAGCCGCTCCGCCGGCGATCAGCCGACCGGGCATTTGGTGCTCTCCGATATCTACCAGGGCCGCAACATGGAGGGCGTCGAGCCGGGCGAGATCAAGAAGCTGCTGGTGCTCGAGCAGCTTCCCAAGCCCGTCAATTTCTCCGGCGGCTCCGAGCCCCTGTCGCTGGGCGGCACGTTTACCCTCCAGCGGGTCCTGGGAACAGTCCCGGTTGAACCGGACGGATCGGCCTGTCTGGAGGTGCCGGCCCTGCGGTCGATCTTCAGGGGGCGATTGCTGGAGCCGAGCACCGGGCGCTTGCAGCGATTGTTGTCGAACAGAGCGTCGACGGACTGCTGCAGCATCCGCTTCTCGTTCTTGATGATGACTTCCGGCGCGTTCAGGTCGACGAGCTTCTTGAGCCGGTTGTTGCGGTTGATGATGCGCCGGTAGAGGTCGTTGAGGTCGCTCGTCGCGAAGTTGCCCGAATCGAGGAGCACCAGCGGCCGCAGGTCGGGCGGAATGACCGGAATCACGTCCAGAACCATCCACTCCGGCCGGTTGTCGCTGTCGCGGATCGACTCGACGATCTTCAGCCGGTTGATCAGGTCCTTCTTCTTCTGCTTCGAGTTCGTTTCGTTCAGATCGCGGCGCAGATCGCGGGAAAGCTGGACCAGGTCCAGGTCCATCAGCAGCTTGCGGATCGCCTCGGCGCCCATGTCGGCATGGAAGCTCCCCTCGGGGTAGTCCATCCGCGCCTTGCGGTATTCCTCCTCGGTGAGCAGTTGTTGAACCTTCAGCGGCGTGCTACCCGGATCGGTGACCACATAGTCCTGGAAGTAGATCACTTTTTCCAGGCTCGTGGTCTTCATGCTCAGGAGCGTGCCCAGCCGGCTGGGCATGGCCTTGAAGAACCAGATATGGACGACGGGCGCGGCCAACTCGATGTGCCCCATCCGTTTGCGCCGCACGCGGCTGTGGGTGATCTTCACGCCGCACCGGTCGCAGATCATCCCCTTGTATTTCATGCCCCGATACTTGCCGCAGGCACACTCCCAGTCCTTTTCCGGACCGAAGATCCGCTCGCAGAACAGACCGTCCTTTTCGGGACGATAGGTTCGGTAGTTGATCGTCTCCGGCTTCTTCACCTCCCCGAACGACCAGCTACGGATGTCGTGCGGGCGGGCCAGGCTGATCTTGACCGAAGCATAATCGTTGACGCGTTCGTATGAGCTGTCGCCAATACTCACAGTGACACTCCTTTTTCGGAGGAAACCGATTGCGGACGCTTTTTCGTGCTGGCATCGCGGCGACTTCCGTCACCGCGACTGCCGGGGCCGGGAGGCGGCCGACGTGGCCGGTCTCCCCAGGTTCTTCCGGTTCCGCCAGGGGACCCTACAAGCGGCCTTTCTCCAACTGCATGTTCAGGCCGAGGCCGCGGATTTCGTTGGTCAACACGTCGAAGCTCGCCGGGGTTCCTGCCTCCAGCGTGTTCTCCCCCTTGACCATCGACTCGTAGATCTTGGTGCGTCCTTCGACGTCGTCGCTCTTGACGGTGAGCAACTCCTGGAGAATGTAAGCCGCACCGTAGGCCTCCAGGGCCCAGACTTCCATTTCCCCGAATCGCTGGCCGCCGAAACGGGCCTTGCCGCCCAGGGGCTGCTGCGTGATCAACGAGTAGGGGCCCGTACTGCGGGCATGGACCTTGTCGTCGACCAGATGGTGCAGCTTGAGCATGTAGATGTAGCCGACGGTCGTCTCCTGCTCCATCGGTTCGCCTGTCCGCCCGTTGATCAGCCGTACTTTCCCGTGCCGCGGCAGGCCGGCCTCGGCCAGGCACTGGTTGATCTCCATCTCGTCGGCGCCGTTGAACACCGGCGTGATGGCCTGGAATCCCAGCGTGGCACCGGCCCAGCCCAGATGCGTCTCCAGAATCTGTCCCACGTTCATACGGCTGGGCACACCGAGCGGGTTGAGCAGGATCTGGACCGGGGTCCCATCCGGCAGGAACGGCATGTCCTCCTTGGGAAGAATCTTCGAGATCACGCCCTTGTTGCCGTGACGCCCGGCCATCTTGTCGCCCACGGAAATCACCCGCTTGGCGGCGATGTAGACCTTCACCATCTGCAGCACGCCGCTGCGGAGTTCGTCGCCACGCTTCATCGAGTTGAGCTTGCGGTCGCGGGCGTCGATCGCTGCCTCGACGGCGGGCCACTTGGCCTTGTAGACCTTCTCGACCTCTTCCAGCCGCTGCGGGCTGCGGATGTCGAGGTGATCGATGCGGAACCGCTGAGCCTGCTCGGCGACGAATCGATGCTCCTGGCCCTCCACCAGCGGCTGGCCGTCCTCGTCCGTCAGCTTCTTCTTCAGCACCGTCTCGATCTCCTGGACGAGGCGGCCGAAGACCTCGGCAATTGCCGCGTTGCCCTCGTTCTCCGTCTTCTTGAGCGACTCCTCGAACGCCTTTCGCTCGTCTTCCGACAGACTCATCCGCCGGGAGAACTTCTGGGTGTCGATCACGATTCCCTCGATGCCCGAAGGAACATCGAGCGAATCGTTCTTCACGTCCTCGCCGGCGCGGCCAAAAATGGCGTGCAACAGCTTCTCTTCCGGAGTCAATTCGGTCTTGGATTTCGGGGAGACTTTGCCGACGAGAATATCGCCGGGACGAACGTAGGTTCCGACCCGGACGATGCCGGTTTCGTCGAGATTCCGCAGGGCCTTCTCGCTCACGTTGGGAATATCCCGCGTGAATTCCTCGCGCCCCAGCTTCGTCTCGCGGATCTCGACGTCGAACTCCTCGATGTGGATCGACGTGTAGGTGTCGTTCTGGACGAGTTCTTCGCTGATGATGATGGCATCTTCGAAGTTGAATCCGTCCCAGGCCATGAACGCGGCCAGCACGTTGCGCCCCAAGGCCAGTTCCCCGTGGAACGTCGCGGCGCCGTCGGCGATGACGTCCCCCTTCTCGACCTTCTGGCCGACCGAGACGATCGGCTTCTGGTTCTGGCAGGTACGCTCATTGAGGCCCACGAACTTGCGGAGCAGGTAGGTGTCTTCGCCGATCTCGATCCGGCTGCCGTCCACGTAGCTGACCGTCCCCTTGTTTCTGGCCCGGATGAGCATGCTGGAGTTCCGCGCGGCGTCGACCTCCATCCCCGTGCCGACGAGCGGCGGGTCGGTAATCAGCAGAGGCACGGCCTGCCGCTGCATGTTGGAACCCATCAATGCCCGGTTCGCATCGTCGTGTTCGAGGAACGGGATCAGGCCCGCCGAAACCCCGACCATCTGGCTCGGAGCGACGTCCAGGTATTCCACCTGGTCCGCCGGGATAAGACTGAAGTCACCCCAGTGGCGGGCAATGAGCGGGTCGCCCACGAGCTTGTCTCCCTCGATGGGCGTGTCGGCCGGTGCCAGGAATGCCTCGTGTTCCTGGTCCGCCCGCAGCCAGGCGATCTCGTCCGTCAGCTTGCCCTTGCGCACCCTGCGGTAGGGGGTGACCAGGAACCCGTACTCGTCCACGCTGGCGTAGATGGCCAGGCTCGAGATCAGGCCGATGTTCGTGCCTTCCGGGGTCTCGATGGGGCAGAGACGGCCGTAATGGGTATAGTGGACGTC
>CAZLWV010000125.1:5242-12695 GCA_964563135.1 uncultured Planctomycetaceae bacterium
ATTCGTCCATAGTGCGAAATATGTACGTCGCGGACTTCGAAGCCCGCCCGCTTGCGATTCAAGCCGCCCGGGCCCAGGGCGGAAAGGCGGCGCTCATGGGTGAGCATCGACAGGGGGTTGGTCTGGTCGACAACCTGCGACAGCTCGCCGCGGCCGAAGAAGTACTCGATCGCGGCGGAAATGCTCTTGGGATTGACCAGGCTGCGGGGCGTCATGTCCTGGACGTCCTTGAGGCTCATGCGTTCCTGGACCGTGCGGCGGAGCTTCAGAAAGCCCTTGCGCAGCTCGTCGCAGGCCAACTCGTCGATGGTCCGCAAGCGGCGGTTCCCCAAGTGATCGATATCGTCAATCTCGGCCTCGCCCGTTTCGCCACGGAGGGCCAGCAGGTACTTCATGGCTGCGATCAGGTCTTCCGGCCGCAGCGTCATCTCGTCTTCGGACACGTTCAGCCCGAACTTGCGGTTGATCCGGAAGCGGCCCACGCGGCCGAGACGATAGCGGTTGGTGTCGCAGAACTTCTCATGGAACAGAGCCTTCGCCTTCTCGAGCTGGGGCGGGTTGCCCGGACGCAGACGCTGATAGATTCGCAGTAGAGCTTCCTCATGGCTCGCCGTATTATCGTCGGCCAGGGCGTTCAGGAGCAGCGGATTCCGCTGATCATCCATGACGGTGATCTTCTTCAGCCCCGACGTGCAGATCGTCTCGGCGATATTCTTGGTGATCTTCTGGCCGCATTCGACGATCACTTCGCCGGCCCGTTCGCTGTCGGCCGGATAGATCACGTCGCCCACGGCGAGCTTCCCTTCGATCTTCGTCACGCTGCGGCCATCGACGATCTTCTCGTCCGTCGTCGGATAGAAAGCCCTGAGAATCGCCTCGTCGTCGCCGTAGCCGGCGTCCATGGCGCGGAGCAGCGTCATGGCCGAAAACTTCCCGCTCTGGTCGATGCGGACGGTCAGGCTTTCCTTCCGCGTCACATTCAACTCGATCCAGCTGCCGCGCTCCGGAATCACGCGGCAGCTATGCAAGCGCCGCTCGCCCGTTTCCGTCTCGCAGACGAAGTCCACGCCGGGGCTGCGGTGCAACTGGCTGACGACCACGCGCTCGGCACCGTTGATGATAAATTCACCCCCACCGAGCATGATCGGGATGTCACCAAGGTAAACCTCTTCCTCGATCGGCTGGTCCTTCGTCAGACGCAGCCAGACCTTGAACGGGCGGCCGTAGGTCAACCGCAACTGGCGGCATTCGTCGGGCTCGTAACGCGGTTTGCCCAACTCGTAGCCGAGATACTCCAGACGCAGAGACTTGTCGTAGCTCTCGATCGGGAAGATCTCCCGAAGAACGCTCTCCAGTCCCTGATCCTTGCGTTTCTTCCAGTGGGTTTCGAACTGCAAGAAGTCGGTATAACTCTTTGTCTGGATCGTCGTTAGATCCGGAGTCTCGTAAGGGGTCTGATGGCTTCCAAAATGACGCTTTTTCTTCGGATGAAGACGCCGTTCTGCGGTGGTCGCCATATAAGAGTACCCTCCTGATCAAGCGCAAATGAGAATGCGGTGAGAGAAGCGCAACCTGCGCGCACACTCCACCCCGCCAAGAGTCCGCCGATTTTCGGCAGAGATTCCGGGATCGTTGGGACCGTTTCCGGGAACCGGCACAGCACGCCGGCAAACGCCAGGCTGCCGCTGCATGTGTCCGGTTCCAGGAAAGGTCCTCCGCCGTTTCACGTCAGTAGCGCACCGCACCGGGTCCCCTCGATGAAGGTGCTGCTGTGGAAAAAAACATCGGGACGGAAAAGAGTCCGCACTACTTGATCGAAACCGTGGCGCCGGCTTCTTCCAGTTCCTTCTTGAGCTTCTCGGCATCCTCTTTTGAGATGCCTTCCTTGACCTTCGAAGGAACACCCTCAACCAGGTCCTTGGCTTCCTTGAGCCCCAGTCCGGTGGCGGCGCGGACCACCTTGATCACGCCGATCTTCTTGTCGCCAAAGCCTTCGAGGACGACGTCGAATTCGGTCTTCTCGGCCGCGGCTTCTGCGCCGCCGTCACCGGCCGCCGGGCCGGCCACCACAACGGCGCCGCCGGCGGCGGCCTTGATGCCGTACTGGTCTTCAAGGTAGTCGCTCAACTCTTTGGCCTCTTTCAGGGTCAGGCCGGCGATCTTGTCGCCCAGTTCTTTGGACAATGCGGAGAATTCGCGGGTTGCTACGTCGGTGGACATCGTGGTTTATCCTTTCTGCTCTACTACTGCGCCACTCGCTGCACTCAAGTGCTCGTTTCAGCGACGCCGGTGGTTATGAGAATCTGTTTCGCTGCTGCGGAAGTCCGTTTCAACCGGCCGTCGAATGTTCCGGCCGGAAATCCGTCGTTCGTTACAATACTATTCGGCGTCGCCGCCTTCCTCGCCCTTTTGCTTGATCTGACTGGCCAAGGCACCGCCCGGGCCGAGAAGTTGTGCGGCGAGCTGCGATCCGGGGCCGAGAATCTGCCCGACGAGCAAGCTCAACTGCTCGCTCCGGCTCGGCCACTTGCTGACCTGTTCCACCTCGGCGGCAGTGAGTTTCTCGCCGTCCATGATCCCGCCACGGGCCCCGAAGGCCGCGAAGCGTTTGTCCTTGGCCAAACGGACGATTTCCTTGGCCAAAGAGACGATATCTTCCGAACCCCAGCAAACGGCGTTCGTGCCGCCCACGTCTTCGAACAGGCCGTCGAGGGAAGTCCCCGCCGTGGCCCGGGCGGCCAGGCTGTTCTTGACCACCAGAACCTCGATGCCCTTCTCGGCCAACACGGCCCGCAGGACATTGTTGGAATTGGCGTCCAGCCCGATCATATTCACCAGCAGTGCGTCGCTGACTCCGTCAAGCTGCTTGCGCAGGTGATCAGTTACCAGGTTCTTTACATACTTACTCATATCGCACGCTTTGCCCTGTCAAGGGATGTTTCGGGTATTGCTTGTGCCGCCGCCCGACGCCAAGGGAACAAAGACCTCCCCACGGCACTGGAGCGGGAACGCGTCCTGCCGCGCCCAGGTCATTTTCAGACCGCCACACGTACGCCGGGGCTCATGGTCGCGCTGATGGCGACGCCCCGCAGGTACTGGCCGCGAACGGCAGCGGGCTTCAAGTTCTGAACGAAGTCGATGAAGCTCTGGATGTTCTGGACAAGCTTCTCGGCATCAAAGCTGAGTTTGCCGACCATCGCGTGGACATTGCCCCCCGCGTCGTTGCGGAACTCGACCTTACCGGCCTTGTACTCCCGGACGGTCTTGCCGATGTCGGGGGTCACCGTTCCGGCTCGCGGCGAGGGCATCAAACCCCTGGGGCCGAGGACACGTCCCAATGGCCCGACGATCCCCATCATGTCGGGGGCCGCGATACAGGCATCAAACTCCGTCCACCCGCCCTTGATCTTCTCGGCCAGCTCGGGACCGCCTACCTCGTCGGCTCCCGCCTGTTGGGCCTCCGCGATCTTGTCGCCCTTGGCGAACACGATCACGCGTAAAGACTTTCCGATCCCGTTGGGCAGAACGACCGAACCGCGAACGATCTGGTCGGCCTGCTTGGAATCGATACCCAGCCGGATCGCCACTTCCACTGTCTGGTCGAACTTGGTGTTGCTGAAAGACTTCAACAACGCGACCGCTTCGGGAAGAGGCAGCGGCGTCTTGCCCGGCACCTTGTCGGCCAGGGCGCGCATTCGCTTCGACTTTCTTGCCATGTTACTCCGTCGATCCTTGTTGCGGATTCAAGTACAACCGCTTTCACCTTCGCTCAGGCGCGATTGGCACACCCACGCGATGCCGCGAAAGCGAATCCTCCCACGGGCGCGACGACCGGCACTCGCGGCCGATCCCGCGTCGCGGTGTATCAGTCGACCACGTCCAGACCCATGCTCCGCGCGGTTCCTGCGATCAGGAGCCGTGCGTGCTCGAGGTCCCTGGCGTTGAGGTCGTTCATCTTCTTGCGGACGATCTCGTCAATCTGAGCCGTCGTCACCGTCCCGACCTTCTCGCGGGGCACGTTTCCCGATCCCTTCGCGATCCCGGCGGCCTGCTTGAGCAGATCGACCGCCGCGGGACTCTTCGTCTCCAATTCGAACGTCCGGTCGTTGAAGACTCGTACCACGACCGGAATGCGAAGACCCTGCTGTTCCTTCGTGCGCTCGTTGAATTGCTGGACGAACTGGCCAAGGTTGATCCCGAAGCGGCCCAGTGCCGTACCGACGGGCGGAGCCGGCGTCGCCTGACCCCCGGGGACCTGGAATTTCACCGTACCTACAAGTTGCTTCGCCATAGTCTAGACGCTTTCAATTTGCCAGTATTCCAACTCGACCGGCGTGCTCCGGCCGAAAATATTGATCATCACCGTTACCCGGCCGCTCGTCTCATCGATCGTGTGGACCTCGCCCTCGAAATTCTCGAACGTGCCCTCGTTGATCTTCACCCGGTCGCCCACGCGGAAGCCGATCTTCAGCTTGGGAACCTCGTCCTGCTTCTCCTCTTTCTTGGCGAGGATCCGCTGGACCTCGTGTGGCAACATCGGCGTCGGGGTCCCGGCGGCTCCCGTGAAGTCGCCGATCCCGGGCGTCTCGCGGACCAGGAACCACGTGTCTTCGTTGATCTCCATGTTGACGACGATGTAGCCCGGATAAAGCTTGCGCTTCGTCACGCGCTTCTTGCCGCCCTTGAACTCGGTTACCTTCTCTGTGGGGACGATGATCTCGCCGAAATAATCCTCAAGTCCCGCGATCTTGACGCGGCGGATCAGACCGTCCCGGATCGAATCCTCTCGGTTACTCTGCACCTTGAGGATGTACCAGTCCATGATTCGCTCTTCGCCCTCCCCGGTGCGAGCCCTCGTCGATACGTCGACGGGCCCGGAGGGCACCGGCTCCGGCAGAAAGGCGACCTCGCCCGGCGCTAAGCCGGACTTCTTTCCGACCGCCGCCTCTGCGGGCTGGGTGGAGTCCTCGCCATCCGGCGGTCCTGCTGCAACGGGACCGTCGCTCGGGGCATCCGCTGCCGATTCCGCGGCAACCGCTTCCGCAGGAGTCTCCTCCGGCTCCAGGCACGCGTCGGCTGCCTGGATCTCGACCGGTTCTGCTTCCTGCGAGACGATCGGTTCGTCGATCGGCTTGTTCGATTCCTCAGTCACAGTCGACTTCCCTCATCAATGGCCCGGGGACCCGCCGGCTTCGGCCGATCCAGGTCACGCAAGGCTCCGAGGTCGGCGCGGCCGACCTGAGGTTGCTAGCGTCCAAAAACGTTGTTGATCCAACTCTCCAGCACGCTTTCTCCGTCCATCACTCCGATCGTCATGAAGAACTCTCTCCAGAAGAAGTCGAAGAAGAACAGGAGCGTTGCCAGGATAAACACGGTCACCAGAACGACCGCGGAGCTGCGATACAGTTCGGCACGGGTCGGCCAAGAAACCTTGTTCATCTCCGCTTCCACGGCGATGAGAAAATCGGCAAAAGCCGGCAGATTAACCAGTCGATACGCGACCCAGAGCCCCAGAAGCACCAGCACCGGAGGAACCGTCATCCGCCAGACCGGAGCCAAGGTCACCATCGTGCTCCAGAGCCGGTAGGTTCCAGCGAGAATGCAGACGGCTACGGCGGCAAAGGTCACTTGACGCGCGATTCGCCCTTGGGTCCGCTTGTACAGGCCGACTCGAAACAGCTCTTGGATGAACGCGTTCACCGGCGTACTCTTCAGGTCTTGCTCGCTTCCGTTTCCGCAGTCGAAACGTCGCGAACGTTATTTCCGTTGCTTGCCATCTCCGGCCGATCATCCTGGCACCGGGACCGTTTGGGAGCCAGTTCAATCGGGGTCCGACACAGATCGGATCCATCACAAGCAGGGGCGGAGGGACTCGAACTCTCGACCGCTGGTTTTGGAGACCAGTGCTCTACCAACTGAGCTACACCCCTGGGTTCTCGGACCCTCGGGACCGAGACGCGGATCGACGACGCCGGCTTCGCTCCTTCAAGTGTCGCGAAACCGGCGATGCGTCTCTTTGGTTAAGTCGATTTGAGATTCCCTCGGGATATGGATCGGGCCGCACCCGCGAGGATCCAGGCTGCTGACGAACTTGCTACTCGACGATCTTCGTGACGACGCCCGAACCGACGGTACGGCCGCCTTCGCGGATGGCAAAACGAACGTTTTCGTCCATGGCGATCGGGGAGATCAGCTCGACCACGAGTTTGACGTTATCGCCCGGCATGCACATTTCGGCGCCGCCGAGGAGGTTCAAGGAGCCGGTGACGTCCGTTGTCCGGAAGTAGAACTGGGGGCGATACCCGCTGAAGAACGGAGTGTGGCGGCCACCTTCCTCCTTCGAGAGGACGTAAACCTCGGCCTCGAACTTGGTGTGGGGAGTGATCGATCCCGGCTTTGCCAGAACCTGGCCGCGCTCGATCTCGTCCCGCTTGATGCCCCGCAGCAGGCATCCCACGTTGTCGCCGGCAATTCCCTGGTCGAGCGTCTTGTTGAACATCTCCACGCCCGTGCACACGACCTTGCGGCTTTCCTTGTTGATGCCGACGATCTCGACCTCGTCGCCGGTCTTCACCACGCCACGCTCGATACGCCCCGTTGCCACCGTGCCGCGACCTTCGATCGAGAACACGTCTTCGACGGCCATGAGGAAAGGCTTGTCGGCCTCGCGGGCGGGCTCCGGAATGTACGAATCGATGGCGTCCATCAATTCGCCGATGCACTTGGTGGCGTCAGGATCCGTGGGATTGTTGTAGGCAGGCAGCGCAGAACCGCGGATCACCGGCAGGTCATCGCCCGGAAATTCGTAGCTGCTCAAGAGCTCGCGCACTTCCAGCTCCACCAGTTCGAGGAGCTCCTCGTCATCGACCAGGTCGCACTTGTTGAGGAACACCACCAGGGCAGGCACGTTCACCTGGCGGGCGAGCAACACGTGCTCGCGAGTCTGCGGCATCGGACCGTCGGCTGCCGACACCACGAGGATCGCACCGTCCATCTGGGCGGCACCGGTGATCATGTTCTTGATGAAGTCCGCATGTCCCGGGCAGTCGATGTGAGCGTAGTGACGGTTCGCCGTCTCGTACTCGACGTGAGCCACGGCAATGGTCACGGTCTTCGTGGCGTCACGGACCGTGCCGCCTTTCGCGATGTCCGCGTAGGACTTGAAGTGAGCCAGACCTTTTTCCTGCTGGACCGCCAAAATGGCCCCGGTCAACGTCGTCTTCCCGTGGTCGATGTGACCAATGGTGCCCACGTTGACGTGGGGTTTTGTGCGTGCAAATACGTCCTTGGCCATTCTAGACTTATCTCCCTGCGTTCAAAAAGCGGGTAACCTTGAACTACCTTGGATCGACCATTCGGTTGGACTATCCGACAAAAGAGCTGCTAATGGGATTCGGACCCATGACCTCGTCCTTACCAAGGACGCGCTCTACCAACTGAGCTACAGCAGCAC
>CAZLWV010000125.1:12795-24178 GCA_964563135.1 uncultured Planctomycetaceae bacterium
TCAGAGCGGGTGAAGGGAATCGAACCCTCGTCTTCAGCTTGGAAGGCTGTGGCTCTACCATTGAGCTACACCCGCTTGATTTCGCCATCCACGAACACGGAGCCGCTCACACACGCCCCGGCGAGCCACTTGGCGCCTGCCGCTTGGACATCCCAATTAGATAGCCTAACCAATCCCGCGATGCACGCCGAGGGGGGGCGCAACGCCTGATCGGCCGGCTGTCTGTCGGTTGTTCCTCAAAACCTCACTGCAGAAGACGGGAATTCGCCTCGACGAAAATGGGGGGTGCAGGATTCGGACCTGCGAAGGCTACGCCATCAGATTTACAGTCTGACCCCTTTGACCGCTCGGGAAACCCCCCAAGACACCATTTTCAACGCAAGCTCAAGAAACCACTCTCCGGCCCCGCTTCTCCGCGACACTCCCCTCAAGAGACTCCGAAAGATGCCGGCAAGTCCGAGGTTTTCTTGGCAGGAGCTAGCGGAGGGACTTGAACCCACAACCTGCTGATTACAAATCAGCTGCTCTGCCAATTGAGCTACGCTAGCCGCTGGGCCAGTCACGCGAACCATTTAATATACCCAACCACCTCCAGCGTGCAAGGCGGATGCCAAACAAATTGCCCCCCCCATCCCCTCTGTTGCTGGAAGCCATTACAACGGGGGGTAGTTGCCAGTCCGGGCAGCGTCAGAACCTGGAAAGAATAGCGAGAAATGGCGGAATAGTCGAGGCAAGCGGGAAGGACGCATCCTCTGCGGAAATGGAAGCACCGACTTCAAAGCCAGCGGGCGATGCTCGATCCACCGCCCTCGGCGGACTCGTCTTAATGTCGTCCGCCAGCCTTAGTCGACTCCAGGAATCTCGATCCTTTCTTCCTGAGCCGCCTTCCGAAGTTTGTTGAGGGCCCGCGCCTCGATCTGGCGAACTCGCTCCTTGGTCACCCCCATCGCCGCCCCAACCTCTTTGAGTGTCTGTGGCTCTTCGCCACGAGCCAGGCCAAACCGGCTGATGATGATCTGCTGCTCGCGCTCGTCCAGCCGGCCCAGAATACGGACTACCTGCGACTCCCTCTGAAGTTGGGATGTCTCCTGCTCGTACTGGTCACTCCGGCCGTCTTCTGCCGCCCCGAACATCTCGGAATTGCTCGTGCGGAAGCGGTCCCGGTGCCGGAGTTCATCCGGAATCGTACGGGCGTAGTTCTTCATGATGGCCCAGCTTGCGTACGTGCTGAACTTGTTCCCGCGAGCGAAATCGAATTTCTCAACCGCACGTATCAACGACATGTTGCCGTCGCTCACCAGTTCGAAGAAGTTCTCGCTCTGGCCCACGTGGCGTTTGGCAATCGAGACCACGAGGCGGAGGTTTGCCGAGATGATCTCGTTCTTGGTGGCGACCGCTTGATCATAGAGCCGCTCGATCTGGTCCATGAGGCTGCTTCTCGGTCGGGTCAGGTCAAGCGTTTCTCGAAGCCTCGACGCCCGATACTTCAGGTAGTTCATCTTCCGGAACAGATGCCCCTCCTGTTCGCGGGTTAACAGGGAGACCTCGTACAGGCTCGCCAGATAAGGGGGCAGTCCGCTTGGCAGCCGGCCCTTCTTGGCCGGTTCCTCGCTCTGCGGCATGGGGCCGCAGATCTCCCGTTCCTGCTTTTCCGTACGCACCAGCCGGAACCGCTCGTTGGGAATGAAGTCCAGGGGCAGCTCCATGATCCGCTTGGCCCGCATTTCCCCGATGATCCGGTAAATGCTGGTCTTCGTCCGGCAGAATGCCTTCGCCAAGGTCTCGACGGATTCGCCGCGCCGGTACCTGCGGTAGATCTTCTGCTTGGTGTCCTCGCGAAGCGGGCCGGTGTTGTCCGGAAAGACCGCCGCCTCCGGATTGTCACGGTCGAATTGCTTCAGGGTGTAGCGGATTGTCTCCACGCTCCGGCCCATCTTGCGGGCCAGTCGCTTCGTAACATCCGCCGGACATCCTCCCTTCTCGGCCAGCCGCCGGGCAAAATCAATGATCTTCCCCCGCTCTTCCGAGGTGAGTTGGCTGAACTGGGCCCCGCGGCGAACGCGTTCGGCGTTGTGCCGTACAAAACGATCGACCGAGCTCTCCAGAAAGCCCACCCGTTTCCGCCCCGCAAAAACGAAGCGGCGGCTCACCAGCCCCTGTTGCCGCCAACGCGAGATCGTCTTGGTCGAGACCTGAAATCGCCGGCTGAGTTCCTCCACCGTCAGGACCGGTTCGGGAACCTCCTCGATCGGCAGGTCCGCCGAATCGGATACGTCCTCCACAAACAACCGGAGGTCGTGGGAGGCCTCGTCTCCGCGCATCTTCACTTCGGGATAGGCCTCGGGACGATACGTCGTCACGCGGTAGCAGAGATATTCGTAGGTGTATGTCCGCTTGGCGTCGAGTTCCAGCAGGAGCCGTTCCGCCCGGTCCACCTGCTCCAGCTTCTTCTCGCGGGGGGCAAACCGGACCTGCTGGTCGCGAAGCTCTCGAATGGCTGGATGGATATAGCTGCTATGCATGATCTCGTCCTTCTCCAGACCAGGCACCGGAACCGCCTTCCTCTTCTTCCACGTCCAATTGCCCCGCAGCTCCGCTCGTGCCTCTTCGCTGCCCTGGCCGGCCGTTTCATACGGCTCGCATTCTAACTTCCCGGGCGTATTTTTGACAAGCGGCACTTGCAAAAATACCCGGTTCCTCCGATTCCACAAATCACGTTGCCGCAGACGAGGACGGCCCATCCTGGTTTACGGACAGCAGGTCCCCAGGGATTGCCGGCGGCCGTGATCATCGTGAAAGACCAGTCTGGCGAGGGGGTCGAGGGGCGGTTTCTTGCCCTTTCAACCCCGACGATCGCGGGAAGCGGCATCTTCCGGTGAACTTTCTTAACACGACAAGTCGATCCAGGGAGAAGGTTCGCCAGTACCGCGCCAGCCGCACCCTGGGGCCCGCCGGGTATCTGGTACTCCCCCGGGATGGGTACCTCTTCGATAGCTTGAATCGAGATCCTGCCATGCGACAAACCTGCACGATTCTGGCGGCCCTGATTGGCCTTCTGCTCGCAAGCCCTGTTCTGGCCAAGGGCGAGCCTCAGCAGAAGTTCTCACTCGTCTCGGACCGCGCTGCCGGTTCGATCGACCAGGTCGAGATCTCGCTCGAGGTTGCCGGCAAGGTCCAGGTACTGAACGAGAAGAATGAGCTTGCGGAGGTCAAGCTGGCCGTGCTGGCCAATCTTGGCTACGACGAACGGGCGCTCCTGGTATCCGTTTCGCCGAAGGCTCCCTTGCGGTCCATTCGCCACTACAACACGGCCATGGCCGCGATCGAGGTGGATGGCAGCGAGATTCATCCCACCCTGCGGGACGAGCGGCGTTTGATCGCCGCCTCCGTCGACGACGGGAAATCGCTTCTCTACAGTCCGTCCGGTCCGCTCAACCATGATGAACTTGATCTGGCCGACATGCTGGGCAACACGTTGGTTCTCGATCGCCTCCTGCCGCCCGATCGGGTTGCCATCGGCGACACCTGGAAACACTCCGATGAACTGATCGCAGTTCTTCTGGGGCTGGATGCCGTCAGTTCCAGCGATGTCGAGAGCAAGCTCTCGTCGGTCAAGGAATCTGTGGCCCTGGTGGAGATGTCGGGTAGTGTGCAGGGGGCCATTCAAGGTGCATCAACCGAGATCCAGATCCGCGCCAAATACCAGTTCGGCATTCTTGCCCGTCGGATCACCTGGTTCGGCCTGCTCGTGCAGGAGAAGCGCTCGGTCGGCCATGTCGGCCCGGGACTCGACGTGATTGCCCGGTTGCAGGCCAAGATCACTCCGGTCGAACAATCGCCCAATCTGACCGACGCGGCCCTCAAGGGCCTTACGCTGGAACCGGGCGAGGAGAACTGCTGGCTCAGCTACGAGTCGGTTGCCGGCGGGTGGCAATTGTTGAACGATCGGCGCTGGTACGTAACCAGCGAAGAGCCGAAGTCCACGGTTCTCCGCATGATCGACAACGGCGAATTTGTCGCCCAATGCAACGTTGCGTCACTGCCCCAGGTCGAAGCGGCGAGACTTCCGTCCCTTTCGAAGTTCCAGGCAGGTATCCAGTCCGGGCTGGGCGACTCGTTCAAGCAGTTCATCTCGGCCAAGGAAGAGGCGAACAGCCTCGGGTACCGCGTTTATCGCGTCGTGGTCGACGGCGTGACTTCCGAAATGCCGATCCAGTGGATCTACTACCTCGTGGCCGATCAGACCGGCCGGCAGGTGAGCATGGTCTTCGTGGTCGAACCCGACCTGGCCGATCGCCTTGCCGGGGCGGACGAACAACTGGCGGCCGGGATCCAGTTTGTCGATCGCAGCACGGCCGTTCGGCCGACCATCGCCCCCAAGTGAGGAGCGGCTGGAAAAGCCGTTTCGCGAGAGCCGTCAGGTTCTCCGGTGCTCTGTCACAGCAAGAAATTGGGGTCGAGGCTTCGGAACGACTTGGCGTTTGTCGCACGATTCTACGCCGGTGATCCCGAGATTGACCTGTGGCAAAGCACTAGGAAGATCACCTCGACGCGACAAGCGTCGTTGCAGCCAGGGGAGTCCCGCCCGCGTTGCCGGTCGCCGTTCAGGCTGTGGCCGCATACTTCTCGGCGAACTCGAGGACCCAGAGATCAATCAGTCCGGTAAACGACTCCAGGTCCACTTCGCCCAGGCGTTGATAGTGGTTTCTGGCAAAGACCTCCCGGTTGCGAACGGTTGCCTTGGCGGCAACGTCCAGCACCAGATACTCCGAGATGGGGCGTATCAGGATCTCCATGCGGCTGAACAGGCTGCCGCGCCGGCTGCGGGATCGCAGATCGACATCGTCGCGACTGACGGCCGCTCCCCACCCCCGCTCCGTGACAACCGGCTCGAACTGGAAACCGGGAAAGTGATTCGGCAGGCGCCGCAGGCATTGCTCGATGTGCTCGGTCAGTTCGAGCCGATACTGCGAGTGGAGGTTTCTCAGTTCCTTCTCGGAGAGCGCTTTGGCGGCTTCGGCTCGAGTTCGCTCGTCGCTCGCCCGATGCCCTCGCTCGATCGCTCTGGCCAATCGCTCGTCGAAATCCGTCATCGTCCTGGCTGCGTTGGTTTTGCCCTCCGAGCACTCGTTACCCGTCTGGACCGGGTGAGCGTCAGATGCCGGGCGGGGTTCGATGGTTTGTCCGGGTGCCGCAGTGCGTTTACTCGCCGCCGCCTTGCGGCTCGTCGGGCTTTACCGATTCGGCCGGCTCGGGCCCGTCACCAACAGGCTGCTGCGCATCGGCATCCGCCGGCTGCGGTGTTTCGCTGACCGGGGGAACAACCTCGGACGGCGGTTGTTGCTCGCCGTCGGGCCCGTCCGTCGTGGCCGGCTTGGGGCGAGGGCCTTTATTCTTCTTGGGCTTCTTTGGCGTCTCCGGTTCGACCTGAGTCGTCCCGAAGAACTGGGCCAGATCGCTGAAGCTCCGCATCGGCTCGCGGCCCTTCTTCATGTCTTCGGTGATCGGCGTAATGGGCTTCGGACGCGACTTCGGCTTGTAGGCCGGAGCTTCCTGGCTTCGCCCTCGCCCGTGCCCGGCATCGCGGCCCCGGCCGGCATCTCGCCCTCGACCACCGTCCCGCCCGCGCCCGGCCTCGCGCCCTCGGCCATGGCCGCCCTCGGCTGGTGGCGTGGTTCCACCTCGCGGTTCGCGAGGTTTCGGCGGTTGCTTGGCCGCCTCCGGCCGGCCGCCGTGACGATCCCCTCGCTCCTCCCGGTGGGCACTTGCGCGCGGGGTCCCCGGACGTATCATGGTCAAAGAGACCCGCCGCCGCTGCTTGTCGACGTCAAGAACCCAGACCTTGACGACGTCTCCCACTGCGGCCACCTCGTGGGGATCCCGAACGAACTTGTCCGCCAGTTGACTTACATGGACCAGCCCGCTGTCGTGCATGCCGATATCGACGAACACGCCGAAATCGACCACATTCAGCACGGTTCCGCTCAGCTCCAGCCCCGGAGTCAAGTCCTCGAGCTTGAGCACTCCGCGGCGGAAAATGGGCGGAGGAAGATCCTCGCGCGGATCTCGCCCCGGACGAGCCAACTGGGTGAGAATGTCCTTCAGCAGCAACTCGCCGACCCCGAGCTCCTTGGCCAGCGAGCCTGGATCGACCGTGGCGACCTTTTCCGAGAGGGCCTTCAAGGCGTCTCGATTTCGCAGGTCGTCGACCTGGAAGCCGAGGTGCTCGAGCACCCCCCCGGCAACGGCGTAGCTCTCCGGGTGGATCCAGGAGCTGTCGAGCGGATTGTCGCCCCGGGCGATCTTGAGGAACCCCGCCGACTGCACGAATGTCGCGTCGCCAAAGCCCGTGACACTCCGCAACTGCTCGCGGTTGCGGAACGGTCCGTGCTGCATGCGGTGCTCATAGACGCGCCGGGCCGTGAGCTGATTCAACCCCGAAACGTAACGCAGCAGGGCCGGGCTGGCTGTGTTGACGTCCACTCCCACGTAGTTGACGCACGAGCTGACCACGTCGTCGAGCGACTCACGCAGATGCTTCGCCTTGACGTCGTGCTGGTAGAGCCCAACGCCGATGTTTGCCGGATCGATCTTCACCAGCTCGCTCAGCGGATCCTGGAGTCGCCGGCCGATCGAAATGGCTCCCCGCACGGTGGCATCGTACTCGGGAAACTCCTCGCGTCCTAAGGAACTCGTCGAATACACGCTGGCTCCGGCCTCGTTGACGATCACGTAGGCCCAGTCGCTGCCTTCCGGCGCCTTCTTGAGAACCTCGCCAAAGAAATCCTCTGCGTCGCGGCATGCCGTGCCGTTGCCGATGGCCACGGCGGTCAGCTTGAACCGCTCCATCAATTCCAACACGGTGTTCTGCGACTCTGCCTTGCGCTCCGGCTTGCCGATCAGGTAGATCACGGCCTGGGCCAGAACGTTACCAAACTGGTCGAGAGCCACAAGCTTGCAGCCGCTCTTGAATCCCGGGTCGACGGCCAGCACTCGCCGATCATGCACAGGCGGCTGGAGCAGGAGATTCCGCAGGTTCTTGGCAAAAACACCCACTGCGTGCGATTCGGCCCGCTCAGTCAGTTCGCGGCGGGCCTCGCGTTCCAGGCTCGGCAGGATCAAGCGGCAGAGCGCGTCGCGGGCGCAACCCTTAAGGAAATCGACATGGGGATGATCCTCGGAAACGACCAACTCGTCGATGGACTTCGTCATCGCCTCCTGGTCGCACTCCACCTTCACCCGCAGGACCTTGCCTCGTTCGCCGCGATTGACGGCCAGCACCCGGTGCGGCGGAATCTTGCGGATATCTTCGCTGTAGTCGAAGTAGTCGCTGAATGCCTTCTGCTTCTTCTCGTCGGCTTTCTGCTTCTTCTGGCGTTTGCGTTCCGCCTTGCGATCCGCATTGGTCTTCCTGGCCCCCCTGCGCTTCGAAGCGGGACGGCTGGGAGCCGGTGTGGCCGCTGCGGGAACTGCTGCCGCACTTGACTCGACCGGAGACGCTGCCACCTGGGCAGCCGTCGGCTCGGCCTGTGCTGCCTCGGCCACCGGTTCCGCCGTGGGTGGAACGGGCGCCGCCTGGGTTGCCGGTTGTTCGGGCGATAGAGCCACGGGCGCAGAATCCACCGCAGACTCTGCCGACGGTTCTGTGGATGCTTCTCGATTCGGCGCGGACTCCGGTGCTGCGTTGGGCTGCCCACTCGGAGCCGGTTCCCCATCGGCCGGCACGTCGGGCCCCCCGCCCATTCCCGATCCAGGTTGATCCTCGTCGGGCACCAAGGGCAATTCGGCCGCCGCGATTGGCTGCTGGGCCGGTTCGCCACCCCCAACTGATTCGGCGGGTTCAGCCGTACCCTGCGCCGTTTCCGTCAGGTTCGCCGACGGTTCGCCTGCTTCCGGCGGGGCCGCCTCAATGCTCGTTCCCGCCTGGCCGGTCGGGAGCGCCGCGGGCGGCTCAGACACCGTCTCGGCCGCAGCCGGCAGGGGCGCCAGTTCAGGGGCCGCTGCGGTTTCCGTCGGCTTGGAGGCCTCGGCCGGGGCGGCTGAAACCGCACGCTGAGGCTTCGCCGAACCGGCTTGGTCCGCCGTCTTGTCTTCACTCCCCACGCGGCATGAGACAATGCGCCCAGAGCGCTGCATGATCTCGCGGAGGGTCTGCCGCAGTTCCACGTTCTCGCTGATGCGTTCGGCGAGAATATGACCCGCTCCCAGCAAAGCTTCCGCTGCCGTCGGCACGCCGCGATCCGGGTTGACGAAGTCCGCCGCGCGAAGATCCAGATCGGCGCAGTTCGCACTGCGGCTCTGGATCTCGTCGGCGAGCAGTTCCAGACCCCGGCTGCGGGCCAATTGGGCCAGTGTCTGCTTCTTGGGCTTGTACGGCAGGTAGAGGTCTTCGAGCCGCTTGGCGGTATTCGCCGATCGAATTCGCTTCTCGAGATCTTCAGTCAGCTTGCCCTGGGATTCGATCGAGCGGAGGATCGTCTGCTTGCGCTCCGCAAGCAATCGCAGCTTCTCCAGCCGGTCCTGGATCTCCCGGATTTTTTCTTCATCCAGGCCTCCCGTCTGGTCCTTGCGATAACGCGTGATGAAGGGAACCGTATTGCCTTCATCAAGCAACTCCAGGACAGCCTGCACTTGCCCGAGGGGGATTCCCAGGCCTCGTGACAGATGGCGAATGTTGATGGTTACGGGATCGCCCATAACAGTGGACACGCGTCAGCTCGAGGCCAACGCTCGCTCTGAAAGGAAGGGGGTGAAAGATAAAGTCCTCGCACTCTAGGGCACCTTGGCAACATTGTCAAGGATCGGTGCCGGCCGGCGATGGCAGAGTGCACCCGTCCCACGACCCGTTCTATCCGTCCAAGTAGTGGCCGGCCGGACCCCCAATATGCTATCCGGACACTCTTGTCTTCCTGGGCTCCGCAGCTTGCCAGGTCCTTTTTCCTTTCCAGAATGTTGATTTGGCAAGCCTTTCTTGATCCATCGGCTTGGTGATGTCGGCAGAAGAAACGCTTATGGCCACCCAACGGGAGGCCGCAAGACGCCGGACTTCCGCTGGTTCCCCTCGTACATGGACTGCGCAGGCGTCCGTAGAATCGTGCCACGGGCGATTTTGGGAAAAAAGCGAATTTCTGGAGGAATTCATCGAACCGTTACCAACCATCCTGCCGATAACTGGACGCAGCAAGGGAGGCGTATTGCCGTTTGAGCCCCCCAGGCCCGCCCCCTATCGGATAGGTGCGGCTGCGCCCCTGGCAAGAATCAAGGACGAGCCATGAGTTCCATCCCCCTGCGAATCTACTACGGCCCGCAAAGTGATCCCAAAACCGCTGTTTCCACGGAAGGAGACACCCGGCGAGCCGTTACGCTCTCTCTGGGCGAGATCCTCCCGCTTCTGGCTGACGCGGTTCAGTCTCAGAGAACGTGGCTTCAAGATTTCGACGACGACCAGGTCACCATTTCCATGGACCTGTACGAAGTCCTCCTGGCCTACCAGTTCTACCGCCGCCCGACCGCCTGAAAGGGTGTTCTGTCGATGGCCTCGCCTTGAGCCTCATTTCATCCGGCGGATGGCTTCCTCCCGCGTTTCGTAGGGCGTCCAGAGCGTGTCGTAAAGACGCGTCGAGACCAACGCCTCGCGACAGAACGGCGGAATGCAGCACAACCCCATACGTCCCTGCCGGTCCTGGACCCGCTTCCACACACGGACCAGCAGGCCGATGAACCGAGAGCCGATGAACCGCGTATTGGTCAAATCCACCAGTATCGCCGGGGGGGCTGACTCGCTTGCCGCACGCAGCAGGGTTTCGCCAAGCTGTTCCAGCGGTTCATCATCGAGAGAATCGTAACGCTCGTCGAGTTCGACGATCGTAACACCGTCTTGTTGATATACTTTTGCCATGGGGGCCCTCGATTACGACGTTAGTCTAGTTCCTGCCGGAGCAGCCAGCAAGGACCTGCAGAGGGGGAGGGTCGTCTGAGTCAGCCTGCGGTCGCCACCGCCTTGTTCCCCGGTTGGGTCGGGCCACACTCCGCCGGAGCTCAGGCTTCTGTCTGCCAGCGCTCCCCCCCGTTTCCGGCTTGGGCCTGTGATCGCGATTTATCCTGGAATAAGGTAACATTGCACGCAGGCGAAGTCGCTGGAAAGGTGGGCCGACGGCGGAGCTGTAATCGAGTGCAATCGGCCTGTCTCTCCGGCCGTCACGGCCGTTGGCGTCATGAAACAGCCAGTCAATCCCGAATCCCGTGAAACCGCTCTGGGGGAAGGAGACCTCGATCTGGTGCAGAACCCGATTGAGGTCGATCCTTCCGCGGTTCAACGGGCCCGCTACGTGGCGGACCTGATCGAGACGATCCGCGATTCAGCCGACCGGCTCGCCCGCGATCATACCAGCCGCGGGGATCTGAAGATTCTCAGCCGCACCCTCCGCGAGCTTCGCTACGCCTTCAAGGTTTTCAGTCGCTACCGCCACGTCCGGAAGGTCGCCGTCTTCGGTTCGGCACGCACGCCCGAATCCGATGCCGGCTACCAGCAGGCATACCGCTTCGGTCGTGCCATGGCCGACGCGGGATGGCTGGTGGTCACGGGGGCTGGGGGGGGAATCATGCAGGCCGGCCATCAGGGAGCGGGCCGAGAGAATTCGATGGGGCTGAACATCATGTTGCCCTTCGAGCAGTCGGCCAACTCGATCGTTGCCGGCGACCCGAAGCTCGTTCACATGAAGTACTTCTTCACCCGGAAACTCGTGTTCGTCAAAGAGAGCAATGCCATCTGCCTGCTGCCCGGCGGGTTCGGAACACTCGACGAGGGGCTCGAGGTGCTGACGCTTCTGCAGACCGGCAAACGCGACATGGTTCCGGTCGTGTTTCTCGATGCCCCGGGCGGAAGCTACTGGAAGTCCTTCCTCGATTTCGTCAACCGGCATCTGCTCGAAGGGGGAATGATCGAGCATCAAGATCTGTCCCTCTTCAAGCTCACCGATCGGGTGGAGGATGCAGTTGACGAGATTCTCACCTTCTTTCGCGTCTACCACAGCATGCGGTTCGTTCGCGAAAAACTCGTGCTTCGGCTCAACGGGGCCCCGGACAGGGCAACGCTCGAGCGCCTCCAAGACGAGTTTTCCGGTATCCTTTCCCAAGGGCGGTTCGAGGTGAGTGGGCCCCTGAGCGAAGAGCGTGACGAGCCCGATCTGGCCGATCTGCCACGCCTGGTCTTCCACTTCAACCGCCGCAATCAGGGGCGGCTTCGGCAGTTGATCGACTGGCTCAACGCGAATCTGTCCCTGGACGAGCGCGGCCTTGCGCACGACAAACGCCTGCCGGGTGAGGCTCCGGGGGACGCATTGCCTGCCGCCCCCGCCCCCTGATGGCCAGCCCCTAGTCGGGC
>CAZLWV010000126.1:0-2251 GCA_964563135.1 uncultured Planctomycetaceae bacterium
TCGCTAAACCTCCTATCTTTTCAAGACCAAACGGCTGTTTGCAAAAGTCCAGTTATAAGTTTGGACGGGCCGGCGCGTCCAGGGAGGCCGGAGAGCGAGAGGCAGGCACACCGCGCTCGAGGGAGCACGGTCGAAGCGGCTGTGACAATGTCTGCTACCCCTGGTTGCGATGTGTATTAGCCCGTTGAGCGGCAGCCAATGGTGACACCCTTCGATATTCTCGGGCTGGGCTGTACGGCGGTCGACGACCTGCTGTATGTGGCGCGTTATCCGGCCGCCGACGGCAAGGAACCGGTCTGCCGCAGCGAACGGCAGGGCGGGGGGCTGACCGGCACAGCCCTGGTGGCCGCGGCGAGGATGGGCGCCCGTTGCCAGTATGCCGGCGGGCTGGGGATCGACGAGCTTTCGCAGTTTGTCGAGAAACGGTTTCATGAGGAGGGGATCGGGCTGGACTATGTGGATGGGCGGGACTCGCCGAGGCCGGTACATTCGGTGATCATTGTCGACCAGACGCGGCAGACGCGGACGATCTTCTTTCAGTCGGAAGGCGCAGCCCGTGCGAGGGTCGATTGGCCGGCGGAGGAAGTGATCCGGGCTGCGCGGGTGCTGCTTGTGGACCATTTCGGCATTGCCGGGATGACTCGCGCAGCAAAGGTCGCCCGGGAGGCAGGGACGGCGGTGGTGGCCGATTTCGAGAGTCTTCCCGCCGATCCGCAGTTTGCAGAGCTTGTGGAGCTGGCGGATCATCCGGTGACCTCACTGGAATTCGCCCGTCGCTGGACAAGCTGCGAGGATCCGGCCGAAGCGGTCCTGGCGCTGTGGAACAGTCGGCGAGAGGCCGTGGTTGTGACAGGAGGTTCGGAGGGGTGCTGGTATATGGGGAAGAGCGAGGCGGGGAAGGTGGGTCACCAGCCGGCGATGCGAGTGAGCGTGGTGGATACAACGGGCTGCGGCGACGTATTCCATGGAGCGTATGCGGCTGGTCTGGCCGAGGGGATCGACCTGGCCGGCCGGGTCCGGTTGGCTTCGGCGGCCGCCGCCCTCAAGGCCACAGAGCGAGGCGGACAGGCGGGCATTCCCAGGCGGGCCGCCGTCGATACTTTTTTGCAGGAACAGCGAGAATGGCTCCCACGGACTTGACGGACGATCTGGAACAGGCCCTGGCGGAACTGCCGCAGTTCGACGTGCACACCCACCTCGCCGGTGGCAGGCTCGGCGCCGGTGGACTGCACGATATCCTGCTCTATCACATGGTGATCAGCGATCTCTATGCGGCGGGCTGCCCGAGCGGGGCGAGACTGACGCAGTATCCGGGGTGGCCGGAACCGGCCGAGGCCCACCGGCGGATCGAGGAGGCGGTGCCGTATCTGCCGCTGATCCGCAACACCAGCTGCGCCTGGATGCTGCGAACGATTCTGCTGGACCTTTACGGCTGGAAGGAGCCGATCACGGCCGGCAACTGGCGGCGGCTGGACGATATGGTTCGCGAACGGTCGGACGACCGGGCGTGGCACCACAGCATTTTCGATCGGCTCCGCATCTGCCGCACCTGTGCGGAACACGCGCGACGGGGGGATGGGGCCGACGACGCCCGTCTGCAATACTCGCTGGAATGGGCGCTCTTCACCCGTTGCCAATGGGGCGAGTACGACACGGCGCTGTACGAACTGGAACACTGCTGGGGCCGGCCGCCGCAACCGCCATCACCGATCGGCGGCCCGCGGCCCCCGAGCGATCGGGTGATCCGGAACCTGGAGGATGTCCATGCCGCGATCGAGCATTACACGGGTGCGATTCCTTACGATCAACTCATCAGCACGGCGACCGGATTCTCGACGCTGATCGACTACCGACTGGTGAGCGACGCGGAGATGGAGGCGGCCATTCTTCGTCGCGCCCAGGCCGGCCCGGCCGAGCGCGACATTTATGCTTCGTACATCAACGAGGCCTTCCTGACGCTGCTGGAGAAGCGTGCCGACGAGATCGTGTTTCAGTTCAGCGTGGGGGCCGAGCCCATGCCCCACGAAACGGCGAGCATCCTGCAGCAGCGGACGATCCGGCAGCTCGCCGAGATGATCAGCCGGCACGGGCGGCTCAGGTTCCAGGTGTTTCTGGGATCGCGGCACGCCAACCAGGCCTTCTGCACGATGGCCCGGGAACTGCCCAATCTGAGCCTGGCCGGCTACTGGTGGCACAACTTCTTTCCCGACACCATTCGCCAGGTCATGGCGGAACGACTCGACATGCTGCC
>CAZLWV010000126.1:2376-23688 GCA_964563135.1 uncultured Planctomycetaceae bacterium
CGGAGAAGGTCGCCCAGGGCCAGTATACGCGGGATGACGCCCTGGGAATCGCCCGGAGCATCCTCTATGAATCACCCCAGATCCTGCTAGGAATGACGCCGTGCGCCTCGAAGAATCCATAGCTGCGGCAGGACAGGTCCGTCACCTGTCTGGACAAGCGGCAGTCGTGTAGCATCGCGTGAAACTCGATTCTGTGTCGAATGGTACCGAAGGAGATCCAGATGACGCGTCCGATTACCTTGTGCAGCGGCCAATGGGCCGATCTTCCACTGGAAACACTTGCCCCGATGGCCAAGTCGTTGGGTTTCGACGGGCTGGAGCTGGCCTGCTCCGGAGATCATTTTCAGGTCGATACGGCGCTGGCGGATCCCGATTACTGCCGACGTCATCGGGAACTCCTGACGCAGCACGGGTTACAGGTGTTTTCGATCAGCAATCACCTCGTGGGGCAGGCCATCCTGGACCCCGTCGATGACCGCCACCGGGCAATCTTGCCGGAGTACGTGTGGGGCGATGGCGATCCGGCGGGGGTAAACACGAGGGCGGCCGAGGCGATGAAGGATGCAGCCCGGGCAGCCCAGCGACTGGGAGTGGGGGTAGTCAACGGTTTTACGGGATCGAGCATCTGGCACCTGCTCTACAGCTTTCCGCCGGTCCCACAGGAGTGGATCGACAAGGGGTTCAAGTTGCTGGCCGAACGGTTCCACCCGATCCTGGATGTATTTGCCAAGTGCGGAGTGAAGTTCGCCCTGGAAGTGCATCCGACGGAAATCGCATTCGACCTGCACACGGCCCAGCGGGCCCTGGAGGTGCTCGATCATCGCCCGGAGTTCGGCTTCAATTTCGATCCCAGCCACCTGATCTGGCAGGGAGTGAACCCGGCCCGGTTCATCCGCAAGTTTCCCGATCGCATCTTCCACGTGCACATGAAGGACGCGATCGTGAGGCTCGACGGCGACAATGGGATTCTGGCCAGCCATCTGAATTTCGGCGATCCGCGCCGCGGCTGGGATTTCCGCTCTCTGGGACGGGGGGGCGTGGATTTCGAGGAGGTCCTGCGCGCCCTGAACGACATCGGCTACACGGGTCCCTTGTCGGTGGAATGGGAAGACAGCGGCATGGATCGCCAGCATGGGGCGAAGGAAGCCCTCGAGTACGTCAGGCGGCTCGATTTTTCGCCGAGCCGACGGGCGTTCGATGCGGCGTTTGCCAGGTAACCTGAGGGGCGAGGAAGAACCTCGCTGAAAGGTGAGGGATGAACGGCAGGCCGGGATTGTCTCCGGTCGAGACAGGATCCCGCTGCGGGGACCGCGGGAGCGCCGTGAGCATGGCGACTTGCGTCTGGCGCAGCGGCGTGCCCCGCCCAGGAGGGGACCTTGTGGGGTGAGGCGATTGCTGGCGCTTGTCGAAGGTCCTAGAATTCGGGCACGTGGAGCATGGGCACGTTCCACGATCAGACCGGTGAATCGAGATCGATCCGAATCAGAACTGCACTTTGAAAGGAGTGGGAGGATGAATGTTCCGAGATGGCTGGTGATCGTGGTTGCAGCCGCCGCCCTGGGCGGTTTGCTGCTGACCCAAGGCGGATGTCCATCGGCAGGCCAGACTCCCCCCTCGTCGACGCGGGGGGCACCCGTGACGGAACCGGGCCCGGAAGCCACTTCGAGCCCCGCCGTAGCGGTTCCCGCTCCGGAAGAAGAGAAGGCGGCCGGGGAGAAACCTGCCGAACCGGCGGCGGAGGAAAAGCCCGTGGCGCCGGCAACGGAAGAGAAGCCTGCGGCACCGGCGGAGGAAAAGCCCGCGGCGGAAGAGAAGCCTGTCGCGGCGGCCCCCGAGTCGAAGCCCGCAGCGGAGGAGAAGCCCGCGGCGGCAGCGATGGAAGCCAAACCGGCGGCGGAAGAGAAGCCCGCGGCACCGGCGGAAGAGAAGCCCACGGCACCGGCGGAGGAAAAGCCCGCGGCGCCGGCGGCGGAAGAGAAGCCTGCGGCGGCGGCCGGCGGTCCTGTGGGAACGCCGGTTGAACCGAAGATCCCGCTGGGGCTGCCCAAGCTTCCGATTCCGGAAGACAACCCGCTGACGAAGGAGAAGATTGCGCTGGGCAAGAAGCTTTATTTCGACAAGCGGCTCAGTAAGGACGGAACGATTTCCTGCGCCACATGCCACGATCCGGCAAAGGCCTGGGCGGAGCACTCGCCGACGAGTACGGGAATCGGAGGCGCGGTGGGCGGGGCCAATTCGCCAACGGTGATCAACGCCGCCTATGCGGGACCACAGTTCTGGGATGGCCGAGCGACCGGCCTGGAGGAACAGGCGCTGGGGCCGATCGAGAATCCGATCGAGATGGGACACAAGCTGGTGGTCTGTTGTGCCGAGTTGACCGTGATCGAGGAATACAAGGCGGGATTCGAGAAGGCGTTCGGCACGCCGGAAGTCACGAGCGACCGGATCGCCAAGGCGATCGCGTCGTTCGAACGCACGGTGCTGAGCGGAAACTCGCCTTACGACAAGTCCATGGCCGGGGACAAGTCGGCCCTGAACGATGCGCAGAAGCGGGGCATGGAACTGTTCGAGAGTGCGGGATGTGCGGCTTGTCATTCGGAGCCGCTGTTCAGCAACTACCGGTTCTTCAACGCCGGGATCGGCATGGCCAAGGAGAAGCCCGACGAGGGACGCAAGGCGGTGACCAAGAAGGACAGCGACCTGGGCAAGTACCGCGTTGCACCGCTGCGCGAGGTAGCCAACACGGCCCCTTACTTCCACGACGGAAGCGTGGCGACCCTGGAAGAAGCGGTGAAGGTCATGGCCCAGGGGGGCATTCCCAACAACAACCTCTCGCCGATGATGAAGGCCGTTGGCGACGAGAAACTGAGCGAGGAGAACATCAAGGACCTGGTCGAGTTCCTCAAAGCGCTTTCGGGTGAGTATCCGAAGGAGTAGGGGATCGGCCGGAGGCGAGCCAGACGGCAAGCGGCCGCTCGAGGGCTGGGTCCCTCGGGCGGCCGCTGGTGTTTCGAATGGGCAGGGAGTGGTTGATGCGCGGATCGCAGGCGAGCACCAGCGGAAGCGGCACACCCAAGCGGGTCAGGCGGCTTCTTTGATGAGCTGGAGGGTCTCGTCGATCTGCTCGATCTTGGAGAAGCCGATAGTGAAGGCCTGGACGGTGCCGAGGCCGAGGACGTACTTGATGGACTCCAGACGCTGGGCTCGCGACCGGAACGCGCCTTCGCCGTAGATCTTCATGCCGATGACGCCGCGATTGTCGGCACGCATTCTGGCGATCTGCTCAGAGACCTTGTCCGGTTCGGCATCCATCTTTTCCTGGAAGGGGTTGATCCGCACGAGATGGACGTCGATCTCGGGCGTATCGGCGGCAATCTTGAGTGCTTCCAGGGTGTGGCAGGAAACGCCCAGGGCCCGGATCTGGCTCTTCTCCTTGGCCTTGAGGTAGACATCGATGACCGGACGCATGTCCAGGTTCCATCCATCCTTGGTCATGCAATGGATGAGGACGGTGTCGAGGGTTTCCATTCCGAGTTCCCCGCGGACGCGGTCGAGGTCGGCCTTGGCTTGCTCCGCGTTTCGCGACCAGAGCTTCGTCTGGACGAACATCTCGCCCTTGGGGAGATCATTGAGAGCTGCCTTGACCAGAGTATGGGTCTTGTACATATCGGCCGTGTCGATGTAGCGGATACCGCGATCGTAGGCTTCGCGGACGAGGCGCACGAAGCCGTCGGTGCCCAGGTCGCGTTGCTCCTTGCCGCTATTGGTGCCGGTTCCGAAGCCGAGGACTGTGGTTTTGATCCCGCTCTTGCCGAGAATCGTGGTGTCAATACCGGACTTGATCTTGACCGGCTCGGGAGCGACGACCGCTTGCGCCGGAGCGAATCGCCCGCTGAGGGCGGTACCGGCGGCGACCATCGACGCACTGGCCAGGAACTGACGACGGGAGAGAATCGACATGGCAGTCTCCTCGAAAAAGCAGAACCCTGGGATCACCCACATATAACGGCAATGTATCTTAACCTCATCGGCGGAAGGGATTCCAGCAGGTGACGGAAAGTGGCTCGTTCTTGCGACTTGCCGCGTTGCCGGCGGTCAGGACACTTCGAAAAGGGGGTCGTGCTCGGGGCGGCCGTCGAACACCGCTTCCCAACGGGCGTAGAAACGTTCGGGGCCAAACCTCTGAAGGACCTCGGGAGCCTTTCCGGCGAGGAGGCGGCGGGCGTCGGGATCGCGCATGAGGCGGTCCATGGCAGCGGCCAGCCATTCGGCACTTCCACTGCGAACGAGGAGGCCGTCGTAGCCGTCGCGGAGGACCCGGCAGGGGCCGCTCGGGCAATCGGAGCTGACGACTGGGAGCCCGGCCGCCATGGCCTCGAGCAGCGCGTTGGGGAACCCTTCGTAGCGCGAAGGGAGCACGAACAGATCGGCCGATCCGAAGGCCCGGCCGGGATCGTCGATCCAGCCGGGAAGGGAGACCCGCTGGGCGAGGCCCAGTTCGGTGATACGCCGCTGAAGCCGGGCTCGCTCCGGGCCCTCGCCGCAGATCACGAGATCCCAGCGGGGATGACGCTGGGCGGTGAGGGCAAAGGCCTCAACGAGGAGGTCGAAACCTTTCTCGCGACTGAGACGCCCCAGTCCCAGAACTCGTCGGCGGTCGGGAATCGAGAACGGCAGAGGAAGCGGCTTCCGGGGGCCTTCGCAGGCTTCCGGCGGCGAGTCGGCAGGCAAGGGCCCTGGCGGGGCGTGGGGAACGACCATGTTGGGGATGACGTAGATGGGTCGGCCGGCCATCATCCAGCGGAGCCCGTCGCGAACTGCCGGCGTTTGAACGACGAGGGCGGCGGCGTGCGGATAGAGCCGCAACCGGAGGTAGGACCAGATACGGCCCAACTGGTGGTAGCGGGGGTCGGTCCGCTCGGCGATGATCACCGGGAGGCCGGGCTTGCGGCAGGCGGCCAGGGTGAGAATGTTGGTCTTGTCCGTCAGCGCGATCACGTGCTCGGGACTGGCGGCGGTGATCGCGCGGCGGAGGGCGCCGATGCGGTGGATGTTGTTCTGAATGGCGGCGAAGGGGCTGGCGGAATGGCCCATCAGGTTGAGGGCCTTCCGTTTCACAGCCGGCAGGAGCCGGTAGCGGTCGGAGTCAGCCGAGTCGAGCGTGATAAGGGTAACGGAACTACCATGTTCAGCCCAGTAATTGGCCATGCGAGCCGCGGTGCGTTCGGCGCCGCCGCCGTCGAGGGAGTGGATCACAATGGCCAGGTGCCGCTGCATGGAAATCAGTGACGGCCCGTTTTTTCGAGCCAGGCTTGAAACATGAGGACGTCCCAGAGGAGGTAGTGCCAGTCACCACGGCCGGCCAGGTGGTCTTCCCATTTTCGCCGGATCGGGGCGGGATGGAAGTAGCCCTCGGTTCTGAGGCGGTTTTCGTCCAGCAGGGCTTCCGCCCAGCCACGCAAGGGGCCGCGAAGCCAGGAGTCGATCGGCACGCCGAATCCCATCTTCGGGCGCTGGATCAGGTGCCGCGGAACATAACGGTCGAGCACCCGCCGGAGGATCCACTTCGTTTCTCCATTGCGGACCTTCATCGCCAGGGGCAGCCGCCAGGCAAACTCCACGACCCGCCGATCGAGCAGGGGCACCCGGGCCTCGAGGCTCACCCCCATGCTCGCGCGATCGACCTTGGCGAGGATGTCTTCGGGGAGGTAGGTCACCGCGTCGATGAAGGTCATCTGTTCGGGAAGCCCCGCCCCGGCCTCCAGAAGCGTTCGGGGAGGGCGGAGGACGAGCGCCTCCCGGCCACCGACCACCACGGCACCCGGATTGTGCCAGTGGGAGTGGAAGCGGGTGTAGGCCTCGGCGCCGTCGCGGGTGGCCAGAAGTTCGGCGGCCATGGCAAGGCGATCCCGGCGACGAGAACTCTGCGGCAGCAGGCGCGATGCGCCCCGGCAGGCCGCGGCCGCCATCGAACGACACGCTGCGGGGCACCATGCGACGCTCTCCCAGAGACGCCGCAGGTGGGCGTAACGGTTGTAGCCGCAAAACAGCTCGTCGCCACCGTCACCCGAGAGGCAAACGGTTACCTGGCGACGGCTGATGCCGCAGACCAGGAAGGTGGGGATCTGCGACGAGTCGGCAAAGGGCTCGTCGAAAAGCACGGGCAATTCTGGGATCACATCGCGGGCCTCGGCCGCCGTGACATAGCATTCGGTATGGTCGGAGCCGAGGTGCCGGGCGACCCGACGGGCGTGGGGCGCTTCGTCGTAGCCCGTTTCTTCGAAGCCGATCGAAAAGGTGCGGATCGGCCGCAGACTCTGGGCTTGCATGATCGCGGCCACGGTGGAGGAATCGATGCCCCCGGAGAGGAGCGCGCCGACCGGCACGTCGGCCAGCATTCGCAGACCGATGGACTGGCGAAGACGGGCCTCCAATTCGTCGATGGCTTCCTCGTCAGAGCCGACAAATGGGTCACTGAGCCCGCGCTGCGCCGCCTCGGCCATGGTCCACCAGGCGATTGGCGTGCAAGTCTCCCGCCGCTTGTCGAGGCCGACGGCGAGCATCGTGCCGGCGGGCAGCTTGAACACGTCGCGGTAGATCGTCTGCGGGGCCGGGACATAGCCATGGTGGAGATAGGACGACAGGGCTGCCCGATCGATCGGAGACGCAAATTGTGGATGAGCCGCGAGGGCCTTCAGTTCGGAGCCGAAGAGAAACCGGCCATCGAGCCAGCCATAGTAGAGAGGCTTGATGCCGACGGCGTCGCGGACGAGGGTCAGGATCCGGTCTCGTCGATCCCAGACGGCAAGGGCGAACATGCCGATGAGTTCCGGCAGGGTCTCAGCAAGGCCCCAATGCTGGATCGCCGCCAGAAGAACCTCGGTATCGGATCGACCCCGGAACAGGTGGCCAAGACGCTCCAGATCGCGTCGAAGGTCGGCGTGGTTGTAGATCTCGCCGTTGAACAGGAGAACAAATCGCCCGTCGGCCGAGATCATGGGCTGATGGCCGAGCGGGGAGAGATCGAGGATCGACAGCCGGCGGTGGCCGAGGGCGATGCCGGCTTCAGGATCGATCCACACGCCCGAGTCGTCCGGTCCGCGATGGGCCAGGGTATCGGCCATCGCGGCAACGCGGGCGCGGATTTCGTCGGGACCGAGAGGGGCAGGATCGAGGAAACCGGTGAGGCCGCACACGGGAATTGTCAGGAGAGAGGGACCAGGGACGGAGACAGCAGAGGTTATTGTGTGTAATGGATTCTCGGACAAGGAGATGCAACGATTCCTTGATTCTGTGCCGCTTCACTTGCCCGTGCATTCTATCGGCTGTTCTCAACCGGCGATAGAATCGGCCACTGTCTAACTGTCTAAAGCGGCATGCTGGGCGTGACGCTTTCTGGCATCCTGCCGAGGCCCGTCTTCCACTCCGCCATTCAGAGAAGGAGCGAGCGGCCGCGCGGAGCCGAGGAAACCCGCGGAGGCGAGAGCCATGAGCCCATGGCCGGCCCTGCGACCGCGATCAGAAACGATAATCGAGACCGAACTCGACCGCCTGGGTCCACAAGCCGTTCTTCACGAAGGAGAACTCGGGGTGGGCAGCACCGGTTGCCGATTCGGGCGGCAACTGGGAGACGTTGAAGTCGATCTGGTCACCGGGGCGTGCTACCTCGGGCCAATAGAGAAAGTCGTACCCGAGGGTCGCCCGCAGGCGGCAGGTGAGGTCGACGCCGAGCCTGAGGGAGAACTCGGGAATCGCCACGAAGTCGTTGCCCGAGTAGCGCCCCATGTTGGTCTCCTGGGCCAGGAGTCCGCCGGCGAACGACGCGGAACCGCCTCCCGGCACGGTGGTGCGAGTGTGGCCGTCGATCAGGAACTGCGAATGGGAGTTCCCCATCGACACCCTGGCCGCCAGCTCCAGCGACCAGCGGCGGATCCGTTCCTGATAGACCAGGCCCAGTTCGGCCCCGTGAAATCGCGTGTCCGCGCTGAACAGATCGTCGAGGTACTTCGTCGTGCCGGAAACGATCTGGCCCTGCGCGGCGGTCCAGCGGGAAGACTGCTCGATCCGCAGGTCCTCATCCAGACGGGCGTGGCGATAGCCCACAACCAGGTCGATGTGCCCGTCACCCGTGCCGGTCAGACGGTTCCGATAGAGCACCTCGGCTGACTGGAGTTCCGTCGAGGCTTCGGCCAGGATCGAACCGGTGAGCAGGTTCGGGTAGGCAACGAGCATCGCGGCCTGGGTCGCTGATTCGGTATCGAAGAAGGGGCGAGCCAGGATGGAACTGGAGTTGCTGTCGGCCTGGAAGGTCTCGGTTTGCCGACCGGTAGCGAGGTAACTGGCCTCGAGCCCTTCGATCTGGCAAGGTTCGGTCGACCATCCGAACCTGATCCGCATTCCCGAGCCGGGGTTGGCGTTCAGGCCGCTATCACCAAGAAGCACTTGGGTGCCGGCATCGCCCAGGATTCCTGCGTTCCCGACGGCGGTCCCGGTCGGGCTGGTGGTGACCAGGGCCGGCGTGTCGATACTCTCACTCCACCAGAGCAGGTACTCGGCGTCGACCCAGGCATGGCCGGCGGACAACGACTGGTGCAGGTCCGAAGACTCGCCGCAAGCGGGCCAAAGCGAGATCGAGCTGGCATCAGCGGGCGGTTCGCAGTCGAAATAGGCCCCAGCGCCATCGGCCGGCGGCAACGGCAATTCCGCAAAGGTCTGGGTGGGTAGCTCGGCAGCCACGGCGGTGGAAAGGAAGGCCAGGCAAAGGAGAATGCCGGCAGAAGGAGAAGCCCTCCTCGCCGACGGACTGCGGCCATTCCCTGGGGGGGCTAGTTGCGGGGTACACATCGACGGACCCTGAAGTGCAGGCCCCCCTGCAACTTGCGACCGTACAACAGACGACTGGGCTTATCGACCGTTCGGGGCCGTGTCTTGAGTCCTTCCGCGCCGGATGCCGGCAGCCGGATCTGCCGAGACGGAAAAGCTGCGAATCTGGACGCGTACACACGCCGATCACGACCGGTGGGGGCCGCCGGTCAGGACTGCAGGGGCCGCAGCGAGCCCGAGAAGTCTCGGCATCGCGTCTTGCGGGAGCATGTCAAACGCCGACGACGGCGACAAGACCACCGCTTCCCTCGACCTCGGCATCGCCTTCGTTGAGGACCACGGCCACCAGATCGATTTCGGCGAAGGCGCCAGTCGGGGCGTCGCTGCAGAGGGTGAACTCGATTTCCAGGAGAGTGCCGCTGCCGCTCTGGAGTTCCTCGGTGCTGAAGAGGATCACGTGGATCCAGCCGGCCTCGTTGTCGACATGGGCCGTCAGCTCGGTGGTGTCGGGCCACACCAAGCCGGCCTGCGCGGCATCCGGTTCGGCATCGAGCAGGGTGGGGTCGTAGCTGATCGTGATTTCCACGCGCCGAACCCCTTCCGCATGGTCGATCTGGACGGGGACAACCACCTGTCCGGACGGCAGGCCGGTCAGATCGTCTGGGATGGAGACCGAAACGGGGGTCGCGGCGGCCTCGGTCTCGGAAGCGGATACGGAATCTGTCGGAGCCGACGCGGCGGCAACGGCAGCGGTGGCCAGATCCTCAGTATCGTCCGAGGCAAGAGCCAGCGTGACGGCAGCGGTGGCCGAGGTTGCCTGTACGGTGCCGGTCTGGCTGGTCGAAGTTTCGGCCGAGTCGGTTTCGGTTCCGGCGCTCTCGATGATCTCTGCCACCGTTTCGGCCCACTGGGTCGACCCCTGCGGCATGGCCAGGGTTGTCAGCAGCCGGTTGAAGACGTACTGGGGTTTCAGGCCAAGCTCCTGGAAATCCTGCTGCGCCAGGCTTTCCCCATCGGCCAGGGTGACCGAGACTTCGTTGGTCCCACCGTCCAGGAATGCGGCCGGCTGCTGCTCCTGGATTGTGTAGGAACCTGCGGGGAGGTCGAGGAACTCGTACGCCCCCTCGTCGTCGGTGCGGACTTCGGTCTGTTCTCCGCTCTCCTCGTTGACCAGCACGATTCTCACCCCCGCGATGGCTTCGAGCTGGTCGTACTGATCGCTCCGGTTGGTGTCGGCATAGACCCGGCCGGAAATCGTGCCGCTGGTCTGGGTGGCGACCAAGGTGATCCGCCCGTCGGTGTCGTCGTCGCCGGGCTGCGGTTCCGGATCGACCGCGATTTCACCTTCGTTGATGACGACCTCCGCCAGGTCGATCTCGGTGGAATCGCCGGGCGTGGCATCGCTGCTGACGGTGAAGGCGATGCTCAAGAGACTGCCGCTGTCGAGATCCAGGCCCTCGGCAGCGAAGACCGAGGCCACGATCCGCCCCGTCTGGTCATCGACGCTGGCGACGACCTCGACGGTGCCGCCGGTCCAGACGGAGCCGGCGGTGATGCTGTCACTGTCGGCATCCAGGAGTCCGGTATCGTAGTTGATCTCGATTTCGACGGCGCGGACGTCTTCCGCTCCGGTGATCTCGACGGGTACAGCCACCTGCTCCGATGGCGCGGCGGTCAGGTCGACCGGGATACTGACGGCGCTGAGCGCCAGTCGAGTTTCGAGTGGTTCGAAAGCAAAGCGGCGTCGGCGATGGAACATGATGGTGCTCTGTGCTGAAAGAAGCCGATGAGAGTGCGAGAAACCGTTGCGGGTCCCGACTCGGTATCTCGTCTTTGCCCTATGTGTCCCAGCCGTCGAGGTACAGATCGATCGTATGCTCGCCGATGTCGGTGGTGTCGGCGCCGCCGGCACTGCTGTAGGCCTTGACGCGGTCGAAACCGATCGCCTCGTAGAGCAGATCGAGCTGCGTGCCGGTGTAGAGCCGCGCGGTGTCGCCGGCCACTTCGAGAAGGTCGTCGCCCGAGGTGTCATAGATCCGGGCCACGTTGTACCCTTCACCGCCAGCCGTGGCGTGGACCTCGTCGTAGAGGCGGACGGTCACCTTGACGTTGTCACTACTGAGAACCGTCTTGTGGCTCCTGAAGTAGAAGACGTTGTCGATGCCGGGGACATCGGTGAGATTGGCAACGTCACCGCCGCCGCTTGCGCCACGGGCGACGAGTGAGGCGAATCCCGAAGCCGTGTGATCGCGGCCTTCGGCCTGGACCCGCCCCGAATTCCCGCTGCCATCATAGGTGAATGTGTCGACACCGTCGCTGCCGCTGAATACGGCCAGGTCGCTGCCGCCGGAACCCCCGTCGCCGACCACCGTGTCGAACTTCTTGACTCGCAAGGTGTAGCTGGAGTCCTGGGCACGAAGCCGCACGGAATCCTCGTAGCTCTTGAGCTTGTCAACCGCCTCCGATCCATGGAGGACGGCCGAATCGCTGCCCCCCACGGTTGCGTAGGCCAGCAGATCTTCGACTGCAGACACTTGGACGACGAAATCTACCACGGAATCGTCGCTGTCGCTGGTCAGGGTTGCCCGGTCCGGCCAGGCCTCGAGACGCTCGTCGCCGGCGGAATCGTAGAGCCAAACCAGGTCACGCCCCTCGCCGCCATCGAAGTCAACCGTCGATACCTGCGAATCCTCGTACTGGTAGACCACATCGTTGATGGTGATCTTACGCGACGCGGCCGCGCTGAAAACGAACTCGTCGGCCCCGTCGGTACCATAGACGGTGATCGCCGTGCCGTCTTCGTGAACCAGGTTCACCAGGACCAGGCTTACGTTGGAGGCGGTGCCCGTCACCTGGACGAGATAGGTCTGGCCCTCCTGGGCCTGATGGTCGAGCCTCGGCTTTCCGTCCTCGAGCTTGGAGGAGGCAATCGGTACGTCGAGGTTGGTGGGTTGGTAGAGATAGAAGGTCAACTCGCCGGTTGTCCACGCGTCGACCGCCTGCACGGTGAGCCAGGCATCACGGACCGCCTCCAGGGTAAACCAGAGTTCGGCGGCAGACGGATCGAGCGAACGGAGGCAGGTAAAATCGACCTGTCCCAGGTCGACCGCGGTGAACGTCTCGTCGTCTTCGTTGGTCACGGAAACGTTTGCGGCGTCCAGGCCGTCGTAGTTCTCGTCGTCGCTCACGGCGGCGGCCGTGACGATCGTGTAGAGAACGTCGCCGTCGTCGATCGCATCGTCGACGCCCGTGACGTTGACCGTCTGCGGCTCCTCCCAGTTGTCGGGCGTGAATCGCAACTCGGCCGCCGAGGGCGTTCCTTCGGTCGTGTCGTCGGACGCCAGGCGGATGACCACATCGGCGGTCGGCTCGCTGTCGAGCACGACGGTGAACGTGGCCACGGTCCCCGCTTCCGAGGTGACCATGCCGGTTGTGGGGCTGACCGTGATGCCGGGGTCGGCACCGGGTGCAACCACGGCGACCTGCCCGTCGGTACTGTCCTGGCCGGCTTGGGGCTCGGGATCCACTGCAATCTCGCCTTCGTTCAGGACGACTTCCACGAGGTTGATCGCAGCAGAACTGCCCGCAGCGCCGTCGCTGGCGACGGTGAACGCGATTTCCACCAGGCTCCCGCTGTCGGAATCCAGGCCTTCGGCGGCGAAGACCCAGACCACGAGGGTTCCAGCCTCGTCGTCGACACTGGCAACGACCTCGGCGGTTCCGGGAGTCCAGACGGAACCAGCGGTGACGCTGCCGCTATCGGCGTCGAGCAGCGCCGTGTCGTACTGGATCGTGATTTCCGCGGCCCGGACGTTTTCCGCGTCGCTGATGGCAACGGGCACGACAACCTGCTCCGACGGCTCGGCACTGAGATCGGCCGCAATGGCAACGGCACTGAGGACCCGGCGAGGATCCAGTGTTTCGAAGCCCAGGCAGCGTCGGCGATAGGACATGATTGCCTCCCACTTCTGCAGAACAGATCCAACGAGCACTACGAGAGCGTGATGCTGCCGAGCTTCGTGCCGGCCGTGTAAGTCCCGCCGGAGTACAGACCGTCGGTTGCGGTGCCGGTGGAGCTGCCGCCGGAGTAGACGATGTAGGTTGTGCCCGCTTCCAGAGCGGGCGAACAAAGGACCACGGATTGGTAGGCCTTGGCCGGCACGAAGGTGAGGATTTCTTCGCCGTCTTCCGCCTCGATATGCACCATGGTGCCTGCCGACTGCGTGGATCGGTAGGAGATCGTGAGCATCTCCAACGTGGACGACGAACTGGGGGCCTGGGCCATTCCGGAGCTGCCGACGGCCAGCAGGTAACCACCGCTCATCACGAAGGTGCCGTCGTAGTCTACGGCGGCATTCATATTGGCGGTGGGACCGTTGATGATGAGAGTGCCTGCGGTCATGGTCACCGAGCCATTCACATCGATACCGTCGCCGGTGGAGTTCACGACAATGTACCCGCCGTTGATCTCCAGGTAGTCATCGCTGCTCGAGTTGAATCCATTTGGCGAGGAACCGTCAACACCGCCGGCGATGTTGATGCCGTCGTCGCTGCTGACCACGTGGATGCTCCCGCCGTTGATCGTGATCACGGCGCTCTCGATGCCCTCGTAGCATTTCGTGATCTTGATGTCCCCGCCGCCGATGGTGATGGAGGTGTCGGCATGGATGCCGTCGTCGCCGGAGGTGATCGTGATGGCTGCGCCGTCGATCGTGATATTCTCGTTGGAGTGAATCGCGTCGTCGGCAGAGTTGATGGTGATCGCGCCGGCTTCGATGACGACGTCGGTATCGGCCTTTATGGCCTTGGCGCTTTCGGTGGAACTGACCGTCTTGCTGCTGCCGCCGCCGGTCGTGATGTTGATGGTCCCGCCGTCGATGAGAACCTGGGCCTCGGCCTGAATGCCGTCCGATCCGGCCGTGACCGTGATCGAGCCGCCATAGATGGACACCACCGAGGAAGTGCCGTCCACGCTGGCGGCGGTGATGCCGTCGTTGGTGGAAACCACGTCGATCGTCGCGTCGTCGATGGTGATGGCCGGGCCGTCGATGCCCTCGTACGATGTCGTGATCTCGATGTCGCCGCCGCTGATTACGAGCGTGGTTTCCGCGTGGATGGCATCATCGGCGCTGGCCAGGGTCAGGCTGCCGCCGTTGATGGAAACGCTGCCATCGGAATTGATCGCGTCGTCGGCCGAATCCAGTTCCAGGACTCCGCCGTCGATGGTGATGTCGGCACCCGCCTTGATGCCCTTGGCGCTGTCCGAGGCGGTGGAGCCGCTCCCTCCGCCCGACGTGACGGTGAGGCTGCCGCCGGTGATGACGAGGGAGGTTTCCGCCTGGATCCCGTCGGCAGCGGCGGTGATCGTTAGGGTCCCGTCCTTGATCTCGACATACCCCTTGGTCGTATCCTCATCGTTGTTGGACTTCAGGCCGTCGCCGCCCGAAATGACGGTGATCGTCCCGCCTTCGATCTCGATGGAGTCCTTCCCGCGGATGCCGTCGTTGGCGGCGGTCACGGTGATCGTGCCGCCGAGAATGTCGAGATCGTCCTGGCCGGTGATGCCGTTGTTGCAGTTGGCGTCGACGGTCAACGATCCGTTGCCGTCGATCGTGAGATCGTCGTTGCTGAAGATCGCCGCATCGGGTTCGTCGCTGCCGGCTTCCAAGGTGTAGGTATCGCCATCGGTAACATAGTTCGTGGTGCCGTCGGCCAGCGTGATCACCACGTCTTCGGCGCTGACGACATAGATGGGAGCGTTGTCGGAGCAGGTGATGCTGGCGCCGTTGAGGACGAGCGTCACCGCTTCCTCATCGTCCGTATCGACGATTACCTGGCCGTCGTTCAGCGTGCCGCTGATGCTGTAGGTGCCGGCAGAGTCGATCGTCACGACGCCACCGTCGGCGGTGGCCCCGCTGCCGTCCACGTCGATCGAGTCACCCTGGAGGTTGATGCAGGTCACGTCGGAACCGGTCGAGTCGTTGAGCGACACGGTGACCGTCCCGGTCGCCGCGACTCCGCAGTGGCCGTCGGTGAGCGTGTAGGTGAAGCTGTCGATGGCGGCCGATTCCAGGGCCGCAATCGCGGCCGAGGCGGTCGGATCGTAGTGGAGGGTGCCGTCGGAGTTGAGCGTGATGGCGGCGCCCAACTGGCTGGTCGCGTCGAACGACTCGATCGAAAGGGTGTCGCTCGTATCGGGATCGGTGTCGTTGGCCAATACATCGATATCCACCGCCTCCGTGGAGTCGGTACTCGCGGTGTCGGAGCCGGCGGCAGGTTGGTCGTTCCGGCCGGCCACGGTCACCGTGACGGTCGCGGTGTCCGTGCCGCCATGGCCGTCGCTGACAGTGTACTGGAATGTGTCGGTGGCCGACTCCCCTTCCGCCAGGGCGTTCAGAGCATCGGAAGAGGCCGCGTCGTAGCTCAGGGTGCCGTCGGAGTTGAGCGTGACGGCGGCACCCTGACTGCTGGTCGCGTCGACACTATCCACAGTGAATGTATCACTCAGGTCGGAGTCCTGGTCGTTGTCGAGCACGGCGATGACAACCGCGGCGGCATCCTCGCTGGTCGTCGCGCTGTCGCCGACGGCCGTGGGCGCGGTGTTTTTGACATAGGTCACGGTGGCCGCGACGGCATTGGCCATCGCATTGCCGGATGCGTCCTCGATTCCTGACCCGCTTGCCGCCAGCGTGAGCGTTACTTCCTCTCCCCGCGACATGCCGGTCACTTCAACCGTGTACACGGTGGCGGATGCCGCGGTGAAATTGGACAGGGTCAGGGTGCTGCCCAATGAGCCGACGACCGATAGGTCGCCGACATCGACCCCACTGACCTGCTCGTCAAAGGCGATCGTGAACGTGATCGTGTCGGTACTGATGTCCGTGCCATCCGGCGAGATCGACGCGGTCGGCGCCACCAGGTCCGGGATTGCGGGAATATTGGGCGTTTCCAGGCCGGTGACGCAGCGCAGGATGTCGCTGGCGTCCAGGGCGCTGAGGCCTTCCTTGCCGGTCACGTCGCCGAGGATCGCCGGGTCGATGGACGGAAACAGGACGTTGTACTGGCTGGGAAGGGGCAGTGTCGGCTGGTCGACGGCAAAGCCCGAATCGAGCTGCATGCCCACGCGGGCGATGAGCCGCGCATCTTCGGTATCGTAGGTGGCGTTGCCGTTGGCGTCGCCGGCGAAGACCACCGCATGAACCGCGTCGTCGGCCGTGGCCTCGACGGCACCGGCGTTGATTACCACCTCGGAGATGTCAAGGATCTGCACGGCGCCGTACGTGGCGTCTGCGGGAACCTTGGCCAGGATCTCCAGGAGACTTGCCGCCCCGCTCTCCAACGGATCGCCGGGAATGGCGAAGGAAATGACTGCCACACCCGGCTCGGTGAGATTGGCCTCGACGAGCATGTCCGACGGCGCGTCGGGACCGGCCTGGACCGCGGTGATCGTCAACAGATCGGGGTCGTAGGTGATCTTGAGGGTGCCCGAGGTTACTCCCTCGGCATCGTTGAACTGGATGAGCAGGCCGTCGGGCAGTTCCTGGTCGCTGCCCTGGGCGGGGGCCTGGACTGCCTGTCCCGGCCCGCGAGCGAAGTCGGAGAGACTGACCACCAGGTTCTCGGGGGCCTCGACGGAAAAACTACGGACGAAGTCGCCGCCGGCGGTTCCGTCGCCGGAGGGCAGCGTCAGGGAGTATTCGCCGTCGAGCAACTGACCGAGCGCTTCGTCGACGATGCCATCGGCGGCGCTACGCAGGGTAACGGTGTACGTGTCGGCCGCGAGCGGGCCGCCCGTGGCAACGAAGGTCAGTTGGCTGTTTTCAACCACCAGCGAGCCGAGGACGGCGCCCGTAGCGGCTCCCTGGAGCGTGACGTCGGCCTGGCCGAGGGCCTCGTTTTCCGCGTCGTATAGGTTGAGCGTACTGGTCTGGATCGAATCGCTGAACTCGACGACGAAACCGCTCGTTGTGGGAGTGAAGGCCTCCACCGTGATTGCCAGTAGTTGCCGCTGTTCCAGCGGTTCGCAGCGCAATAACCGCTGGGGACGCCAGGACGAGCACCCGCGGGCCGAAGAGCCGTTCCAGCGAAACCGCTGCCTGAATGCGCGCAAGAGATCACGACCTCGACCCATGTTTCGATCCTTTCAGGTATCTCCCCGACAGACTGGAATTCACCACGTTGACAGAAATGGAGCCTCCCTTCAGCTCCGTCTCCTTTCCCAGGAGCACCCACCCGATTTCGGGTCCCCGGTGTCGCCTCAATCCGAAGTCAAACCACGATCGCGACGGTAGCCCCCGCCGTGCATGCGGAGTGGCGGGCGGCAGACGAGACAGGCTCCCTCGGTTGGAAGGTCGCGGTTCCTGCTATACGAACCAGGACGATACGGCAAACGCTTTATCACACTCCTTGGAACACGCCGAGACAGAGCCGCAACATTCCTGGACGGAGCCGCACGACCGCTCTGTGCCGGGAAAATGTGACATCTCTGGTCAACAATCGTCCCAAGTATTGAGCACGCCAGGAAACGATCGGCACAGTCCAGTCCGAACCGGTTTCTGGTGACAGTACTGCGCCGGCCGACGATTCCGATGCAACCGGATCCGGACGACACCGCTTTGGGGGCCACACCGACAACGGATGGCGTCTTTGATGGGATGGCGACGGCGGGCACGATGGGGCCCGGGAATCCGTCGTGCCCGCCGTCGGCATGGGGACGTCTGCCGCCTGGAAGATGTGGCGCGAGGAACAATAATTGGTGCACTGCCATCGAATCCAAACCAACCGGTTTGAACTGAAATACGTCATCGACGAGCAACGCGCCGGTGCCGTCCGCCAGTTCATCAGCAGCTACCTTGAACCCGACGAACATGCCGGCGGCCACCCGGAGTGTTCGTATCCCGTCTACAGTCTCTACATGGATGCGCCGACACTGGTGTTGTATCGGCAGACAAAGCAGGGGCTGAAGAACCGTTTCAAGCTGCGAATCCGGTTCTACGATGACGCCCCCGAGTCGCCCGTGTTCCTGGAAATCAAGCAGCGGCTCTCGGGAGTGATCTGCAAGGAGCGGGCGGCTCTCTGCCGGGAAGGGGCCGAACTGCTACTCAACGGCGGGCGGCCCAGCCTGTCGCACTTGATCGGATCGGACGGGCATCGCGGCGCCGAAGCAGCGTTGGATCGGTTCTGCACGCTGTGCGAGGAACTTGACGCGGGAGGCGCCGCCTATGTCGGCTACCTCCGCGAGGCCTACGTACAGCCCGGCAGCGACAATCTCCGTGTGACCTTCGATCGGCAGTTGTGCGGACAGCAATTCGATCCGCGGGAGGGCCTGGTCCTGCCGGTGGGCGGCGCGTTCCCGAAGGTCGAGGGTGTGGTTCTCGAGCTGAAGTTCGTGGATCGCTTTCCCTGCTGGATGCGGGAGATGGTCTGGGCACTCGACCTGGACCGCTGCTCCATGTCGAAGTACGGTCACTGCGTGGAGGCGTTGGGCATGCCATGCTCGCAGCCCTGCCCTCCTCCTCACCTGGGAATCCGGAAGACGGAGGTCTTGCGATGACAGACTGGATGCAGCTGTTCATGGCGAGCGATTACGGCAGCGCCCTGGCCGGCCCGGAGACGGCCCTGTTCGTCATCCTCCTGGCGTTTGTGGTCGGGCAGTTCATCGGCTGGATCTACATGGCGACGCACCAAGGGCTCTCCTATTCCCAGACTTTCGTGGTCTCGCTCGTGGTCGTCCCGGTCCTGGTCGCCCTGATGATGCTGTTGATGGCAGGCAGCGTCGTCTTCGCCTTCGGCCTGCTGGCCGTCTTTGCCGTCGTTCGCTTCCGCAACGTTCTCAAAGACACCCGCGACACCACCTTCATTCTCTGGGCGATCCTGCAGGGGTTGGGGATCGGAACGATGCGCTTTTCCACGTCGCTGCTTGCGGCGGCGGGAGTCGCCCTGGTGCTCGTCTACCTGAAGGCAACGGAGTTCGGCAGCCGGCACCGGTTCGACTCCGTGCTCAACCTGCGCATGACGGGCGATCCCGCTGCGGGGGTCGGGGTGCTGCGAGGCATCCTGAAACGCCACAGCCTCCGCGCCCTGTTGACCAGCCAGCGGCAGCTCGAAGGCGATGCGGTCAGCCTGTCGTACCGGCTGCTGCTTCGCGATCCCGGGCGGGATGGTGAACTGAGAACAGAACTCGAGCAGGCCGGCGGTTTTGAACAGATTTCGCTCTTCCTCAGAGACGACGAATCCGAGATATGACATCCGACCCAAGACGGCCCATCCCGATCCCTTGGACGCGCCGATTGCAGCGGCTGCGACGCACCGTCCTTCCCGTGGCGAGTTTCGCGGGCTGCATTGTCCTGACCGGATGGTTGTGGCAGCGCCAAGGTCTGTTGCCCAACAGCGTGGGTGAGGTGGAAGCAGTGCGTATCGATATTGCGGCCGGGACAGACGGAATCATGGTTCCGCTGTCTCGCGGACAGTGGACGCTGTTCGAGCGGGTCGAGGCCAACGAGTTGCTCGCCCGGTTGGACGACCGGTTCGTGCGGGCCGAAATGGCTACTTTGAAGGCCGAATTGGCCCAGCTTCGCGGCGACCTGGCGGCTGCGGCCGAACAGATTGAACTGGATGAAGCTCAGCGCCGCCTCGACCACCGGCGCGAGTCTCGCCGATTGACCTGGCAGACCGAACAGTTGCGGCTGGACGTACTGGATCGCCGCGCCAGCATCGAAGCCGATCGCATCGAAGAAATGCGACTCAACCAGCAGCTCGTGCTCCTGGAACCCCTGCAGAGCCAGGACGCCGTTTCCATCATGGAGGTCACCGACCTGCGTCTGCAGCGCGACGAAGTCCGCAAGCAGATCGAAGAGAACGAGCGGGGCCTGGCCGAATCGCAGGCGCAGCTCGAGCGATCCTTGGCGTCCCTGCAGGAGTATCCCCAGCCGCGTACCGCTCAGACCGCCAGACTCCTCGAGCCGCTTCAAGCCGCCATTGCGGTGGGAGAGCGGAAGATCGATCAGATGCAGGTGCAGATCGATGGCCTGGAAATCCGGGCTCCGATCAGCGGCACGATTTGCCAGATCCACTGCTGGCCCGGCCAGAGTCTGCGGGCTGGCGATCCGGTCGTCACGGTGGCGGCGGACCAGGGACGCTATATCATCAGCTACGTTCGCCAGGAGCAACGGGTGCGGCCGGAGGTCGGCATGCCCGTGTGGGTGCGAGTGCACGGCTCCGGCGGCGGCCTGGTCCGAACGGCCGTCGAGCGGATCGGTCCCCAGGTCGAACCGCTCCCGGTGCATCTGCAACGCGATCCAAAGATCGAAGAATGGGGACTCCCGGTCTGTATCCGCCCACCGGCGAACCTCGAACTCTGTCCGGGGCAACTGATCGACGTCCGCTTCGATCCATGGCTTCTTTCCAACCGGGGTTAATCTCTCGGCGGTTTGCTGACGGCCTTCTTGGTGTCAATCGATGAACAACTCGCCGATCTTCCGGCCCGTGCTTCGCGACGGACCTCGGCCGGTGAAATTGAAATCGGAGAGTTATTTCTTGGTCGATCCTCAATCCCGAGAGCGCGCTACAGCGAGGCCCGGGAGCCGGCCTGGTTGCTCCAGCCAGTGGGCTGACTGACCGGTTCCAGCATGGCCGATTCTCCGGCCCGCGGCGACAGGTCGACCTCGGCATAGAGCCATCCATCCCGGACGGTAGTCCGACCAGCGGGCATCTGCCGCAGTTCCCGCCGGTTGGCGCGGACCAGCAGGCGGTCAGTGTGGCTCGATTCTTGTTGGCAGCCGCCGCAATCGCTACCATGCAGTGCAGAGTCTGGCGATGAAGTGGCAGGAAACGCCCTGGTTCGCCGCAATTTCCAGTATGTATTCCGCTTTGCCGGGAGACGCGATCGATGGCCTTCGGATTCTTCCACCGCAGCGGCGCCGCCCTGTCCGTTCTGGTCGCTGTGACGACGTCGGCGGCAGCCGACTTGCCCCTGAGCCGCGACGGCAAGAGCGATTACCGGATTGTGGTGCCTGATGAGGCCAGGCCGGTTGAACGTACGGCCGCCAGCGAGCTCCAGTCGCATCTGGCGAAGATCACGGGTGCAACCTTGCCGATCGTCGCCGAATCGGAGGCGCCCCAGCCAGGTGCGCGGATCGTGGTGGGGGACGGCTTCCTGACCCGAAGTCTGTTGTCTTCGCTGGAGCCGGCCAGGCTGCCGGCGGATGCCGTCGTGATCAAAACGGTCGGCCAGGACCTGGTGCTCGTGGGCCATCCCCGCCGCGGAACACTCTATACCGTTTACACGTTTCTCGAGGATACCCTGGGTGTGCGCTGGTGGACGCAGACGGAGGCCACGATCCCCAGGCAAGCGACCTTGACGGTCCCTTCGCTGGACATCCAGTACGCCCCCCGCCTGATCGACCGCGCAACCCGGTATCTCGAGCTTTCCGACGGCTGTTTCACGGACCACTCCCTGGTGACGGAAGGGGAGCAGCGGGCCATGGGGAT
>CAZLWV010000127.1:0-12407 GCA_964563135.1 uncultured Planctomycetaceae bacterium
GAAGCGATCCGAAAACACTGACCAACAACAACTTGCGGACAACGCAACCGGCTCGTCGCCGGCAGCAGCGGCTTGACTTGAATACTGGTTGTCTGTATACTGTACATACGCACCCAAGCACCTCCACCTCGGCCCCCATCCCCTCCCCGCCAAACCAGCCACATACTCCCTCAGAGCCCACCCATGTCCCGCAGGAGCTCCAACACACGGCGAGAATCCTCCCCATCAATCCCGATGGCCATGAGCCTGGCTCCCCCCTCTCTTGTCCGCCCGTTCCTGCGTTTTCTTCCCTCAAGCGGGGGAATTGTGCGCTACCCCCGCTGTCGACGGATGCCAGTTTACGTGCCGGCCCCTGGGCGTAAACACCTGCTGGATCACGACTTCCTGCGATCCGCCCGGTCGAAGTTTTTCGAGCACATTGAAAGGCGTTGCAAAACCCAGCTGTTGACCAACGCCTGCCACACCGCGGCAATCCCCGGCAGCCAGAGTAGCCGTGGGCTGGGCTCCGACCCGCTGAGCAGCTGCTCCCCGCGGCTGATTCCCGTGGGCTCGAAAAATCCCAAGATAGCTGCCTCAGCAACTCCGGCAACCTCTCTCCACCCGGTGAGTCTGGGAAGGGCTGCGGCAGCACGATTTTTGAACATAGGCAGGGCGAAAAAATAACCTTTACAGTTCATCGTACTGCTTGCGAGCAAGCAGTGCCTCACACGAGGCCAACGGGTGTGCCACGGCCTACTTGTTGGCCGTGCCGCCGCCAGAGCGCGAATTGTGAGAGTTATTCTTTCGCTCTGCCACAGTACGATCGATGGCGAGCAGCAGCCTCGCCTGCGGCGCAGCGAGGGCCCCGCCAATCCGCTCCCTGGTTGCCATATTCCTTTCCAAACGGGTAAAATCCGCCGAGCCGCATATCCGACCGACCTTATTCCTCGAGGATCTGTTCATGAACGCCTTCCTTGGCATTGACATCGGCACTTCCGGCACGAAGACCCTGGCGATCGATCCCACGGGCAAGATCCTCGCCGACTCGATCAAGACCTATCCCTGCTATGTTCCCAAACCCCTGTGGAGCGAGCAGGACCCGGAAGACTGGTGGCAAGCCACCATCGCCTCCGTTCGCGATGTGGTCCAGAAGGCCGCCCTCAAGCCGCAAGATGTCAAGGCCATCGGCCTTTCCGGACAGATGCACGGCTCGGTGTTTCTCGACAAGAAGAACCAGGTCATACGGCGGGCGATCCTCTGGAACGACCAGCGCACTGCCGCCGAATGTGCCGAAATCGAAGACCGGGCCGGCGGACGCAAGAAGCTGATCAACATGGTGGCGAACCCCGCCATGACCGGCTTCACCGCCCCCAAAATCCTCTGGTTGCGCAACCATGAGCCAAAACACTTTGAGAAGACGGTCAAGGTCCTGCTGCCTAAGGACGAGATCCGGCGGCGCCTGACCGGCCAGTTCGCCACGGAAGTGAGCGATGCCAGCGGCATGCTCCTGCTCGACGTGGCCAATCGCCGCTGGTCGAAAAAGCTGCTGGGCGCCTTGGATCTCGATATCGATCTGTTCGCCACCGTCTATGAGTCGGAGGAGGTCACCGGCAAGTTGACCCGAGAGGTCGCCGAGACGCTGGGATTGACGACCGATTGCGTGGTGGTGGGCGGTGCCGGGGACTGCGCGGCCGGTGCGGTGGGCAATGGAATCGTCAATAAGGGCGTGCTGTCCACGTCGATCGGCACTTCAGGCGTCATGTTCGTCCACAGCAACGAGGTCAAGATCGATCCCAAGGGGCGGGTCCATACCTTCTGCCACGCCGTGCGAGGCAAATGGCACATGATGGGCGTGAACCTCTCCGCCGGTGGCTCCCTCCAGTGGTTCCGTAACGAGCTCTGCAAGGCCGACGTCGATGTGGCCCGCAGTACCGGCCAGGAAGTCTACGATATCCTCACCGACGAGGCCCAGAAGGCCCCGGCCGGCAGCGACGGGCTGTTCTTCCTGCCCTACCTTTCGGGCGAACGAACGCCTCATGCCGACCCCAACGCCCGTGGCTGCTTCGTCGGGCTGACCTTGGCCCACACCCGCGGTCACATGCTCCGCTCGATCATGGAAGGCGTAACCTACTCGATGCGCGATAGCCTCGAGATCATCGAGGGACTGGGCGTTCCAGTGAAACAGATTCGTGCGTCCGGAGGCGGGTCTCGAAGTCCTTTCTGGCGCCAGATCCAGGCCGACGTGTTCGGCCGCACGGTCGTTACCATCAACACGGAAGAGGGCCCCGCCTACGGGGTCGCCTTGTTGGCCGCCGCAGGTGCGGGAGAATTCAAGAACATCCAGGAGGCCTGCGCCGCCACGATTCGCGTGGAAAAGGAGACAAATACGGATCGCAAGGCAAAGAAGCATTACGACAAGGCCTTCCCGATCTACCAGCACCTCTACCAGTCGCTCAAAGGTGACTTCAAAGCAATTGCGTCACTGGAAAAATAGCCCAGCTCGTTTTTCGTCAACCTTGTTGAAGGAATCAACTTGACGCGAGAAGAGTCCACCTCCCCGGAAATGCCGCCGCTGAGCGCAGTCCAGTCCCGTTATCCCAGCGGCGTCGTGAAGGCGATCGGCCGAGTGGCCGATGGCCTGCGCGAAGGGACCTGGGTCTGGTACCACGAGAACGGCCAGGTGTGGGCCCGGGGCTGCTATCGGGCAGGAGAAAAGCAAGGGGAATGGACCTTCTGGTTCGCCAGCGGCCAGCTCGACTGTTCGGGCCAGTACCGCGAAGGCCGCAAGATCGGCCTCTGGACCTACTGGCACCCAAACGGGAACCTGGATAGCCGGGGCACATACTGCCAGGGGCTTGAAGACGGCCTGTGGACCTCCTGGCACGAGAATGGACAAAAGCAGGAAGAGGGGTACTACCGCGCCGGGAAGAAGGTGGGGGTCTGGGATGCCTGGGATACCAACGGCCGTCATTGCCCGGCGTCAGACGGCATAGGCCGACCTGCCCAGTCCTCGGCATCGCGGATGCCGGCCGCCCGAAAAGACGAGGAAACGCCGCTTTAGCGCTTCACAATCCTCAAGTCAGAGGTAGCAAAAGGCATTGGCCGGCCGTCAACAGGTGAGCCCGCCAGGCAGGGCCTCACTCAAGCGTCGCCCCACCCCACCCACGCCCCGGAATCTGGCCCCAGAGAAGCACCGCGATACCCTCGCCTGGCAACGAGGCCCCTCCTCCGCCGGCAGTCTCACAAGCGGTCAAAGAGCGCCATGCGGTCGAGTCCGGCGGTTTGTGGTATCCTTATTCTGTGGGGCATCCAGGGGCGTTCCCGGTAGGATGCCCCTCGCCCCTTGCATTTCCAGGGACTTTTTTGCCGTTGAACCAGCCAGTGACCCACGCATCTGCCCGCTCACACCGTTCCAGCCCCTGGGTTGCGGTTGAGATGCTGTTGGTGTTCGTTGTGTTCTTCATCCAGGGGGCCTGGCCGGTCCCGGAGGTGAACGAGCCCTACTACATCGGCAAGGCGATCCATTTCTGGAACCCGCAGTGGATACCGGGTGATTCATTTCTGGATTCGTCGGATACCCACACGACCTTCTACCTCTCCCTGGGCTGGCTGGCGCTGTTCCTGCGTCCGACCTGGATTGCCTGGGGAGGCAGGTTGATCACCTGGGCTCTCCTGGCATGGTCTTGGCAGCGGCTCAGCCGGGCGGTTCTTCCGCGGCCCTGGGCATCGATATGGACGGCAGCCCTGTTCGTATGCCTGATCGAGCATGGCCATATGGCGGGCGAGTGGGTGATTGGTGGCGTGGAGGCCAAGGGATTTGCCTACGTGCTCACTTTCCTTGGCCTTGAAGCACTGGCGCTGGGCCGGTTCACGCGCGTCTGGCCGCTCCTCGGGGCGGCCGCAGCATTTCACGTTCTGGTCGGCGGCTGGGCCGTCGTGGCTGCGGGAGTGGCCTGGTTGCTGTGCGGCCAGGACCGGCCATCCATCAGGTCCATGGCTCCGTCGCTCCTCGTCGGCTTTGCGCTCTCCCTCCCCGGCCTGATCCCCTCGGTGGGCCTCACCCGGGGCACCGATCCAGCCGTGGTCGACTTTGCCAGCCAGGTCTACGTCTTCCTCCGTCTCCGGCACCACCTCGATCCCGGCGGCTTTCCCCCCGGCTTCCTGCTGCGATTCGCCCTGCTTTCGGGCATTTGGGCGGCGATGTGGCATTGGGGGCCGCGATCTTCGCAGAACAGCCGCGTGCAGGCGTTCGTCGCCGGAACCTTGCTCCTTTCGCTGGCAGGGCTGGCCATTTCGGTCAGCTTTCCTGGCGACCCGGCCCGCCGGGCAGGTCTGCTGCGTTTCTATTGGTTCCGCCTTTCTGACGTGGCAGTGCCGATGGGCGTCGCCCTGGCCGGTCCGCAGTTTCTCGCGTGGCTTGCCGCGCGAACCAGCACGGTCTGGGCCCGCGGCCGGCGGCTTGGGATGGTTCTCTCAGCAGCGGTTGCGCTGGCAGTCGTGTTTCTGCTGATGCGGCTGATCAGCACGATCGCAGCCATGGCCCAGTATGGACTTGCCTGGGAAGCTGCGGCAGGCCTGGCCGCGGCCGCCGTGTTGGGAGGCCTGCTGCTGCTCGAGATACGCCTCCCTGCGATTGAGCTGCTACGGCAAGCTCGGATGGCCGCGATTGCCTCGCTGAGTGTCGCCCTGTTGCTTGTCGCGCCCCTGGCGCACATGACGGTCACGGCGTCCATGCGTGCCCGGCCCACGATTCCACGTGCCGACCGCATCTGGGACTACTGGGCCTGGGTGGATGCCTGCCAGTGGATTGCCCGGTCGCAGGAGGTCCCGTGCGACGCCCGCTTTCTGACGCCGCTGATGGGACAGACGTTCAAGTGGTATGCCCAGCGGAGCGAGGTCGTCTCCTGGAAGGATATTCCGCAGGACGCCCAATCGATGGTGGCCTGGTGGAATTGCGTGCTCGACATTCACCGGCACAGCGATCAGCTTGTCGGCTTCGGCTGGTACAATTCGTTGTCGCGGCTCGACAGCCGGCGGCTTCGCTACCTCGGCGAGAAGTACGATGCCCCCTACCTGATCACATACCGCTGGCCCCGCAAGCGGGATTTCCGTGTGCTCTACGAGAACCGGACGTATATCATCTATCGTATGGATCTTCCTCCGGCTCCACCCCCCTGGTTGATGCCAGACGATACGAACACAGACCAGTCGACCGGCGAAATCCCGGATCAGCCGATCGATCCCTCCCAGATGCCATGAACTCCGACCTTCCCGAGCGGCTTGCGGCCCGCCTGAAGACTCCTTTGCCCGGCCCCATGGAGGGGAGCCGCTACGCTGCAGTGGGGCGGCCGGGGCCCAGTGTTGCCCAGATTCCGGCGGGGGCGAAGTCGGCAGCGGTGCTGGCGATCCTCTACCCGATCCAAGGCCGATGGCACCTGCCTCTGACCCTCCGCCCGCAACACCTGCCCGATCATGCCGGGCAGATCAGCCTGCCAGGCGGGGCCGTCGAACCGGGAGAAACGCCCGCGGAGGCGGCCGTCCGCGAGTTCCATGAGGAGTTGGGGGCGGCCGATGTGACTCCGCGGGTCCTCGGCGGGCTTTCGCCGATCTACGTCCATGTGAGCAATTTTCGCGTGGATCCTTTCGTGGCGGCCTGCGATCGGCAACCCCGCTTCGCACCGAATCCGCATGAGGTGGACGAAATCCTCGAAATCCCCCTCGATCACCTGCTCGATCCAGCCAATCTCTCCAGCCACGAGCGGAGCCACCTGGGCTGTACCTACCAGGCACCCCACTTCGCCTGGCAGACGTGGCGCATCTGGGGCGCAACCTGCCTGATCCTGGGAGAACTGGTGACGGTGATCCGCGAGGTGGCGTCGCAACGATTGTAGGGGTGCGATGCGGTGGCGGAATGGATGGCGTGGCGTATGCTTCAGAGAAAGCTAGCCTGTCCCCCCCATGCTGTCCGCCAAATCGCCGGAACATCTCCAGTGTCCAATCTGCCCCCCTCTACCGGTTTTCGTATCGAAGTCCTCCAGTCCATCGATGCCTTGCGCGCGGTCGCCGCGGATTGGGACGATCTGTGGAGACGCAGCGATGTGACCATGCCAACGGCGTGTGCGGAGCCGACGGCCTTGTGGCTTGAACAGTTCGCCGCCCAGAGGCGGATGCATCTGCTCACGGTTCGCCAGGGAAATCGCCTGGTGGGGGCCCTGCCGCTGGTCGGACGGAAGCTCGGTCGCTTGCTTCCCGTGGGCGACTTGTCGCTTAATCCTTGGTCTCCCAACGGGGAGTTGCTCCTCGACCAAACGGCCGATACGGTTGCTGTTGTCGAGCAGCTCGCCGACGCGATGGTCAACGTGCCCTGGCCGCTGCTGTGGTTTGAAATGGTGCCGTACCAGGCCAAGAGCTGGAGCTGCCTCATCCAGGCAGTGGTCCGTCGCGGCATGCAGGTCGATGTTCGCCCGGGGTTCGAGATAGGGCGGGTATCGCTCCAGGGTCCCTTCGACACCTACATGGCCCGCCGCACCAAGAGCGTTCGACGCATGATCCGCAATGATAGGAAGCGGCTTGAAGACCAGGGGCAGGTCGAACTGCGGCTCTTCGACCACCTCAAGCCGGAGGATGTGGCGGACTCCTTGCGTCGCGCCTTCACCCTGGAGGACAGCGGTTGGAAGGGAGTGGCGGGAACGAGCGTGCTGCGGAATCCGGGCATTCTCGAATTCTACCGGCGCCAGGCCGAACATTTTGCCTCGCGAGATTGTCTCAGGTTGGCGTTCCTCGGGTGCGGCGGACGTGCTATCGCCTTCGAATTGGGGTGGTTGGGCAAGGGGGTCTACCATTCCTTCAAAGTGGGCTACGATGAAGAGTACCGTGCGTTCGGCCCAGGACACCTGCTACGGTACTATCTGATCGAGGCGGGGTGTGCCGATCCCGCACTGAGCTTCATCGATTACCAGGGACCACTCAATCGAGCCCTCGCGTCCTGGGCAACCGAGACATATGCGATCGGCAGGCTTGCGATCGGGCCGCCTCGAATCGTCTCCCGGGCCATCTGGACGGGGATCCACTCCGCCCGCCGGCTGACTCACGCCGCCCGTCACGCTGCCGCCTGGCTGGGCTGATGGCAGCCCGGCAGGCCAGGATTGGGCGTTCCGGCGGTTCCAGGATCTGGTAGTTCCGGCCGCTGGCGCGGAACGGCGACGGTCTGTCGGATGCCTGGGTCTTGCCGTCAGCCCTGGTGGGCCGCGACGTTGGCAGGTAGATTATGGGTTTACCTCGTTCCCGCGGAGACAGCTCTTGTGATGGCGGACGGCAGTTCTCACAGTTTGCCCCGAACGATCAAGGCGGTGGCCTTCGATCTGGACGGCCTGATGTTCAACACGGAGGACGTCTACTGGAAGGTCGGTTCGGAGTTGATGCAGCGGCGGGGATGCGAGTACACGGAAGAACTCAGCCATGCGATCATGGGCCGACCGCCGCAGGATTGCTTCGAAACCATCATCCGGTGGCACGCACTCGACGACACCTGGGAATCCATGGCCGCGGAATCGGCAAAGATCTTCATCAGTCTCCTGGATGACAGCGTGGCCCCCATGCCGGGCCTGCTCGATCTGCTCACGACCCTGGAACAGGCGTCGATTCCCAAGGCGATCTGCACGAGCAGCAATCCGGAAGTAGTGGATGCCGTGCTGTCGCGGTTCGCCATGGGCCCGCGTTTCGCGTTTGTGCTGACCTCCGTCGATATCACGCGGGGCAAGCCAGACCCGGAAATTTACCAGAAGGCAGCCGCCCGATTTGGCGTGGTGGCCCCGGAAATGATGGTGCTGGAGGATAGCCAGGCTGGCTGCTCGGCGGCCGCAGCCTCGGGAGCGTTCACCGTGGCCGTGCCGGCCGGATTGACGGTGGTGCACGATTTCAGCATGGCCGATCTGGTGGCCGAAAGCCTGGCCGACCGGCGGATTTTCGAGACGCTCCGACTGGGCTGAACGTCGCGGATTCCCCACAAGCCGCCACTTTCATCACCGAGTCGTCAGAATGCCGGCACGTTGTCCGTCAGTCGAAGATCGATCAGAGAACATTGGCTCCGCGATTGATTGCCGAACGCTTCGGCCCGTGACTTCCCCCGGAAAACGGGCTTCCGCTGGTCGCCCTCGTTTCGCAGTCAGTGCAGAACTCGCTACGGCTGATGCGACTGGGCATACCGAGTGAGAGCCTCAACATTCGCATGGGGCGTGTCGCGTGGAATCTCGCACCCGGCCGCGACCACGTAGCGCGGCCCCGCCTCCTGGTGGCAACGGGCAACGGCCGCCGTGATTGACTCCGGATTGCCGTTGCGCATGACCGCCACCGGATCGATATTCCCCGTGAGAACCTGCCCCGGTCCCATGGCTGCGCGGGCGGCGGCCACGGACACCATGAAGTCCAGGTCGACCAGGTCAGCTCCCAGCGTGCCGATGCTGCCGAGACTCTTGCTCGTATTCCCGCAGATGTGCAAACGGACCCGGCCTCCCATGGCGTGGATGCCTTCGAGGATCCGGCGCTCGTAGGGAAGCACAAACTCCTCGTAGATCTGCGGCCCCACCAGAGAGGCCGCCGCGTCCCCCATCCCCAGAACGTCTGCGCCCGCCTCAATCTGTGCCTTGGCAAAATTCAGCTCCATGCGGACGACGAATTCGAACAGGTCCCGCACGAATACCGGGTCGTCGAAGAAATCAACCATCAGAGAGTTGATACCGCGGAGATCGGCGGCTTCGGCGCAGGGACCTTCGATCCAGCCTTCGATCAAGAGCTGCCCGCCGATCTGCTGTTTGAACAGTGCCGCCGCCTGAACGCGATCGTGCATCCGGCCGCCGCCGAGCGGATCGGGGATCTTGAGCCCCGCCAGCAACTTCTTGTCGGCAAGGAGAGCCCGCGTCTCGTCGATGGCTGGGGGCTGGTTGTCGTAGAATCGAACACTGGCCCCGCAATCGGCCGCCTCGCGGGCGGGATCGGAAATGCAGGAAACATAGTCAAATTGGAACCGTTCGGCTGTCCTGAGCTGGGCCTCGACAAGCTTGCGGTGATCCGTTGCATACTGGCCATAGGGTATGCCCGCCAGGTCGCCGGCAAGCATCATGGTGATCGGCATCAGAGGAACCCGGTCGACCGGCTCGCCCCGCATCATCCCCACCAGACGTTCATATCCGTTCATTCTGTTCGGTCCTCTTCGGCAATCGATCGCCCCCCCCGGACGGAGCGAGCTCATTATAGCGACGGGCCTGCCGCATGCCGAGCAAGAGATCCGTCGAAAAATCACACCGGCTCCGAGGGGACCGCCTTGACGATCCGGGCGTCGAAAGCCGGAGCTATCTGTTGGCCGGGTGAGACCACGAGAAATCGATCGTCACTCCAGTTGCCGTCCACGAGATCAACAATCAGGCCCATGTCGCCGGCAAGTTTTTCGAACTGCCAGCCCCGCTCCCGGGCCTGGCGGCGAGTCTCCTCTTCAAAGCGGCCGTCGGGCTCAATGCCCATCTCGATATACGTGAGCTTCGAGTAGTTGTGGGTCATGCCGGCAAATTGCTCGGCCAGGAACCTGGCGTTGTCCTCCCCGTACTTCTCGACAAGCTCGGCATAGGATCGATTCATGCCGCTGCGCGCCTGAAACGAATCGGGCCCAAGCTGTTCGAGTTGCTCTCCCCGTTCGATCCAGCCGCTCGTTTTGAAGTAAACGCCAGTATGGTTCTGAAAGTAGTCGAGGTATCGATCCTTGTCGCCAAGAAACAGCGTGATGCAGTCGTGTGCACGGGGAACGACGAGAGGGATCGTGGTCGCCTTCAGGCCAACCAGGCCATTGCTGCACAGCGCATAGCCCATCAGAACCGCATCGTAGAGCTGTGGGTCGACTGCGCCGGCGGCTTCCCTAAGCCGGGCATTCATGCCGACCTGGCCGACGTCGTGGAGCCCTTTCGGCAGAAACTCCACGTCCACACGGTGGGGCGAACGAGCAACGGCCCAACAGAACTCGCGGTAGAGGATCTCGCAGGCAATCAGTTTCAGACGCATCAGCTCGTGTTCAGGCAGCCAGAGCCATTGGTTCCGTTATGGATTGTGGAACACATCGGTGGGTTGCTTCTCCAAAGACCAGGCTCCCTCCTGGCTGCCCTCGCTTCACTATCCATGCAGGGCCAACAGAGTGCGGGATCCACGCCCCGGGAGGCACTCACTGTGTGCCACCCCCATTGTGCCAGTTGCGGTACCTGCTGGCCAGAGCGTCTCCCGGAAGCCAATTGGCAATCCGAAGGTCGGGCGAGGAAAAGGAATTTTGCGGCAGGGGAGAGCGTTGGAAGAGAGCATACCAGGTCCAGCGGACCGGCCTGTCCGTTCGATCCGGTTTGCCCCGGCTATGACAGAACCGGCAGCGGCAACCCGACACTTGCGAAAAAGGAAAAAAATAACCCTGGAGGTCGCTCGTTGGGGGGAGAGAGTGAGCGACCCACCAGGGTCTCGCAAGGGCTTACGAAGGGGGAGTCAGGCTTGTCAATCCAGGGACAATGGCCGGACTGAACGGCCGCGAAAACTCCGCCCCCCGTTAATATCAACTCGGGGGCGAACCGCCAACGAGACGAAGACCGGTCGTTGCGGCAACTGCCAAAGGTGGGACAAATCTATTGGGCGGGAAGGTCGGCGATCAAAATCGCTCGGAGATGCCTCGTCTCCGTTCCCGAACCACTCTCATTATAGCCAATGGATACCGCGGCGCCAAATGGGTTTTCGGAATTCCTCTCTCGAAAACCCCCGACGGCGCTGCCGACGGGCGGATGGCAACGCTGGCGTAGACCTTGCGGCACGATTTCGTGCGAATTCCCCAAATACCGTCGTCATGGAAATATGGAGTTATCGTGCTTACGCGAGGTGATAGAGGTACCCTGGACGCTGCGCCGCCGGAAATGGCGATCGCGCACGGGCGTCTTCTCGGAGGGGACATTGCCACCTTTCCGCCTCCAGCCCCCTATTCCGAGGAAGCGATTGAGGGAACCCGCCGAACCGATGCACAATCTACCGATAACGTCCCAATTCCAGCGCAGACTCAAACAGGGCGATCACGTTTTCCGGCGGGACGCTGGCCTGGATATTGTGGACGGAAGCGAACACGTATCCGCCACCAGGGGCGAGAATCTCCATATGTCGGCGAACCTCGTCGGTTACTTGCTCGGGTGTTCCGAATGCCAGGACACCTTGGCAATCGCAAGAACCACCCCAAAAGGTGATCTGTTCTCCGAAGGCGTCCTTGAGTTTTTTGGGGTCCATACCCTTTGCGGTGGTCTGGGTAGGATTCAGAATATCGACCCCCATCTCGATCAAACTCGGCACAAAATCGAAGATCGCGCCGTCATTGTGCATGAAGACCTTCATCTGGGTATTGGCGTGGACCCAGTCGAGCCCCCGTTTGTAGTAGGGCATCACAAGTTCGCGAAACATCTTGACCGACAGAAACGGCGAGTCCTGCGTCCCGAGGTCGTCGTTGAACTGCAGGATCTGCACGCGGTCGCCAACCGCAGCGACAAACCTGCGCAGGTTCTCGATCCAGGCCTCGGTGAGCCGCTCGTAGAGCGATCTGACGTAATCCGGTTCACAGGCCAGGGTCATCATCCACTCCTGAAAGTTGCCGGTCCCCAGTCCGAAGAATAGCTCGTAGGGGGGCCCCAAAGGAGCGACAATGGCCTTGTCGGTATTTTGCCACAGGGCCTCCGCCTGGGCATGGTAGTGGTCGCATTCCTCCTGGGTGAGAAGCGGTAGTTCCAGGGTATCCGGGTCGGCATGGGCGGCACCGGGGAAGGTTTCAAGGCGATCGAAGTAGTGCCCTTGGTTGGGCATCTTGGCGATCGCCGCACCGGATGCGCTGCGGAGGATCAGATCGCCGCGGGTGTCGGCAACGGGTTGAAAGCCACCGGGGACCTCAACCGGTGTTCCGTCAAAGAGTGTCCAAGGTTTCCACTGCTCGTTGCGGATCCCGAAGGCGACCGCCTGGCGGTTCAGGCCCACGACATCGGCCCCGAAACGATCGAGAATCGGTTGTTCCACCTCGGCGAGGATCTGGTAGAGATCGTAGATTCGCGTGGGCGTCGAAACACCAAGCCGCTGTTTCAGTTGATGGTAGGTTGAGGCGGCAATTCCCGATTGCCGCGTCCCCCCCAGATCGATCGGTACCCGGTCGGCTTCCTGGTGACTGACGGCGCACAGTACCCGCTGGCGTGAATTCATGAAGCGAGTTTCCTGTGGACGGCCTGGATGAACTCGGGGGAGGTTCCGCAGCAGCCGCCAACAAACATTGCCCCCGCCTCGATAAGCCCGGGAATGTACGATGCGAATCCCTCGGGCGTCTGAGTGTAGATGGTCTTGCCTTCGACCATCCTGGGGAGTCCGGCATTGGCCTTGATCCAGAC
>CAZLWV010000127.1:12417-23218 GCA_964563135.1 uncultured Planctomycetaceae bacterium
GCAGGTCGCTCGTCGCGCGGAGCCGCCGGCAGATCGGCAGAAAGCCCTCGATTCCCTGTCCACAGTTCGACCCGATGCAGTCGGCGCCGGCATCCGCCAGGATCCGTGCCGCCTGCTCCGGAGTGGTTCCCATCATCGTCCGGTCGTGGTCCTTGCCCGAGTCGAAGACCATGCAGGCGACCACCGGCAGCCCGGTGGTACGGGCCCCCTCGACGGCCAACACTGCTTCGGCCGGATCCGACATGGTCTCGATCACCAGGCCGTCGGCCCCGCCTTCAGCCAACGCCTGGGCCTGGACCGCAAACGCCTCGCGAACCTCGTCGGGAGCGACTTCGCCCATGAGCAGCATCACGCCGCTCGGCCCCATCGCGGCAAAGACCTTGGCCTTGTTTCCGGCGGCCCGTCTGGAGATCTCGGCGCCGGCCCGGTTGATCTGGACGACCTTGTCTTCCAGCCCGTGGCGGGCAAGGCAGAATCGCGTGGCGCCGAAGGTGTTGGTGATGATCACCCGGCTGCCGGCGTCGACGTAGGCCCGGGCGACCTCTTCGACCGCCTGGGGATTGGACAGGTTCCACTGGTCGGGGCATGCTCCGGTCGGCAATCCCCGGGCCTGCATCTGGGTTCCCCAGGCACCGTCGGTGAGCACGGGGCCATCGGCAAGCAACTCAGCAATCAACTCGTGCATGGCCAGTCTCCTTTTCAGCAAGTCCACCCCGGTCTGCGATTCCTCCCCTCCCCGGTCCCTGGAATCCGCCTACGAGTAGAAGTCGCGAACCCGCATGATCGCCTCGAATCCGCTCTGCCTGAGACAGTCTTCCAGGCACTGCATGGCGGGGTGGTCGGGGGGGAGGGTTTCGTACTTGCGGCGGACCGATCCGATAACCATGTCGAGTCCCAGGGGCATCGCTTTGGTGAGGAAGGCGCTTTCCAGGGAACTTTTGACGGGAGCTCCGCCGGCCGTCTTCGTGGGTAGCATGACGGTGAAATTGCTCAATCCCACAGAGATATGAACGCCGGCCAGGTTCGCATCGTTGTGGATCCGTTCCATGGCGCCCATCAGGCGAGCCAGGTTCCCCTCGGAATCCGTGCCGATGGGGGCGATGCCCGGGTCGATGATCAATTCGTTGTTGGCCAGGCCGGCCACTCTCGCTTCTTCGACCAGGGCAAGGGTCGCCTGGTACGTCTCCTCTGCCGTGCGGCACGCTCCCGACCGTCCTTCGACAACTTGCTCGGAAACGAGCAGGATCGGCTTGAACCTCCTGACGGCAAGCAGTTCGAACATGCGGGGACGCAGGGCCGAGATGGAATTGAGGATGGGCTTTTCGCCGCCGGCACGCTCGGCATCATAGGCGGCAAGGCCAGCCCGGGCGATCTCGGGGTCCGGTGTGTCGATGGAGAGCGGCTTGGCGGTGACCTGCTGGATTCTCCGTACCATATCGGCCATGAATTCGGGGCTGCGTGCGCCCACGTTGACATCGATGTAGGCAGCCCCCCCTTCGTCCTGGAGCCGGGCCAGTTCCAGGATTCCGTCGAGGTCGCCGGCGTCGAACAGCCTCTTGGTCGAGGGTACCGAATCGTTGATACTCTCGCCGACAATCGTCAATCCTTCGAGTGCCACTGCTATCCCTTCCTTTCGAAAGTGCTCTGGAGCCGCAAACAGAACTACCGATCGTGCCTATCGATGCCCGCGTGGGATTCCTGCATCTTGCCAGGGCCTCTTTTCGTTGTTTGCCAGGCTGCCAATGGGTTCTTGGACGAGCGTGGGATCACCGGCATCTGCCGGGAAACCAGACCGGCGGAGCACAGTCGTTCGCGTGAGAAAGCGACAACCCTTCATTGGGCAATTCAAACGAAACGGGTGCCCTTGCCGGTCTGTCGGACTGCTCGATCGGGAGCGACAGGCCTGCAGCGGCACCCTCCAGCACACTCGGACAGAAAAAGGCTACTTGGCCAGACTTCGCGCGAGCGACACGGCCGCGCTGGCGTTATCGCTGTATCCGTCGGCGCCGATTTCGTCGGCATACTGCTGAGTGATCGGGGCGCCACCGATCATAACCTTGGTTGAGGCTCGCAGTCCAGCCGCTTCCAGGGCGGCAATGACTGCCTTCATCTGAGTCATCGTCGTGGTAAGGAGGGCGGAGAGAGCGACGATCGAACCGTCTTTCTCCTGCGCCGCCTCGACGAACCGGTTGGCCGGGACATCGACTCCCAGGTCAACTACCTCAAACCCGCCGCCTTCGAGCATCGAGGCAACCAGATTCTTCCCGATGTCGTGCAGATCCCCCTGAACAGTGCCGATTACTACCCGTCCGACCGCCTTGCTGCCGGCTGCAGCCAGTCTGGGCGTGAGGATCTGGAGCGCGGTCTTCATCGCACGGGCGGCGATCAGCAGTTCGGGAACGAAGTATTCATTGCATTCAAATCGCTTGCCGACCTCGTCCATGGCCGGGATCATGTATTTTCCGAGCAACTCGGTCGGGTCGGTTCCGGCCTCGAGCGCCGCGTTGGTGACTGCCTCTGCCTGCTTGGCGTTTCCGGTGAGAATCGCTTCGTACAACTGCGACGGGTCGGACATAGTGCCCTCCAAGAAACAAAGTCGTCGGCCTGAAAAGTCTATATCCTAGCGATCCGATTCGGTGGATTCCAGCCCTTCACCGCCGTGCCGGCATCTGGTGGAGCGGACGAAATACGGCATATAGTTCCGGTGGGTGGTGTGCCACATCATTCCCCAGTTCGCCAGACTGCCATCCGTACAACGATCTCCCCGGCTGTTTCACCTGATTCCGGCAGGCCTGAATGGGGCCTCCGACCCCGCTCCTCCAGTTTGACAGGTACACGAGCGACTCGTAAGCTCGAAGGATTGGCGTTGAGATTCGCCAGAGAGACATCTGTTCAGAGTCCCTCGCAAGGCATCCCGGCGGAGCGTGATGGCCGGCATGGGGAAGCAACAGCCGTTTTTCGGGTGATTCTGAGGCGACCGTGGATCGAGTGACTGAGCCAGACGAAAGGTGCTTTCCGATGAAACGAGATGTTCCAGCCGTGACCCGTCGTCAGTTCGTGTGTGCTGCCGGCGTGGCGGTGGCAACAAGTGCAATTGCGGTTCCCGCTACGGGACAAACGGGCGAAACGGCGGCAACCAAGGTGCCATTCCAACTCGGTTTGGCATCGTACACGACGCGGAAGTTCACCCTCGAACAGACGATCGAAATGGCGGTCCGACTGGATCTGAAGAACGTGTGCCTGAAATCCTTCCACTTGCCCATGGAGGCGACGGCAACCGAGTGCGCCGAGGCGGCAAAGAAATGCAGAGACGCGGGGCTGAAACTGTACGGCGGGGGCGTGATCACAATGAAGACGGAGGCGGAAGTCGACCAGGCCTTCGACTATGCTAAGGCTGCGGGCATGGAAGTGATCGTCGGAGTTCCTTCCCCGGAGGTCCTTCCGTTGGTCGACCGGAAAGTGAAAGACTACAATATCAAGGTTGCCATCCACAATCACGGTCCGGGCGACAAAGTGTATCCCACGCCAGAGTCAGCCTTTGAGCGAGTGAAGGAATTCGACAAGCGGATCGGGCTGTGCATCGACATCGGCCATACGGTTCGAATCGGCGGCGATCCGATCGCGGATGTCAAGCGTTTCGCGGATCGGCTTCACGATTTGCACATCAAGGACGTCTCCGGGACGACAAAGGAGGGAGAGACCCTGGAGATTGGGCGAGGAGTGATCGACATTCCGGCATTCCTCAAGGCCCTGGTGGGAGTCGGTTATGCAGGGGTGGCTGCCTTTGAGTACGAGAAGGACCCCGATGATCCTCTTCCGGGCCTGGCCGAGTCCGTCGGCTATATCCGGGGGGTGCTTGCCGCGATCTGACTGAGCTGACCGCGCAACAGGCATCCCAGAATCCCCATTCTGCCGGGGAGTGCCGGTTTGTTGTGCCAAGCCGAGGTTGGCACCCTTAGTGGTGCTTGCACTGCTAGCACGCAAGTGGTATGCTGCCGGTTTAATGTGTAGGATCGGCAGTGTTCGAGGCTGCGCGGTGACTTTTTTTGTCGCTCAGTTTGCGACGGAGAACCTTCATGCTCGTCCTTTCGCGAAAGGTCGGAGAGAGAATCCTCGTCGGCGACAATATCACGATAACCGTGGTGCGCATGGCACAGGGTGTGGTGCGGATTGGGGTCGAGGCACCGAGCGACATGCCGATCGTGCGCGAGGAGATCAAAGAGCAACTGGCCGCAGGCAAATCGGATCGGTCGGGGGTTCCCGCCAACCCGAAATGAGCCACCTGAGCGGACCAGCAGCCGGCCACGCCACCCCCGATTGTGCCCCTTTGCGCCGGCGAGAGGCCTCCGGCCTGTATCAACGCTCTTGCTGGCCGTCCAACCGCCGCCGTCTGATGTTCGACACGAGGTCGAGTTCGCGGGAATCGCCGTCGTGGCCCTCCAGTGTTCCGTAGCGACGGAGTTCCTCGTCGAGATAGGCCAATTTCTCTGCCGTGGTTGGCTGTCCAGGAGTCTTGACGCCCGGAGGAGCCCCCCAGACGACCACGGTGCCGTTGGCCGTGTGGAGTCGATAGACAACGTCACCAACCCGACTGCTCTCGGAAACAGCCACGGGTGTGATGCGGACGAAGCGACAGGTTTTCCATCGATCGCCCAGCGCAGCCGCGATCTCTGCAGCGCCTACGACCCGCGGATCACCCCATTGATCGCCAGGCAGCCCCCGTGGCGTTGACAGGCCGGGGCAGACCAGAAGCGGGTAGCGATCGATCTGGCTCTGAGGGAGATCCGAAGGGGGGAGGGCCGTACCTTCCACGTCGACGGGGATTTTGCTGTCGCCAATCTCGACCACGCAGACAGGATGGTGGTATTCAAGGTCCACCACGACGGTGGAGGGGTAACGTTTGGTCACCCGGTTGACCTTGGCAACCCATGGGTGGACCGAGAAGGCTGACGCGATGCGCTCGTTCAGGTCAGGATCCATGATCGAGAGGTTCTGCTGCAGGCTGGCATTCTGGAAGGCCTTTTCGCGAATGTCGAAGCTTAGCCATTCAGGGTGGTCTGTCACCACGATGTCTTTCGGCGAGAGCATGTACTCGGGCAAAGCGAGCACATCACCATGCACTTCTTGCCACCCCCAGTAGCAGGCAGCGACGAACATGGCGAGCATCAGCACGGCCAGGGCAAACGTGCGTCCCGGCCCGACGAAGAACCGGGCGAGACTGGCGAAGGGGCCCGGAATAAGTGAGGAATTGGGGGCACGCTTCCTGGGGCTCATCAAAATCGGACCTCGTTCGCCAGGCTGCCACGCTCCGAGTGTTCTTCCAAGGCGAGAGACCAGGGCTGGGCGAGTGGACCGAACCTGAGCGAGCCTCAAGGCACTTGGGCTCACCGATCAACTACCACTCCCCTTCGCTACCCCGATTCCAGGGATTGAAAGAGCACCAGGATGATCGCGAAACCATTCAACCGGCCCAATCGACACAACCGGCCGGGACATCCATTGGCGAGGGGAGCGCGCAGCTTCTCCCTGCCATTTCCCTACATCGGCCGCCGAAGTCCCTGGGGCCAAGGGCGGCGTGGCCGCCTGGAATATCCAGAAATACCCGACCGCGGGGCACGTCCGCCGCCACAGGCAGCACGCCGGGCCGACTCGGCCTGCGAACGGACGTCTTTCCCTTAGACGATCCATAGGCGTACGGATCGACGGAGGCTCTGATCACCGTGGCGCGACCGCTACCAGATATCGAGCTCGACTTCCAGGTCGACCCCAAGACGGTCGGCGACCTGAACGCGAATCAGCTCGATCAGCCGCATCACATCGGCGGCAGTGCACTCGGGCTCGGCGATCACAAAATTGGCGTGGCGATCGCTGACGACTGCACCGCCGATCCGGGTCCCCTTGAGCCCGGCCTGTTCGATGAGTTCGCCGGCCCGCATTCCCCGAGGGTTCTTGAAGACGCAACCGGCACACTGATGCCCCATCGGCTGGGCTGCCTTCCGCATGATCCACTGTTTTTGCAGGCGTTTGGAGAGCTCCTGGGAATCGTCTTCTTCGAGGCGGAAAGAAGCATCGAGGATGACCAGTTCATCGAGGCTGCTACGCCGATATCCGAACGACATATCGTCGCGGTCGCGCTGGAACGTATCGCCCGTGACGGTGATCACCGTCGCATGTTGGACCCACTGGCCGATATCGGTGCTCTGAGTCCCCGCGTTGCCGTGGAGGGCTCCCCCCACCGTGCCGGGAATGGCAACCAGGCCCTCCAGCCCGGCCAGTCCGCGATTGGCTGCCGTGGTGACTACTCGTCCCAGGCGAGTTCCGCCGCCGGCCGTGAGGATGGTACCGTTGACCGAGATTTTGTGGAATTCGAGGGACGAAAGGAACAAGACGAGGCCCGGGACTCCCTCGTCGGCCACCAGGAGATTGGACCCTCGCCCGAGCATGCGGACCGGTACATCGTTCTCCGCGCAACGCCGAATCAGTGTGATCAGGTCGTCCACGGTTTCGGGTTCGGCGAAGTACTCGGCCGGCCCGCCAATCTGGAACCAGGTGTGCATGGCGAGCGGTTCATCCCGCCGGACAACGTTCTCGAAGCCTGCGAACAAGTTCATTACCGGTCTCTCGAATATTGCCTGCTCCCACGGTTACCACTACGTCGCCCGGGAGGAGCTGGGCCACCAGGAATTCTCTACACTGGGAAGGTGAGTGGATGGGTGGTACCTGGACGCCCAGGGACCGGGTCCGCTCGGCCAAATCGGCAGCCGACACCTCCCCCGGAGCAGGGCTGGGCTCACGGGCACGGAAGATGTCGGTCACCAGAACGCAGTCCGCATTTTGCAGGCTGGCGGCCGTTTCGTCCAGTAACCGCGCCGTTCGACTTGCCTGATGGGGCTGATAAACGCAGAACAGCCGCTGGCCGGGAAATCGCTCACGGACCGCCGCAAGCCCCGCGGACACCTCCGTGGGATGATGGGCATAGTCGTCGATCCAGGTGACTCCTCCGCAACAGTCCACGACCTCCAGCCGGCGATGCAAGCCGCACCAGTGGGAGATCTCTGTTGCAGCTCGTTCGGGCAATACCCCATTGCGAATCGCCAGAGCGGCTGCAGCCAGGGCATTGAGAACCTGGTGCCGCCCCAGCACTCTTAGGTCGATGCGGCACAACCGGCTGCCGGCATGACACACCGTGAACGAGTAGCACCCTCGGCGGGAATCGAGCTCGGTGGCCCGCCAGTCGGCGCGACAGGCGAATCCGAAGGTTTCGACGGTACACGGGGCGGCTCCGGCGAGCCGCCGGCTTCGCGGGCACGGATCGTATACCAGCAAACGTCCTTCAGGCCGGATGGTGCGGATGAATAAGGCGAAGGCATGGTCGAGCCTGTCCGCGGTGGGGTAGCAGTCAAAGTGGTCGGGCTCGACTGCCAGGAGGACCGCTTGCTGGGGATGGAATTGGAGGAAGTTAGCGCGATACTCACAAGCCTCCACGACCATCAGGGGGCCGTTTCCTGCACGGCTTGCGGCCCGGTTCGAACAGCACAGGGGTAAAGGCTCGGCTCCGAAGGCCAATACTGGGTCGGCGCCGGCCTCCAGGAGAACCGCACCGATCATGGCCGCGACGGTCGACTTGCCATGGGTTCCGGCCACAGCGATCGTCTGACGGGCTGCCGCCAGGAGGCCGAGGGCCTGGAAATAGCGAAGGGTGGGGAGGTTTCGCTCACCCGCCCGCTGGAGTTCGGGATTCGCGTCACCGACAGCGTCGCTGAACACCAGGAGGCTGGCGGCCTCGGGAACGTTTTCCGCCGCGTGACCGCCGTGGATGCGGGCTCCTCGACTCTCGAGGTGCTCAAGGCGGGCGACGACACAATCCGACCCGGTCACGGTCCATCCGATATCAAGCAGGATATGGGCGAGGGACCGCATGCCCGCCCCGGCGATGCCGACCAGATGGGCGTGTCCCGGCTGCCAGAGATCCGGAGGGGTCAGGCAGCGGCAGCTCGAAGATTTCGGTCTGGACGCGAGCGGGTCGTGCAAGGCGGTTTCCTCGGTGGCAAGAAAGGAACCTCCTTACTTACCTGAGGCAACGATTTCCGTCAACGGGATCCGGTCTGCCTCCGTATGTCGATGCGATGGGGCAACCGCCACGGAAGTTGCCAGGGAAGGGCATCTCGAGGTACCATTGCGCGCGTGTCGCTTGCGACCTGTGGTAGCCTGGGGTCAGAGACTCAGTGGACCCGGCGGATCGATGGAAGACTGCCCTGCAAAAAAACCGCCGCGTTTGGGGCGGCGGTTGGTTTCGCGGCTCGACTTCTGAGAAGGTTCAATTCTGGCTGAGCGAACTGGACTGCGAGTGTTCCTGCTGCTGCCGCTCCTGAACCGACTTCTCAGCCGTGGCGGCAGCCTGCATGGCGGCCCGAATTTCCAGGGCATTGAAGTAGGGTTGCCGCATGCCGTTGGCAAACTTGATCTGCTTGGCGGCCAGCTCCTGCCAGCTCATGTGGTTGTTCAGCGCCCATGCAGCCGCTTGCGCGACACGCTGGGGCATCTTCCCATAGCCGAGCATCTTGCAGAGCTCGTGAACTTCTTTCTTCTCGGTGAACTGATCGATCGGCACAATCTTGTAGGGGATGGCCGCACGGGGCTCGGATTTGCCATGTTCGAGGCACACGGTGGTGACTCTGAACTTATTGACTCGCTCGGGGGCGACGTTCATGAATCCGCCACCGCCCATCATACCGCCACCCATACCACTCATGCCGCCCATGCCCCCCATGCCGCCGCCAAAGCCCTGGGCTCCGCCGCCGCCGCCGCCCATGTCGCCACCGCCGCCCATGCCGCCCATGCCGGCCCCCAGGCCAGCTTGAGCCATCACCGGCACGCCGGCAAAGGCGTCGGGCAGTCGTACAGTCAGGGGTTTGTCAGTCTTGTTTTCGACGATCACATTGCAGAGGGTGGAGTCCTTGGGAATCAACTTCACCTCGAGCTGGCCCTGATCGATGGCGGCAAACATCTCGACCGTCTCGGCAGGCGCCGGTGCGGCTTTTTCCGCGGCCGCCAAGCCGGTGCAAACCATACACATGGCGAGCAGCGAAGCTGCCCAAAGGACCTTGAAACGCGACGTCATGACGGAGACCCTCCGCTGGAAAGACGGGATATTGCCGGGATCGGCCGTGACAGGTACCTGTGGCAGCACCCTGCCTGGACTGGACCAGGTGTGTCAGCGGCCTGGAATCGCCAAGTGATGGACGCACGGCGCCCAACGCTACCCTTCATCGTAATCCGCGGTTCTGAGTTGTCCATCAATTGGCACGCAAAGCGGCGAAATCGCGAGTGGGCAGGCCCCCTTCTTGCGGGTGAGGCTGTGATGGACTGAGAAAGAAGGGCCCCGAAGCGACGAGCCAGGCTTAGTCGACAACTTCAGTCTTGACACACGTACAAATGCACGCATAATACGCTCACGTACACTTGTACGCGACTGCTCCCACACGGAAGAAGGAGGTGCAGAATGGGCGAGAGGCCCCCGCTCTCAAAGGCCGAACTGGAAGTGGCCCGGGTGCTGTGGGAACTGGGCAAGGCCACGGTCCGGCAGGTCCACGAGACGCTCTCGGCGAGTCGGCCGATCGATTTCGCCCCGGTTCAGACCTATATGCGGCGGCTCGAATCGAAGGGCTACGCCCGGACATGGCTCGACGGTCGGACCCGCGTTTACGCTCCCTCGGTCAAGCCGGCCACGGTGATCCGCGAAACGGTCGACGACCTGGTCGAGCGGCTCTTTGGTGGGGAAACGCTCCCGCTCGTGCAGCACCTGATCGAGGACCGCGGCATCAGCAGCGACGACCTGGCCCAACTCCGAGCCCTGCTGGATCGGCTCGAGGAGGATGGCCATGGAAAGTAACCTCCTCGCCCTGGCTTGGTCCCAACTCTGGCAGGTCACGTTGCTGGTCGTCGCCGTGGCGGTCTTCGTTCGCCTCGTCGCCCACAACCGGCCCCACCTGGCCTACGCCTTGTGGCTGGTGGTGTTGGTCAAGTGCGTCACACCGCCCGTCTGGAGCAGCCCCAGCGGCGTGTTCTGCTGGCTGCTGCCGGCCAAGCAAGTTGCAGTCGTTGAGTCGACCGTGATGCCAGAACCTGTGCGGTTGGCTGCACCGCGCGAGGACCTGATCATCCCGTTGTATCCGGTCGAATCTGTGCCAACGCCTACGGCCGCGCCGGCACCAATCGTGAAGGGACCGCGAGCGCGTTTCAACTGGTCCGACTGGGCTGCTGGCGGCCTGGTCGTCTGGGCCATCGGAGCAAGCGTTTCGCTGGGGCTGTCGATCTGGCGTTGGCTGGGCTGTCTTCGCAGGGCAGGGCGAGTTCCGTGCGAAACAAACCTCGGATTGGAGGATCGCGTGTCGGATCTGGCCCGACGCCTTGGGCTGCGAAGGCGAGTCCGAGTGCTCGTCACCCAAGGCCGCCTCGGCCCGGCGGTGACGGGCGTGTTCCATCCCAAGCTGCTCATGCCGGAAGGGCTCCTTGCCGAGAAGACGCCGGGCGAACTCGAACCGATTCTGACACACGAACTCATCCACATCCGCCGGGGCGACCTGTGGGCCGGGCTGCTGCAGACGGTCGTGCTGGCCTTGTGGTGGTTCCATCCGCTGGTTCGCTGGGCGGTGCGGCAGGCGATGCGCGAGGCCGAACGCTGCTGCGACGAGGCGGTTCTGGCCGAGTTGGCATGCAGACCGAGAGACTACGCCCGGAGCCTGCTGGGCGTGCTGCAATACAAGATGGAGTGGGCGCCCGCACCGGCCTTTCCCGGCGC
>CAZLWV010000128.1:0-11214 GCA_964563135.1 uncultured Planctomycetaceae bacterium
TGGGACCCACGCCCGGCACGCCGGGAATGTTGTCGCTGGAGTCGCCGATCACGGGCATGGTGCTCGACGTGAACTCCGTGCTCGAAACCAGTCCCGAACTCCTGTGGAAGCATCCCTGCGGATTGGGCTGGGTGGCGAGAATCGCCCCCACCCGCCTGGAACGCGAAGAGGTCCGGCTGAAGGCCCGTCGAGTGGCCGTCGCCAGCCTGAACGGCGAGTTCCTCGGCTTCTATCAGGACAAGCTGTCGCGAATCGGATGCACGGTCTGCCAGATCGATCCAACCAATGTGCAGGCCCTGCTCGATTCAGCCAAGGCAACCGACATCGTTCTGTTCGATGCCGCATCGTGCGGCGACTGCGGATCCGCGACGGTAGGGCACATCCTCCAGCAACTTCCCGAAACGAAGATCGTTGTCGTCGGCCCGACGGGATCTGCCCAGCCTGAGAATTATCGCGCCCATCGCCTGTTCTATTACGCGGTCCCGCCGCTGGAAGACGGCGAGATTCTCGACATCATCGACTCGCGTTACTGCCTGGCCGCGATGCCGAAAGGCACTTTGCCGGCACCGAGCGGCAAGAGCTTGCCGATCAGCTCGCTGCATGTCGACACCGACAAGAAGCAGCACGTCACGCTCTTGACGCCCGGCGGACTCTTGGAACGAGAGTCGGGCCTCGGCCTGGCCCTGCGAACGAAGCTCCTCGAACGACTGCTCCCGCTGGAAACAGGGCTTGGCGACCTGAAGCTGACGCCCACACGGGTACTCCAGGAGACGCTCAAGAGCGATCGCGTCCTGGTGCTCACAACGGTCGAAACGTCGCGGATTCCGGGATCCCTCGTCCCCTTCCGGCACGGCAACCTGGCGGAGCTCACCGGCATTGAAGCGAAGAACCTCGCGGTGCTGGCAATTCAGTCGCTGCCCGGCAGTCAGGCCCTGCCCAATCTCGATGCCGATGCGGTGGCCGCCCTGGCCGACCACATCATCGACGAAATCCTCGCCTGACTCCGCTGCTCCAACTCATCCGCCTTCGAATTGGACGCAGGCAACGCCGAGGCCCGGATTCATGCTTCCTCACCGGCGGCCTTTTGTTCCGCCAGTGAGGATGCCTGATCCGCAGCAGGACTGCTGCGGGACTTATTTCCGCCGGGCGTCTTCAGCCTGATGCCGGTACGACTCGGCCCGGTTCAGGTAGATCTTCCGCCGCACCTTGCTGCTGACCGACTTGGCAAGACGCATGTACTTGTCGGCCAACGCCTGTTTCACTTCGGCAAGTCTCTTGTCCACTTGGCAACTCCTTGATGAACGAACCTGGTTCGTATGAACCCGACCGGCAGGCGATCGGGAAATGACAACATCTGATCGTGCGGCGACGCCGCCCGTTTTTTTTTGGCTCCGTGGTGGATTGTGGAACCGTCCGGCACGTCCCGCTTGGGGGAGCGGGGCTCCCGTTGGTCCCCCTCGTTTCACAGCCAATGCAAGGTCCAATCGTCTCACATCAGGGGCCGGACCAGTTCGGTGATTCCACGGCGAATCATCATCACTCCGATCGCAGCCAGGATCAGGCTGGCAATCTTCGATACGGTCCGCACGCCAGTTCTGCCCAGCACCCGCTCAATCGCCAGCCCGGACCGAAACACGCCGGCCGCGATGCCGATGTTGGCCAGCAGTGCCAGGACCGTGCTCCATCTGCCGTGCTCGTTGGCCAGCAGCAGGAGCGTTGTCAGCACGGCCGGACCAACCGTCAGCGGCACGCCGATCGGCACGGCGCCGATCCCCTCCGACTCCAGCTTGCGCCGGACCTTCTCGATCGTCAGCAGGTCGGTAGCCGCAAAGGCCAGCAGCAGCAGGCCTCCCGCTACCATGAAATCGGCAACCGTAATGCCCAACTGCCCGAAAATCCATTGCCCCAGGAATAAGAACCCCACGGCGACCGCGGAGGCCGTCACGGTTGACTGGACAAGGATCGCCCGATGCTGCAGCCGGGAACAACCCTCCGTCAGGGTCAGGTAAATGGGCAGGGTACCGATTGCATCGACGGCCACGAACAGCGGAACGAAACAGAGCCAGAACGACTCCATGTCCACGCCTCATCGCTTCCTGGGTTCTCGCCGAAATCTCGGCTCACCGTTCGGCTGCCCCTTCCTTCGCTCCTGCAGTCTCCAGTCGTGGAGAGAGCAGCAGCCGGTCACTTCTTCGGTCGAACTTGCGTCGCGTGGCAGCGATGGCAGCGCATCCGCTGGGTGCCAAGCGTGGCCCCGCACTTGGAGCAACGACGCGCTTTCAGTTTCTTGACGAACTTCGTTCGTGGCCTCAGGCCCATGGGATACTTCCTTGGAATGGATGGAGACGAACTACGCTTACCTTCCCGCCGACAGTCGATCTCGGGAAGCGTCTGGTGCTTGGTCTCAGCCGAAAATTGGGATCGAGACTGCGGAACAATTCGGCGTTTTGTCGCCTGATTCTACGCCACGGATCCCAAGTTCAAGCTGTGACAAAGTACTGGCTGTCTGGCAACAGGCGCAAAGGCCGCCTCACCGACATCCCCGAGCGAATGCACGCCAGTACCCCACATGCGGGGGATCAGGGCGGCGATATCACTGCGAAGGTGGCACCGTGCGCCGAATCTAAAGAATATGGTGGAAATGGTCGCACTTGGCAAGGCGAGGGCCTTGCAGGATTCCAGCGATCTTGCGCCGCTGGTCCGCCACTCTCGCTCGGTCGGAACTCGAGGCAGGCGCTCTTGAGGTCGGAGCGGCAGCGAACCTCACGTTCCCGGATTTGAACTGTCCAGCAGACAGCCCCGTCCAAGTCAAGACCGCTCCCCTCCTAGAGTATCAAAATATACCCCCTCTATAGACATGCAACAAGATTTCCCGCCGCCGACATGCCACTCCTTTCGATTCCCCCTCTCTGCATGAACAGTACACCCCCCGATAGACACGTATTTCCCGCCGATTCGTCTCCAATATCCATGAACGGCCGGGGATGGTGGCCGTCCTGGTCGTCAAAGGAACCCCGCAGTCGCCAGACAACGCAACCCCTATTGTCCACGTAACTTGCGCCATAGATGGTTTGACCGCAGCGGCGACGTGTCGAGAGGCTCAGGCAAGCAGTGAAGGTGAGTCCGAAATTGACTGCTCGGCGGGTTGTTCCCTTGTGCAACTTCCGTTTTTCCCTCTATGATGGGCTATTGGCTTCGGCAGCCCGGCAAACCAAGAGAGTCCTCCACGGGCACTGACGTGTACCATCGGTGGTGACACGCGTCACCGACTTCCGGCGTCTGTTTGGGTCCCAGGATTGATTGCATGCTTCGAGCAAAGTCCCCTTTCATGGCTCCTCTCCTCCTGGCGGTCGGCGGAGCACTGATGGGGATCGGCGGTGCCTTCTGGGTCCAGACAACCGCTTCGCCCGACGGCGCTGGCGAGCCAATCCTGGCGGTTCCTCCTCCTCCCACACCCGATTCGGCGCTCGAAGTGGCGCCGTCCGATGCAGTCCGGAAGGGAATTGCCGCAACCTGGCGGTCGCCCGGTCAACGCTTGTTCCTCCTCCAACCTCCGAATCGCGGCCCGGCTCGGGCCGTCCTGCCCTCATTCCGCGTTTTCGCCTCGAACTGGGTTTGTTCCTACCTCCCGGACTCGGAAATCTGCGCCGTATTGAGCAGATTCCGCATCTGAATGGACTTGCACGATTCCAGGAGATCCAGCCTCCGCCGCCACCCTTCGGGAGGCGGCTTCAAGGAGATGGCCCCTCCTGGGAGTCACGCAGCTCGATTTGGATGCCGGGCAGGTTCCGACTGCCGACGAGCTGTGGCATGTCGGCAATCGTTCGTCTGCAGGCATCCGATCTTGGGGCTTGGGTGTCGTTGCGGCTGAAGGTTTCCGCGGGGCGGGAAGACCAACTCGTCGCTCGGAGACGTATAAGGAAAAAACGGAAAAACAGATATGAAAGAACATACGACGGGCGCTCCTCCGACTCGATTCTTCCGCCGATCCGGCCCCTTCCTGCTCCTCGGGATGGCGCTGCTCCTGCCGTTGATCGGCTGGGGAAGCCTTCTGGCTCTCCGGAGCAACCGCAACGACGTCAAGTCCTGGCTCCCTTCCGCCTACGAAGAAACCAAGACCTTCGTCTGGTACTGGGAACATTTTCCGGGAGACGCGTTTATCCTGGCTAGTTGGGAGGGTTGCACTCTTGGCAACCCGCAGATTGCCGAAATGGCGGCCCGGTTGAGGGAAGCCAAAGTCACCGGGGCCACCGGCAATGTGCCCTTGTTCCAGAGGGTGACGAGCGGCGAGGAATTGCTGAGCGGACTGGTAGATGTCCAGAAAGTCTCTCGCGACACGGCGCTCGGGCGGCTGCGGGGCTCGGTGATCGGTCTCGACGGCAAACAAACCTGCCTGGTACTGCAACTGAACACGGAAGAAATCCGGAACCGGGAACTGGCCAAGACGGTCGGAAAGGACAGCAGTGCCAAGATGTTCCACGAGGCCGTGGAACAGGTCTACGCGGCCGGCGCTCAACTGGGCATTTCCAGGAGCATCATGCATCTTGGTGGTCCGCCGGTCGACAATGTGGCCATCGACGTCGAGGGCGAACGTTCGCTGATGAAGCTGGCGGGCACCTGCGGGATCCTTGGACTCGTCTTGTCGTGGTGGTCGCTGCGCAGCGTGCGGCTCACCGCCATCGTGTGCAGCACGGCCGTGTTCAGCGCCGGAGCCAGTCTGGCTCTGGTCTACTTTTCCGGCGCCACCATGAACGCCATCCTGATGACCATGCCGGCATTGGTGTTTGTGGCAGCGGTTTCCGGCGCCATTCATCTGGCCAACTACTACCGCGATGCCGTGAAGAACGGCGGAATCCCCGGAGCGGCCGACCGCGCGATCTCCCACGCATGGCTCCCCCTTGCCCTGGCCACCGGCACCACCGGAATCGGACTGGTCTCCCTTGCCGCCAGCGAGCTGTCGCCCATCAAGATGTTTGGCGTCTATTCGTGCGTGGGAATTGTGGCTGGGTTCTTCATCCTCTGCCTCTATACGCCCAGCCTCCTCGAACTGGCGCGTCCCATCCCGGCCAAGGTGGCTGTGGGCGAGCATGCTTCCACGGCGCGTCAGCGGCTCTGGAATTGGACCGGGTTGTGGATCATTCGGCGAAACGGATGGGTCACCCTGGCATTCCTGGCCGCACTCGGCGTCGGTTTCTACGGACTGACCCTCGTGAAACCGTCGGTGCATCTCATGCGGCTTTTCTCGCCCCAGGCACAGATCATCCAGGATTATCGCTGGCTGGAAGAGCGGCTGGGTCCCCTCGTGCCGGTCGAGATCATTCTTCGCGTCGACACCGAACAGTGCCGGATGGACCTCCTCGATCAGATGCGCCTGGTCAAAGAGGTCCAGCAGCGCATCGCCAGGGTCGACGATGTCGGCAGCGTTATGGCCGCTCCCACCTTTGCCCGTGCCGTGCCCCAGCGTGCCGGATCGGTGTACCGCCAGCTCTGGAATACGCAACTGGAGGGAAATCGCCAGCGTCTGGCCGACTACTGGCAACAGGAGGACAAGGAACAGCTCTGGCGGATCAGCGCCAGGGTCGGGGCTCTGAACGACATGGATTACCGGGCGTTCCTTGACAGCCTTCGCCAGGTCGTCGAACCGGTCCTGCAGGCCCGGCGCGATCAAGGCGTTGAGGGGATTTCTGCCACCTACACCGGCCTTATCCCCCTGATCTACAAGGCGCAGCACTCCCTGTTTGATGGCTTGATCCTTGGCTTCTCCGGCGACCTGCTGCTCATCGGCGTGGCCATGATCCTCTTGATGCGCAACTTCTCCTCGGGACTGTTGCTCATGCTCCCCAGCGTCTTTCCGCTCGTGGTGGTGTTCGGCTACATGGGCCTTGCGGGAATCGTGGTCGATACGGGCACCGTGATGGCGCCGGCGGTCGCCCTGGGCGTTACGGTCGACGATGCCATCCACTTCATGCTCTGGTGCCGCAAAGGCGAGTCGATGGGGATGAATCGCACCCGGTCGATCATGTTTGCCTATGGAGACTGCGCCCTGGCCATCTTCCAGAGCTGGGCCGTCATCGGCCTGGGACTCTCTGCCTTCGCGTTCAGCGCCTTCATTCCCACCCGCCGCTTCGGGATCCTCATGCTCACCCTGTTGACGATCTCCTCGATCGGCAACCTTGTATTCCTCCCGGCGCTATTGGCTGGCCCGGCAGGCCGTTGGTTCTGGAAAGGTTCGGGCAGGAACTCCGTCAGCCGCGACGTGGAGCACCAGCATGCCGGAGCCGGTTCACGGCCGGAAGCCTCGCGGGAACCCATGGTCGAAGCCGCTCCCAAGGCCGCCCCCTGCATTCCTCACGGGTCGCATCGGGCAAGACGAACCTTGCGGTCAAGGATCGCCTGAGCCGCGCATCGGGCTCACTCCAGACTTCCGGGCATTCCGGGCGGTTCGCCCCCCTCTTCCGAGATCTGGCCGAGGGGGGCTCTCGCTTTCTTGTCTTGTCGCAGATAATGGCCGCCGGGTACCATGGCCGCGTTATGTTGCAGTTCCGTTTGAACGAGGAGGATGAATCTATGTGCCCGAGAATCTGGGCTGGCGTAGTCCTGCTGGGACTGCTGCTGCCCGCCTTGAGCTGGGCGGAGGACAACAAACCCTTGTCGGAGATTGCCAGATCGCTCGAGACGCAGGGCTACACGCCCGGCGAAGTGGAGCTCGAAGACGGCATCTGGGAAGTCGAAGCCACGAAGGACGGCGCGAACTACCGTTTGAAGATCGACGCAAAATCGGGACGAACGCAATCCGTCGAGGAACAAAAGGAAGGAGAAGAAGACGCGGAAACCGTTGCGGACTCAGCCGCTCCCCCCCAGACGCCCCTGGCGCAGCTCCAGTGGCTCGTCGGCGACTGGGTCGACCAGGGGGACGGCGCAACGGTCAGGACCCGGTGCCGCTGGGCTCACCGCCGCCACTTCCTCTGGCAGTCCTTCACGGTCGAAACCGCCAATGAGGACGTCCTGGAAGGTGTCCAAGTGATCGCCTGGGATCCGGTCCGCCAGCAGATCCGTTCGTGGACCTTTGATTCGGAAGGCGGTTTTGGCGAGGGAACGTGGCGGCACGACGGCGACCACTGGAACGTCAGAGCGGCCCACACCCTGGCCAGCGGCGGGCGGGCTTCGGCCATCAACGTCTACACGCCCCTGGACGAAAACTCCTTCCGCTGGAAGTCGATCAACCGCGAAATCGAAGGCGAACTCCAGCCCAACATTCCGGAAGCCACCGTGGTGCGTGGCAGCCACGATTGATCGGTGCACGAGTCAGAATCCAGACCCAGAGAAATGGTTGACAAGATGAGAAAGCATGTCCTTGGCATCGTCGCTGCAGCCGCAATCGTCGGCCTCATGGCCGATGATGTTCTGGCACAGCGTGGTCGTGGCGGCGGCGGACCGCGACCTTCCATCAGCCGTTCGCCCTCGATGAACATGGGCGCGTTGACGAACCGCTCGCCGTCGCTGAGCCGCCCTTCGTTCAATCTGCCCTCCATGAGCCCGCCCCCCGGGGGCCGGCCGTCAATCTCTCAGCCGGGAATCGGTGCCGGCTCGCGTCCTGGCGCCCCTCGCCCCGACGCGTTTCCGCTGCGGCCGGGCGGCGGAGGGGGCACGCCCCCTCGCCCTTCTTCCGGACAGCTTCAGGACTTCCTCCACCTGCCGACCGGACCGGGAGGCGGGGCTCAGTTGCCGGCGGGGCTCGATCGGTCGGCCATCTCGGGCGCGATCAGCGAGCGCTACCCCAACGCTGCCCAGAGACCCTTCATGCCCGACTGGTTCCAGCCGGGGGCTTCGCAGCTTCCCGCCCGTCCGGACGATGCCGCCAGACCGGGCGAGCGCCCAGGCCGAGGCGATCTGGCCGACGGCGACCGTCTGATTCCCCCCGACGTCCGCCCTCCGGGGCCGCGGCCTCCGGTCCCCCCAGGTCCCCGTCCTCCGGTTCCCCCGGGTCCCCGTCCTCCGGCACCGTACCCTCCGGGATGGCGTCCACCGGTTGTCCACCCGCCGGTCTGGCACCCCTGGTATCGGCCGGGCCACTACTACCCGCCCGGATTCTGGTGGCGGCCGGTTACCCCGGTGGCCGTGACCGGCTGGTTCGTCGGCTGGTGGGCACAACCGGTCTACTACAGCTACGGCTCCGGCGGAAACGTCTACTACGAGAACAACGTCGTCTACGTCAACGGTGAGCAATACGGTTCGCCCGAGCAGTACTACCAGGACACCTCGAAGCTGGCGGCCTCTGTTCCCGAGGTAACCGACGCCCAGGCCGAAGGCATGGAATGGATGCCGCTGGGCGTATTTGCGGTCACCCACGGCGACGTCAATGACACGAACATGCTCCTCCAACTGGCGGTCAACAAGGAGGGCGTGATCGCGGGAACGTTCTACAACGAGTCGACCGAAGCGGGCCACCCCGTCGAAGGGATGGTCGATCGGAAGACCCAGCGGGCCGCGTGGAAGACTGCTGACGGGACCAACGACAACGTGGTCATGGAAACGGGGATCTACAACCTGACCCAGGACGAGGTTTCAGTCCTCGTCCACTTCGGCCCCGACACGACCCAGACCTGGACTCTCGTCCGCGTTGAGCAACCCGAAGAGTCCAAGACCGAGTAGCCCGATCCGGCACGGCCACTGGACACTCCCCACTCAGCCGGGCAGCATCCGGCTGCCCGGCTGAGTGTGTTGGTAGCATTGCCCGGGTTTGCCCTTCTCCCTAGAATCCATAGGTTTCGACTGCGCGGAACCTTGCCCGGCCATTCCAGCCGGGCCGCGCTCAGCCGTTTCCCAAACTCTAACGGACTTGCAGGATTCCAAGAGATCCCCGTCTCCGCTGCCACCCTTCGGGAGGCGGCTCCGGGGAGATGGCCTATTCTGGGAATCACGCAACCCGATTCAGGGCCCCATCCCAGAACCGCCAACGGACATTTCTTCTATGGATTCTCAGCAGCCACAATTCACCGGTCTGGGCACTCTCGCCCTCCACGCCGGGCAGCAGCCGGACCCGAATACGGGGTCGCGGGCGGTCCCCATCCATCAAACGACCAGCTACTGCTTCCAGAGCACCGAACATGCCGCGGACCTGTTTGCTCTGCGGGAAATGGGCTGGATCTACACCCGCCTGATGAACCCCACGACCGACGTTTTCGAGCAGCGCATGGCGGCTCTCGATGGGGGAATCGGTGCCCTGGCCCTCTCCAGCGGCCAGCAGGCGGTGGCCGTTTCTCTGCTCAACCTGGCCCACTCGGGCCGCCACATCGTGTCGGGAGCCGCCTTGTACGGGGGAACGATCACGCTCCTCGACCAGACCTTCAGGCGACTGGGCATTGACGTGACATTCGTCGACGCCACCCATCCAGAGAGCATTGCCGCCGCCATCCGCCCGGAGACCCGCGCCGTTTACATCGAATCGCTGGCCAACCCGAAGAACGACGTTCTTGACTACCGGGCGATTGCCGACGTGGCCCACGAACATGGCCTGCCTGTGGTGTGCGACAACACGGTGCTGACACCGCTCCTGTTCCGCCCCTTCGACCACGGCATCGACATCTCGGTCTACAGCGCCACCAAGTTCATCGGCGGGCACGGCACGAGCATCGGCGGTGTGATCGTTGACAGCGGCAAGTTCGACTGGTCGAAGGAGCCGGAGAAATGGCCCCAGTTCACCCAGCCGGATCAGTCCTACCATGGGACCGTGTTTCACGCGGCAGTGGGACAACTCTGCTACATCATCACCTGTCGTACTCATTGGCTCCGCGACCTGGGAGGCGCCCTGAGCCCCTTCAACGCGTTTCTGTTTCTCCAGGGACTCGAAACCCTTCACCTGCGGATGCCCCGGCACAGCGAGAACGCCCTTCAGGTGGCCAGATTCCTGGAAGGACATCCCTTGGTCACGTGGGTAAACTACCCTGGACTTCCGTCCCATCCCGACTACGAAATCGCCAGGAAGTATCTGCCCAATGGGGCGGGGGCCATCCTGGGCTTCGGCATCCGGGGCGGGGCCGAAGCGGGCAAGAGGTTCATCGAGGCCTGCAAGCTCGCCTCCCACCTAGCCAATATCGGCGACGCGAAGACCCTCGTCATTCACCCCGCCTCGACCACCCACAGCCAGCAGACGGAGTCGCAACTCCAGGCGGCCGGCATCACTCCCGACTACGTGCGGGTGAGCGTCGGTCTGGAGGATGTCGACGATATCAAGGCCGATCTGGAACAGGCGCTGGAAGCCTCCCAGAAATGAACGATCGATGACCGACACGTCTCTCGCGAGCAGCGACAGCGCCCGCCACGCCCGTCCCCTGAAGTTCGCCCGCAATCTGCTGATGGCTGCCCCGCTCGACTTGCAGCGGGGCGGCCGGCTCACGCAGGTCAACGTCACCTACGAAACCTACGGCCAGCTCAATGCCGAGCGGACCAACGCCGTGCTCATCTGCCACGCACTCTCGGGCGATTCCCATGTGGCCGCCCACTCCGAGACGGATGACCCCGGCTGGTGGGATATTGCCGTAGGGCCCGGACGGGCAATCGACACGGATCGCTACTTCGTCATCTGCCCCAACATCCTTGGAGGCTGCCGGGGAACCACCGGTCCCAACAGCTTCAACCCGGAAACGGGAAAGCCTTACGGCGCGGACTTTCCGGTGATCACCATCGGGGATATCGTCGAAGTCCAGCGCCGGCTTGTCGATCACCTCGGCATCGATCGCCTTCTGGCGGTCGTCGGCGGGTCGCTCGGCGGGCACATGGCGCTCACCTGGGCCACGCAGCATTCAGACCGCCTTTGCGGCGTCGTGCCCGTGGCCACCTCGGCCTGCCTCACCAGCCAGGCCCTGGCCTTCGACATCGTGGGACGCAACGCGATCCTGCGAGATCCCGATTACCAGGAGGGACAGTACTACCAGTCGGGCCGGGCTCCCCTGGTCGGCCTGGCGATTGCCCGCATGCTCGGACACATCACCTATCTGTCCCGCGAGGGAATGATGGAAAGGTTCGACGCCGAGCGGTTCCAGCCCCGCGAGGTCCTCTCGGCCTTCGAGACCAAGTTCTCCGTGGGATCCTACCTGGCCCACCAGGCGGATCGGTTCGGAGAACGGTTCGACGCCAACAGCTACATGACCCTGTCGATGGCCATGGACCTGTTCGACGTGGGGATCACCGCCGAGAGACTTGCCGGCGCCGCCC
>CAZLWV010000128.1:11224-23079 GCA_964563135.1 uncultured Planctomycetaceae bacterium
ACGAGAGCCGTCAGTCTGTCGCCGCGGCATCCAACACCGTGCCGGCGCCGCCCGCCGCTCCCGGTGCCGCTGGCTGCTGGTGAGTTTCACCAGCGACTGGTTGTTCCCGCCGTTCCAGTCGCAGCAGATCGTCGACGCCCTGATCGCGGCCGGCAAGCCGGTGAGCTACTGCAACATCAAGAGCCGCTGCGGCCACGATGCGTTTCTTCTCCCTGACGATCTGCCGACCTACGGCGAGTTGATCCGCGCCTTCCTGGCCAACTTGAGGGGCAATCTCCTGTCGCCGGCCAGCAGCGAAGAAACAGGTGCGGAACAGGATGGAACGCTTCACAGCCCCACGAGCATCTTTCACGGCCGCCACCGGCTCGACTACGACACGATTGTGGACCTCATCCCGCCGGGGGCCAGTGTGCTCGACCTCGGGTGCGGCACGGGCAGCCTGCTGGCCCGGTTGGCCGCTCGCGGACATGAGCGGCTGATGGGCATCGAGTGGGTCGAGCAATCCATCGTTCGAGGCCTGCAGCGCGGGCTCGACGTCGTCCAGGCCGACCTCAACCAGGGTCTGGCCGCCTTCGCCGAAAATCAGTTCGACATCGTGGTTCTGTCCCAGACACTGCAGACGGTGACGGACGTGGAACGCGTGGTCGACGAGATGCTGCGGGTGGGCTCTCGGGGTATCGTCAGTTTCCCCAACCTGGCCCACCGGGACCACCGTTCTCGCCTGTTCACAGAGGGCCGAGCACCGGGGATCGATGCAGCCGCGGGCTACAAATGGTATAACACACCGAACGTGCGTTTCCTGTCGGTCTATGATTTCGAGGACTTCTGCCGCGACAAGCAAATCACGATCCACCAGATTGTGGCCCTGGACACAGCGGCCGACCGACGGGTCGAAGACGATCCCAATCTGGCGGCCAACGTGGCGATTGCGGTTGTGAGCAAGTGACGGCCGGTGGTTCTTGGCGATGTGGTAAATACGGGCCAACTCACCAACTCGCTCCGCCAATTGGGTGGCTGAAAACCGGGCGAAAACCGCCCACCAGTAGGGATTTTCTCTCGCGTTTGAAAATGACCTTGAACGACGATGTATTTGTTGTACAATGATTACAACGGAATCGAAGGCTCATGGAGGATCCCGGCCATCGAGGACGCGAACGCGGGAGACGAACGATGCGATCCAAATTTGGGGCACTACTGAAGCGATTACGCCTCGCGAGAGGCTTGACGCTACGTGAGTTCTGCTTGCAGAACGGCTTCGATCCAGGAAACTACAGTCGCCTTGAACGCGGGCTCTTTCCGCCGCCGCAAAGCAGTGATGCAATCGAGAAGTACGCGATGGCTCTTGGGCTCAAGCGTGGGACCGATGACTGGATTGAAATCTTTGACGTTGCCGCCGCCGAGCGGGGAGTTATTCCTCCCGACCTTCTGTCAGACGAAGAAGTCGTGCAGAAGCTCCCGATCTTGTTCAGGACTTTGCGTGCAACTCGCGTCAATCCGGATCAGTTGGACGATCTGATCGGAAGAGTAAGACGGGGTTGAGAGAATGGGACTCAAGGCTCCATTCTACAAGTACGACGATATTCGGCGCAAAGCTGAACTGTTCTTGGCTGAGCACAACCCGTCTGGCGAGATCCCGGTTCCCATCGAGCGAATCGTGGAAATCCATTTCGAGATGGATATCGTGCCAGAGCCTGGTCTACACCAGCATTTCGATATCGATTCGTATATTTCTTGCGATCTAACAGAGATTCGAGTTGACGATTTCGTGTACCAATCACGCCCAGGGCGCTATCGGTTTAGTCTGTGTCACGAACTCGGACATCGTGTACTTCACCAAGATGTATATGCCTCACTCGACTTCAGCACAATCTCTGAGTGGAAGGACATGATGAAGAACGCAATTCCTGAGCGCGAATACCGTTTCCTCGAATGGCAAGCGAACAGCTTCGCCGGCCTTGTGCTTGTGGATCGCGAGACTTTGTCCGCGAAGTACGAAGAAGCGTGCCGCATGGTTCAGGAGCACGGTATGTCGCCGAATGAGGACTCCGAGGTCTTTCGCGACGCCGTGGCCGAATTCGTCGCAGGCCATTTTGTCGTTTCGCCTGCAGTTGTAACGCGACGGCTCGAATGCGACGGAGTCTGGGAGAAATGCTGAACGCCGCTCGGCATATCGGGCAGTTGCCTTGCAGACTCGCCGACGGGCCGCGGCTCTATGACCACTGTCACTGACTCTTGAGACGAAGAACTCAGAATAACCAACATGAGTACTGATTGGCTTAGTGACGTTCATCGCGTCGCCCGCGCCGTTCGCCGCCGCGTCCTGGACCATACGCTCAAGAACAACGGCGGCTATCTGAGCCAGGCCTGTTCGGCGGCCGAGATCCTGTCGACGCTCTATCTGAAGGTGATGAATCTCGGTCTCAGCGAGGGGCCCAAGATTCCTCGTCCTTTCCCCGGCGTGCCGGGGCGCGACAATCCCCACAGTTTCACGGGTTCGGAATACAACGGCCCCAAGGCTCCCGATCTGGATCGATTCATCTTCTCGCCCGTCCACTATGCCTTGGTGCTCTACTGCGTACTCATCGAGGTCGATCGTCTGGGTCCCGACGCCCTCGAGCAGTTCAATCGCGACGGCAGCACGATGGAATTGATCGGCGCCGAGCATTCCCCCGGCCATGAGGTCACGGCCGGTTCGCTGGGCCAGGCGATCAGCCAGGCCGGCGGCATCGCCCTGGCTCGCAAGCTGCGCGGCGACACGGGCCGGGTGTGGGTCTTCATGTCCGACGGCGAGTTCCAGGAGGGGCAAACCTGGGAAGCTTTTGCCAATCTGTCGTACCGCCAGATCGATAACCTGGGTGTCTATGTCGACGTGAACGCCCAGCAGTGCGACGGTCTGATGACCTCGGTCATGAATATCGAGCCTCTGGCCGCCCGCCTGGCGGCCTTCGGAGTGAATGTCCACGAGGTTGACGGCCACGACCCCCAGGCCCTGGCTGCCGCCGGCCAGTCGCGTCAGAAAGGCCGGCCGCTGGTCGTGCTGGCCAAGACCGATCCCTGCCGCGACATGGAACTGCTGCGGCAAAGGGCCCCCAAGCTCCACTACGTCCGCTTCAAGTCCGACGAGGAACGCCGCAGCTACGAACAGGTTCTGGCGGAGATGAACGCATCCTGAGGGAGGTACAATGGAATTCGTCAAACGGCCCCACGCCCGGAACCTGATCCGGTGGGCGAAAGACAAGCCCGAGGTGCTCGTGTTGTCGGCAGACTTGACCTCTTCGTGCGAGGCCGACGATTTTCGCGACACCTACCCGGACCGCTTCTTCTCGGTCGGCATGGCCGAGCAGAACATGATGAGTTTTGCCGCGGGCCTGGCCCGCGAGGGGTTCTTTCCCTACGTGCACACTTTCGCGGTGTTCATCTGCCGCCGCCCCTTCGACCAGGTGGCCATGTCGATCGCCTATCCCAACCTGCCCGTGCGGCTGGTCGGATTTCTTCCCGGCATCACCACGCCCGGCGGAGCCACGCACCAGGCCATCGACGACGTGGCCCTGATGCGGATCCTTCCCAACATGACGATCCTCGAGTGCGGCGACGCCACCGACGTGGAGTCGGTCCTCGACATAGCCCAGTCGGTCAACGGTCCTGTCTACATCCGCATGCTCCGCGGAGAGGTGCCTCGGCTTTTCCCGCAGGATGAACCGATGCAGCTCGGCCGGGCCCGGGTGCTTTCGATGGGCGACGATATCGCCATTCTCTCCAGCGGCATCTGCACCGAAGAGGCGCTCCGGGCCTCCGCAGCCCTCCGCGATCGCGGTATCTCCCTCCAACACCTCCATGTGTCCACCCTCAAGCCGTTCGATGATCCGGCGGTCGACCACGCCCTGGCGGCTGCCAGGTTCGGCGTCATCACCATGGAGAACCACACGACCATCGGAGGCCTGGGATCGGCTGCGGCCGAACTCATGGCCGAAGCCGGACTGCCCAAACGGCTCATCCGCCTGGGAATCCGGGACCAATACGCTCACGGCGCCAGCCGTCCTTACCTGATGAAGAAATACGGCCTCGATGCGGCGGCGCTGGTCGGCGCCGTCGAACAGCTCGTCGGCAGATCCCTCGGGCTCACTGAATCCGACTTCCGCCCCGTCGAGATCGCCCGCAACCAAACCACCGTCAAAGCTGAAGACCTGTAGGTACCGGGGGCAAGTCCCTGGATTTCTGAAAGGCCCGGAGCCGCTTGATCGCCGCGCCTATCGCTGGAAGCTCCAGGACGTGCCGCCCGAAAACACGGCCCCCAATCATGACCAACACCACCTCCCTGAATCTCACCGGACTGCGTTTCCTGGCTGTCTATCACCTCACCGGCAGCCGCGATGAGGCCCGGGCCCGGGCCGAAGATATCTGCCTCGAACAGACGGTCGAGTACCCGGAAGACCTGATCCCCAACCAGGACATCCGCGACCAGATCCTCGGACGCGTGGCGTCGCTGGAGGCCCTGGGCGATGATCGCTTCGAGGCCCGGATCGAGTTTCCGATTGAGACCAGCGGAGAGGAACTGCCCCAGTTGCTCAACGTTCTCTTCGGCAACATCAGCATCAAGCCGGGTTACCGCCTCGTGCGGTTTGAATTGCCGGAAGAGCTGCTCTGCCGTTTTCGCGGCCCGCGATTCGGGCGGACCGGCCTTCGCGAACTGTTGGGTGTCTACGATCGCCCCCTGTTGAGCACGGCCATCAAGCCCATGGGCCTTGCCCCGGCGGAACTGGCCGCCTACGCCCGCCAGTTCGCCCTCGGCGGCATCGACCTGATCAAGGACGATCACGGGCTGGCCAACCAGTCGTTTTGCCGCTACGAAGACCGGGTCCGGCGGATAGCCGACGCCGTCCGCCAGGCGAACAGCGAAACCGGCTTCCGCTCGATCTACGTTCCCAACATCACCGCGCCGGTCGATCAGATCATCCGCCGGGCCCGTTTCGCCCGTGAGGCCGGCGCCGGTGGATGCCTCATCTCGCCCGGGCTGGTCGGCTTCGACACCATGCGCCGCATTGCCGACGACGATCCATCGGCCCTGCCCATCCTCTGCCACCCCGCATTCATGGGCTCCTTCACCATGAGCCCGACGGGAGGCATTGGCCATGGCGCCCTCTACGGCCAGATCTGCCGCCTGGCCGGCGCCGATGTCGTGATCTTTCCCAACTACGGCGGCCGGTTCTCCTTCAGCGAGGATGAGTGCCGCGACATCATCGGCGGCACGGGCTGCCCGATGGGCCGGCTGCGGCCGATCTTTCCCTGTCCCGCCGGCGGCATGAGGGTCGACCGGGTGGCCGAGCTCTGCCGTTTCTACGGCAACGACTCCGTCCTGCTCATCGGCGGCGACCTCCATCGTCACGGCCCGAGCCTGGCCGACAACTGCCGCCGCTTTGCCGACCAGGTCCGCGAGCACTCTGTGGGCCGGTAGCCGCCCTTGAAAAAACGGGGCTTCAGCCGCCGTTGTCTCCGCAGCAGACGGCCGTATCGGTCCAGGACCGCGCTGCCTGAGCAGCGGCCATCAGCTCTTCACTCGGTAGAACAGGTAAATCGGCGCACCGATCAGCACGAGGGCCGTGCCGAGGGCGGAACTGATGATCGCCGGCTGGCCGGCGGCCGTCATGGCGAAGTAGTTGCTCACATCGCCGTAGATCGTCAGCGCAAGGAAGGCCGCCGAGAACAGCACGAAGGCCCACGGGACCCAGGGATAGCCGGGCACGCGGTAGGGACGCGGGGTGTCCGGCTCCTTGCGGCGAAGCACGAACACCCCATAGGCACTGGCGCCGTAGAACACCCAGCTCACGAAGATCAAGGCGTCGGTCAGCGTGTCGAACGTGCCGCTCAAGAGCAGCAGCACGCTCCACACCCCCTGCGCCAGCAGCGAGGCTGCCGGGGTGTGGAATCGCGGATGGGCCACGCCCAGGAACCGGGGAAAGGTGTTTCTTCTGGCCATCGAAAAGTAGATCCTTGCGCTGGAGAGGATCATGGCGTTGGCGGCCCCGAAAGTCGACACCATCACGACCAGGGCGATCCAGCGTCCGCCGCCCCTGAAGCACCTTTCGGCCACATCGGCAGCCACGAGTTTCGATTGGGCCATCGCGTCGATCGGCAACACCCAGGCGTAGGCGACATTCACAACGACGTAGATGGCGATTGCAGCCGCAATTCCCAGGATGAGGCTGCGGGGAAGATCCCGCTGGGGCTGTTTCACCTCGCCGGCCACAAACGTCACATTGCTCCAGCCGTCGTAGGCCCAGAAGGCCCCCTGCATGGCCGCCGCGATCGCCGCTGCCAGTGCCAGGCCTTCCGGCCGGATCGCCGTGCTGGCGGTCGTCAGGTTGGCGGCGGATCCGCCGGTCGGAAGGAAGAAGGCGCCCGCCACCAGCAGGCCGATCCCGGCCACCTTGGCGACGGTGAAGATGTTCTGCACCACGCCGCCGAACCTGACCCCGGCATAGTTGACCGCCGTGAGGATTGCGATCAGGAGGGCGGCCAGCCCTTTGACACCGATTTCCTTGAGCGGAGTGACGTCGCCCACAAACGGCACATGGAAGAAGAAGGTCCCCGCCGCCCCTTTCAGTTCCGGCAGGCTGACAAACTCTGTGGCATATTCGGCAAATACGTACGACACGGCCGCGATGGAGCCGCTCTGAGTTACGGCAAACGCCGCCCAGCCGTACAGATAGCCGAAAAAGGATCCGTACATCCGCTCGTAGAAAACGGTCGGCCCTCCCGTCGCCGGAATCATCGCGGCGATCTCGGCGTTCGTCAGCGCCCCGAGCAGCGTGAACAGGCCCGCCAGGACCCACACGCCGAGCAGCAACTCGGGCGATCCCACCTGTTCCGCCATGATCCCCGGTTTGCGGAAGATACCCGACCCCACCACACACCCGAGCACGAGCATCGTCGTGGTGAACAGGCCCAGATCGGGGAGCAGCCCCTTGTTGACAAGGTGCACGTCGCGTTGACGCCGGGAAACATCCATCGATGGGCACAATCGGTGTTCTGTCAGCGGCCAAGGGCAGCCGAGAAATGACTTGCCGGTTCCAACTCCACTAACCGAGGTCCGTCGCGAAACCCGGACCGGAAGATCGGTAAGTCGTTCACCGACCGATACTAGAAATACCCAGTCGCCTCTTGCACTCCTCCAGGATAACGGCCGTTGCCGTCGCCCCGCACCGCGTCACGCCGATGGCCCGAACCTCGAGCAGCCGATCGAACGTCCGCACTCCGCCGGCGGCCTTGACCGCGACGTGTTCCGGCGAGTGGGCCCGCATCAGCCTGAGGTCCTCGTCAGTCACGCCGCCGGTGCCGAAGCCTGTGGAGGTTTTTACCCAGTCGGCACGCAGTTCGCCGCAGATCTCGCAGAGCCGGATCTTGTGGGAATCCTGGAGGAAGCAGTTCTCGAAAATCACCTTCACTTTGCCCCCCCCGGCATGGGTGCAGTCGATCACTTCCTTGAGGTCCTGGCGGACATGGTTCCAGTCCCCCGAGAGAACCTTGCCGATGTTGCAGACCATGTCGAGCTCGCGGCCGCCATCCTGGAGCGCTTGCTGGGCCTCGGCCACCTTGACCGCCGTCGTGTTGCCGCCATGAGGGAAACCGATCACCGTGCTGGGCACGATCGTGCTGCCGGCCAGAAGTTCGCTGCACCGCTTCAGATAGTAAGGCTTGATGCAGACCGAAGCCACGTCGTACTTGAGCGCCACCTGGATCCCCTCCTCAAGCACCTCGTCGGGCAACTCGGGCTTGAGCAGAGAGTGGTCGATCATCTTGGCGATTTGCTGGCAGGTATAGTCCATGGCTGTTGTCACTCTTCGGGGCGAACGTGCATCTTGGCGTACCGCCAAGCGGCGGAAGCTGGCCCTGCTCGCCGCAGGGTTCGTCGACCGGGAGTCTAGGGGAGCTGGATAGTTCTGTCAACAAGCCCGACCGGCATGGCCACCGGTTCAAGGGCCCTGCCGGTGGCGTGGTGCTGGAAATCTGCGCAGATTTGGCGTTGCGGGCTGACTCTTTGGATTTTGTGGTTTTTCTCGATTTCGTTGACCCTGCGGCCGATAAACAACAGCATGACACGGACGTGAGGCCCGGCAACGCGCAGACTGCCCGACCTGCCTGCCCGTGCGGTCCGACATGGGCCGGCCGAGCAGGCCCCGAACGCCGCCTGAACAGGAGACACTCGATTCATGAAACGGATACTGGCATCCCTGCTGATCATCGGACTGTGCCTGCTGGCGTCCGGATGCGCCCATTGCTGCTGGCTCTACCGGCCGTTTGGGCCCGGCACGTTGTGCACCGGTGGGCCATGCGGCGGTTGTGGCGGTGGCTGCGCAACCCCGGCCTGCGGGGCCCCCACTTGCGACTCCTGTGCGGCCCCGGCCTGCGACTCCTGTGGATCGGAACCATGCGCGTGCGAGTCCCCCTGTGACTCGTGCGGCGGCGGCTGTGCCGGCTCTTGCGGCGGCGGCTGTGCGGGCCCTTGCGGCGGCGGACCGATCACCTGGTTGTTCACACTTCTGAACGGCGGATACTGCGGCGATGGCTGCGGCGAGATGTGGTGGGGCGATTTTCACAGTGCCCCCCCGACCTGTTGCGAGCCCTGCAATCGAATGGGGCAGTGGACCGGCAATACCGGTGGCGGTCCTGTCCTGAGCGGCGAGGGTTCGGGCGCCGGCTGTTCAAGCTGCGGTGGCGGAAGCACGATCGATTACACCTTCCAGCAGCAGCCACGAGTGCTGGTGGAAAACCCCTCGCAGGTCGCGCGGGTCAGCCGGCAGGCCGCCAGGCCGATCTCGACCGTCCAGCGCTGATTCAACCGATCACCACTTTCTTCCATGCGACCTCGAACAGGACATGTTCGAGGTCGTTCGCATTGCGGCAGGCTTGCTCGGCACGGAGCCCCTTGACCAGCAGAATCTCGTTGTCAGCCGACGCTCGTGGCGGGATTGCACTGGTGGAACCAGCGGGTCCAGACTCATCTGTCCGTCGCCTCGGCGGGCCAGGTCACCACGTAACGGCCGGCACCCGGGGTGCCCACCGTGAGCACCAGGCGGCCGTTTTCCATGGCGAAATCGGCCGCACCCAGAGGCTGCTGGCTGCCGGCCGCCAGCGCCGTCACCTGGAGCCGGTTGGGATCGGCTGATGGGGCCAGGGCCCGCAGGTCGAGGCTTATGCGGAAACGCTGGTCGCGAGGATACGGAAACACGACGAGCCGGTCCTCGCAACGCTCGATCTTGGCGGAACCGTCGGTGGCGACCTTGCCGAAATCGATCCAGGTGCCGGACTGGTTCAGGCGGGCGGCGAAATCCGCTTCTCCTTCCGACTTCGGCTGGTTGTCGGCCGTGATCTTCTCGGCGGCGATGCCGGTGATCTTGCCGTCCTGCCGTTCGGGTTTCAACCGCGCGATCAGAACACGATCGTCGCCGCTCTGGGCTCCCTTCAGCCGGACCCGCTCGCCGCGATACAGGCCGATGACCAGGTCGTAGCTCTGCTGGTCGGCTGGAACTGCCAACTCGTAGGGCCCGTCCACCACAACCTCCCCCTTCCGCCACTGGCTCGTCGGCTTGGGCAGTGCGTGATCCTGCTGGAAGGCAATGTTTTCCGCATGGGAGCTCTCCGTGGAAAGCCCGTGGACAAAGCACTGATAGTCTTGATCCAGCGTATCGTTCACCACCCACTCATAGGTAACCCGGATCCGGTTCTCGCCAAGGCAGGTCAGCTCGCGGAGCCGCGGTTCTATGTTCTTGGAGGATTGCCGATAGGGCATGGGGAACCACGTGCGGGCGTCGGCGAAGACGTACTGGGGGCACTCGGCATAGTCGGCCCACTTGCCTTCCAGCAGGGTGGTGCTGGCCTCGGTCTCCGGCCCAAGGGCCAGAAAACCCCATTGAGGAAGCACACGGCGCTCGACCTCCCACGGCTCGGCTCGCCAGTTCACCCATAGCCGCAGCCCACTGTCATAACGGATCCTCTGCCGCGAGGTATCGCCGGCCACCAGGGCGGCGCTGGCCCCGACGAACTGGCCGTCGACTTCATAGCGAATCTCCACCGGACGAGCCGTGCCGTAGAGCCGCTGGACCGGGTGCATGAGGTGGTGCTCGCGGATGACCCACGGGAGGTTGTCGACCTGGGCGGCGCCGACAAAGCCGGCATGGCCGTAGGCCAGCTCCTGGGCGCGGTACTTGTCGATTTGCTCCACGGTGCCCGTATCGTCGCCCCAGCGATGGTCGTAGCCACGGCGGAACCAGCGCTCATAGTAGCCCATGCCGTGGTTGACCATCTGCGGATGGATCTTGAGCAGATCGAAGTCTACCAGCGGTGCGTGGTCTTCGCCGCCTGCTACCTGGGCCTCCACCCCGTCGCAACGGCCGGCCCAGTAGAAGTGATTGGCACCTTCGCCGAACAGGGGCCCCTCGTGCGTGTCGCGCATGAACTGGAACAGCTCGGTGTCGTACTGCACCTTGGCCAGAGCCATGGCGGCCAGCGGCTGGCCGGCCTCGTGATCCAACTGGTGCCAGGGAGGCACGCAGGTATGCACGTCCAGATAGGCGGCCGTCGTCGCAAATCGCCGGTGGATCTCGGGCGCGTTCTGCTTGGCATAGCCGAGGGCCCGGTTGCACTTCAGACCATAACTCTGCACCTTGGTGCCCGCGTTGTACCAGGCGGGGGACGGGGTGCCATCGCCCTTGAGCACGCAGGCCGATGCGTCGTACGAGGGGGCGTCAGGGTAGAGATCGATGTAGTTTTCATGCAGCGACCAGATGTAGCCGCACTGGTTGGCTGCCTTGCCGAAAACGGCCATTCCCTCGTCGCCGCCGAATGCCGGATTGGCCGGCAGGTGATCGGGCAGCTTCACGTCATAGCCGTACCGCTGCCAGACGTGGGAGATGATGGCCAGGTGGTCCACCCCGTGGTCCTTGAGGGCCAGCAGGTTCTCGGCGTCTCCCTGGTAGGTGCCGTCGTGGTGGCCCCACACGTCCAGCATCACTCGCGGGCCCAATTGGGCCAGGTAGGGGGAAGCTGGATGCGGAATGTTGGGCAACACCTCGCCCACATCGGGCGAGACGGCGATATAGCCCGTCTCGACCAGGGGGTTGCGAGTGCCGTCGGTCTTCAGATCGTATTCGGCCGTGCCTGAGGGGCAGCGCGACGCGTGCGACACGGTCCAGTTCAGGCAGCGGCCGACGAACACATTCTGCGCCGACAGGTAGACCACGTGTCCCGCCAGGTAGGGCACCGGAAACGTCCGCCGCAGCGGCGCCAATCCGACATCGCCCAGCGAGAATCGGCTCACCTGCGGCTCGTCGCAGCGGGCGGAGACCACCAGGGCCTTGCCGAGAATCTCGTAGGTCCAGTCGACCCGCAAGGCCTGACCTTCCACGCTGTACTCCCAGAGCACGTGAAGCCGATCATGATCGCGTTTGACCTCGACCGCCCGTCCGCCTCGCAGCGGGACCTCCTGGCTCTGATCGCCATGCTGGACCGCAACGGTTGCGCCGCCCCCCTGGGCCGGCGCGAAGGGCCGGCCATCGTCGACCTGTACGCGGAAGTCGTCCAGGGTGCCGGTGTCGGGCGACCACCGGTAAACCACGCGGCAATCGTCCCCCTGGTAGGAAAACTGCCAGCCTTCGCCCTCCTGCCCGAGATCGTTCGCATGCGGCAGCAGATTGCCGGGCGCAACGCCCTGGTCCGCACGATTGACCAGCCCCGCCAGGTCCGCCCCAGCGGTCGCCTGGTAGGCACGGGCTGTGGTCAGTTGCCGCAGGACTTCCGCTGGCTGCGGCGCACCATCGCCGGCAGCAATGCGAGCGTCGCCAAAGAACGAATAGTCGAAC
>CAZLWV010000129.1:0-15025 GCA_964563135.1 uncultured Planctomycetaceae bacterium
GCGACCCCGAGGTCCATCCCCAGACGGAGAGCTACCGAGGGTCGGTCAATCCGATTGGGCCGCGGGCGTGCTACGACGAGGGGAAACGAGCCGCCGAGTCGTTGTTCATGGACTACTACCGCATGAACCACGTGGATATCCGCATCGTGCGGATCTTCAACACCTACGGGCCCAGAATGCACCCCTACGACGGACGGGTGATCTCCAACTTCATCCGCCAGGCTCTCCAGAAGGAAGAGATCACCCTGTTTGGCGATGGAAGCCAGACCCGCTCTTTCTGTTATCGCGACGACATGGTTGACGGTTTCATCCGCATGATGGAGAACGAAGACGGATTCATCGGGCCGGTCAACCTCGGCAATCCCGCCGAGTACACGATCCGTGAACTGGCCGAGAAGGTGCTCGAAATAACCGGTTCCAAGAGCAAGATCGTCTACCGCGATCTGCCGGCCGACGATCCCAAGCGGCGCCGCCCCGACATCAGTCTGGCCCGGGAGAGACTTGGCTGGCAGCCAACGGTGCCCCTTGCTGAGGGCCTGGCCAAGACGGTCGAGTGGTTCCGGTCCATCGACATCGGCAACTACCGCCCCCCCACGCCGAGTTACTGAGGGGGCGAAGAGCAAGGGACAGTGGTGGAGTGATGGGTAGAAGACGTGATCTGACCATACCTTGTGCTGACACGACATTCCGGTGATGGGAGAATGCCATGGTTTCGTTTTCTCGGATCGTTTGCGTGGTTGCGTGCCTGTCCCTGGCCGCGAATGTGCGGGCCGACGATGTCTGGCTGGAGTCGTTGGACCTGGGCAAGATCGAGCAAGGCTGGGGTGAACCCCACGCCGCCAGGTCGGTCGACGGTAATCCTTTGAAGACCGCCGGAGAAGTGTTTGCCCACGGTGTGGGAACGCACGCCGACAGCGAGTGGCGAATCGCTTTGAAGGGCACGGCGGAGACTTTCTTCGCCGAGGTGGGGATCGACGACGAAGTGGAAGGCCGTGGTAGCGTGGAGTTCGAGGTTTGGGTCGACGGGAAGCGGGTTGCGACGAGCGGGCCGGTGCACGGCAAGGACCAACCCCGGCCGCTTGTGGCCGACCTTGCCGGCGCCAAGGAGCTGATGCTGGTGGTGACCGGCGGGGATGACGGTATCAACTACGACCATGCGAACTGGTTGAATGCCAGGATTCTTGTCAAAGCCGGCGGGGCACTGCCCGAATCGACCGAAGCGCCGTTGCCGCCGCCCCCGGTTCTGACGCGGGATACCTCGCCCCTGCCGGCGATCCACGGCCCCCGGATTGTCGGTACCACGCCGGGGCGGCCGTTTCTGCTCCTCATTCCCGCCACGGGGCAACCGCCATTGAGCTACGCCGCCGATGGCCTTCCCAGAGGATTGACGCTCGACCCGGCCACGGGGATCATCACCGGCTCGCTGGCGGAGGAGGGCCGGTTCAACGTCGAGCTGCAGGTCAAAAATCCCCTGGGGCAGGCCCGGCGGAAGCTGACGATCGTGGGCGGCAAACACAAGCTCGCGATGACGCCACCCATGGGCTGGAACGCCTGGAACTGCTGGGCGGGGGCCGTGAGCGATGAGAAGATCCGCGAGGCGGCCGACGCCATGGTCGCTTCCGGGCTGGCCGCCCACGGCTATCAGTATGTCAACATCGACGACTGCTGGCAGGGGGGACGCGACGCCGACGGCCGGATCCAGACGAACGAACGATTCCCCGACATGGCGGCCCTGGCCGACTATGTCCACTCCAAGGGCTTGAAGCTGGGGATCTACTCCTCGCCGGGACCGAAGACCTGCGCGGGCTACGAAGGGAGCTACCGGCATGAACTGCAGGACGCCAAGACCTGGGCTGCTTGGGGAATCGACTATGTGAAACACGATTGGTGTTCCTATGGCGGGATTGTCCCCGATCCCAACCGCGAGCAGTTGATGAAACCCTACTTCGTCATGCGCGAAGCGCTCGACCAGTGCGATCGCGATATTGTCTACAGTCTCTGCCAGTACGGCATGGGCAACGTGTCGGAGTGGGGAGCGCAGGTCGGGGGCAATCTCTGGCGCACGACCGGCGATATCAACGACAGTTGGGCCAACATGGCTGGTATCGGTTTCGGCCAGGACGGTGTTGCCCCCTACGCGAAGCCGGGGCAATGGAATGATCCGGACATGCTCGTGGTCGGCAAAGTCGGATGGGGGCCCAGCCTGCATCCCAGCAGACTCAAACCGCACGAACAGGTGACGCATATCACGCTCTGGAGTCTCCAGGCCGCGCCGCTCCTGATCGGCTGCGATATGTCGGGGCTGGACGAGTTCACACTCGCCCTGCTCACCAACAGCGAGGTGATCGATGTCGACCAGGACCTCCTGGGGCAAGCCGCACGCCGAATCCAGCAGGATGGGACCTCGGAAGTCTGGGCGCGGCCGCTTTCTGACGGCACCCAGGCTGTCGGGCTCTTCAACCGCAGCCGGGCGCCCGCGACGATCCGCATCGACTGGAAGACGCTGAAGCTGGCGGGAGTGCAGCCCGTGCGAGATCTCTGGCAGCGGAAGGATCTGGGGGACCACGCCGACGGATTTGAGACGGCGGTCCAGCCGCATGGCGCGGTTCTGGTCAAGATCGGCCGCCCCGCTGAATGAACCGCCTGCCCCTCTACTGTCTCGATCCTGCCGCCGCGAGGGCGGCGGCAGGAAGGGGAATCTGGAGTCCACCGGCGCAGGGCGGCTCTGCGCCACGGCGGTGGCAAGGGCGCTTCTTCCCTGCGCCGCGCAGGGCGATCGGGCCGGCGGGTTCTTTGAGCAGGGGCCTGCGTTGTCGGGCAGCGGGCGCCGAGGCAAAGTCGCGGCCAGCCGGTCAGCGCAGGTCTTCCAGGCTGGTAATTCCCGGCAGGGGAAGGGGATAGTTGCCGGTCTTGTCGGGCACGGTCGGCGGCTCGATGTCGAAACTGGCCTGCTCGGGCGCCGGGCCGTACTGGAGATCCGACTGCCAGGCTTCTTCCCACTTGACCGGTTTGCCGGTGTAGCATGTCATCTGGCCCAGCACGCCGATCATGGTGCTGGTGGCCATGTAGCTGCCGCTGTTGATGGGCTTGCCCTGGCGCACCGAGTCGATCAGCGCCTTTTGCTCAGCCTCGTAGGGGTTGTTGTGCTGGCCTTCGAACTGCCAGTTCGTCTCGCCCTCGATCCGGCATCGGCCGAGGTCGCAGGTTCCCTTGGTGCCCATGACGATGTCGCTGGAGTTGTTGTAGCACCCATTCTGAGTCCGGCAGAGGGCGTAGAGGCGGGCGCCGCTGTCGTATTCGTAAACGGTCGTGTGGTGGTCGAACATGTCGCCGTAGATCTCGCCGAACGACGAGGAACGCCCCGCCAGGCCGAAGGCCCAGGTGGGCATTTCTTCCTTCATGATCCAGGAGATGCGGTCCACGTTGTGGACGAGCGACTGGGGTACGTCGTCGCCGGACAGCCAGCGGAAGTGATACCAGTTCCAGAAATGGTACTGGATTTCGGTCAACCCCGGATCCCGTTCGAAGACGCGGTAGGGGCCACGGAGAAACATCGCCTGGGCAGCCACCACGTCGCCGATCGCGCCGTCGTGGATTCGCTTGACCGTTTCCTGCCAGCCCGCATGATACCGGCTCTGCAGGCCCGACAGGAGGCTCAATCCCTTTTCCTGGGCCAGTTTGGCGATCTTCTCCACCCGCCGCACGCCGACCGGATCGATCGCATGCGGCTTCTCGACGAATACATGCTTCCCGGCCTGGATCGCCGCTTCTGCATACATGGGATGGAACTTCGATGCGCAGGCGATGAGGACGACGTCGACCGAGTCGATCACCTTTTTGTAGCCGTCGAAGCCCACGAAGCAGCGATCGTCGCCGACATCGACCTGGTCGGGGAACATCTGCTTCAGGTTCGTGCGACTGGCCTTCACCCGGCTGTCGAAAACATCGCACATGGCCACCAGTTTCACGTCCGGGCCCGCCTTCAACGCCTCGGCTGCGGCTCCGCTGCAGCGGCTGCCGCTCCCGATCATGCCGATCTTGATGGCGCCCTGGCCGGCCGCATGGGCCGAACGGGCGACTGCCAGGCTGGCGGTGCCCGCCGCGGCAGCCGCTGCGGCCGAACGCTTGAGGAAACCGCGCCGGGAAATGCCGCCGATGTTCGCTGGAATTGACCGAATCATGATCGTGTCCTTCTGAGATTGGAGGCGTGACAGGTGGGAGTGCGACTTGACGCACCGGATGGAACCAGTTTCGTTGGTGCGCCGAGGCGCACCCATTACTTCTCTTCCGGAATGCCGAGTTCCTGCATCGTCCGCCGCAGCCAGGCGAGCGACTTCTCGATCAGCGGTCCTCCCTGGCCTTCGCATTCCATGCTCAGTACGCCCTGGTAGCCGTGATCGCGGAGCATCTCCAGGCACTTGCGGATATTGCCGGCGTTGACCCCTTCGCCGATGGCGCAGTGGCTGATCGCGATGCCCGTGTCCTTGCCGCGCAGCGACTCGGCCAGCGACCGGCTCACGTCCTTGACGTGAACGTGGCTGATCTTGCCGAGGAAACGGCGGCAGAACTCGACGGGATCGCGGCCGGCGATGAAGGTATTGCCCGTATCGAAGTTCATTCGCAGATGGGGCGAATCGACAAAGCCGAGCATCTGCTCGACCTTGTCCGGATCGGTCGTGAAATGGCCGTGGACCTCGATTGTCACGATCACGCCGTAGGCCTCGGCCGTGCGGACGATCTCGTTGTAGCTCCGTTTCATCAGGTCCATGGCCTGGCTGTCCGAGAGTCCCTCCGGCGCGTGCAACCCGTCGGTCGTGGCCACGTGATCGCAGCCGGCGTGGGCGGCCCAGGGGATGGCCTTGAGCACGTAGGGCAATCCGATCGAAGGACCATCCTTTCCGCTGAGCGGGTAGGCGGCGTCGACCTGGCTGAAGCGGACGCCGTAAGCGGCCATCTTCTCCCGCAGGAGTTTTGGATCTTCGTAGAGGGCCACATGGGGAAAATAGCCCAGTCCGTGGATCCAGCATGCGCCGTCGATCAGGCCCGGCTCGACGAAATGCACGTCATTCCGCTGGGCCCATGCCAGGGCCTTCTCGAACGAGAAGGCGTGCGAATTGAACGCGTCGGTGTGAAAGCCGATTCTCATCGTCGTCTATCCTCGTGCAGAGTATCTGTGGTTGCCGCCGATTTTCCTGCCAGGCCGTTTTTTTGGCCGAGTCCGGTTCCGGTGGCAGCCGGCAGGTGTTGCCCAGGGTCTACTTCTGGTCCGGGATCGGCTGCAGGCCGGCCGCCCAGATGCAGCCCCGCCGGTGCAATTCCGCCGCCCCTTCGGCGGCAAAGGCAGCCGTATCGTGGCCGAGCACGGAGTGGAATACCCGCCCCTTGCCGTAGTCGAGCACAAACGCGATCGGATAGGGCTGGCCGTCGACCTTGGAGACCGCCGTGGCCAGGGTGGTAATCGGCTCGTCGCCCTCCAGGCAGGTGTAGAGTTCGTCGTCGGTGGTGAAATCCTTCATGCCCCGGACGACAGGGTGGTCGATCTTGGCGATGTTCACGACGAACTGGCCCCGCGGGTCGTGCCCCCGCCTTCCCGGCGGCGTTTTCTCGCCGAACCAGACCCGGCCGGCAAGCCTGGTGAAATCGGCTTTGTACTCCTGGAACGCGCCGCAGCCGAAGTGGAGGATCGCCAGTCCGCCCCCCTGCTTCACGTAGTTGGCCAGGTTGTCAAGACCGTTCCGCCCGGGCACCGCGGGGTCGTAGTTCTTGAAATGAAAGACCACCGCGTCGTAATCGGCCAGACGCGTTGTTGCCAGCGACTTCAGGTCGGCCAGAACATCGACGGTCAACCGCGGATCCTTTTCCAGTTCCGCCTTCACCACCGGGTAGGTTTCTTGCCACTTGTGCCCGGGGTAATCTTCCCCGGTAACGATGAGGATCCGGGCGGCCGTCTTGGCTCCTTCGGCTGCCGAGACGCGGCCGGCGCAGAAGACCAGAACCGCACCGGCGCAGGACAGAAACGCTGCATATCGCACTAGCCGAACAGTCTTCATAGGTGTACCTGCTTTCCTGGAATGTTTCTTCAAAGCTTTGTGCTGCGGCGTCGGCGCGCCGCAACGGCCTCGCGCTTGCCTTGCGATGCCGGCGTGGTCCGCACGGGGAGGAGAGGATCCTCATGAGGCCTTCGACAATCGTGTGCTGCTCTTCCCGGCAGGCAAAATGCGGCTCGCAAACCGCCCACAGTCTAGCACTTTCCATGGCGGCAAGCATCAGGTCGACGGCCGTGCGGGGGGCCCCGGCGGGTGGCATCCACTTTCGGCCTGCACCGCGGCCACCAGTTGACCCGACACTGGGCACAGGCGATGATTGCGGAAAGTGAAACGGATGGACTGCCGGACCTGAGACCTGAACGCCGCTGAGGTCCGGCCAGCCGCGCGACCCGAGTTCACTCTGGCTGCCCCCGACCAATCCCCAGTAATCCTGCAACGAGGCTCAAGATGCTTCGCACGCGAGTTTCCCTCCTGGTTGCCGCCTTTCTTTCCCTCCTTTCGACAGCCGCCTGCGCCGACGGGAATCGTCTGGCCTACCTCAACGAGTTCTGCGATCCGTACTACGTGGGGCGCGACACGGCCCGCCTTGCCACGCCCCAATGGATCGGCGAGGAAGGGGTGGAGGGGGTCGTGGTTCTCTCGATCGACGACCTGAAAGACCCCCAGGTCCATGAGACGTTTCTCCGGCCGATCATCGAGCAGCTCAAGCAGATCGACGGCCGTGGACCGGTCAGTTGCATGGGAAACAAGACCGATGTCAACTCGCCCATCTATCAGAAGTGGGTCAAGGAAGGGGTGAGTCTGGAGGCGCACACCTACGATCATCCCTGCCCGTGCCTGCAGCTTGACGATTTTGCCAAGGCCAAGGCGACCTACGACGAGGGGATCGAGCAGATGTGCAGAATCCCGAACTCGATCCCCGTGGCCTTCCGCATGCCCTGCTGCGACTCGATGAACTCGATGAGCCCCCGTTTCTATACGGAGGTGTTCAACAAGACGACCCCCGGCGGCAAGTTCCTGAACGTCAACTCGTCGGTGTTCCTCCTGTTCACGCCCGACGATCCGGATCTGCCGTCGTCGGTCGTTCGCGACGAGCAGGGGAAGCTGCGGTTCGAGAAATACGTGCCCCGCGATTTCGAGTTCGTCAACTATGTGGAGAACTACCCGTATCCTTACGTCGTTGCCCGCCTCTGCTGGGAGCTTCCCTCGGCGATGCCTGATGACTGGCAGGGTTTCCATCTTCAGGGGGCGCACCATCCGGTGACCGTGGCCGACATGCAGGCGGCGATCGACGCCACGCTGATCCAGCAGGGGATTTATACGCTCTGCCATCACGCCGGCCGCTGGATCCGCAGCGACCAGGTTGTGGCCCTCGTCGATCATGCGGTGGAGAAGTACGGCAAGAAGGTCAAGTTTCTCAACTTCCGCGAGGTCAACGAGCGGCTCACGGCGAACCTGTTGGGAGGAGTCCCGCTGCGGGCCGCCAACGGCGAGGACAACGGCGTGCGGGTGCTGGACCTGAACGCCGACGGCTACATGGACGTTGTCATCGGCAACGAGAGCGTGCGGCAAACGCGTCTCTGGTCGCCCGTCGACCGGCAGTGGGTGACCGGCGAGTTTCCGGTCCGCCTGGTCGAGACGGATGCGGCGGGAAACCGCCGCGATGCGGGGGTCCGTTTCGCCGTCCTGCAGAAGAGCGGTTCGGCCAGCCTCCTCGTCCGCAGTGAGAAACAGGCGGGACTCTGGCACTTTGACGGCAAGCAGTGGGTGGCCGATCCGCAGGGCCTCGCCGGCCTGGAACTGAACGGGGAGGTGTTGACCTGCCGCAACGAGCTGGACCAGGGGGTGCGACTCTACGACCTGGACTGCGACGGCCTTTGCGAGCTGATCGTGGGCAACGCCGGCCAACAAGGCGTTTTCTCCTGGTCGCCCGATACCCACGCCTGGAGCAGGCTCCCCTTTACCCTTCCCGAAGGGGCGGCGGTCGTCGACCTCCAGGGACGCGACGCCGGCCTGCGGCTGGTCGACATCAATGCCGACGGCCACCTGGACGTCGTCTTCTCCAACGCCGATCGCTACCTGCTCCAGCTCTATGTTTCCATGACCGAAGGCTGGTCGCAGCGGGTCCGTTCGGGCAAACAGGCCGCCGGGTCGCCCATTCCCATGATCGTCCGCGCCGACGGCAGCAACAACGGCGCCTGGTTCAAGTTCGGCCACATGTGGGTGCAGAACGAGGAGTCGGGCGGCCGCGAAAAGCCCAGCCAGGCGGTCAAGCGGCCCTACGCAGCGCTGCTGGCGTCCCCATAGGGGGCACCGACCCGTTCCAAGTGACGGGAAATACCACCGCAATGGCAGACCGCCGATCCCCGCGGGGCGGACCGGTGTTGCTGGAGAACGCCGATTCTGCCGCCGGCGACGATTGCAGCGGTGAATCTGGTGTGGAATTACCATGATCGCCAGTCGTCAGAACCGGCCTTCACCGAGGCCAATCCCGACCTGTGGCAGCGGCTGGCCGCGACGAGAACTTGCCTGCCGGTTGGCGATTCAAATATAATGGAGGCTTGCTCTTTCCGTGGTCCGCGACGAGCTTGGGCCAGCGCCGCCGGGTTGCCGCAGTCGGCCGTACACCCCCTCCAGAACCTCGATCCCCGATCTGCGAGAGGTGTGCAACCGCACACCGCAAGGATCTGGGTGCACAACGCGCTGGCTGCTGAGTTCCCGCTCGCGATGTTCCCCGGAACGGCACCCTGCGGACCTGGCCGGTTCCTCCCGGCGTTGCGGTGTTGAAAGTGGAGGCAGTTGCTGATGCTGATGAAGGCGAATGAAGTTGTCCGGCCCGATTCTGCGCATGGGCTGGACAAGGTGGCTCACATCGTGCGGCGCTGCTATCACATCACCGGTGTTTCGGTATTCGCCGGCGTTGAAGACTACACGGAAGGTATCTATGGCGGCGATGCAAAGGCCGACTATCGCCAGGCTCAACGGCGGCAGCACGGCTACCTGCTGGATGAACTCGGGGCGGGGCCCGGCTTCCGCTTGCTGGAAATCGGCTGCGGCCTGGGAACGTTGATGCTGGCCGCCGAGGACCGCGGCTGCGAGGTCACGGGCGTGACGATCTCGGAGGACCAGGCGGCCGTTTGCCGGTCCCGGGGTCTGCGGGTACTGCTTTCCGATTACCGGGCCTTGCCGAACCAGTGGGAAGGGGCTTTCGACGGCATCATCCTGAACGGTGCTCTCGAGCATTTCTGCCAGCCTGCCGATGCGATCGAGCGGCGGCAGGACAGCATTTACCGGGCGATGTTCGACATCCTGGCCCGACTGCTCGATCCCTCCTCGCCCTCTCGGCGCGTCGTGACGACCGCGCTCCATTTCCGCGGCGATCCCATAGCCCCGGCCAAGCTGCTGCGGTCCCCGCTGCTGCAGATCTTCGACCGGCAGGCGTTTCATTTCGCGATTCTCCACCGCGGCTACGGCGGTTACTATCCGGTCCCCGGACAACTCGAGCGGTGTGCCCAGGAGCATTTCCGCCTCGTTCGCGAAGTGGACGGAACGGAGGACTACGGCTTCACTGCCGATCACTGGCTGCGAATGTTCCTGCGGGCCTTGGGCTCGCGTCCCCGATTCGGCGCAGCCCTGGCTCGATACCTCGCGCATCATCCCGTACATGCCTGCTGGTTCATCGCCAGCTTCCTGGGGCCCGCTTCGCAACTCTGGCAGTTCCGCGGCGATCCCACCCCCGTGCAGCATTTCCGGCATACCTGGCAGGCCGTTTGAGGGCCTTTGCAGGCGTCGTGCGGCGGTTTGCGTGCCACGACCGGCTTTTTCCCAGCAGTGTCCAAGGCGTGGCGGACGGAGCATCAGGGCCGCTTGCAGGGCCACCGGTTGTTTCACCCCCGCCAGACCAACGCGGCGCACTACCGGGGTTGCGACTGCTGGCGGTAGGCTCGGGGCGACAGGCCCGTGTGACGGGCGAAAACCACGTCGAGTCGGCGGGTGGTGCCGAAACCGGATCTCGCGGCCACCGTTGCGATTGCCAGGTGGGTGTTTGCCAGGAGTTCCTTGGCCAGTTCAACCCGTGCACGGTTGATCTCGTCCAGTACCGAACGGCCAAGAATCGAGCGAAAGCGGCGCTCCAGCAGCCGCCGGCCGGCGGCGATTCCTCGGGCCACGTCGTCGACGCTCAGGTCCTCGTGGAAATGCTGCCGGATGTGACGCAGTGCAGCCTGCACGTGCTCGTCGTCGACCGCCGTCACGTCGGTCGAGTGGCGGGTCACGACGTGGAGCGGCGGCAGAAGGAGCGAGCTGGCCGTCTCCACCTCGCCCAACATGAGCCGGTCAAGCAGCGCGGCCGCTTCGAAGCCGATCCGTTCCGTCGGCACCGCGATACTCGACAGAGTCGGTTGGGTCAGCGTGCAGTCCAGGTCGTCATTTCCGACCCCCAGGAGCGCCACGTCCTCAGGCACGCGCAGTCCGATCTGGCTGCACACGTCGGCCAGATAACGCGCCGGAGCATCTTCACAGCACAGGATCGCCACGGGCTTGGGAAGTCGGCGCAGCCAGCGATGCGCTTTCTGGGTGGACTTTTTCCATAGCGCAGCCGTGGCCAGGTCTGCCAGATACTCCGTGTAGCACGAGGAAAAATGGTGGCCGGCGGCGGCCACCCGCTCTCGGAACACCGCCTCCTGGGCCCTCGAATAGGCCGCCGACTCGCTCCCGAAAAAAGCGAAATTCACGAACTTCTGGGCCAGGAAATGATCGGCCGCCAGCCGCCCCACCGCCGCGTGATCGACATCCACGGCAGGGACCCCCAGATCGGGAAGCATGAACGCCGTGTCGACCAGCGGGATCCGCGTGCGGATCAGCTCACGGGCGACCCGCGGAAGCACCAGCCCGGCAATGATTCCGTGCGGCTTCCAGTCCCGCACCTGTGAGACCAGGCGCAGTTGCGGGGGTCCGTCGCGCAGGCTCCAGTTGGGTTTGTTCGCTGCGTACAGACGCACCCCTCGGATCACTCCGCGAACGAAGCTCAAACCGCGATCGAGAAGGAGGGCAATCCGGCAAGTCGAATCCACGAGGTGCGCTCCCTGAAACCAAATGGAGTGGAATGAAAGGCACGATGTTTCCACCCGGAAGAGGGTGGGAATTTCCTCATTATGGCATTTCCCGCCCGTGGTGGCAGCAACCTGATGCGGCTTTGCCGGGGCTCTGGGAGGCAGACCGGCGTTCTCAGGCCGGGTTTGTACGGGCGCGCATGCGCCGGACGGCGGTTCGGGTCATGTCGCAAAAAGGTAATAGAATTTCGCATTCCTTACTGGAACGCGGGAGATTCTCGGGTATTCTACGTGGTTATGGCAGTTCGTGATCGAAACGATTTGCATGGGAGAGTCGGACGATGAGTCAGAATAACGGGATGTCGCGGCGTCAGTTTGTGGCCGGGGCCTCCGGCATGGTGTTGGGGGGAGCCGTGGCCAGGGGTGGCGAGCCGGCCAACAGCGGCGCGGCGGAACTGGCGATCAACGGCGGCCAGAAGGCCGTCCAGGTCCGGCCGACCTCCGAGCCGCGGTGGGGTGACGAGGAACTCAAGCAGCTCCAGGAGATGCTCAAGCAGGACTCCCTGTTCTACTGGAAGGGTCCACAGACCGAATTGCTCAAGCAGCGGTTTCTCGAGTTCTGCCCCGTCAAGTACGCACACAACTGTTCCTCCGGCACGGCGGCGATCCATATTGCCGTAGCGGCTGCAGGCATAGGCGTGGGGGATGAGGTCATCACCTCGCCGATCACCGACATGGGAACGGTCATCGGCATCATCTACCAGCAGGCGGTGCCGGTATTTGCGGACCTCGGGGAAGGAACCTTCAATCTCGACGTGGCCGACGTGGAGAAACGGATTACACCCAAGACCAAGGCGATCATTGCGGTTCACCTGACGGGCAATCCCTGCGACCTGGATGCTCTGAAGGCCCTGGCCGATCGCCACAAGCTGGTATTGATCGAGGATTGTGCTCAGGCCTGGGGTGCCCGTTACCGGGGCCGCCCCATCGGCACGGTGGGGCACCTGGCGTGTTTCTCCCTGCAGAACTCGAAGCATATCACCTGTGGCGACGGCGGCATGGTCGGCTCCAACGACGACCGTTTTGGCCCGCTCCTGCAGAAGTATGGCGACAAGGGAGGCGACCGCAGCAAGTGGGGCGGGTTTGACGGTTTCGCCACCAATTACCGGATGAGTGAGCCCCAGGCGGCCGTGGCCGCCGCCCAACTCACCCGGCTGGAGAAGATCGTCGAGAAACGGGCCCGGCTGGGCAACCTGCTCACGGAGAAGATCGCCGACGTACCGGGAATCATCCCCCACAACGTGCATCCCGAGGACCGCGCCGTCTACTGGTTCTACATGTTCCGCATCCGTCCCGAGGCGTTCAAGTGCGGTCGCTCCGAGTTCGTCAAGGCGCTGGCGGCCGAGGGAGCATCCGTGCAGGGCGGTTACATCAAGTATCCGCTCTATCAGGAGCCGGTCTTCCAGAATCACGGATTCTTCGCCGGCCGTTGGCCTGTGAAGGAGATGGGCCTGACCGACATGGACTTCACCAAGCACAAGTGCCCCGAAGCCGAAGAGATCCTGGTCACCAATATCCGCGTGCCCATCTTCGAGTACATGACGGAGGAGTATATCCTCGGCGTGGCGGAAGCGATCCGAAAGGTGGCTCGGTACTACGCGGCGTGAACGTGTGGCCGGCTCGCCGCCTCCGCGGTGCGAACCGGCGCTCGGCGAGCGAAATGACGGCCAGATCTACGGCGGGTCCGCAGGCCGCCGCGGACCCTTGCCCGGATCGGCAAACAGGTTGGGACCATCGAACTGTGAGCCTGAAAAGGACTGATACCATGAAAGATTCCATGACGCGACGAGAGTTTGTATGCACTGCGGCCGCGGGTTCGGCGGCTCTGGCGGGTTTGGGGGTCCAGTCGTCCCCCTCGGTGCTTGGGGCTGAGACGACCAGGCCGGCCGCCCTCGGGGGCACGCCGGCGCACCAAGGGGACTGGCCGGCATGGCCCGAGTGGCGCCAGGAGTGGGAGCCCGACATCCTCAAAATCCTCCGGAGCGGCGACTGGTACCGCGGCGGCGACAGCGGGCGGGTCCCCGAGTTTGAAGAAGGCTATGCGAAGCTGCTGGGCGCCAAACGCTGCCTGGCCACTGCCAGCGGCACCACGGCGCTGATCACCAGCCTCCACGCGATCGGCGTGGATGCCGGGGATGAAGTGATCGTTTCGCCCTATACCTTCATTGCGACTTACAACGCGATCCTGACCCATAAGGCGCTGCCGGTGTTTGCCGACACCGACCCGGCCACGCTGACGATGGATCCCGCCACGATCGAGAGTCGGATCACGGATCGTACGCGGCTCATTCTCCCGGTCCACATCTTCGGGATGCCCTGCGATATGGATCCGATCAACGCCATCGCCAAGAAGCACGGTTTCGGCGTGGTCGAGGATGCCTGCCAGGCCTGGCTGGCTGAATACAAGGGGCAGAAGTGTGGAACCCTGGGCGACCTGGGCTGCTTCAGTTTCCAGAATTCCAAGCACATCCCGTCGGGGGAAGGCGGGGCCGTGAGCAGCAACAACGACGAACTGATCGACCGCTGCTTTGCGTACCACAACTGTGGCCGAGCCACAGGAACGTTTCAGGGGAAGGGCTGCTTCACCCGCGGCAGCAACTTCCGCATGCAGCATTTCCAGGCTTCCATGCTGATCCAGCAGTTCGACAAGCTGGTCCAGGAGACTGAAAAGCGGCGCAAGAACGCCGATCGCCTCATTGCCGGTTTGAAGGAAATCCCGGGCCTGAAGCCCGCCCAGTTGCCTGAAGCCAGCCGCGCCGTGTGGCACCTCTTCCCGCTCCGGTATGATTCGACACAGTTCAACGGCCTCTCGCGCGACGCCTTCATGCGGGCTCTGCATGCCGAAAACGTCCCCTGCAGCAGCGTTTACCACGAGCAGTACAACGACGGCCTGCTCGACGAGGCTATCGCGTCGCGAGGGTTCAAGCGGCTGTTTTCCGAGAAACGGCTCAAGGAATACCGCGACAGCTTCCGGGAACTCAAGGGCAACCGCCAGGTGTGCGACACCACCGTGGCCATTCCCCAGAACGTGCTTCTGGCGGAACCGGGCGATATCGATCATATTATTGAAGCTGTCGGGAGGATCCAGAAGCACAGCGCCGCGCTGGTCAAGAGTTAGGGACCGGTTGCCGGACGCCGTGCCGTCCGCGGCAGATTGCCTCGCTGGCCCCAGGGTGGCAGGGCCGCCCGCGGGCACCACCCGAAGACCTGGCTGCGAGCTGCTGTCCGGTCAAGAGAGGCCTGCGCCCGTTGGGCGCAAGAGTCTGGGAAAGACTTCACGGGCTGCGAGGTCGGTTGTAGAGAGAACCTCTGGAATTGAAGGTCCTGCACGCCGCAAGGGATCTCGACGAAAGAGCCACTTGAGCAGCCAGACCCCCACCGGCAGCCAGGGAAGCGGAAAAGAAACCTGTTGGAGCCATTCTGGTCCCGTGCGGCGTCCGGGACCTGCTGACAAGACATAACAAGAGGACGAAGAGATGAACAGCCAAATGAAGAGTCGCCGCGGATTTCTGGCAACGGTCGGTGTCGCGGGAGCGGCCTCGGTGTTTGCCGGCTCCGCGGGCGTGTCGGAGAGCCGTGCGGCCGAAGGTGGGGAGATCGAGAAGCTCGCTGTGGATGGCGGCACGCCGGTCCGGAAGGAGATTCTCCATTCACAGCCGTACGGCCCGCAGTTCTACGACGATGTGGAGAAGCAGGAACTGATCGACGTGCTCGAGTCGAGGGCGCCTTTCCGCTGGAGTGCCGGAGATTCCAAGTCGCTCCAGTTCGAGAAGGCCTATGCGGCCCACATCGGCGTCAAGTACGCCCTGGGCGTCACCTCCGGAACGACGGCCCTGTTCACGGCCATGGCGGCCATGGAGATTGGCC